>UQMV01000006.1 GCA_900542315.1 uncultured Collinsella sp.
GCGCCGAATGCTCGCCATCGAAATTTATCGATGGCCTATTTCAGACTGTAATGGGGAGTTTTCGAATCCGCCCGGGGGCACCAGGGAATATGACGGCGTCGCGTGAGCGGCGCCGTTTTTGGTTAGTGGGGGCCGACGGCAGATTCGGGCCGTCGACGCTCGCGTCGCCAATCGCGTCATTCGAATCGGCGCTGGGAATTCAGCGCTTTTCCTCATGCAAGCCTCTTCCATCTTGTGTCATCGTCAGCCGTGAACGGTCGATTTTCACCGATAAACGGCAAATTAGTTCAGATAAAATCAATTAATTTCAAGAATGGTCAAACTTGATTAACAGCAAAACCACAAGGTAGATGGCTTGATACGGTGAAAAACTCTGACACAATGAGAAATAGAATGAAAAATACTGATTGAAAATGAACTTACGTGGCAGTAATCTACATGGCATAGGGTAGGCCCCGGCGCGCAGGCGGCGGCCCTTATCGAATTACGGATATAGATCAGGTGCTCGAACGGGCAGAAACGATCAAGGACGAAGGTAAAGGACGTAGAAGCATGAAGCTTGCAACTCGTATCAACTCCTATTTTCGCGATGGCGACAAGAATCTTGATCGCGTGTTCGCGGAGTTCCAGAGCGTGGGCCTCACGCACGTCGACCTCAACTACCCCGAGCACTGCACAGGTGTCACGGCGGAGGACATGGCCGCCAAGCTCGCAGCTCACGACCTGCAGCTGAACGGCTGCGCGCTGCGCTTCCGCAACGCCTTCCTCAACGGTGACCTGGGCAATGCCGATGATGCCCTTGCCGCGGAAGCCCTTGAGCTCTGCTACGAGGCGTGCGACTACTGCCGCACTGCCGGTGGCAACACGGTGACCATCTGGCTCGGCCACGACGGTTTCGACTACAGCTTCCAGATCGCCTACGCTCGCGTCTTCGACCAGCTCGTAGCCGCATTCCAGAAGGTTTGCGACTACGCGCCCGACCTCAAGATCTCGATTGAGTACAAACCCTACGAGGAGCGCGCGTACGCGTTCATCGACTCCATGGGTATGACCGGCATGATTCTCAACGCTGCAGACCGCCCGAACCTGGGCGTCACGCTGGATTACTGCCACATGCTCATGAAGCACGAGAACCCTGCCATGGCCGCCGACCTGTTCGGCCGCGAGGGCAAGCTCTACGGCATTCACCTAAACGACGGCAACGGTCGCTTCGACGATGGCCTTATGATTGGTACGTCCACGCCGGTGAAGACCCTCGAGTTCCTCTACTACGTGAAGAAGCACGGTTACGACAGCGCAATCTACTTCGACACGTTCCCGGTCATCGAGCCCGCTGCCGGCGAGGCTGCACAGAACGACCAGATGATCCATCTGCTCAACGACGCCATCGAGACCGTAAGCATGGAGAAGATCCAATCCGTTATCGATGCAAACGACGCGATTAAGGCAGCCGAGCTTGTCCGCGAGCTCTTCTGCGCAATGGGGAGGTAACCAATGAAACGCGACTGGAACGCGATGGCTCAGGGGATTCTGGACGCCGTCGGTGGTCCCGAGAACATCTCGGGCATGACGCACTGCGCAACGCGCCTGCGCCTCAATCTCAAGGACGACGCTGCTTGCGACGACGCTGCGGTCAAGGAAGTCGAGGGCGTGGTGAACACGCTGAACAAGGCCGGTCAGTACCAGGTTCTCATCGGCACTGAGGTCCCGAAGCTGTACGAGAAGTTCGAACCGCTGGTCAAGGGTTCGGGCGTGGAGATCTCCTCTGCTACCAAGGACGAGGGCGAGAGCGTCATCAGCCAGATCTTCTCCGCGATTTCCGGCATCTTTGCCCCGCTGTTGCCCGCCATGGCCGGCTCTGGTATCCTGCGCGGCTTTGTCATCCTTGCCGCCCAGCTCGGCATCATCGCCGAGGGCACGGGTACCTACACTATCCTGTACACCCTGGCCATGAGCGTGTTCTACTTCCTGCCCGTGCTGCTCGGCTTCTCCGCCGGCAAGCGCTTCGGCGCGAGCCCGTACCTGTCGGCGCTGCTCGGCGCGTGCCTGCTCTACCCGGACTTCATCGCCCTCATGGGCGACGCGGGCAACGGCGCCATGACGGACTTCTTCGGCATCCCCGTGGTTCTCATGAACTACAACTCCACGGTTATCCCTGCCATCTTGTCTGTCTGGGTCTACTCGTACCTGTACAAGTGGCTCGATGAGCACGTTTCCGAGATGCTCAAGCTCGTCGTGCTGCCCGCCATCTCCCTGATCGTTATGGTTCCGCTCACCATGCTCGTCATCGGTCCCCTGGGCGTCTACGCTGGTGAGGCCATCGCCTTCGTGGTCAACTGGCTGATCGAGCGCAGCTCCGTGTTCGCCGGCGTGCTGGTTGGCGGCGGCTGGTCCGTGCTGGTGTCCATGGGCATCCACTGGGCCGTGAACCCCATCATGATCAACAACATCGCTCAGAACGGCTTCGACTACATCTGCCCCTTCACCTTCGCCTGCAACTTCGCCGTTATCGGCTGCGCCTTCGGCGTGTTCCTCAAGGCCCGCGACCAGAAGCTCAAGAGCTTCGCGATGACCGGTGTCGTATCGATCGCCCTGTCCGCCATCATCGAGCCCACGCTGTTCGGTATGCTCGTGAAGAACAAGAAGGTCTGGCTTGCGCAGATCATCGGCGGTGCCGTCGGCGGCGCGTTCCTCGGTATCATGAAGGTCGTCACCACTGCGTTCACCTTCGGTTCCGTCACTACGTTCCCGGCTTTCGTGAGTTCCGACCCCATGAACTTCGCTTGGGCTATGGTCGGCATGCTCATTTCCGCCGTCGTGGCCGGTGTTCTTGCCTTCGCCTTCACCGGCAAGGAGGATCAGCTCGCCTAAGAGCTTGAGGTGCGCCGCCTCTGGGATGCTATTTCACTCGACGCGCGCTGCCTCGCCTGGGGCTCGTTATCCTCGCTCGAGGAGCCCCGCCCTTGCGTGAGGCGCCTCACCTTCGTTCGAATTGTGAACGAGAGGGTTGGTCAATCGATTAAAGCGGTCGTCATCGCAACAGGTGGCGGCCACTTTTCTGCGCATGCGTTACACTTTTCGAAAAGAAATGAACGAGCGTGAAGCAGAGCGGTTTGGAGAGGTTCCCAATATGATCCCGTATGAGCGCCAGGAGCGAATTGTAGAGTGCCTGCAGAAGTCGGACCTCGTGAGGATTTCCGAGCTGCAGGAGGAGCTGCCGGGCGTCTCTATTTCGACGCTACGCCGCGACCTCAAGGAGCTGGAGGCGCTTGGCAAGGTTGAGCATCTTTCGGGCGGCGCGGTGAAGCTCGTCTCGACTGTCCACGAGGTGAGCATCTCGACGCGTTCGGGCCTACACGGAAGTGAGAAGGACCAGATCGCCCAGGTCGCCCTACGTCTTGTTGAGGACGGGGACACGCTCTACCTGGACTCGGGTTCCACCTGCACGGCGCTGCTGCGCCTGCTGGTCGACCGCGACGTGACAATTTACACGACGGATGCCTCGGCGTGCCTGATTAAGAGCGAGACGCGCGCCCAGCTCATCGTGGTGGGTGGCGAGTTCAACTATGTGAACTCCTCGTTCTGCGGTTCTATGACCGAATCGATCCTGCGCGACCTGTACTTCGATAAAGCGTTTATCGGGACCAACGCGATTGACGAGGACCGCGGCGTCATGACGCCCTCCTACGTTGAGGCGGCGAAGAAGCGCATCGTGCGTGAAAACTCGAATAAGGCGTACGTGCTGTGCGACAGCTCGAAGTTCCATCAGTTCTCGAATGTTCGCGCGTTTGGGTTTGACGGTGTGGCGATTATCGCGGAGTCCTATGACGAAAAGATCGCCCAGCGCGCGCGCCTGATCACGCCTGGAGTGTAGGGGGTCCGGGCTCAGGTCTGCGCGATTGCGGCCCCCTGGCTGCTGCTGTCCGCGTAGCGGGATTTCTTCCTAGGGAATACGATAGCGTTTCGTGGTGCGGGCTCCTGCATGATGCCAGCTAGATAGGCAAATATGGCAACGTTGTGAATCTGGAAAAGACTACAGGTTAACAACGTGGTTAAACGATTAATTACCAACGAGTAGATAACCACCGAGCAGATAAGGAGTTCACCATGCTGCTCTGCCCCAGTCTCATGTGCGCCGACTACGGCAATCTGCGTGCGACCGTCGAGGACCTCGACGCCGCCGGCATCGACATCTTCCATTGCGACGTGATGGACGGCAGCTTCGTTCCCAATTTCGCCATGGGTCTCGAAGACATCAAGGCCGTGCGAGCTGCCACCAACAAGCTCGTCGACGTGCACCTTATGGTCGAGAATCCCTCCAGCAAGGTTGAACTTTTCGCCTCCGCCGGCGCGGACATCATCTACATCCATCCGGAGTCCGAGCGTTACGTGGTCAAGACACTCGCCGCGATTAAGTCCCTCGGCAAGAGCGCCGGTATCGCCGTGAACCCCGACACCTCTATCTCCGAGATCGAGGAGATGCTGAACCTCTGCGATTACGTGATGGTCATGACGGTGAATCCGGGTTTTGCCGGTCAGAGCTTTATAGAGTTCACGAACGACAAGGTGCGTCGCCTTGCCGCGCTGAAGGAGCGCTTCGGCTTCAAGCTCATGATCGACGGCGCTTGCTCGCCCGAGCGCGTGCGCGACCTGTCCGCCATCGGCGCGGACGGATTTATCCTGGGCACCAGTGCGCTGTTTGGCAAGGACGCTGGTTACGAGGAGTGCCTGCGCCGTCTGCGCGCCGGCGAGGTGTATTAGAAGCGGAAGGGCGAATTAGGGCGGATTGAGCGCGCGGCATGCGCGAATGGTTCTTATGGAAAGGGGTCTCTTGTGAAGATCGGTATTGGAAACGACCACGTCGCAGTCGAGTATAAGGAGGCCATCACGGCGTATATCCAGGAGAAGTACGGCTACGAAGTCGTGAACTTCGGCACGGACAGCACCGAGCGCTTTGACTATCCCATCGCGGGTGAGGCCGTGGCGGACGCTGTCATGTCCGGCGAGGTTGATCGCGGTATCGTTATCTGCGGTACGGGTGTGGGCATCTCGCTCGCCGCCAACAAGGTGCGCGGTATCCGTTGCTGCACCTGCTCTGAGCCGTATTCCGCTCGTCTGTCACGCGAGCACAACAACACCAACATGCTCGCATTTGGTGCTCGTGTGGTGGGCATCGAGCTGGCCAAGATGATCGTCGACGCCTGGCTCACCGGCGAGTTCGAGGGCGGCCGTCACCAGCGCCGCATCGATATGATTCGCCAGATCGAGGCTCGTCAGCTCGTGCGTGCGGAGGAAGCACGCGGCTGGTAGTGGAAAAGCCCGTCACCCATGTGGTGGCGGGCTTTTTGCATGTCGCGCGTGGGATAGAACACATGCGAGAGAAAAACGCGGCTATTCGCTGCCCGCTGTCTAGCTGCTCGCGCGTTGCACGAGCTTAACGGGGACGAGCGTCTCCATCTCGGGCTCTTCGCCGCGCAGCAGGGCGAGCAGGGCCTGACATCCCTCGTGCGCGAGGCGCTCGGGGAAGCGGCGGATAGTGCTGATTTGCGGCGTCGGAAGCTGCGCATAGACGGAATCGTCGAAGCCGATGAGACGGACGTCCTCGGGTACGCGCTTGCCGGCGGCAACGAGCGCACGCAGCGCGCCCACGGCTGCGTGGTCGCTATGGGCGAAGATGCCGTCGACGGGGTAGCCCGTGGAGAGGAAGTCGGTCACGAGCTCTTCGGACTCGATGATGCTCGGCTGCTTACCCGAGACAAACAGCTGGTAGTCGCGGCGTAGCGGCATTCCGTGCGCGGCGAGCGCCCGCTCGTAGCCCATCTGGCGCTCGTTGCCGGGGTAGTTGGCGGTAAAACTCGAGATGCTCAGGATGTCCTTGCAGCCGCGCTCGATGAGGTGCTCGGTCGCCATGTAGCCACCGCCGATGTTGTCGGAGCCCACGTGTGGGAAACCGAGGTCGTTTTCGGGCGCACGGTCGATGCAGACCACGGGGATTCCGTGGGGGACGAACTCGCCGTCGAGCCTGCGCAGGCCGGAGATACAGATGATGCCGTCGGCCTGCTTGCTTGCCAGCGTGCGAAAGTAGTCGCGCTCGCGGGCAGGGTCATTGGCGCTGTTGCAAACAAAGACCGAGTAGTCCTCGGTTGCCAGCTCGCGCTCCACATGCAGGGCGATCTTGGAAAAGAAGTCGTTGGAGATGTCCGGCACGATCATGCCGATGGTCCGGGACTGGGCCATACGGAGGCTCTTCGCCGCCATGTTCGTGACGTAGCCGTATTCCTTGAGGGCGGCTTCCACGCGCTTGCGGGTGTCTTCGGAAAAACGGCCGCTGCCGTTGATGACGTGGGAGACCGTGGCGACGGATACGCCGGCCGCGACGGCAATCTGGCGCATGGATGGGCGCTTGCCTGGTGTGGGCATGGGGCCTCCTGCTGCTTTCGGGTGGTTAACAGATTAACCGAGATTGTAGCGCATGCGCGATGCCGTAATGGGTCGCTTCGAAGTCGTTTTGTCGCGCTCGGTCTGCACCTTGGATAAGAAGGAGTTCGTCGAGCACTCCGATCCGGAGCACACGCGCGCCAACATCCCGCTGTTCCAGCAGGGCATCATGATACAGCAGCTCAACTCCGAGAAGCTCGTGGTCGAGATCATGGTGAAGTTCTGCGGCCAGTAATTACTGCATCACATATTCTGTTGTCACCTGGGAGGCTCGCTTTTGCGGGCCTCTTTGCGTTGCTATGGAGCCCTGGTCTGTCGATAAACAAAGCGCCCGCTTGCTGGGGGAGCAAGCGGGCGCCTGTGAGCGAATATGTTTGCGGCGAAAGCCGCGATGAGCGGTGGGGTGGCGACTAGTTGGTCGTACCGGAATCGTCGCCCGTGCTCGTGCCCGAGCCCGAGCCCGAACCAGAAAGTGCGACCGTCAGCGTAATCGTGCTGTCGGTGGACTGCTTTCCAGTGGGGGAGACGCCCGTAACGGTGGCATCCTCGTTACCGCTTACGGGATTGCCGTTCTGGTCACAGAAGCCAATGTTATAGAAACCGGCGTTGTTGAGCGCGGTAACGGCGGCGGAAATGCTCTTGCCGTACAGGTTGCCCGGGACGGTGGCCTTGCCGGACTTCTTGGCGATGACGACGGTAATCGTGGCGCCGGGCTTCTGCTTGCCGCTGGGGTTCCAGCTAATCACGGTGCCCTCGGTAACCGAGTCGTTCTCCTGGTAGCTCACGTCGACGCCAAAGCCTGCCATATCGAGGGCGTTGCGCGCCTGGGCCTCGGTCATGTCGGTCAGGTCGGGGACGGACGTGGTATCCGGGCCGCTCGAGACCTTGTACGAGATGGTCGTGCCCTTCTCGACTTCCTTACCGGCTTCGGTGCCCTGATCAAAGACCTGGCCCTCATCGGCCTCGTTGGCCTCCTCGGAGGCGCTGCCCTTCAGGCCAACGCTTGCCAGCGCGGCTTCGGCCTGGTCCTTGGTCAGGCCGACAAGCTGGGGAACCTCAACCTTCTCGGAGGGCTTGGGGCCCTTGGAGATTACCAGGTTCACCTTGGTGCCCTTGGCCTTCTTGGTGTTGCCGTTGGGCGTCTGCTCGGCGACCTTGCCCTCGTCGACATCGTCGTTGTAGCTTTGGTCGATGGTGCCGAGCTCGAGGCCGGCTTCCTTGATCAGCTCGACGGCAGTCTGCTGATCCTTGCCCAGCACGTCGGGCACGGTGACCTGCTCGCCGCCAAAGAGCCCTGTGGCAATGGCCACCACGATGCCGATGACGGCAACGGCTGCCACCACGGCGGCGATGATCTTGTTCTTGTTGGATTTGGGCTTTTCGACCTCGTAGGAGCCGGTGGAGCCCGAAACCGAGCTGCGGGCGGTATTCTGGCCGCTCACGCCCGAGACGGGACGCACCATGGCGCGCGTCTGATCGGAAAGTTCGCGAGTCTTGGTGGCGCCCAGTTCACCGGGGGCGCCGATGATGCGCGTGGGCTCCGAGATGTTGACGGTATGGCCCGACAGGTAGCTGTTGAGCACCTGACGCAGCTCGTCGGCGGTTTGGAAGCGGTTTGCCGGGTCCTTCTCCATGCACTTGAGGATGATGCGCTCAAGGTCGGCGTCGACACCGGAGTTGATCTGGCTCGGCGGAACAGGCAGCTCGTTGACCTGCTTGAGTGCGACCGAGATAGCGTCGTCACCGTCAAAGGGAACGCGGCCGGTGGCGCACTCGTACATCACGACGCCCAGCGAGTAGATATCCGAGGTGGGGCCGAGGTCCTGACCGCGGGTCTGCTCGGGGCTGACGTAGTGGGCGGTTCCCAGCACGTTGTTGTCTTGCGTGAGGTGGCTGTTCTTGGCGCGCGCGATGCCAAAGTCCATGACCTTGATGTTGCCGTCGGGCAGCACCATGATGTTCTGCGGCTTGATGTCGCGGTGGATGATCTCGTGCTTGTGGGCGACCGAGAGTGCAGAGCTAATCTGCGAGCCGATCTGGGCGACCTTCTTGGGGTCGAGGGCGCCGTGGCTCTTGATACCGCTCTTAAGGTCGGTGCCGCGCAGGTACTCCATGACGATGTAATAGGTGTCGCCGTCCTTGCCCCAATCGTAGACGCCCACGATATAGGGGGAGGAGAGACCGGCTGCTGCCTGGGCCTCCTGCTTAAAGCGTGCGGCGAAGGTTGCGTCGCCAGCATACTGCGGCAGCATGATCTTGACGGCTACCGTGCGGTTGAGGACCTGGTCCTGTGCACGATAGACGGTCGCCATGCCGCCTGTCCCCACCTTATCCTTGAGGAGGTATCTTCCCCCGAGGACCCTCTGTTCCATTCCTGCTCCTAACATAACTATTCGCTCAACGATGTGTGTAGTACCTACGATGTGGCCGCTGGGGCCATGTGGCGCGTTGCCGCTAACTCTTCGGTCGCGGCGCGCCTCGGGTGTCCGATTCGATCACGGGCGTCACGCTCCCTGGGCGGCAAGCGCCGCAGTCAGGACGATGCCGGCGATCTTGGCCGCCTCGACGTCGTGTTGGTCGTAATCCTCCAAGGCCACCGAAATGGCGACCGTGGGTGAATCGTAAGGTGCGAAGCCGACGAACATCGAGTTGACGTTGGTGCCGCCAGTTTCGGCCGAACCGGTCTTGCCGGCGACCTTGACGCCCGGGATCTGGGCATCGGTGCCGGTGCCGGACTGGACGACGGCGAGCATGGCCTGCTTGACCTGGTCGGCCGTGGCAGAGCTGACAGCCTGGCCCAGCGAACGGGACTGCGTGGTCTTAACCACGGTTCCGTCCGGGGCGAGTACCTGGGAAACAAAGTACGGGTCCATGACCACGCCACTGTTAGCGATGGCGGCGGCAATCACGGCGTTTTGCATGACGGTGGTCTGCGGGCCGGGCGTGTGGTCCATGCCGACAGGCTGGCCGGCGCCGGCCCAGGCAGTCTCCCACTCGGTCATGAGCGACGGGTCGGCCATGATGGAGGCCGTGGAGGTCAGGTCCTGGCCGAGCTTCTGCCCGTAGCCAAAGGCGTTGGCAAACTGAACGAGCGTGTTTGCGCCAACCTCGTTTGCCACCTGGCCAAAGACGACGTTAGAGGACACGGCAAAGGCCTGTTGCAGGCTGATGGTGCCGTAGCTCTCGTTGGCAGAGTTGGTGACCGGTGCGTTACCAATGTCCATGGAGCCGGGCGCCTGGTAGGTGCTGGTCAGGCTGGCGGTGCCGGTCTCGAGTGCCGCAGAAAGCGTAACGACCTTAAACGTGGAGCCCGGGGTGTACAACGCGTCCATGGCGCGATCGTACATGGAGCCGTCCTCGCCGCCTCCCGCCTGCAGCAGGGCATCGATGTTGGTGTTGTCGTAGGTGGGTGAGCTGGCGCATGCGAGCACCGCGCCGGTGCGCGGGTCCATGACCACAACGGCGCCCTTAAAGCCCTTGAGAGCCTGTTCGGCGGCCGTCTGGATGCGGGAGTCGATGGTGAGTTTGGCGGTGTTGCCCGGCTGGTTTTGGCCCGCGAGCGACGCGATGGCGTTGTTCCAGCTGGAGTAATCCTTGGAACCGGTGAGCGTGTCGTTCATCACGCTCTCGATGCCGGCGGTACCGTACTGCTGGCTCACATAGCCAACCACATGGGCGGCCAGGTTGCCGTTAGGGTAGGAGCGTACGTAGGTGCCGTCCTCCTGTTGCAGCGATTCGGCCAGCGTCACGCCGTCGGACGTGATGATGGAGCCGCGCTGGATGTACTTGGAACGGGCGATGGTGTGGTTGTTGGTCGGCATGTCCTGGTAATCCTTTGCCTTGATGACCTGGACATAGGTGAGGTTGCCGATAAGGATGGCGAACAGCGCCGTAAAGGCAAACACGGCACGAGTCAGACGGTTGGCAAGTGCCACGCGGCCGAGCACGCCGGACTCTGGCGTGTCGAGCAGGCGACGACGCATGCGTGAACCCGCGGAGTGGTTGCCGTGGCTGTAGGAAGGTACGTTGGCAAAACGCGTACCGGTCGGGGCGGCGGCTGATGCGACCTGGTCATCGGTGATGGCGGCCATGGTGCCGGTGCCGGTGAGCTCGGCTTCGCGTCCGGTTGCCTCGTCGCCGGCGCGCAGCAGCAGCGCGACGATGATAAAGCTCGCCAGCAGCGAAGAACCGCCCTGGCTCATAAAGGGCAGGGTGACGCCGGTCAGCGGGATTAGGCGGGTTACGCCGCCAACGATTAAGAATGCCTGGAAGCTGATGGCCGCCGTAAGGCCGGTCGCGCTAAAGGCGGCAAGGTCGGACTTGGCGCGGGCTGCCGTGGTGAGGCCGCGCACGGCAAAAAGCATAAACAGGATGAGCACGGCGCCGCCGCCCAAAAGGCCCATTTCCTCGCCGATGGCCGAGAAGATAAAGTCGGACTCGACGACGGGGATGTTGTTTGCCATGCCGTTGCCAATTCCGACGCCAACCAGGCCACCGTCAGCCAGCGAGTAAAGTGACTGTACGATCTGGTAGCCCTGGCCCTGGGCGTCCTTAAACGGATCGACCCAGACCTGAAAGCGCACCTGCACGTGCGACAGGAACTTGTAGGCGCCCACGGCTCCAACGGCCAGCAGCGCAAGGCCGATGATGACGTACGAAAAGCGTCCCGTGGCAACATAGAGCATCAGCAAAAAGATGGTGTAGAACAGGACGGCCGAGCCCAGGTCGCGTTCGAAGACGACGATGAGCAGGCACACGCCCCACACGGCAAACAGCGGCAGCAGCAGGCGCAGGCGCGGGACCTTGAGGCCCAAGATCTTGCGATTGGAGATGGAGAGTAGCTCGCGGTTCTCGGCTAGGTATCCGGCCAAGAACAATACGATAAAAATCTTGGCGAACTCGCCGGGCTGGATGGTGAAGCCGGCGATGCGAATCCACAGCTTGGAGCCCGAGATGGTGGTGCCGATAAAGATGGGCAGCATCAGCAAGATGATGCCGATGATGCCAAAGGTGTACTTGTAGCGCATGACCACATCGAGATTCTTGATCATCGCGAGCGTGCCCACCATCAGTGCCACCGAGACAAACAGAATGACGAGCTGCGAGATGGCGAGGGCGGGTGCCAGACGCGTTACGAACGTGATGCCGATACCCGAAAGCACAAAGACGATGGGCAGGATGGCCGGATCGGCACCGGGCGCCAGGATGCGCACGGCGATATGCGCCGCGGCGAAGGCGGCAAAGAGACCGATCGGCACGGCGAGCGTTTCAAACGAGATGGAAGCGCCTGCGGTGAGCACGTACATCGCATACAGCAGGATGACGGGGAACGCCGAGGCGATGAGCAAGAGCATTTCGGTGTTGCGGCGACTCATAAGCGGCACTCCCTTTCTAATTCTTATCGGAGGCTTCGGCCTCGGCGGACTGTTCGGCGGTTTTCTCGGAATCTGATTCGGAGGTCGATCCCTGATTGGTGTTGTCGCGAATCGTTTGCGCGTCGATCACCTGGCGGGTCTGCTCCTCGTCGATCTGGTGGCGGTACTTGGATATCGTGTCCTGCGCATCGTCGACACTTGTTTGCGGAATGCCCGCCTTGAGGCGGTTTTGCGTGTCTTCGGGCAGGTCGGACAGCTTAATGCTGGTTTCGCTTTCGAGCCAGTGGAGCTTGAGTCCGAGCGGCTTGCCGGGCAGGCCGCGCCAGACGGCGACATTGCCCTGGTAGGTACCCAGGTAGTACGAGCCGGTGACACCCGTGTAGGCCCAGATGCCAGCTGCCAGCACAAAGACGAGGGCCAGGATGGCGGCGATAGTAACGTTGCGGCGACGCACGCGTTGCGCCTCGCGCATGACGCCATCGTCAACCAGGTCAACGACTACTACGGTCACGTTGTCGTGGCCGCCGGCGGCAAGCGCCGCGTCCACTAGGTTGTCGACGCAGATTTGCGCGGTTGAGGACTGCGTGGCGATGTTCTCGATATCGCTATCGGGAATCATGCTCGAAAGGCCGTCGGAGCACAGGATCAGACGGTCGCCTTCCTCGATATGCAGAGTGAAGTGGTCGGCATACATGGCGGGGTCCGAGCCCAGCGCACGGGTAATGACCGAACGGTTGGGGTGGACGCGAGCCTCGTCTGCCGTGATCTCGCCGGCGTCCACGAGCTCCTCCACGTAGGAGTGGTCGCGGGTCACGCGGATGAGCGTGCCCTCGTGGAGCAGGTAGGCGCGAGAGTCACCCACGTGGGCGATGGCGAGCGTGTCGTTTTCGATATAGGCGCAGGTGGCTGTGCAGCCCATGCCGGGCTTGCCCAGGCCGTTCAGGGCTGCCTCGATTACGGCGGCGTTGGCTGCCTCGACGGCTGCGGCCAGGCGTGCTGCGTCGGCGGACTGTGGGGCCGTCTTGGCTATAGTCTCGACGGCGATGGAAGAGGCTACCTCGCCGGCGGCGTGACCGCCCATGCCGTCGCATACGCAAAAGAGCGGCGACTGCACCAGGTAGGAATCCTCATTGTGCGGGCGCACACAGCCAACGTCGGAGCGGGCGCCCCACATGAGTTGCGTGGTGGTGCCGGCATCATAGGTCGAGTCGGTCTCGATGCGCTCCTCGGTTAGGGGTTCAAAGCTCATGGTCGAGCCGGGGTCTTTGAGCTTGGCCTCAACGGCGGCAACGTCGATTTCGGCTGTGTCACCGGGAGAGACGGTGTCGGTCTCGGCGTTTGATTCGGAATCGCCGGTGTCCGGGGAGTCGGGCTCCTCGGAAACGCGGGCGGTCGACTCGTCATCTTGCGGGCTGACGTCTATAGGCTCGGGCGTCGCAAAGTGCGACGGCGCGGGCGTGTTTTGCGACTGGGCGGCGGGCTCGGCCACGGCATCGGACTCGCTTGCGGGCGCAGGCTGCGGGGTCTTGGGTGCAGGGCCGTCCTCGGGGGATGTCCCCGCCTCGGGCGCCGGCGTAGACGCGGGCGCAACCTCGGATGCCGGGGCTATGGGAAACGCCGGCGCGGCGGGCTCGGGTGCCGCAAACACCGCAGCGCTCTCGTTGATTGCCGCGGCGACGGGCTCTGCAAAGTGAGCCGGCGCCGGGGTTGCTTCGGGCGCTGTGGGCTGTTCCGCAGCATGTGCGCCGATGGGCGCCGCTACGGCATCCTCTTCGTCCTCGTTATCGGCTAGATCCGAAATATCATGCGTTACATGCGAAAGAGGCAGGGAGAACACGGTGTCCTCGGGCTCCACGGGTTTGGAGCCCGCCGGAGCGGCGTGGGCCGGCACAGCTGTGGCGGCAGCCGGTGCCTCGGTCATAGTTGCGGACTTGTTCTCCTCGTCGATCATCGACGGTTCACCTTCATGACCACGTCGCCAATCTGGACTTCGTCGCCCTCACGCAGCGTCGCGGGCTCCACGAGCTGGCGGCCGTTGACGAGCGTGCCGTTAAGCGAGTTGAGGTCCTCGATGATGAGCGCCGGGCCCTGCAGCGAAAAGCGCGCATGCGAGGCCGAGACGAACGGTTCGTTGATGCAGATGTCCGAAGATGGCGAGCGACCGACGATGACGGGGCCGAGCATGTCTACGTGGATGCCGCGGATACCGCGCGGACCCTTGTCCACATCGATCGTCCAGATAGCCGAGTCGCGGCGCTGCCCGCGCACAAGTCCCACGCCGGTCTTCATGACGGCGAACAGGAAGATATAGAGCAGGGCGACCAGGACGATGCGGCCTGCAAAAAGGACGATATCGATGTTCATAAGCGACTATCCCCTAAATTCAAACGTGCTCAGGCCAAACGTCAGCAGATCGCCGTTGCGCAGCGGGCAGCGCGTAATGCGGCGGTTGTTGACGAGCGTGCCGTTGGTGGAATTGAGGTCCTCGATCGACCAATCCGAGCCCGTAAAGGTGAGCTGGGCGTGGCGGCGCGACACGTTGGGGTCGCGCAGGGCAATGTCGGAAACTGAGCGCTCGCGACCGATGGTCACCTGTGCGGAGGTGATGCTATGGCTCTCGCCGCTCACGACGTCGACGAGCTGGGCGAGCGGGCGCTGCGGGGCGCGAGTGCTCGCCATGTTGGAGGCGATGCCGGCTGCGGCGCCTAGGCCCACGGCGGCACCGGTCGCGGCGGCTCCGCCCATGCCGGCAAGCGCGTCGCGCGAGACGGTCTGAGGCACCGGGATGGGTGCGGCGGCGGGGTCGGGGACGCTAGGCGCGAAGGGGTCTGCCACGGCAAGCGGGTCGGGAGCGGCGGCGCGAGGCGTCGGCTGTTGCTGGGGCATGGCGGCGGGGCGCTGCTGCTGCGGGGCAGCAAACTGCTGCTGGCCGGCGCGCGGGGCGCTGGCGGCACGGCTTGCGGCCGAGTTGTTCTGTCCCAGGCCGTTTTGGTAGGCGCGCTCTTCCTCGTACAGGCGGCCGAGCGTGGGCGCATCGACGTTCTCAGCAAAGACCGAGAACTTGCCGGCGCGCAGCTGCGGATCGATCATAAAACGCACGAGGGGCTCGCCGACAAAGACATAGCGGCGCTTTTCGGCCTGCGCCTTCACAAACTCGCGGACCTCGCGCGAAAGCTCGGGGTAGAACGGGGCGAGCATGGGATCGTCGTCGGCGGCGATAAGGATGGTATAGAGTGCCGGCGCCGTGTTGACGCCGTTGATCACCAGAGTCTGATCCTCCATGTCGCGAGCGGCCTGCTTGGCAAGCTTCTTAAAGGAGAACGGGGCACGGGTGGCACCGAAGATGCCGGCCACGTGGTCCTCGAAGATGTTCAGGAAGTTCACGAAAGATCACTCTCCGTATAGGTTCTTTGGTATCCGAGCAAATATAGGCATATCCCAACGATTATAGAGGATAGGGTTCCCGCAACCGCCGCCTTGGCGATGACCGCGGCTGCAAGGCTGGCAATTTCCATATGGTGTGCAAGACAGGACGCCGCTGCGCAGCCGATGCCGGTGACAGCGATGGCGGCGATTGCGACAAGGTTTGAGCCCTGATCGGCACGCTTGGCATGGGTATTGAGCAGCGCAGATGACGCTGCGGCAGTTGCCGCGACCAGCACAAAGGCAGCCCAAAGGAGCGGGTCTCCCAGCGCTGCGGCAACGTTACCGAGCCCCAGCACGCCTCCGGCTGAAAGCGCGACCGTGGCCAGACGGGCAAAAAGCGCGCCCATGCCCGTTGCCGCGGCGGCGCTTGCCGGGCCGAGCCAAAATGACGCGACGCCGGCGGCGACCCCAGCTGCCAGGAAGGTATTGCCGGTCAGACAGCCAAGCGCGAGTGCACAGGTGAGCGCGGCGCTCGCGGCAGCCTCGGTGCGACCCCAGGCAATCCACCAACCGGACATGGCGGCGGCAAAGATCACCGCGACGGGCAACATCGACAAGATGCCCTGCGCCTGCATGGTGGCGTTGGCCATGAGCACCAAAAAGCCCACAGCCGAGATGGCCGAGCCAATCTGGGGGGCCAGGCCAGCCGCCGCTCCGATCGCGATGGCCGCAATGACCAGGCCGGGAAGCGCCGCGACCCCGGCCGTTTGCATCAGCAAAAAGCTATAGGTGCCGCACGTTAGCGCCGAGATAGTGCGCATGGTGTAGTCGCGCGCATGGCTCCAGCGCGTGCCCGCCCAGCCGAGTGCGGGGTCGACCTCGATGGCGTCGTCCTCGTAGTGCGACGGCTCGATATCGTCGAGCTCCTGCTCGTCATCCGAAAGTTCGCCAACCATTTGCTCCAGGCTGCGACGGCCCTCGCGCACGCTGCCCAGACCGGCAAGGAGCTGGTCGCAAAATGCCTCGATGCTGTTGGGGCGGTCCTGCGGCATGGGGGAGAGCGCGCTCATGAGCGCGGCCTCGGCTCCCGGGGGGAAGTGTGGTATCAGCTCGCTGGGATAGGTGGCGCCGCCGATGATGCGGCCGAGCGAGCCGGCGGGCGTGGCCGCCATAAAGGGAGCGCTGCCGCACAGGCCCTCGTAGATCACACAGGCGAGGGCAAAGACATCGGCGCGCTCGTCGACCGTGCCGGTCTCGATATCGAGCTGCTCGGGCGGCATGTAGCCGATGGTGCCGCCGCGCGAGCCGCCAAAGCCGCCGGCAGACGACAGCCGCGCCATGCCAAAGTCGGTGAGCTTTACATTGCCCGAATGGTCGATAAGCACATTGGCGGGCTTTATGTCCAGATGAAGCACGCCGTTTGCATGGGCAAAGGTGAGTGCCTGACCCAGCGCGTCGGCAATGGCCGCGGCCTCGTCAAAGGTGAGCGAGTGGCCGTCCACGCGATGCAAAAACTCGGCCAACGACATGCCGTCGACATACTCCATGACCAGGTAGGCATAGGCGGTGTCGTGCGTAAAGTCGATAACCTGCACGATATTGGGATGTTGAAGCATGGCGGCGGTATGCGCCTCGCGCAGCACGTCCATGATGTCGCTGGCGGGCATGCCGGCGCCGTTGATAAGGGGAATGCGCTTAATGGCCACGCGACGGCGCAGATGCGTGTCGCGGCAAATCTCGATGGAGCCAAAACCGCCGGTCGCAAGCGTCTCGAGCGGCTGGTACCGCTTGAGCAGCTCGCGAGAGCTAGTGCCCTCCAAGGGAACGTCCGGCGAGAACCGGGCGGTATGTTGCGAGAAAAGCGGCATGGCCAACCCTCGTGCGTTTAAAGTTCGTTTGCGAGTGGCGGGCACGGGGCCGAGCCATTCGCGGTGGCATAGATGCTGCTAGTGTAGCACGCTCGGGCGGATGGCGAGGATAACGGGGCGAGGTGGCCCGATTGATTCGGCCCGTTTCGATTCGTCCGGAAAGCGTATCCCAGTTTTCAGCCAAATAATGGGATGCGCTTTCCAAATGGGGTGGGCTGCGGAAACTGCATCCCAGAATATTGCCCTGGAACGGGATACGCTTTCCGAACCGGCGCCCAAAAGGAAACCACATCCTGCTTTGGGGCGGGGGCTGCGGACAAAAGCTGGACCGTGATCTGGCTCGGATTGGAGTTTGCCTGAATCGTTGATGCCGGCTGGTGTGGGAGCAGGGATAAACGAGCGGCTCGAGCGATATAATGACACGCTATGGAGGCCATATGCTTTTTTCCCGCCGTTCTGCTACATCTGCCTGCGCCATTGCGCTTGTCGTAATGGCGGTCACCCCTTATCACCGGTTTTCATCTTCAATCGGCCTGGCATCAGGTGCAATGACCTGGCTCGTTATCCTGGGCGCAAGCCTTGCGGCGTTTGTTCATGGTGCTGCGCTATGCAAGGGGGGAGAAATGAGACGGCCGAGGCATCTCGGTGCTATCGGTGTTTTCCTTGGTGTTATTGCAACGGTTCCCGAATGGGCCGACCTGGCTTTCTATGCTCGCGGAGATTCTATTCCATTCGTGTTCGCACCGATCTCGCTGCTGCATGCCGTTTCGTGCGTCTTGTGCTTTGCTGGGTCGCTGCTCCTCTCATATGTTATTTGGGGTACGGCGGACTCTCCTTTGACGCAGAGGTTGACACGGACTGACGAAAGGGAAACTCGTCACCCGCAGGACGCGATTTTTACAGAAACAATAGCCGTCATGTCTTGTCTGCTGTTTTGCTGTCGAGTTTCATGGAGAATTGTCCCCGAGCCATGGGGGATACCCTCTGTTTCGGCTGCGTCAATTGGCCTTGCGCTTTTAATTCCGTTGGTCTATCTCGCATTGACTGTGGCCTCGCTGTTTTGCCGCCCTCGTGCCTTTGGCCATGGGCGGCGCGACGTGTTTGCCTGTTCTGTGCTCGTAGCAGTTCCTATTGGTCTTATTCCGGCTGTCGATGTGGCATACTTCGCAAACGATGCCGTGGTCATTGCATTGCTGGCGATGGGGTCCGCTATCGCTGCTGCCTTCGTATGCATGTTGCTAAGGGGGAGACGGGACAACAATTCGGATATCGCCTGCGCGTCCGACACATTCGATGCGGGGGTGTTTTCCCCTGCCCTGTCGCCTAGAGAAGAGCAGTTTGTTCGACTGCTGCTCAAAGGGAAAACGCCGGCGGAAATTGCCAAGGAGACGGATACGAAGCCATCGACGGTGAGAACAACGCTTCACCGAGCATACGGGAAGGCGTCGGTTGCGGGCTCGCGCGAGCTCGTGGCGTTGTTTGCGGGTGAGGGCGATACTGTAGGGCATGAGCTGCCGCAGCGGCATGCTGACGATATGGTGGCATCAGCTCGAACGCGCCGGCTGTTTCGATACCTGCTCACATTATTTTTTATCCTCCTTGCGGCGGGTCCCTTGGTAATGGCGGATAGCGATTGGGGGTCCGGTGTTTCGCGGGCTGTCGCCTTTTCCCTCTTAAGCTACGCATTGGGTCTCGGACTGCTTCTGTCGCTACGCTACGCGGGTGGAAAACCGAATCGTGGCGCTGCGCTGGATAGAGCAGGTGAAGCGATTTGGCTCGGAAGCCCGTGCGTATGGGCGATGCTATCTGCTGTGGAATGGTCTTTTATCTATATCGCGGCATGGAGGTGCATACGCGATCCGTTGATGGCCGTGCCAGTCCTGGTCTGCGGCGTGGCGTCTATGGCTTCGCTCGCCGTTGAGCTGCGTCCGTTTAAGGTGTGTGCTCGTATCCGGGCTATCGTGCCGTTGGTGTCAATGGGCATGGTTGCCTTAATCTATGCGGCCGCTAGGGGGCGAATCCACGGGCTTGCGGTGCTGACGGGGATGCTGCTCACATATAAGGTGCTGCGAAGCTGTCCTTGGTGCAAAATGCTTGGGATATGGATGCTTTGCTTCGGGGCGATGGCTCCTGTTTGGGTCGTCTTGCTCAATATGGTGCAGGATCTGACGGTTTTCGAGCCGTTGTTCCTCGCGTCGTTGTTGGGGCAAAGTTCGGCCGTCAATGTTGTCGTGGCAACGGTGATTGTTTGCTGGTCTGTGCCCATGTTCGTTACGCACATCGCGCTCGCCCGTTCGGTTGAGGACGAGAAGGCCGTCTCGGAGTACCGCGCGAACGGGTCCACCGAAACGGCTCGCGTGCGTCAGCTGGCTCTGCTTACGTCTCGCTCCCTTTCTGATGTTCAGTCGCAAATTTTGCTGATGACGGCGGAGGGCGCAACGACAAAGGCTATTGCGGAGGATGTCGGTTACGCTGCATCTACGGTGCAAGCACTGCGGTCTGCTTCTTACCGCCAGTTGAAGATCAAGAATAAAGCGGAGCTCATTTCATTGTTATCGCAGGTAGATAACATGTAAACGCCTGAGCGATCAACTCAATAGCGAGTGTTTACAGACATCATTTTCTATTCATGCAAAGGTTGCCGTGCGTCGACGCATCATTAACCGCTTGTGATTAGGGCCGGGCCGAGCGTTACTGCTCGGCCCGGCCAATGGGAGGGTGATGTTGCTTGAATGGAAATCTAATACGGCACGAGCTGTCCAAGATATTTGGCAATCCTATATTTGCGTTGACCCTTATGGTTGCAACTGCAATTTCGATGGCGGTCGCCATTGAGGCATGGTGGACGCTCGAGACTGAGCGCAAGCAGCTGTTATCTTTTGGCTACGGCATTGGTCTGCAGTCTCAGACATACCTCGGCCAAACGCGTGAAAGTTGCTTTGGCAACTGGATTGTTGTGAGCGCGAACGCGCCGTTGTTAGCGTCGGTGTTTTTCTATGCGCTGCCGTTGCTTGCCATGTTGGCCGGGTCGTGGTCATGCCTGTCCGAGCGTTTGGGCGGTTACGAGGCACAGATCTGCACGCGTGTTTCTAGAAATGCATACGTGAAGGTGAAGATGCTGTCCGCCTTCCTCTCTGCGTTTGCGGTCACGGCTATTCCGCTACTCGTGAACTTTCTGATTGTCTCCATGCTGTTTCCCGCGTATCTCCCCCGGGTCGACGAATCGACTTACGTCGGGCTCTATCTGCATAGCTATTTTTCTGGCCTGTTTTATTCCCGGCCTCTGTTGTACGTGCTGGTTTATACGCTGTTCGATGCGGTGACGCTGGGGGTTCTATCCATGGCCGTGACCGGTCTGTCGGTTGTGTTTCGCAGCAGAATCAAGGCGATGGTCGTTCCATATCTGATTATGGTTGCATGGCACTTTGTTAACGATTGGATTTTTAGCGTCCTTTCATGCGTTGGCTTTAACTGCAACATTCTTAACAGCATCAGGTCGGAATCACTAAATAACTGGCCCGACATTCGAGCGGGGTTTGCGGAAATCATTTTGCTGTTCGTCTTTTCTTGGATTTCCGCGAGATTCTTAAAAAGGCGCGAGGTGGTCTGATGCTGTTTAGGCTGGTCGCCGCGGACCTGAGGACCGTTTTGAAGAAGAACATCATTACTTTTATTGCGGTTGCGGCAGTGACCGTTGCGAACTTGGTGTACGCCTATGGATTTTCTTCTGTATATGGGGTCAGGACGGATGCCTTGGGGTTTGCGGATAATCTCGCGCTCGTGTTTGCCGGGTCTGCTCCGTTTGAGCCTAGGCCCGGGGTCATGTTTGTGCCTCCGTTAGGATGGCTATTCCTCATTCTGCTTATTCTCTATATGACACTCGATTATCCGACCGAATCGTTGCACGGGCTTGGTTTGCAAGCACTTGTTCGATGCCGGGCAAGAACCCTTTGGTGGGCCTCGCGTTTTATCTCAGTGGCGGCGGTAACGGCATTTTCACTGCTCGTGGTGGTTTGCGCTGTTGTGATTTGGAGCTTGGTGGTGAGCTCCTCGTTCAGCGCGGTCGTCCATGGCGAGTCGCTTCAGCTGGCTAATTTGGCGCCGTGGTTTCTCAAAGCTGCCGAGGCGGATGCGCTGCCGTTTTTCATAGGTCTCTTATTTGCTTTCGAGGCGCTTGCGTTTGCGCAGGCAGCGGTTGGGTTTGTGCTTGGGCCGTCAGTCTCGTTTGTGGTTTTAATGAGCTACCTGATCTGCTCGGCATATGCACGACATTGGGCGCTATTGGGTAACGCCTTGATGCTGTTGCGCTGGGGCGGAATTGTCAAAGAGGGAATCGCGGCGGGCTCGAGCGTCTTGTCATCAATTGGGCTTATGTCGTTATGTCTATCGCTGGGCGGACTGTGGTTTCGAAGGGCAGACCTTATAGAAAAGGGGGACAAGATATGAGCGTGATCGTTAGGGACATATCGAAGCGTATGGGCAAAAACGTTGTCCTGCGCAACGTGTCCATCGAGGTTGACCCTGGGACTGTGGTTGGGCTTCAGGGGATAAACGGTTCGGGCAAGACCATGCTCATGCGAGCGGTCTGCGGATTGATCAAGCCTACCGAAGGCGAGATCTCAATCGATGGTCAAAGGCTCGGAGTTGATATCTCGTTCCCGCCGAGTCTGGGAATGCTGATCGAGGCGCCCTCCTTTTTGGGATATCTGTCTGGCTACGACAATCTGGAGCTCATCGCTCAGATCAAGGGCGTTGCCACCCCCGAGGACATTCGCTCTGCCCCGCGGCTCGTGGGGCTCGATGCAGACGAAAAAAAGAAGTTCCGAGCATACTCGCTTGGGATGAAGCAACGTCTGGGGATAGCTGCGGCAATTATGGAAAAGCCGAAGCTACTTGTTCTCGATGAGCCAACAAATGCCCTCGACGAAGCGGGCGTGGAAATACTCAAGCGCGTTGTGGCGATGGCGGCATCAACGGGTCGCGAGGTTATTCTGTCCAGCCATGACGGAGAGGTGCTCGAGGAGCTGGCCGATCGGGTTTACTGCATGCGCGACGGTGCCGTTGTGAAAGTTCGGGAAAGGTCGTGAGCGCGATGAAGAAGACCCTGTGGACAAGAAGGGCGGTGTTTGCGCTTTTCGGCTGTGCTGCTACTGGCCTTGCGGGCATGAGGGTGAGCGTCGTTAACGGGAACCGGACGGTCATTCCTGAGAAATATTATGCAGAGGGCGAATGGCTCTCGATGGATGGGGCGTTTCTGGGGTCGAAGGATGTGGCGACTGACGGGTATTCGTTTTGCATAGACGGGGCAGAGCTGCTCACGCCGCGCGAGTATCTCAAGCGTGCGCATGATGATTATTCAAAATATGGCATCGTGGATACGAAAACGAAATTGAAGGACGCCGACATCGCGTGTGTTATCGCCGTAAAGATGCGTGTCAGGAATAAGGACAATGTCGAAGGCGGAATCAAAACGTATGTTTGGCATTTGGTGCCGGAGTCTGCGCCAAACTATGACTTTGTGGTCAATACCGATCTGATAACGCAGGCAATGCCGGCTCTGGGCGGCTCTGCTGCGTTTGCTGTACAGGTTGGGGCGGAGAACGAGTTGCTCGTCCCATTCATGATGCAGAACACCAACGACTATTTCGAAGATTACGAGACCGTTCGTTTTGAGAAGGCGTTTCCCGGGACTTACACGATGAAGATGACCGATCTGCCGGAGAGAAGGCTCTTAAGGTTTGAAGTGAAGTAACTCGAAGGTCCTGTTGGGGGAGCCTCATCCTACGCTGAAGCGGGATGAGGCTCCCTTCGCAGTGGCGCTCGGCCCTAGTGCTTCTTCTTGTTCTTCTTCTTCTGCTTGCGCTGCTTGCCCTTGGTCTCCTGGGGCTTGTCGCCCTGCTTGGCCTCGGCGGCGGCCTTCTCGGCCTTCATTTTCCTCTTCTTGGTCTCGATGCGGAGTTTTTTGTTGATGCGCGCCTTAAGGAAGGAGCCAAACTGCTCGGCATCGCCACGGACGAAGGTGTCCTTGGGGATCGTCACGCCCTGGTCGGCGAACATGGCCACAAAGATGCGCTCGCCATCGAGCACGTGGTCGAGCTTTTCAAACGGGAAGAACTGCGACTTGCCGCTCTTGCCCCAAACCATCAGGCCGTCCTCGTTGGCGGCGACGCGGCGATAGCGGCCACCCATGGACTCGTCGGCCTCGACGGCGTCGATAAAGTCGCGGGCGAGCGTGTGGTGCAGGTTTTTGCTCCACCAGGCCAAAAAGGCGCCGAACACGATCAGGACGACGCCAAACTTGATCCAGCTGCCGCCGGCCACCAACATGCCGATGCCGATGAGCGCGGCAATCGCGGCGGCGACGTACAGGGAGCCACGGCGCCTGGGCGAGGCGACCAGGCGCGCAAAGTCGGTGACCAGGTCGTTTTCGTACTGGTACTCGTTGAGGTACAGAATGCCGTCATCGGCCGCGGCCTGCTTCTCGAGCGCGACCTCGACCTGGTCGGCTGCTTCGGAGGGAACGAGGTTGCTCTCTGCGTCTGCCATGCTCTTTGGACTCCTATCGCGGCGGGCTCGCCGTACGGGTTATTATGAATGCAGTATGCCGTGCGACCGCATGGCCGTCGCGGCAACAAGACTCAGTATACCCGGGGGAGCACCCATGGAATCGTTGTACCGAAAGTATCGCCCGCTCACCTTCGACTCCGTGGTGGGCCAGCAGCATATCGTCTCGACGCTCGAGCACGCCATCACCGAGGGGCGCCTGTCCCACGCCTACCTGTTCTGCGGACCGCGCGGCACGGGCAAGACCACCATGGCGCGCATTCTGGCCAAGGCGCTGCTGTGCCGCAATGCCGAGGCGGCGCGCGCCGAGGGTGCAAGCGGCTGCATGCCCGACGGTACTTGCGAGGAGTGCGAGCTCATTGCCGAGGGTAACCACCCCGATGTCTACGAGCTCGATGCCGCAAGCCGTACCGGCGTGGACAACGTGCGCGAGGAGATCATCAACTCCGTCAACTTTGCCCCAGTGCGCGGCAAGTACAAGATTTATATCATCGACGAGGTCCACATGCTCACGACGGCGGCGTTCAACGCGCTGCTCAAGACGCTTGAGGAGCCGCCGGCACACGTGATCTTTGTGCTGTGCACCACCGACCCGCAAAAGATTCTGGAGACCATTCTCTCACGCTGCCAGCGCTTCGATTTCCACCGCATCGGCAACGAGGATATCGAGCATCGCCTGTCTTACGTGTGCGAGCAGGAGGGCTTCGATTACGACGACGAGGCACTCGCCATTGTGGCGCGCCATGCCAAGGGCGGTATGCGCGACGCGCTTTCCACGCTGGAGCAGCTGAGCGTCTTTGGCAACGGTTCTGTGCATGCGGACGACGCCCGCTCGCTTTTGGGCGAGGTTTCGGACCAGATTCTGGGCGAGTTTTCCCGCGCCATTGCCGATCGCGATGTTGCCGAGCTCTATGGACTGATCCGTGCGCAGGTCGAGGAGGGCAATGACCTGCTGGAGCTGACGCGCGACCTGGTGGCGCATGTGCGCGACGTGTACGTTGCCTGCGTTGCCGGTGCCCGTGCCGAGCTGTTTGAGGGCGGCTCCGAGCAGGCCGAGGCGCTTGCTGCCGAGGCCGCTGCCTTTGGCGAGCATCCTGCCGACCGCCTGGCCCGCGTGCTGACGGTGCTCGACGATGCCGCACTGGAGATGAGGGGCGCGAGCGACGTGCGCCTGGTGCTCGAGATTGCCTGCACGCGTCTGGCGCGTCCCGAGGCCGATTTAACGATTGAGGCATTGGCCGAGCGCGTGGCACGCCTGGAGGCCATGATTGCCAACGGCGCCGTGCCGGCGAGCGTGGCTGCTGCTCAGGCCGCCGCGCCTGCAGCATCCGTACCCGCTGCTGCCCAACAGCCGACGCTCATTTCGGGCGCTCGTGCTGCCGCTCCGGCGGCATCCGCTGCCCCCGCTGCTACGTCCGCGCGCCAGGGCGGTATGCCTTGGGACCGCGGCGCTGCTGTTCCGGCTGCCCAGCCTGCGACCAAGTCCGCGGCTCCTGCGCCGGCGCCCAGACCTGTAACGCCTGCACCTCAGCCCGTTGCGGCTCCGGCTTCCGCGCCTGCTGCATCGACCGTGTCGGTGTCCAAGCCCAACAACGCCGCCCAGGTTGCCGCCGCCGGTGCTGCCGAGACCCCCGCGGTTGAGGATGCCGGAGAGCTCCAGCGCAAATGGGCCGAGGTCGTCGAGCGCGTCAAGGCTCGTCAGGCCTCCTACGCAGGGCTTTTGCTCAACGCCCGCGCCACGGCCGACGACGGCTCCAAGCTCACGGTCTCGTTCCCCGCGGGTTCGACTTTTGCCATCAAGATGCTCGGTCGCGCCGATACGCAGTCGGTGGTCCTGCCGACGGTCTGCGCGGTCTTCGGTCGTCGTACCGTCGACTATGTCCTGGATGGGGGTGGCACGCCGGCTCCTCAACATGAGGAGCATTCTCCATCTGCACGGGCTGCGGTATCTGCGGACCCGCAACCCGTGTCCTCGGTGCCCCCTGCATCCTCGAGCGCCAGCGCGACGCAGCCAAAAGCGGCGCCGGTAGCGGCACCGACCCCGTCGGCGCCTGAACCCGCTGCGCCCAAACCGGCTGCTCCGATCCCCGCGCCCAAGTCCGCTGCCGCGCCTGCGCCCAAGTCATCCGACCTGGCCAAGGCCCCTTGGCTGCGCTCCGACAACCCTGCCGGTGCTCCTGCCACGGGCAAGCTCCCGACCGAGCCCGCGCCCCGAGCGCCCGAGCGCGCGTCCGTCCCCATGGCTCAGCCGCCTGCGCAGGCTGCGCCATGGGAATCCGAGCAGGTGCCCTACGACGATGCTATGGTCGGTGGTTTTGCTGCCGATGCCGGCGGGGACGATCTGCCCCCGTTCGACGTGCCGGGTGCGGCGTCCGCGACCAAGGCCGCTGCTGTGGCACCCGCAGCCTCTGCAAACGACGACGTCCCCGCCGTTCCCTGGGAATCCAATCCCGGTGCTGGCAGCCCCTTCGGCCATCAGGGCGCAGCCCCGAGCATCCCGCAGACCGAGGACGAGGCCAAGGCCCTCATCCGCAGCGTCTTTGGCCAGGCCACCATCTTCAAGCCGGTGGAGTAGCTGCGCAGGCGGGTATACTGCTCAAGAAGAGGACCCCTTGTCCGGGCGCATCTGTATTTCGGACATGTGTAGTGTGGTGCCGCGTATCTCGCATTCGAGCAGACAGGTGCGTGACGGTCGGCCTAGGATGCTGAGGTCGATGCGATACGTCGCATGGCTGTCCGTGTACTCGACTTGCTCGGCGTTAATGGTTGCTCCGATTGCCAAATAAACGCCTAGCTCGGCATCGACAATCTTGAAGTCCTTTATCTTGACCTTGAACTCTTGATAGAGGGACGGGCTGTTGTAGTAGACGGTTCGGGTTCCGTCGGTGCACTCATCGGTCGTCTCCCATTTGACGACGGGCTGGTCCGAGCTGGCTATCAGCAGTTCTGCTCCAAAAGCTATGGCATGGGTGATGACAACCAGCAATGCCCAGCCGACAAAGAGATAGAGAACCACATATGCAACGGGGTGTTTTGAGCGGATGTTTTGGAGCGCGTTGGGGGCATTCATGGGGCACCTCCAAATTACTATCTATGGCAATCAAATTATACCCTGCCGCCATGTGCGCCGCCTCGAGCAGCGGTTCGGCATTTAGCTATTTAGTGGCGCACATGAAATGCCGGATTCGGCTCTACTAGATTGAGTGTGCGATATTATGCAACCTTGCATAATTCGACCTTGCATAATCTTTGAGTGCGGTTTGTATTGGAGGACATGTATATCGACTGAGGTAACACGTCCGCCCCGCTCTCTCGCCGCGCGCCGTGGTACGATTTTTGAGTTTGAAAGTCCCGCCGTGCTCCGGCTGCCCTTGCAGCTCGGCGTGCGGCCGCACGTAAAGGAGCCATCATGGCCGGTATGAACATGCAGCAGATGATGAAGCAGGCTCGCAAGATGCAGGAGCAGCTTGCCGCCGCGCAGGAGAACCTCAAGTCCCAGACCGTCGACGCCTCTGCCGGCGGCGGCATGGTCAAGGTGACCGTTAACGGCGAGATGGAGCTCGTCAACCTCACCATCGATCCCGATGCGCTCGATCCCGAGGACGTCGATATGCTGCAGGATATGATCATGGCTGCCGTCAACGAGGCCGTCCGCGGCGTCAACGAGCTCGCCAACAAGCAGATGGGCGCCATCACCGGCGGCCTCAACATCCCGGGCATGCCGTTCTAAGACACGCATATATATGAGTGCCAACCACAGTCTGCAAAAACTGCTCGATGAGCTGGGCCGTCTGCCGGGCATTGGTCCCAAGTCGGCCCAGCGCATCGCCTATTACCTGTTGGAGGCCGACGCCGAGGAGGCGCGCCGCCTGGCCGAGGCCATCCTGGAGGTCAAGCAGGAGGTCCACTTTTGCAGCCGCTGCTTTAACTACGCCACGGCCGACGAGTGCTCCATCTGCCAGGACCCGATGCGCGATACCACTCGCATTTGCGTGGTGGGCGAGCCGCGCGATGTCCAGGCGATCGAGCGCACGGGCAGCTACCACGGCCTCTACCACGTATTGGGCGGCGTGATCAGTCCCATGGACAAGATTGGCCCCGAGCAGCTGCACATTCGAGAGCTGCTGGCACGCTTGGGCCACGAGGACATCCACGAGGTCATCATCGCCACCAACCCCAATATTGAGGGCGAGACCACGGCGAGCTATCTGGCCCGTACCATCAAGCCGTTGGGCGTCGAGGTGTCGCGTCTGGCAAGCGGCCTTCCCGTGGGCGGCGACTTGGAGTATGCCGACGAGCTTACGCTTGGCCGCGCCATCGAGGCCCGTCGCGCGATTTAGGTGGCGAGCCTGCTCCTGCCGTATGTTTTCCTCACAGTCGCACGGGGTAGTCATAATTTCCCCGTGCGACTGTGAGTTTGTTGTGCAACAAAGATGCTTCGTATCCGCTTATCGCATGGATGCTTCCGCTCGCATCCTTAATTTGCTCATTCGTTGCGCAACCTTTTGGGTTCGCTGATACACTCAAATATGGATTCGAATGAATGCGCCGCTCCCGAGCGGCGTGTTTTTGTTGGAGGAGAACGCATGCGGCCCGGTGGCACTCAGACAAAGCGCGGCGCCGCGGTGCGCATACGACGCCGACTGGGCTTGGCGTCGCGGGCGTACGCACTGCTATCGTGCTCGCTGGTGCTGGTCATAGCTGGCGTTTCTGCCTATGGCATGACCGTGCCGTCCATGATGCAGGCGCATGCCGCACGCGAACCGCGCGTGGGGCATGAGGTCAAAAGCGATCTGGGCACCACGACTGGATATGCTTGGGCAAGTGTGGTCGGGCATATTGTGTTTGGCACCGACGATGCGGACGGCGCCGAGGCCCCGGACAACGAAGTCACGCTTGCCAATGGCAAAACCATCGTGCTCACCAACACCAAGATCATCGATCGATTGTCCAACAATAGCGTGGCGGCAACGGTGAATAAGGTCGAGCAGCAAAAGGAGCAGGACGCCCAGCAGTCCGGAAAGCCCGGTAGCTCGGATACTTCTGGCTCCGGCTCGGATTCATCGAGTTCGGGCGGCGGCTCTGGGTCGGGTTCCTCTACCGGAGGGCCTGGAAACGGCGGCTCGACGGGCGGCAACACTGACAACGATGCAAACTCCGGCGGCCTTTCCGCTGCTGAGGAAGAGAGCATTCACAGTTGGCTTGTGACCAAGTACAACATGCTCGACGGCTATGTTTCTCGTGCCAATGACGTGGTCTCGACCTATAACTCTACGGGAGATCCCAGGCCGTGCGACAGCCTGGTCGGGGAGATGTTTGTCATTCGAGCCGAGTTCGGTCGTCAGACATTCTCGCCCCGGTCAAGGTGGTATCAGCAGTATGCCAATCTGTGGGGCTGTTACACCAACCTATGTCAATGGGTCGGCCATTACGGCGATGATGACGTCGCGCTCGGTAACTTCAACAATAACGTGGCGGCGCTTGCCCTATGATGACCGATCTTGCATCCACCACACCACAATCGCTCGGTCGCGATCCCATGGTCGGCCTGCGCCTGGCGCGTGTCGACGGGTTTGAGCCGGCCATTGCGCTCGGTCAGGACGAACTGCCTGCCTATCTGCGTCGTTTTACGATACTGTTTGCCGACGATGCCACCATGTGCCGTGGCGGTATCGGCCGCGTGACGCGTGCTGTCAACGCCCAAGGCGAGGACGTTGCACTCAAACAGCTCATCTTGCCGACGCGCGATGAGTTTGACGACGATGCCGCCCATGAGTCGCTGGTCGCCAAGTTCAAAGCGGCATTTCGCGAGGAATATGAATGCCATCGCGCCCTTTCGGGCCTTAAGGGCTTTCCCCGCCTCTATGGCTGGGGCGAGGTTGACGGTGTGCCTGCAATTGTCATGGAATGGGTCGAGGGCGAGACGCTCGCCCGCTTGCGCTCGCGACTCGCCGTGGACGATGCCGGACGCCTATCGCCGCTTGTGGCGGCGCGTCTGGGTCGCGACCTGTTCGATCTGCTCTGCCGTATGAGCCTGGTGGGCGAGGGCTTTGTCCATCGCGATATCTCGCCCGCTAATATTATGGTGCGCACGGCGCGTCTACCGCTTGACCGGCAGCTTGCCGAGGGCACCTTTGACCTGTGCCTGATCGACTTTGGCTCATCGCTGGCGCTTGAGCCAGCGTCGGCCGTGGCCGGTACCGGCGGCAAGGCATCCTTTACCGAGCGTTATGCCACGCTGCGTCGCGCGACGGTTGCCTATGCCCCGCCCGAGATGCTCACCGACGATATTCCCGACCTGCGTGCTTTGCGTATGTCGCCGGCGATTGACGTCTATGCCGCGGCAAGCACGGTTTACGAGCTCATTGCCGGCGTCGCGCCATACGAAGCCGCGCCGAGCACTTCGGGCGCCTCGGGTTCGCGCAAAAGGACGCGCGACATCGCGAGCCCCTACCGTCTTAAGATGGACACGCGGCCCGACTATCCCATTGGTGCCCATGCGCCCGGCTGCGATTTGACTCAACTGCTTCGTCGTGAGCCCGATGTGGCGCTCGCCGCGGCCGAGCAGGCCCAGCAGCTAGGGCTTGAGCCGGATTCCGAAGAGCTACGTGATGCGCTGGCGTTTGTCGATGCCCAGCTGTTCGACGTGGTGATGGCCTGTCTGTCCAGCCATCAAAAAGATCGTCCCGAGCCGGCGGCGGTCGAGGCGGCGCTCTCGGCGTTTTGTGACCACTATGCGCAAAATGTCGGTCGTTCGCTCCGCGGCGAGCCGCTCACGCCGTGCCCCATGGATGCGTCTGGCCGCGCGGTTCGTCGCGCGCTGATGGTCGGCGCGACGGTCGTCTGTGGCGTGGTTTGGGCTGTGTCGTGGTTTCGGCCGCGCTGCTGGCGTCGGGCGCTCGCGTGACGGCGACTTTGGGATCGCTCGTGTGGTCTGGGTCGCTACCGGGTATTATTGCCGCACTGGCGTTGGCGCTGCCAGGCATAGCCGGCGTTGCCGCGGGGGCACTTGCGCGCGATCGGCGCTCGGGCTTCCTGCAGGGTGTGCTTGCGCTTTCTGCCTGCGAGGTTCCGGTGCTGGTTGTGGCTGCATGTAGCGTATTTTCCCAACGCGCCGTGATGGGCGGCCTTGTTGCCGCTCTGGTTGCAACCTATACGCTTACGTGGTTTTTGCTTGCTTTGCCTTTGAACTTCCCGTTTCGGCACCGCGACGCACAAAAGCCCAGATGGCGACTCCGCTTGCCGGTGGAGCCGCAGCTGCCTGTACTTTTGGCGGACCTGTCGAAGTATCGTCTGATTCTATTTCTACGACCAAGGAGGCCTAGGTCATGGCATCTCAAGTTGAGCTCACCCCATGCGGGGCCATGTTTGACATCTTTAAGCGCGCGGCGCATCTGAGCCATATCGAGCTGTGCGGCTTGGTGCTTTCGTCCCGTCCGCTCGCCGACGGCCGCAGCCCGCAGAGCCGAGCCGCCGATCGCTCCTGGGTCTCGCGCTTTATCGTTCGCGCGCCGGTCGGCACGCTTCAGCAGCGCCACTTTGCCGAATACGGTACCTCGGCTGCGCGTATTATGTCGCAACTGGCCCTGCGCCAGCGCAATCCCATGGACTCCACGGCTGTGATCAATATGGTGTGCGGTTCTGCAGGTGAACCGATGGTACGCGCGCTCGAAGAGTGCCACCAGGACACGAATCTCTATCGCAACGCGCTCGATCGCCTGTCCCAGGCGGCGGAACTCATGCCCGCCGAGCGCGCCGAGGCCGTGCTGGTGCTGTTTGTCGCCGTCGGTTGTTCGGCGGATGTGCGGTCCTCGGTGAACTATGCCATCGACTATGCGCACGCGACCTGTGGCGGAGGCACATCCACGCCGCGTTCGCTTGGCATGTCGATGACCGCGGGCGAACGCGAGCCCGCGCCGGCGCATCCGTTGGGCCTGCTGCGCGTGCAAAACGGCTTTGTGGTGAGTGCCCCGCGCTGGATTCAGCCGAGTGAGCAGGGTGTTGAGATTGGCGCGCTGGCCACTGGTGAGGGCGATATTACCGACGTCGGCGATGATGTCTCGGCTCGCCATGCCCACATCTAGTGCGATGCTCAAAATATCTGGCACGTCGAGGACTTGTCGTCCACCAACGGAACCGTGGTGGTAAACGGGGCCACGCGCGTTTGCATTCAGGTCGAGCCCGGCCGTTCCGCCCAGCTCAATCCCGGCGACGAGCTCAAGCTCGGCGAATCCACTACCTATGCCATCCTCTTCGGTGCCCTCTAGCCGGCAGTTAGGGACGTTCCTTTTCTGCCGGCACTTGGGGACACTCCTCGGCGCGCCAGAGCCAGTCGCCTGGGGATGGAGAGGCCATTTTGGCCCTTGGCGGTCAGTCGGGGCGAAACTAGAAGATCTTTCCGATTCGCGGCTGTTCATGCTTGTAGAGCATCTAAAACAATAGGATGTTATTCTGGAATATGCCGGGTGCGTGAACTTGCCTGTCTTAGCCTTAATAAGGTATAGGGGAGTTTGGCTCAGGGGTTCCGTCTTGTTCTTCAGCGCAGTATTGTGGGACAGATTTGCTGAGATTGGCGCCTTACACCGCAGGGCGCACGGAAGGCTCTCGATTTGTGTTCTGGCCCCAGAATACAGGGCCTGATACTTACCAACTGTGGCATGGATGTAACATCTGTAGAAATCAACCCTTTTGTTGTCGACCTTTGTAAGAAAAACACTGCCATCAACTCTTTGGATGACGAAACTAGGGTGCTTGAGGGGAGCCTTTACTCCCCTCTGAGAGATGACTCATGTTTTTCGCTTGTCGTTGTGAATCCTCCGTTACTGCCGATTCCGGATGAGATTCCTTATCCCTTCGTTTGAGATGGAGGACAATCGGGTCTGGATAAAACACTTCGTATTCTTAAGGGTGGCGATACGCATTTAGAGAAAAACGGTAAATACTGCTAATAGGGGTGACGACGATGGTGCAGGGGCGACCCGCGATGCTCTCATCAATACGTCGGATACTTGGGAAATCAGGTCTAGATGCATGTATGATGATGCTGTGTGGCTATTCAATTAATCCGCGTTCCGAATGGGTGCAGGGTATAGCTGCGACATCGTATGCTTTTGACCCGGCGCGATACTCAGATATTTCTGAGGCGGTTGACGAAGTTTATACGCACTATGCCGCGCAAGGCGTTTCGGAAGTTTGCACATCTACGTTACGGGCTTAGGTTTCTTCAAGCGAGCAGGCCGGTTGCGTTATTTCGAGCGATTTTTCTAGTCTAGACGACAAAAGGCAAAGGATTTGATGGGTATAAAACGCGGACGTTTGTGGGCGGATGCTCAAATCTATTGTGGCAATCGGGCGGTTGAAAAAGATATTTCAACCGCCCGATTGCCAGGTTCGTCGGAGGAGATGTCCGATTCCGACTCTCTTGTAGGAAGAGCTTGAGATCGTATTGGCCCAAGGCAATCTTAAAGCAGTCTCATTGGCAAATCTTCGCTCCTGTTGTGTTGAGGTGTAAGGTATCAGTGATTGATGTTTTGTGGCGGGTAGATTGGGGCCTTCCTTGATTCGATGCGTTCTCTCGAGGTTCATCAGAGCAAAAGGGGCTTTCGTCTTCATTGCTATCACGGTGATTGGAACCGCTCTCTCCTATGCCATGCCATACGTGAACGGGAAATTCTTAGATTTTCTTCTCGGTAACCGCAGCGAAAGAGACGCCGTACTCTTCGCGCTCCTGGTTGCGTCAATAGGAGTTTTCTCCACCCTCTTTACTTATTTTGCAGGAACACTTTCCATTCGCATAACCACGAGACTTTCCTTTGATCTTCTCAGGGAGGCCGTCTTGCGTTTTGAAAGAGACGATTACTTGGTGAGTCGGACCATCGATCCAGCCTATACAACGCAACGGATTATTTCCGACTCCAGCGTGGTCTCATCCTTCGTTTTGGCGAATTTTATCAGTGCGCCGCTGTCCATTGTAGCCATTCCCATCGTATTGCTTATCATATGGTCAATTGATTCAACTCTCGCGGTGTTTTCCATCATTCTCCTCATCGTGTATTTCTGTGTAATTACTGGGTTGAGGAAACTTTTGTATAGGGTCACGTATGAGAAGAAAGAGGCGGACAGCGCCTTTTACGCCGCAATTGCATCGCAGCTTAATCAGATTCTCAACATTCAACTGACATCTTCGTACGGCAAGAGCGAACAAGCGCTCGACGCTGGGTTTAAGAGCTATTTTCCCAAAGTTTTGCGCTCCGGAAAGCTATCATATTCTCTGACATCGCTCGATGGTCTTTTCGCAGCGTTGTTTCAAGCGGTGATACTTGTTGTTTCCGGAGTACGAATCATTAACGGAACTATGTCAATAGGCGAGTACACTATCATCGGTACATACTTCGCGGTTCTCTTTAAGACTTTGAAAAGTATGATGTCATTGTTCAAATCCTATCAAGATGCCAAAGCATCATGGGATAGGACGGCTATCGCGACGAGAGAAAAGGAGAGATCGGGGTGGAATCGGACCGATTTAGCTAAACTCGATGAAATAAATGACATTTCGGTATCTGATTTGGAATTCTCGGTTGCCCTTCCAGACGGATCTGTCCGAGAGGTCCTCGGCGGGTTTTCTTTCAAGTTTTCCGGTCCTGGTACATATTGCATAGTTGGGGAAAACGGAAGAGGCAAGACGTCACTTCTTTACTTGATGCTCGGGCTATACTCATCGAAAGGCAAAGTAAAATACAACGGCGTGCCAATCGAAGAATGCGACTTGGATTACATACGTGCGAGAGAGATATCGTGCTGCCCACAGTCGTGCTTCGCGCCGGACGAAACGGTGAAAGAGCTGTTAGAGTATTTCGACACGCCCTTTTCTTCCTATCACCGGGGTGTAGATGGCCTACTTTCGCTGGAAAACAGCGTGAAGGAGTTGCTCGGGAAACGTTGCTCCGCGCTTTCGGGCGGTGAGCTGCGCCGAGTGTACTTATGGTCGGCGATTTCACGCAAGTCGTCAGTTTTGGTACTCGACGAGCCCACGACTGGGTTAGACGCTGTAAGCCGCGCCGAGCTTGCGGCCTATGTTAAGCGCAACAAGCAAAGCCAGCTGATCATCGTTGTCTCTCACGATGACGAGATGGTCGGCGCGGTAGAAGGGGTAGTGGATTTAGGCAGCATGTACCAGGGTAAATGATGACAAGTGTAGTGCTACCCAACTGGCAGAGATAACAAAAAGGCGATGCAGATGCACGTAGCATTCAGGCGGTTCGGACTCGGTGCCTTCACGCCATCGCAACGCTTTCAGATATAGTTCTCGTTCTCTTACTAAAGGAAACTTTAGTCTACGTCATCTTGTCGAGACAGAGGTGAAGCGAAGTGTTGTCGCGACGTATCTTATTCCAGGTGGCTCAGTATCAGCGTGAGAATCGCACCAAAGTGTACTTACGATTCTCGTGTCCCACGGACAACATGAGCTGAGCATTGAGGTTCCACCCTTTGCTGCAACTACACGGGGTTGGACGGCAATGAATATGCCGGGCCGCATACCACGCGCAGCGGGGGTCCATGTCCCAGTATGTTGCCTACAGCAGCCTCGATGTCCACGCACACATCATCTCTGCCTTCGCGTTCAATCCATTTGCCGGAGAGTGCGAGGGTTGCCAGGCCGTAGAATTCGAGCCGAACAAATGAAATGCGGTATCAGCGCATAGGATTAAACTGACGATTGCTTTGCACTGAGAATACGCTTGGAAAGCCGCTATGGGTGGCGGCCCGGGTTAAATAGAGAAGCCCGTCCGATCACTTTCATGTGGCGAACGGTCGGGCTTCTTATTCCACTTGCCAATGCTCGGCTCATATTGGAAGAAAGCTACGCTAATGTTTGCGTGACACTCCTATTTTCTCCGAAGAAAGAGTCGGATAATGAAGAATAGAATTAAAAAAGGTGCCAGATATAACGCAAGTATAAAGGCTAATCCAACGAGACCTTGCAATAATGGCATAACTCCTCCCAGACACGAGATTTTGGTATTTGTTCCCATCTTATTCTGAATTGGACCAAATAGTTCCTAGCCACAAAACTACTCGTCAACTGGATCGCACCAATCTGCTGGCAAAACACAGCTTGATTCTTTATCGACATAGCACCAATCCGCAACAGGGCACTCGGCGATGTCGTAAAAATTGCATATATCAACTCCAAGACAACAAGGCTCAACGGGAGGATGTTCATTTGAACCAACAGGATGGATATGCTTCATAACAGCTCCTCACCTTAATCCAATTAGAGACTACGTTTGATCAATGCCACAGTGATCTACAACGCAGATGCTGCCGCCATCCATGTCATAGTCGCAGTAATCGTATGCACCACAGCCATCTGCTTTATCATAAACAGTACAGATGTCAGTAATGCCCAAGAGGCAGTCAAAAGACATCGGCTTCACGCCTGCCTCGTCGCCACTTCCTGGATTAATCGGATGAATATGCTTCACGACTACCTCCCTTTGAGTGCAGAAAAACCTCAATATTGTGTATAACAAACCAAGATGTCTAGTTCACCATATTTCTAGAATGGTTTCGGCGAACGTAGCAATAAGCTTCGCAGACGGTAATCAGAAGAACGAACACCTCCACAATGGTGACAGCAATGCGCTGAACCGCTTATTCCGATACAGTAGCTTCTCGTTGATTTTTCTCCTGCGAAGATGAGTGGCGGGAAATAAGGTCAAAAGCCATCTCGTAGCACATCTTTCTATATTCACATGATGCAGGGTGTAGACTCTTGGGCAAGTAGCCGTGCTCGTCTGCAGCCTCCCAGCTACAGCCCCCACCACAGAAAGACCGAGCCCAACAGTCCGTACAGTCAATTCTTTTTTCGACACTCTGACTCCAGTTTTCAATATACCTAGTTTCGTCAATTCCGGTGACGATGTTGCCCATTTTGAATCGCATCATCCCGACAAACCTGTGACAGGGGTATACGTCCCCTTCGGGAGTCACGGAAATAAAACGCCTGCCAGCCCCGCATCCGACAAAGGCGATCCTGTTGCTCATAATCAAATCAACTGCAGTTTTCAATGTTCTAAACAAGGGCTTTTCCCCTTGATCAATCTGTTTGAGATATTGATCCGCCAAATCTATTAGGCCCGCCCTGATTTTGTTTAATGAGTGTTCGTCGAGTTTGATATTCTCATCGAATGAGCTCACGGGCGAGAAGTAAATCCTTCTGAAGCCCATCTCTTTAAACTGAAGATAGTCTTCAACAAGGTTACAGTTATTATTTGTTAAGGTCGCTCTTGCGCCGAAGGGGAACGACTCGGAAAAACGACGAACGTTTTTGTCGATATCGGAGAAAGAGCCGCCTCCCGTCTTGTACGGGCGCGATGCATCGTGCTTGCATCCTGTACCATCGAGACTAATCAGAACAGAAAACCCGTGCTCCTTGAAAGAATTCACAGCAGTGTCATTCAAAAGCGTTCCGTTGGTCGTAATAGAATAGGTAAAGTTTCTATTGGGGTATATTCTTTTTGAATAGTCGACCGTTTTCCATATCAGCGGCTCGTTAATCATGGGTTCCCCACCAAAAAAGACGATCGCAAGCGTTTCGTTTTCCGATGAACTTGCGACGAGGTAGTCGACCGCCTTGAAGGCTATCTCGTCTGTCATCAGCAGAGGAGACGTTCCATAATCTCCTTTACCGGCAAAACAGTAACTACAACCAAGGTTGCATGCATGTGAAACGTGGAGTTCGATGGATCTAAGTTTTCGAGGCGTGTCTTTTGTTAAGAAAGTCCGCTCAGACAATCGTTGATACTCATCAATGTCGTCTTCAAGTTCTGCTATGGTCGTTTGGTCGTAGCCTTTCGCAGCAAGTGACTTTGTTAGCAACTTCGAGTTGACCGTTCTTCCCGATGCTTCAAATATGCGAAGCGCATCTTCTGATGCTTGGTCAACCTGAAAGCAATTGCGAGTGACCTCATCGAAGCAGTAACGACGATCACTTACTGAGAAAAAATGCATACGTTCCTCAATTTCATGCTGGACTGGCACTAACCTTGTTTATTGTTGCGCAGCTATAAAAAACCACCAGCGGGGATTCGGTGTGCGGCCCAATCGGACTCCCAAAAGGTTCTATTTGAGACTGGCAAGCTTTGTGTTGTTGGCACTTCGACAGCGCTCTTTATTCCAACATGGAGCCTCGCAGTTTGAGTCGACTTGCCTCTGGAAGGTCCGATCTTAACTTGATTTAGGATGAAAACAGATTACAGGCGCGCTCCTCTAGAAAGAAAGGAAACCAATCGCCGCCTTTCACCAGGAAAGTTTTTATAGCCCACCTCGAGCAAAATGAAAGATGCGAGAGCGATTGGGGAACAACGCGAATCTCCCCTTTTGGGTGGGAGCGAGCCTTCAGCCACCGGCGAACGACTCGCCCTGGTCAGAATCTGGAAGTGGTGCCGGGCCGCTTGGGCCTCCCCGGTGACTTCGTGGGGCTTACCTGCCTGACGTCGAGGAGTACATCCGCAAGATTCGTTCCCTATGCCGTTTGCTCTCACGCCCGCCTTAGTTTCAAGTCGGGCGAGCCGCCGCGCTCATGCGACCCGTGGCGGCGACACGTCGACGCCGCGCTCGCTGAGCACATCTTCGGTCGCGGGCGAGCACGAGGTCGCGCCGGCGCATCCGCTGGGACTGCTGTGCGTGCAAAACGGCTACGTGGTGAGCGTCCCGCGCTGGATTCAGCCGAGTGAGGAAGGCGTTGAGATCGGCGCGCTGGCAACGGGGGAGGGCGGCATCACCGACGACGTCTCGGCCCGCCATGCCCATATCTGGTGCGACGAGTCTGGCGCATGGTTTGTCGAGGACCTGTCGTCCACTAACGGCACCGTGGTGGTAAACGGGGCCACGAGTGTGTGTATTCAAGTAGAGCCCGGCTGCTCCGCCCAGCTCGACCCCGGCGACGAGCTCAAACTCGGCGAATCCACCACCTACGCCATCCTGCTCGGCGCCCTCTAGCCGGCAGTTAGGGACGTTCCTTTCCTGCCGGTACTTGGGGACACTCCTTGGCGCGTCAGAGCCAGTCGTCCGGGGATGGAGGGACCATTCTGGCCTTTGGCGGTCACCCGAGGTAAACCTTTACCGCCCGCCTATATTTGTCGAAATTACACTTAACGGCGGGGTACAATAAACCCGCATGCGGATTTCCGTTGCGGGCGCTTCCCATCGCCGGGGCGTGCCCGGGAGCATCCGGCATGCGGCCTTTGCGGCGCTCGGTCATGTGCAAGACGGGTAGCTGGGCCTGTGGAGCGCGTGCAGCTCTCCTCGCCTCGGCATGCCTTCTCTCCACGCCATGTACCTGCCGCTGAGTCCGCCTGTCAGATGATCGGAAGCAACAACGAAAATCCCATCACGCCAACATCCCGGCGATCGCCGGGGCCTGTATACCTATATGAGAGGAGAGGGGTATATGGCGCGTAAGTTTAAGTCTATGGACGGCAACGAGGCGGCCGCATATGTTTCGTATGCGTACACCGAGGTAGCGGGAATTTATCCCATTACGCCGTCCAGCCCGATGGCCGACCATGTCGACCAGTGGGCGGCCCAGGGTCGCAAGAACATCTTTGGCACCCCGGTCAAGGTCGTCGAGATGGAGTCCGAGGCAGGTGCAGCCGGTACCGTTCACGGTTCGCTGGGCGCCGGTGCTCTGACCACCACCTACACGGCTTCTCAGGGCCTGCTCCTGATGATCCCGAACATGTACAAGATCGCGGGCGAGCAGCTCCCGGGCGTCTTCCACGTCTCCGCGCGTTGCGTCGCTTCGCACGCCCTGAACATCTTCGGTGATCACTCCGACGTCATGGCCTGCCGCCAGACCGGCTTCGCCATGCTCGCCGAGGGTAACGTCCAGGAGGTCATGGACCTCTCGCCGGTGGCTCACCTTGCCGCCATCGAGGGCAAGACCCCGTTCCTTAACTTCTTCGACGGCTTCCGCACCAGCCACGAGATCCAGAAGGTCGCCATGTGGGACTACAAGGATCTTGCCGAGATGTGCGACATGGACGCCGTCCAGGCTTTCCGCGATCACGCGCTCAACCCTGAGCACCCGCACACCCGCGGCAGCCACGAGAACGGCGATATTTTCTTCCAGAACCGCGAGGCCTGCAACAAGGTCTACGACGAGCTTCCCGCCGTCGTCGAGGGCTACATGAAGAAAATCAACGAGAAGCTCGGCACCGATTACGGCCTGTTCAACTACTACGGCGCTCCCGATGCTGATCGCGTCGTCGTGTGCATGGGCTCCTTCTGCGACGTGCTCGAGGAAGTCATCGACTACCTCAACGCTCACGGCGAGAAGGTCGGCCTGGTCAAGGTTCGCCTGTTCCGTCCGTTCTCCATCAAGCACTTTGTCGACGTTCTCCCCGAGACCGTCAAGAAGATCGCCGTTATGGACCGCACCAAGGAGCCGGGTTCCATCGGTGAGCCGCTCTACCAGGACGTCGTCTCCGCTCTCTACGAGGCCGGCAAGACGGGCATCAAGGTCGTCGGCGGCCGTTACGGCCTGGGCAGCAAGGACACGCCTCCCGCGTCCGCGTTCGCTGTCTTCGAGGAGCTTAAGAAGGACGAGCCCAAGCGCGAGTTCACCATCGGCATTGTCGATGACGTGACCAACCTGAGCCTGCCCGAGGCCGAGGATGCGCCCAACACCGCAGCCCCCGGCACCATCGAGTGCAAGTTCTGGGGTCTGGGTGGCGACGGTACCGTCGGCGCCAACAAGAACTCGATCAAGATCATCGGCGATCACACCGACAAGTACGTTCAGGCCTACTTCCAGTACGACTCCAAGAAGACCGGCGGCGTCACCGTTTCGCACCTGCGCTTTGGTGATTCCCCGATCCGTTCGCCGTACTACGTGACCAAGGCCGACTTTGTCGCTTGCCATAACCCCAGCTACATCGTCAAGGGCTTCAAGATGGTCCGCGACGTCAAGCCGGGCGGCACCTTCCTGGTCAACTGCCAGTGGAGCGACGAGGAGTTCGCTGAGCACATGCCCGCCGTGGCCAAGCGCTACATCGCGAACAACAACGTCAACGTTTACCTGATCGACGCTATCGACCTGGCTGCCAAGGTCGGTATGGGCAAGCGCACCAACACGGTGCTTCAGTCCGCCTTCTTCGCGCTGGCCAAGGTCCTGCCCGCCGAGGACGCCCTGCAGTACATGAAGGATGCAGCCACCAAGTCCTACATGAAGAAGGGCCAGGCCATCGTCGACGCCAACCACAAGGCCATCGATGCCGGCGCTACCGCCTTCCGTAAGTTCGAGGTTCCGGCCGACTGGGCTACCGCCGAGGATGCCGCTCCCGTCGAGCTCTCCGAGGAGACCAAGTCCGCCATCGCCCAGCAGGTCAAGAACCTGCTCGAGCCCATCGATCGCATGGACGGCGACAGCCTGCCTGTTTCCGCCTTCGTCGATTGCGCCGACGGCCAGTTTGAGCTGGGCGCCTCCGCATACGAGAAGCGCGGCGTCGCCGTGGTCGTTCCCCACTGGGACGAGACCAAGTGCATCCAGTGCAACCAGTGCGCCTATGTGTGCCCGCATGCCACCATCCGTCCGTTTGCGATGACCGAGGACGAGGCTGCCGCCGCGCCCGAGGCTACTCGCACGCTCGACGCCATGGGCCCCAAGGCCAAGGGCATGAAGTTCACCATGGCCGTGTCCCCGCTCGACTGCATGGGCTGCACCAACTGCGTCAAGGTCTGCCCCAAGGGCGCCCTCGAGATGGTTCCCACCGAGCAGGAGATGGACCAGCAGCCCGTTTGGGACTACATGGTCGAGAACGTCTCCGAGAAGAAGGAGCTCATCGCGGCCAACGTCAAGGGCAGCCAGTTTAAGCAGCCTTACCTGGAGTTCTCTGGCTCCTGCGCCGGCTGCGCCGAGACCGCCTATGCACGTCTGGTGACCCAGGTTGCCGGCGACCGCATGTTCATCTCCAACGCCACCGGCTGCTCCTCCATTTGGGGCAACCCCGCTGCCACCGCTCCTTACTGCAAGGACAAGGACGGTCACGGCCCGGCGTGGAACAACTCCCTGTTCGAGGACAATGCCGAGCACGGTCTGGGCATGGCCGTTGGCTATGAGGCCGTTCAGAAGAAGCTGATCGCTGCTACGCAGGAGATCATCGCCGCTGACGGTCCGTCCGACGAGCTCAAGGCCGCCGGTCAGGCTTGGATCGACTCCGTCAACGACGCCGAGGCCTCTAAGACCGCTGCCGCCGCCTACGTTGCCGAGCTCGAGAAGTGCGGCTGCGACGCTTCCAAGGCGATCCTCGCCGACAAGGCTTACCTCACCAAGAAGTCCTTCTGGATCTTCGGTGGCGACGGTTGGGCCTACGACATCGGCTTCGGTGGCCTGGACCACGTCCTGGCTTCCGGCCACAACGTCAACGTCTTCGTCTTCGACACCGAGGTCTACTCCAACACCGGCGGTCAGGCCTCCAAGGCTTCGAACCTGGGCCAGGTTGCTCAGTTCGCCGCTGCCGGTAAGGTGACCAAGAAGAAGTCTCTGGCCGAGATTGCTATGAGCTATGGCTACGTCTACGTGGCGCAGGTCGCCATGGGCGCCAACCCGGCTCAGACCCTCAAGGCCATCCACGAGGCCGAGGCCTACGACGGCCCGTCCCTCATCATCGGCTACAGCCCCTGCGAGATGCACTCCATCAAGAAGGGCGGCATGCAGAACTGCCAGGCCGAGATGAAGAAGGCTGTCGAGTGCGGTTACTGGAACCTCTTCCGCTTCAACCCCGAGGCTGCTGCCGGCAAGAAGTTCTCGCTCGATTCCAAGGAGCCCGCGGGCGGCTATCAGGAGTTCCTGATGAACGAGGCCCGTTACGCTTCGCTGACGCGTTCCTTCCCCGAGCGCGCCGAGGAGCTCTTCAAGGAGAACGAGCAGGCCGCTATGGACCGCTACGCTCACCTGCTGAAGCTCAAGACGGTGTACAACGAGGCCTAGGTCTCCCGCCGCAGGATCTGAGGGCCAACCTTCGCGGACGTCCTCGGACATGAAAGAACCCCCGCTGCGCACTACGTGCGGCGGGGGTTCTTTCGTCCTGCGGAGTGTCCGCGAAGGTTGGCCCTCAGATCCTGCTACGACTACGTTCTCGGATTGTGTGGGCGGATGAAGGGCGTAGTTGGTCGGGTATTCCGTCCCCTTCGCTGTTTCGCGGCTTTGCCGCGAAACCTCGCGTTACTTTGGGGATGGATGGGGGCGTGGTTGTTGCGGCTTCTTATCCCTTTGCTTTTTCGCGGCTTTGCCGCGAAACGCGCAGCACCTTGGGAAATGCATTGATGCGTGGGCGGGGCTGGATTGCGGATTCAAATGGCTAGAGAGATATGGGTGCGAACGAGAAATCGTTATTGGGGTCATCCTTTTCCATAAACTCATCGAGACAAAACGTCATGTAGATTGGAACGTACAGAACCTTGCCCTCTTTGCTGAGATTCTCGTGGCTCAGTACAACGGCCTCGGGAATTTTGTACTCGCCCACACTCATCAGACGATCGAGGGCCGCATGCGCTCGAACTTTCTTGCCCGATTTGACCTCGATTGGGACAACATGCCCGTGGGCGCCTTCGATCACAAAGTCAACTTCACCGACCTCACGCGTTTGGTAGTACCATGCATCCGCCCCGAGGGCAACGAGTTCCTGCGCGACCACGTTCTCATAGAGACCACCAAGGTTGGGAGTTTTCATATCAAGATAGACAGCGCGTGCAGTGCTACCGGGGTATCGCGATGCGAGCATGCCTGTATCAGACTCGTATAGTTTGAAGGCTGTCGTTTTCTCCGTCCTCTTGAGAGGACTCCGTGGCTCCGTCACCCTGGCGACCATCAATCCAACACCTGCGTTAACAAGCCACAGGAAATCCTGCTCATATTTTTTAAGGCGAGCTCCCTCACCCAGAGACGAAACAACAAAGCGATGAGACTCCGCCTCAAGCTGAACGGGAATTTGCTCAAAAATCGACCGAACGTTAAACGCTCGAGTCGATGCGTATTTTGAGATATCGCTTTTGTACTGATCGACCAGCTGAGTTTGAAGCTCACGTGTGCTCACGAGCGAATAACCCGAATCAATATAATTCTGAACGACCTCCGGCATGCCGCCGCAAACGATATAAGCTCTATAGTTCTTGAGCATCGCCTCATGAATATAGTTTTCGACAGGATGTTTCTCGACAAGGCAGCTGCGAATGCCTGCAAGCACATTCTCGCTGACGCTGTTTGCCCAACAAAACTCTTCAAAATCCATCGGGCGCATAACAATGTGCTCTACATACCCCACCGGAAAAGAAGAGATCCCCTTAAACTCAGTCCCAAGCATAGACCCCGAGAAGACATAGCTAAAGCGCCCATCCTCGACCAACGCCTTCATGAGTGTAACGATCTGCGGATACTCCTGAATCTCATCGACAAAGACAAGCGTATCGCCCTCAACAAGCGGCGCATCCGCAAGAAGGGCTACGCGGTTGATAAAGTCAACGGAGTTCTTTGCGCCAACAAGTGCATTCCTTGCTTCGACATCGAGTAGTAAATTGACCTCAAAATACGAAGCGTAGTTGCTTTTTCCAAACGCGCGAATCGCATAGCTCTTGCCAATCTGACGCGCACCAGTAACGAGTAGTGCCTTATTGGAGTTATTCTTCCAGCTCAAAAGCCTATCAGTGACCTTACGGCGTAGCATTAAACCCCCAAATGACAAAAATTGACAGATAGAATCGCCTAAAATCATACAAAAATTGGCAGATAATAACGTCGTAAATATACAAAAATTAGGAGATAGCAAAGGTTCGAATAGGCCTCAAGGCCACTGAAACAGTGCTCTACTTTGCGAAGGGGCTGGGGACGCTGTTGGGTGCGTCTCCAGCCCTCTGATACTTACTTTGGATTCCGATGGTGGGGTGTTGGCGGTGCTGCTTGCTTGGTTACCTTGTCTCGCCGCTCTCTGTGCGTAGGCGGTAGCCGTGGACGAGGTCGCTGATGGCCGGCCAGGGAATCTGGCGGTCGACCCAAAATTGGAGCTGGACCAGATAGCGCTCGGTGGCGCGGGTGAGGGCTGCAAACTGTTCGTGAGTCTCTACCTGGGCGTAGAGGTCGCGGCTGTGGGCGAGGATTGCCGTGGTGTCATCCATTTTGCCGGTGACGTCGAAGGCGCCCGAGAACCAGTCGCACAGGCGCGCGGCGCTGTTGTTGATTGTTGCGAGGTCGGCGGTGCCGTCGTTGGCGTTCTCGTTGACCTGGGCTCGCAGGAGGGAGAGGGCGTCGGCGGCGTTCATACAGTAGCCGACGGTGAAGTTCCAGACGGCGAATTCGCGGCCTGTGTCGAGCTTGCGGCGGCGCATGTAGTCGATATCGCGCGGTTCCTCGAGCATCATTTGGCCGGCGAGGGCCTCAAGTGCAGTGGTGTACTCGGCAAGGTCGAGTGCGAGCAGGGTGTTGATATCCATCATCTTTAGGCCTCCGCTTCGATCTCGACGATTTCGTTTTTGATGTACATGCCCTGGTTGTCCCAGACATTGCGGCAAGCAACGGCAAAGCGCTCGCGGTCGGCTTCGCAGATGCGGGCGAACATGTTGCAGGTGCCAAAGGGCTCGCACACGTCAAAGAAGATACAGATTGACGACCATCCGCCATACCAGCTCACGGCGCCCGCCGGCTCGTGAAAGACGGGGTTCTCGATGTGCTCGTAATTGGCGATGGGACCCGATACGGGATAGGTTACCTCGGCATCGCAGATCTTAGCCGAAAAGATACGTGATTCGACCGGACAGGACGATTCGAACAGCTTACACGCCTCGGGAGCCTTGTCCCAGAGCATGTCGGCGAGAAACGTCTCGCCATTCAGCGTGATCTTGAGCATTTTTGTCATAGTAAGGACCTCCTCAATCCGTCGCTCAAGGGGTTCGCTGGCGGATAAGGAGAAGACAGCAGCGGGGTCGCCGAACCCAAACTTCACGACAGGTCTCTGTCGCCCCAGCCCGCGCTGTTCTTCGCTAAAGTACCATGCCGCAATTGCGCGTGCAATATCAGTTTTTGATTTTCTGGAAGCGGCAATCGACGAGACGGCTCGCCGGCTGCCGGCCGACGCGCGGCATAGGCACTCATCTATATTCCTTATGCTGGATGAAAAACGCCATGTTATTGCAGGGCTGCATACTCGTCCAATAAGTGCATAGAATCTCGTATAGTGCGAGTAAGATATTACGCTGCCTGTTTTGTGTTTAGCAAAGATACAGTTTGCATAATCTGGTCTAATCCCTGCTCTATTAAAATAAAGTCGCACGTAAATGGCGTAAACATATCTGAGCTGGGGTTCTGTACGCTGAGCGGATAAAAACGACCGTTCACCGTTCAACTATTTTCAAAATGAATAAAATGAGCGATAAAGAGAATATAAACCTTAATAAACTCGCGTATTGCACGGACGCGGGTTATTAATGGGTTGTAGGCCTTTTACAGAAAGGATTCCAGCAATGTCTAAGCCTCTTGGCAAGCCCGATCGTATTGTCGTCGCCCTTGGCGGCAACGCCCTCGGCAACAACCCCGTTGAGCAGATCGAGGCCGTGAGCAACACCGCCCACGCCCTTCTCGGCCTGATCGAGCAGGGTAACGAAATCATCATCACCCACGGCAACGGTCCGCAGGTCGGCATGATCCAGAACGCCTTCGCCGCTGCCCACGACGCCATCGGCACCCCCGAGATGCCGCTGCCCGAGTGCGGCGCCATGTCCCAGGGCTACATCGGCTATCACCTGCAGCAGGGCATTGGCCGCGAGATGCACAAGCGCTATAAGCGTTGGCATGCCGCAACCGTCGTCACCCAGATCGAGTGCGACCCGGACGATCCCGCGTTCAAGAACCCGACCAAGCCGATCGGCCCCTTCTACACTGAGGAGCAGGCCAAGGAGTTCATGGCCGAGGATCCTTCCAAGGTCTTCGTCGAGGATTCCGGCCGCGGCTGGCGTCGCGTCGTCGCTTCCCCCGATCCCAAGAAGATCGTCGAGGCTGACTCCATCCTCAACCTTCTCGACAACGAGTTCATCGTCATCGCCTGCGGTGGCGGCGGCATCCCCGTCGTCCGCGACTACGAGAACAAGGGCTGCTACAAGGGCGTTCCCGCCGTCATCGACAAGGACCTGGGCGGCGAGCTGCTGGCCGAGGACTGCGATGCCGACGTCCTGTTCCTGCTGACCGCCGTTGAGCATGTCGCCATCAACTTTGGCAAGCCCAACCAGGAGGAGCTCGAGGACATCACCGCCGACGAGGCCGAGCGCCTGGCCGACGAGGGTCAGTTCGGCAAGGGTTCCATGGAGCCCAAGGTCCGCGCCGCCATCAAGTTCGCCCGTTCCCGCAAGGGCCGCACCTGCATCATCGGCGCACTGGACAAGGCCGCCGAGACCATGGCCGGCCTCTCCGGTACCCGCATCCACGAGTAACCTCTACTCCATTGCCTCTCTCGTGGGCGCCAGGCAAGGCGCCCACAAACTAGCCTCTCTTCATGAGCCCCGCAGTCCGCTCCGGCTGCGGGGCTTTTGCTATTCACCTAGTCATTGGAACCCGGCACTTAGGGACGTTCCTTTCCTGTCGGCAGCTTGGGACAGTCCTTAATAGCCATTGGGGACGTTCTTAAACGACTAGTCAAACAACAACGTTCACAACGACTACTCATTTAAGTCTGTCCCCAATGACTGCCCAATGGCTGGGAAGGCGCATCCCACACCGACGCATTGCCTTCGGGCCCTCTCCCCAGGCTCTCCATAGCTCAGCTGGACTCCCCGCAACCTGTTCCGAGTTGGCGGAACGAGCGCGACGTGGAGTGTCATTCTTTACCGCGTTAGACTAGACGCAGGGAAAGGAGGAGGACATGGATGCTCGCGTCAAGCAGCTTGTAAATATGATCGAGGACGCTCAGCCTGTCGCTGTCGCGGTACTTGCCAAGCGTCTCGAGGTAAGCGAGCGCGCCGTGAGAAACTATATCCATCGCGCAAACGACAACCTTGCAGGGGTTGCACGCATCGTTGGCAGCAAGGGGCAGTATCGTATCGATGTTGCACGTGCAGATGAGCTTGCTCGCTTGCTAGACGGTGCGGCTCTGGCCCATCCGGGCATTCCTGATACGCGCGACGGCCGTGTGTCCTTCCTTCTTAACGACCTCCTCATGCGGTCCCAGTGGGTGACGATTGAGGAGTATGCGGATTTACTCTACGTTTCGGCGCGAACTCTGTCCAATGACATGCGTCTGGTAGAGCAGAAACTCGCCCAATTTGACTTAACGCTCGAAAAGCGCCCACGCTACGGAATCCGCGTTGCGGGCGGGGAGTCACAACGGCGCCTGTGCCTGGCCTCGCTGGTGAGGCCCGTGTTGCCCGACACCGACGATGCAAAGCTCGCCGAGCGCCTGCGGGCCATCGCCGCATGTGTGGACGATGCCCTGACGGCCTCGCCCGTCACGGTGAGCTCGCTGGCATCCCGCAATCTCATCATGCATCTTTACATTGCTCTTGGCCGCATCGAGCAGGGCTGCTATGTCCCAGCTGCAGAATCGGACGTTCAAAAACTGGAGGGAACGCGCGAATACGCCGCGGCTTTCCAGATTGCCGCAAACATCAAGGATGCCCTGGGCGTGAGCATGCCCCGAGAAGAGGTTGCCTTTATCGCAATCCATTTGCTCGGCAGGGGCACGGGCGTGCCCGAGAAGGGCTCTGCCGTTATCTCGGACGAGATGTGGGAGATTGCTTCCGAGATGGTACGTGCGGTCAACGATGAGTTTAGGTTTGACTTTAGCGGCGATCTTGAACTTCGCATGAACCTTGCTCGGCATATCGGCCCTCTGGGCTATCGCCTTGAATATCACATGCATATGGATAACCCCATGCTGCCCGATATCAAGACGAGGTTTCCGTTGGCCTATTCGATGGCAGCTGGCACCTCGCAGGTACTCGAGCGTCATTTTGGCAGCCAGCCCTCTGATGAAGAGCTCGGCTACATCGCCATGGCATTTGCCCTGGCCCTCGAGCAGCAAGCCGACCAGCCGCGTCGCAAGCGCATCCTGATCGTGTGCGCCTCGGGAGCGGGAAGCGCCCGTATGCTCGAGCACCAGTACCGCAAGCAGTTTGGCATGTATATCGATTCGATTGAGACATGCGATGTCGCCCGCGTGGGAACGTTCGATTTTTCGCACATCGACTACGTGTTCACAACGGTGCCGCTCAACGTCAAGTTGCCCGTGCCCGTCCGCGAGGCCGATTTCTTCTTGGAGACGAGCGATGTCAACGCTATCCGCAAGGTGCTGAGCGACGACACTGCGCAATCGGACTCCGTAAGCTCTTTCTTTAGCCGTGCCCTGTTCTTCAACCGCGTTGAGGCGCCGTCGAAGCAGGCCGTTCTCCGATATCTCTCCGAGCGCGCCGTCGAGAGCGGCCGTGTCGATGCCCAGTTTGCCCAAGAGGTCGCCGAGCGCGAGAGCGCGAGTGCCACCTCGTTTGGCAATGGGGTAGCCATGCCCCATGGGATGCATCCCTTGAGCGCCGAGGCCTTTGTTACCGTGGGCCTGCTCGAACATCCCATTCTTTGGGACGAATACGGCCATGAGGTCGATATCGTCTTTATGGTGTCGTTTGCCCGGTCGGGCGGCGATGAGGCGCGGATCTTGAGCTCACTGCTCGCCGAGATCTTTATGGACCGCCAGGGGGTCGAGCGCCTACGCGAGCGCCGGTCCTGGCATGAGCTGATGGCGCTTGTGCAAGCGCATACGGCTTAAGACTTCTTTTGTCGATAACCCTGTCTGTCTACCTGCAATAAACCTCGAGGATTGCGGGCGGGAGATAGGCGTTTCGAATATTCAAGTACAAACCAAACATCACGGGAGAGGAGACCGTTATGGACGATCAGGGAACCGAGATGGTTTCGTTTCAGCTGGTCGCTGCAGCGGGAGAGGCACGCAGCCTTGCCTTCGAAGCCCTTGAAAAGGCAAAAGCGGGGGATTTTGACGCCGCCGCCAAACTCATGAAGCAGTCAAAGGATGCGGGAATCAAGGCTCACCACATCCAAACGCAGCTGCTTTCGACTGAGGCAGCGGGCGAGCATCTGTCGGTGGATGTGTTGCTGGTCCATGCTCAGGACCACCTCATGTGCTCCATGCTTGCTCAGGAGCTCGTGCAGGAGCTGATCTGCCTGTATGAGTGCACTGCAACCAAGAACGCCTAGCGGCGTGCGGTGACTATCCAACCAATCAATGCGAAGGGAATCCCTTATGAAGATCCTTCTTGTTTGCGCAGCTGGTCTGTCTACAAGCATTCTGATGAAGAAACTCGAGAAATATGCGGAGCAAAACGGCATCGAGCTCGATATCGATGCGGTGGGTATCGGCGAGTATCAGGAGACGTGCGCCAATTATGACGTGCTGCTCTTGGGGCCGCAGGTGTCCTACCAGCTCAACACCGTCAAGCAGGGGAGCGGTAAGCCGACCGCGGTCATCCCCGCACAGGACTACGGCATGGGCAACGCCGCCAACGTGCTGGCACTCGCCCAGTCGCTGTTGGGTTAGGAGGCAACCATGGAGAAGTTCATGACCCTGCTTCAGGAAAAACTGACCCCTATCGCCAATTTCTGCGGCACCGAGCGCCACTTTGCCTCCATGCAAAAGGGCTTTATGAGCGCGATCAGCTTCATCTTGGTATCTGCCGTCTTTATGATCCTCGCCAACCCGCCGGTCACGGCCGACCTGGTGGCGCAGGGCGGGTTCTGGTCCGTCTTTGGCCCTTGGCTCGATTTTGCGACGGCCAATAAGCTCACGCTGCTCATCCCCTTCAATATGACGATGGGCATACTGTCGGTGATCGTGACGTTCGCAATCGCCTATAACCTGGCGGGCACCTACAAGATGCCCAAGCTTAACGCCGGCATGACCTCGCTGGTGATGTTCCTGATCGCCGCGGCGCCGTCGTCCTACTACCAGCTTGCTGACGAGTCCGTGCTCCAGGCGGTCCCCTGCACCTATCTGGGTGCGCAGGGCCTGTTTACCGCCATCATCGTTGCCTTGGTCTCCGTCGAGGTCACGCGCTTCTGCCAGACCAAGGGCATCACCATCAAGATGCCCGATGGCGTGCCGCCGTTTTTGTCCGAAACCTTTGGCGCCATCGTACCTATGCTCGCCAACATCCTCATCTTCTTTGGCGGCAACCTGCTGATCCAGATGATCGATCCCGCGCTGTCCATCCCCTCGGTTATCGAGAAGCTGCTCGCTGCCCCGCTTTCCGTCGCAGTTGACTCTGTGCCCGGCGCACTGCTTATCTGCTTCATGACGCTGCTGTTTTGGTGCTTTGGCGTCCACGGCAACATGATCGTAATGCCCATCACCGCCCCGGTCTCGCTTGCCGCCTTTGCCGCCAACGCCTCGCTCTATGCTGCCGGGCAGCCGCTTGAGTTCCACCCGGTGCTCATGTCGTTGGCCATCAACCTCATCGGCGGCACGGGTAATACGTTCTCTTTTGTGGCGCTCTGCGCGTTTAGGGCAAAGTCGCAGCAGCTCAAGGCATTTGGCAGGGCATCGATCGTGCCGAGCTTCTTCCGTATCTCCGAGCCCGCGATCTTCGGCGCGCCCATCATCTTCAACCCGATCCTCATGATTCCGTTTGTGCTAGGCGGCATGATCTCGGCCCTGCTGTATTGGGGTGCGGTCTCACTGGGTCTTGTCTCTAACTTCTACATCTTGGTGAGCGGCACGTTCCCCATCTTCGTTCAGGGCTTTGTCCAGTGCCTCGACCCGCGCATCTGGGTGTTTACGATCGTTTTGATCGTGGTCATGGCTGTGGTCTGGTACCCGTTCTTTAAGGTGTACGATAACCAGCTCCTGGCTCAGGAGCAGGAGAACGCCGCGGCAGCTTCTGCCGAGGATGCTGAGTAGCATGAGTTACTTTGACAGAACGTCTGCCGCCGGTATGCCCGAGGGCTTTTTGTGGGGTGGTGCCCTCGCCGCCAACCAGGCCGAAGGGGGCTGGAACGAGGGCGGCCGCGGCATGTCGCACTCCGACCTGATCCCACAGGGTTCCGACCGCTGGGATGTAATGTTTGGCAGGCAAAAGCCCGTGGACGATCCGGACAGGCTGTATCCATGCCGCTGGGGCAACGACTTCTTCCATCATTGGCACGAGGATGTCGAGCTCTTTGCCGAGATGGGCTTTAAGTGCCTGCGTCTTTCAATTTGCTGGAGCCGTATTTTTCCCACAGGGATGGAGACCGAGCCCAACGGCGAGGGCTTGGAGTTTTACCGTCAGGTATTCGAGGCGCTGCGCGAGCATGGAATCGAGCCGCTTGTGACGCTGTCGCACTACGACTATCCGTTGGCTCTGGTCGAGCGCTATGGTGGCTGGCAAAGCCGAGAGATGATCGAGCGGTATGCGCACTACGTCGAGACCGTCGGACGCGCGTACCAGGGCCTCGTGCGTTATTGGCTTACGTTCAACGAGATCAACAGCGTGGCGCTGTCCTATCTCAACGCGGGTGTCACGCTCGAGGATGAGCGTGACCGTGCAGCCGTGACCGCGGCGTTCTCGCACCATATGTTTATGGCGAGCGCTCGCGCTGTCGAGATTCTGCACAAGATCGATCCCGCAAACAAGGTGGGTTGCATGGTCGCTGCCGGTGCGACCTATCCGTACCGTTGTGCGCCCGAGGACGTATGGCTTGCGTATGAGGAGGACCGCGGCCGCTACTTCTACACAGACGTGATGGCTGCGGGCGCCTATCCTGCTTGGAAGCTGCGTGCACTCGAGAAAGAGGGTGTTCACGTGCCCTTTGAGCCGGGCGATACGGAGTATCTGGCAGAGCATACGGTCGACTTCATCTCGTTCTCGTACTATTGCTCGCGCTTGGTGTGCGCCGATGATCAGGTGATCGCCGAGAAGGCGGAGGGCAACGTGTTCCCGACGTTGCACAATCCGTACCTCAAGGATAAAGAGACTGCCTGGAAGTGGCAGATCGATGCGCTGGGTTTGCGCGTGACGCTTGCCGGCTACCACGATCGTTACCATCTTCCGCTCTTTATCGCCGAGAACGGTGTGGGCGGACTCGATGCGCTGGAAGACGGCAAAGTCCACGATGCGTATCATATTGATTACCTGCGAAGGCATATTCTTGCGCTGCGCGATGCAATTGTCGAGGACGGTGTTGACCTGATGGGATACACGCCGTGGGGCTGTATCGATTTGGTGTCGGCCTCGACGGGGCAGATGAAGAAGCGCTATGGCTTTGTTTATGTCGATGCCGATGATGCGGGCAAAGGCACGTTCGATCGCTACCGAAAGGACAGCTTCTGCTGGTATCAAAAGGTCATTGCATCAAATGGCGAGGACTTGAGTTAACCCTTGCAAGCCTGCTGCCCCCGTGGCTCGTTTCGGCCGCGGGGGCTTTTGCTATTTACCTAGTCCCCGATGAGACCCTCATTCTGTGGGTAGTCATTGGGGACGTTCTTAAAAAGACTAGTCATTTAAGTCTGTCCCCAATGACTGCGGAAACCCGGCACTTGGGGACGTTCCTTTTCTGCTGGCAGCTTGGAACAGTCCTTAAAGCCCGCATCAATCAACTGCGGAAAGCGCATCCCAGAATGAGCGTCCAACATGGGGTGCGGTTTCCCTTGAGGCCCTCAATCGGAAAATGCATCCCGGATTATTGTCGAAAAGCGGTCCCTAGTTTCCCAAACGGGCCGCTAACGGAAAGCGCACCCCGCTATTGGGCCCCAAAGCAGGATGCGCTTTCCGTGCTGGCAGTTCCAAGCAGTTCGGGATGGCCCTTTTCGTCTGCTCTCGGCCGGCGTCCGTAAGACTGTCCCCGACGACCACTCATTTAAGTCTGTCCCCAATGAGTGCCCAATGACTAGTAGTAGGCCCACATGGCTTCGACTTCGTTGAGGACCTCTACGACGCCCCAGCGTCGGGCGCTGCGGCTGGCCGAGTTGGGATCGAAGACTTCAGTCTGGTCGGCGTCGTCAATACCGTAAAGCACAATGTAGTGGCCCACGTTGGTAAAGGTGCCCGGCCGAACGGCGGCGATGACGGGCGCTCCCGAACGCAGCGCCTGAGTCATCGAGTCGCGATCGTTATGAAGCTCCGTTCCGTTAAGTCCCAACTGCCACGCACCGCTCGTCATAAACGACCATTCGGTTGCACCGGTGGGGGCGTAATTGCCTGCCTCGGAAAGCGCGCACATATCGACGGGAGTCATATCGGTGCGTCCCGTCTTAAAGATATAGACCATGGTGAGGCACGTAGGCCCGCAAGCATTTTGGCGGATGGTACCGCCGGCGTAAGGCAGCTCCGACCATGCAGGGTCGATCTGATAGATATGGGGCATCGTGCCGGCTTGCCATTGCGAGCGCGGGGTCGAAAAGGCGAAAGAATAACCGGGCGCGACGGGGGCCTTGAGCAGCTTGTCCTCGGCGGTGGGCTCGAGACCGGCCGAGCCGTGGGACATACAGGAGCTCATAAGCACAAAGACCAGACAGATGAGGATAGAGCACAGTGCGAGGCAAAGCCGACGAGCCGGCAGGGCGGGGGCATTCACGTACGATGTCGAGCGGTAGGGCTTGCCGTCGCGTCCGCCTTGGGGATGCGAAAAGAAGCGGTTGATATGGCTGCCGGGCTGACGTGCGCCGTTGCGGCGCAGTTGCGGAACCTCGGCTTGGCGCTGTCGAGTGCGCGCGCCCAAGCGGCTATCTTGCTGTGCGCTTGTGCCCGTGCTCGGACGGCCACTCTGCCGTGTTCTGTTTGTCTGCTGCCGAGACGAAGGCCTGGGTTGCTCTTGAGGGCGTTGCGGATTGCTGCTCGTGGCACTTCTGGGCGTCGGCGTGGTGCGGCCAGCAAGGCGAACGCTTTGTCGCCGTTGATCACCGTCGTTGTATCCGTATGCCATTCGTACCGCCTTGTCTCATGTATAACCTGTCTATCCTACAAAAAAGATGTGCAACAAATGGGTCCGCGCGTCAAAAGCTCGGTAAACGGTACGAAAGGCGCAAAACACACGGCCTCAAAAACATCTCTCTATGCGTCCGATGAGCGTACGCCCGTCGGACGGGCGACAACAATGAGCGGCAAACCGTGCCGTTCGTCCCAAAAACGGCGCCGCTCGTTTTGCAGTTCAGCCTTCGGTCGAGCTGCGAGCGGCGCTGCTGCGCCAAGGCCGTATCTTAAAGCCATGGAATAAAAGCGCGCGGCAAAACGGACCGCGCAAGGGGTGACGCCAAGGGCGTCAAAAAGGAAAGGAGGGGAACAATGGCGGACAAGAACGCAGAAGTTGCAGTCGAGGATAATGGCGGCATGAAGAAAACGCTTTCGCTCTGGAACTTCTTCACCATCGGTTTCGGTGCTATCATCGGTACCGGTTGGGTTCTGCAGGTCGGTGACTGGATGGTCGTGGGCGGCGGTCCCGTTCCCGCTATGATCGCATTCCTCTTGGGTGCAATCTTCCTCGTGCCCGTCGGAGCTGTTTTCGGTGAGCTCACGGCTGCTATCCCCATCTCGGGCGGTATCGTCGAGTATGTCGATCGTAGCTTTGGCCGTACGCTGAGCTACATCACCGGTTGGCTCCTTGCCCTGGGCAACGGCATCCTGTGCCCGTGGGAGGCCATCGCCATCTCGACCCTCGTGTCCGAGATGTTCGGCAGCCTGCCCGGTCTTGAGTGGCTGCGCGCCGTCAAGCTCTACACTATCCTGGGCGCCGACGTTTACCTGTTCCCGACGCTGATCGCGCTCGGCTTTGCAGTCTACGTCATCTTCCTCAACTTCCGCGGTGCCAGCTCGGCCGCCAAGCTCCAGGCCTTCCTGACCAAGGCTCTGCTCTGCGGCATGCTGCTCGCCATGGGCGTCTCGCTGTTCACCGGCTCGCCGGACAACGCCATGCCCGTGTTCTCCCAGGTCACCGGTGCCGGCGGCGGCAAGGCCGCGACCGAGAGCACCAGCCTGTTCGCCGGCATCGTGTCGGTCCTGGTTCTGACTCCGTTCTTCTACGCCGGTTTCGACACCATTCCCCAGCAGGCTGAGGAAGCAGCCGAGGGCCTCAACTGGAACAAGTTCGGCAAGATCATCTCCCTGGCCCTGCTGGCCGCCGGCGGTTTCTACATGGTCTGCATCTACTCGTTCGGTACCATTCTCGACTGGCATGAGTTTGTTAAGAGCCCGGTTCCCGCACTTGCCTGTCTCAAGGGCATCAACATGCTCCTGTACCTGGCCATGCTCGTCATCGCCACGCTTGGACCCATGGGCCCGATGAACTCCTTCTACGGCGCCACGAGCCGCATCATGCTCGCCATGGGCCGCAAGGGCCAGCTGCCCGAGAAATTCGCCGAGGTCGATCCCAAGTCAGGCGCTCCCAAGCTCGCCTGCGTCGTTCTGGGCGTCATCACCGTCATCGGTCCGTTCCTGGGCAAGAACATGCTCATCCCTCTGACCAACGTGTCGGCTCTCGCCTTCATCTTCTCCTGCGGCATGGTCGCCCTCGCCTGCCTGCGCATGCGCTTCACCGAGCCCGACCTGCCTCGTCCCTACGAGGTGCCCGGCGGCAAGTTTGGCATCGGCCTCGCTATCGCTGCCTGCGCTATCATCATCGGCCTGCTCGTGATCCCGTTCTCTCCCGCCTCCCTCAACATGGTGGAGTGGAGCATCGTGATTGGCTGGTTGGCTATTGGCCTGGCCCTCATGGCTTTCACCAATTCCCGCAAAAAGTAACGCCTAGCCGGGGCGGATCGGGTGCGCGGAATCCTCTCTCCCGCGCACCGAACCCGGCACCACTTGGGTAGCTTTGTGAGGCCTTAACCCAACACGGCCTCGCCCACTATATGGATCCATAAGGAGGAACCATGTCCACTAAGTATGCAATCGTTGGCGGCAAGCTCATCGACGGTACCGGCGCCGAGCCGGTCGAGAACTCCCTCGTTCTCGTCGACGACAACGGCAAGATCGAGTATGCCGGCACTATGCAGGACCTTCCCGAGGGCGTTGAGGTTATCGATGCCGCCGGCAAGACCGTCCTTCCCGGCCTGATCGACACCCACCTGCACTTCTCGGGCAACCTGACCGACGATGACACCGATTGGGTCATGCAGCCGCTCCTCGAGAAGCAGGCCGTCGCCGTCAAGCAGGCCTACGACTGCCTCACTCACGGCCTCACCACCGTCTGCGAGATCGGTCGCTTTGGTATCCAGATCCGTGACTGCATCGACAAGGGCGTCTTCAAGGGCCCGCGCGTTCTGGCCACCGGCCTCGGCTTCTGCCGCGTTGCCGGCCACGGTGACTCCCACCACTGCACCCAGGAGCTCAACAAGGAATCCCATCCCTGGGGCGACCAGGTCGACGGTCCTTGGGATTTGCGCAAGGCCGTCCGTCGTCGCCTGCGCGAGAACCCCGATGCCATCAAGATCTGGGCTACCGGTGGCGGCATCTGGCGCTGGGACTCCGGTCGCGACCAGCACTACTGCTCCGAGGAGATCCAGGCCGTGGTCGAAGAGGCCAAGATGGTCGGCATCCCCGTGTGGAGCCACTGCTACAACAACCACGCCGCTGCCTACGATTCCGTTCGCTTTGGCTGCGAGCAGCTGATTCACGGCTTCGATATCGATGAGCGCACTATGGACCTCATGGCCGAGCAGGGCACCTTCTTCACCCCGACGATCGCCTTCCTGCCCACCTGGTACGCCACCTATCCGCCCGTCTACGTCCCCGAGCTGCACGACAAGTACGAGGGCACCCTGGTCGAGAAGGAGCTGCAGCGCAACTACGACTGCCTGCGCGAGGCCAAGAAGCGCGGCGTCGTCATGACGATCGGCTCCGACTCCTTCTCCTTCGTCACCCCGTACGGCACCTGCTCCATCGAGGAGATGTACGAATTCGTCGACAAGATCGGCTTCACCCCGGTCGAGACCATCACCTGCGCCACTCTCAACGGTGCCAAGATGTGCCACATCGAGGACGAGACCGGTTCCATCGAGGCCGGCAAGTGCGCCGACCTGCTGGTCGTCAACGGTGACGTCGCCGCCGACATCCACGTGCTCAACACCGACAACATGGACGTTATCATGAAGGACGGCTGGATCGTCGAGGCGGGCACCTTTGGCGAGGCCAACAAATACAGCGCCTAAACTACCGTTCATCGACGACTGGATGTAAAACACAGTATTTGATTGCATAATGCAATGGAGAGGGTCGCTTGCGGCCCTCTTTATTGCTATGGGTGCGATAGATAAAAGGGGGATGACGGTGGATTTAAACAGGCTGATTCTGGGCAAGAGCTACAACTCTACCAAGGTCTTTCGTACGGCCCAGCATGTGGTCCAGGCCATCCTGCTCGGTGTTGTCGTTCCGGCGCTTATCCTGCTGCTTATCTGGGATTTAACCGATAATCCCAATCCCGTTCCGGGCGTTGTCGTTATTGCCGGCCTGGTCATGCTGTGCTTCTTTTTCTCGTATGTCTTTGTGGTCCCCGACGACCTCACATCGAGCGCAACCGACCGTACGCTCGCCATCGCATCAAAAATATTCGCCTACACGTCGCGTGGTCTTACGCCCGAAGCGGCCCTGGGCGCCTCTAAAATTATCCTGTCCGAGACCATCGCCTCTGCCATCTGCTTTACCGATGGCAAACAGGTGTTGGCAAGCTGGGGCGAGGACTCGGCAAAGTGCCCTGCAGGCACCCCGGTCGTGCTCAAGACCACGCTCAGTGTGATTGAGACGGGCGAGCAGAGCGTGTTTTCGCGTGACACATCCAATGAGACGGGCGGCTATTTTCCCCGCCTGCGCGCCGGCATTGTCGCGCCGCTTACCGTGCGCGGACATTGCGTGGGTACGCTCGAGCTGTACTATCCCCGCCTGAGCAGCATTGATATGCGCCAGACGGCGTTGGCCTCGGGCTTTGCCGATCTAATTTCCACGCAACTCGCGAGCTTTGAGCTCGAGCGCCAGGATGAGCTCACAGCCCGCGTTGAGCTTCGTGCCCTGCAGTCGCAGGTCGACCCGCATTTTCTGTTCAATACCATTAGCACGATCGTGTCGCTCGTTCGAACCGAGCCCGACAAGGCGCGATCGCTGCTGATCGACTTTTCCAATTATTACCGTCAGACGCTTTCTGACTCCGATACGCTCACCACGCTCGAGCACGAGGTGGAACAGGGCACTCGTTATATCAATCTTATGCAGGCCCGGTATGGCGACGGCCGTCTGCGCGTTTCGGTCGACATCGACTTTGAGGTGCGCGACAGCCTGGTACCGCCGTTTATCTTGCAGCCGCTGCTCGAAAACTGCATCAAGCATGCGCAGCGCGAGACCGAGCCGCTTTCTATTCGTGTTAGGGCTTTTGAGACCGATGACGGCTTGGAGATCATCGTCGAAGATGACGGCATCGGGATGAGCGAAGAAGTCTGTGCGCATCTGTTTGAGCAGCATCGCCGAGAGGAGCCCGAGAGCATTACCGCCGACGGTTCCGTCAAGCGAGGTTGCGGCCTGGCGCTCTTCAACGTGCTTCAGCGCATCCATTTCTTTTACGGAGAAGATTCTGGCATGCGCGTGAAGTCCCAGGAGGGCGTGGGAACGCAGGTCATCGTTGAGTTGAACGGCGAGCCGCATGAGCCGGCGCCGCTAACGGTGTAGCGCGCGGTTGGATTGAGAGAAAAAGAGGGGAAGCGCATATGTCCGAAGGCTGGAACATCCTGGTGGTTGATGACGAGCCCCCAATTAGGGCTGAGCTACGCTATCTGTTGGAAAAGGATACGCGTGTGGGTCAGATTGCCGAGGCGGGCAATGTCACCGAAGCCGTGGAGTTGATTCTGTCGAACAAGCCCGACGTGCTGTTTTTAGACATTACCATGCCCGGTCGCTCGGGAATTGAGCTTGCCGAGACCCTGCAAAACCTAAAGAGGCCGCCGGTCGTGGTGTTTGTGACGGCATTTGCCGAGTATGCGGCCGATGCCTATAACCTCGATGCTGTCGATTATGTCGTCAAACCGGTTGAGGATGCCCGCCTGTCAAAGGCGCTCGACAAGATCGAGACTGCCCTGGGCGCTCGCCGTGTCGTCCATACTCCGCGCCAGCCTTTGCGCCTGACGGTAGATCGCGGGGGCAAAAAGGTGTTCATTCCCGTGGCGGATGTCTGCTACTTTGAGGCGCGCGCCGATTTTTGCAACGCCGTCTGCGCCGAGGGGACGTACCTGATCAATGAGTCGATTTCCTCGCTCGAGCGTCGCCTGGCCTCCGAGGGCTTTATCCGCGTCCACCGCAGCTATCTGGTTAATTTGGAAGACGTGCATAATGTCGAGATCGGCTCCACGGGCCTGATGGAGCTCAGGCTCGACCGTGTGAGCTCGACGGTGCCCGTTTCACGCCGTCGCGCTGCCGAGGTCAAATCGCACTTGGGGCTTGCGTAAGGGTCGGTGCGCCATCGTTTGCCGTTGCAGGTTTGGTATGACTGTGCGGTGGGCATAATGGATTGCACCGAATGAAATCGAAAGGATTATTATGCCCGCGCTCATTACGCATCATCTGTTTGGCGAGGAAAGCATCGACCGTCTTCCGCAGGGCGTTATCACGTCCGACGAGGAGCGCATCGCCTTTATCCTGGGAAACCAAGGTCCCGACCCGTTCTTCTTTCACATGCTCACGCCGCGCATCTCCGACTGCATGTCGCTTGCTCAGGTCATGCACCGCTCGCGCATGTCGCGCCAGTTCTCGTGCCTGCGCGACGGCGTGTCGCACCTGCAGCCGCGCGATGCCAACCTGGGCCGGGCCTTTGCGCTGGGCCTGCTGTCGCACTATGTGCTCGATCGCAATGCCCACCCCTTTGTCTACGAGCAGCAGTTTGGCATTGTCGAGTCCGATCCCGAGCTCGAGGCTTCGGGCAGTCAAGTTCATGCCGTGCTCGAAAGCGACTTGGACGTGCTGATGCTGCAGCTCAAGCGCGATGGGGCAACGGTCGAGGATTATCCGCCGGCGGGCGAGATCGTCACCACCGATCGCATCAACCGTGTGGCCGGCGTGCTGATGAGCTATGTTGCCGGACGCGTGTACGGCATCGATATCCCGGTGGGGGAGTACGGCGGCGCCGTAGCTGACATGCAGCTGCTCTACCGCACTATCGAGCCCGCCGGTTCGGCCAAGACGCGCGCGATTGCCCTGCTTGAGGGCTTGGTGCACGATTATTCGCTGCTCGACGGCCTTGCGCACCGCGTGACGACCGAGCTGCCCGAGCGTACCGGCAACCTGGGCCACTTGGCATGGAAGAACCCCTTTACCGATGAAGTCTCGACCGAGAGCTTCCCCGAGGTCTTTGACCGCGCGCTGCTCGATTACGAGCTCACCGTCGCCCGCTTTATCGAGACCGGCGATATGGAAGCCGTGACCAACCACGTCAATTACAGCGGTCGCGTGCTCGGCGCCGACGAAGAGTTCGACCGCGAGGAGTAGGGCTCGTGCGTGCCCCTTTGCCGAATCCTTACCGGTGCCTCTGGACAATTGGGGTACGATGAACTAACTGCATATCGGGCGAATACGAAGGGGCCCTGTCCATGAAATACACCAAGCTCGAGCGTAACTGGGTTATGTACGATGTGGGCAACTCGGCCCTCGTGCTGCTCAATACCTCGGTGGTGCCCATCTACTTTAACGCCATCAATACCGGCGCTTCTTCGGCCGACCTCGTGGTCGCCTGGGGCAACGCGCAGACGATCGCCTCGCTGGTCATTGCCATGCTCATGCCCATTCTGGGCGCGCTTGCCGATTACGCCGGCAACAAGATCAAGTTCTTCTTGGGCTTCTTCCTCACGGGCCTGGTTCTTTGCCTGGCGCAGGCTATCCCCATGTCCGCCATGGCATTTTTGACCGTGTACGTGCTGTGCACCATCGGCCTTAACTCTTCTATGACATTCTACGACGCCATGCTGCCCGACATTACCACCGACGAGCGCATGGACGCCGTGTCCAGCTCGGGCTATGCCTGGGGCTACATCGGTTCCACCGTGCCGTTCATCATCTGCCTGGCGCTTATCATGGGTGGCCCCGCTCTTGGCGTCCCCACCATGCTGGCAACGCGTCTGTCGTTTGTCATCACCGGTGCCTGGTGGCTCATCTTTACCCTGCCGCTCATTCGCACCTATAAGCAAAAGTACGGTCGCGAGCGCGGTCCCCAGGACACCATCGGCCACATCGTGGGCGGCGTGTTCTCCGAGGTCGGACACACCATGCGCGAGATCGCCCACAACAAGACCGTGCTGGTCTACATGATTGCGTTCTTCTTCTACATCGATGGTGTGCACACGGTCATTTCCATGGCAACCAGCTACGGATCGGCTCTGGGCATCGACTCGACCCAACTGGTGCTGGCGCTGCTCGTTACGCAGTTTGTGGCCTTCCCGTCCGCCATCATCTACGGCAAGCTCGCCGGTCGCGTGGGTACACTCAACATGATCTTGGTGGCCGTCGCCGCCTATATGGGCATCGTGCTCTTTGCCGCGTTTTTCTTGAAGACCGCCTTTGAGTTTTGGGTGCTCGCTATTTTGGTCGGCCTGTTCCAAGGCGGCGTGCAGGCGCTGAGCCGCAGCTACTTCGGTCGTATTATCCCTAAGGAAAAGTCCAACGAGTACTACGGCTTCTTCGATATCTTTGGCCGTTACGCAAGCGTTATGGGCACCTTCCTGGTGTCGGTTGTCACCTCGCTGACCGGCAACCCGTCGCTGGGCGTTCTTTCTATTGGCGTTCTGCTGGTTGTTGGCTTTGTGCTGCTGGTCCGTCTGTCCCGCATGGCTCAGGCGGCGGCGTAAGGCAACCGGGCTCAGCACAGCAATTGTGCCTATCTGCAGTACTCTTTTGGAAGTAGCCGCATAAATCATTCTGACTTCCGAACAATGTTTAGCCCAAGTGGGTATGATGGAACCAGCTAGGTCGCGGGGCGTCGCCTGTGTTTGGCGGCGCCCCGTTTTTGTGTTGCAAGGAGGGTAAAGGTATGAACGCCACGGTTGTGATCCCAACATATTGGGCGGGCGATGATACCCAAGCAAACGCTCCCGGCACCTACGATCACTCGACGTCGCTCAATGCTGCCAACCCGGAACTCGATCGCTGCCTGACTTCGCTCGAACAGGTGCGCGACATTCCGCGCATCATTCTCTTGGTGGTCTGTCCGGTTTCTGCCACGGCCGACGTATCCCATCGCGTGCACGAAATCGTTAATGCGCATCCCACGCTTAAGGTCACCATCGTTACCAATACTCAGGCTTCGCGTGTTGCCGACCGCGTGGCGCAGATCGCGCCCAAAGGCTCGGGCGAGTGCGTGAGCCTGCGCGGCTACGGTGCCATCCGCAACATGGGTCTTGCCTGTGCGGCGGTGCTGGGGCACGACGCGGTTGTGTTTTTGGATGACGACGAGACCGTCATCGATGCCGACTTTATGAAGCGTGCGACCTATGCGCTGGGCCAACAGACGCGTCAGGGCCTGCCGATTTTAGTCAAGAGCGGATACTTTTACGATTGCGACGGGTCGCCGCTGGCTCCCACGGACAAAGTGGGCATTTGCCATCGCTGGTGGACCAAGCGTATCGAGTTCAATCGCTGGATGAAAAAAGCGCTCTCGGGCACCCGCATCTCGCGTTCCAATTACGTGTGCGGCGGCCTGATGGCCCTACACGCCCGCGCCTTTACGCGCGTGGCCTTCGACCCGTTTATCACCCGCGGCGAGGATCTGGACTACCTGTTTAACATGCGCATGTTCGGCTATGACGTGTGGTTCGATAACGAGTGGACTGTGCGCCACCTGCCGCCCGAGTCCGAGAAGCGCTCGCCGCGCTTTATGCAGGACGTGTACCGTTGGTACTACGAGCGGGCCAAGCTGACGTTCGCTGCGCACCAAAAGGAGCTCGTTCCGGTTACGGCCGCATCGCTCATGCCCTATCCGGGTCCGTGGATCTCGCGCGAGCTCGACGACCGCGTGCGCAAGACCGCCATGGTTCGCAGCGTGTTTACCCGCGAGCACGAGGGATATCTGCGCATCTGGCGTCACGGTATTGACGAGGCCAAGACCTATGCCCGCCAAAACGCCGCAAGCTACCTGCGTTTTCAGAGTTTCTGGCCCAAGATCATGGATGAACTTTGGCGCGACGCACAACTGATTAGCATCCTGGAGGGGGCTGAATGATCGACCGCCGCGCCCAGCGCGATAATTCAATTTCAATCTTTCGCATCATCGCCGTTGTCTGCGCCGTTTGCGTGTTGGTGTACTTTATCTTTGCCCTGGCGACTGGCATTGAGCCGATTGCCACGGTGATCGCCTGTGCGCTGCTGTGCATCTTCCTGTGCATCTTTATCTATTTGACGCTCAATCCCGATTCGGTACGCTCCCAGTACACCGAGGAGACGCTCTCGGTTGCCTCGGCCATGCTCGAGGACATTAAGGGCGGCCTGACGCAGGAATCGGCGCTTTTGGTGTGCCGGCGTATTCTGCCCGAGACACGTGCCATGACCGTTGCCATCACCGATGAGAGCAACGTGCTGGCCTGCGCGGGCGAGTTCGAGGAAAAGCTGCTGCCCGATTCGCCCATCCATACGCTTGCCACGCGCTACGTCATTGAGCACGGCATCGTGCAGTCGTTCAACCGCGTGGTGGACGTGGTGGGTTCGGACGGCTCGCACAACCATGTTCCCGCCGGTATCATCGCGCCCATCAAGGTGGGCGACCGCACCGTCGGCACGCTCAAGTTCTACTACAAGACCCCGCGTGCCGTCGACCGTACCCAGTATGCGCTCGCCTCGGGTTTTGCCGAGATCCTGTCCACGCAGCTCGCCATCCACGAGCTCGAGGTGCAAAAGGAACTGACGGCCCGTGCCGAGGTGCGTGCCCTGCAGGCGCAGATCAACCCGCACTTTCTGTTCAACACGCTCAACACCATCGCGTCGTTTACGCGTACCGACCCGCTGCGTGCCCGCGAGCTGCTGCGCGAGTTTTCCTCGTTCTATCGCGCCACGCTCGACAACTCGGGGTCGCTTATCCCGGTCTCGCGCGAGGTTGCCCAGACCAAGCGCTACCTGACGTTTGAGAAGGCGCGCTTTGGCGAGGACCGCGTACTGGCGACCTTCGATGTCTCCGAGGATGTCGAGGACACGTTGGTCCCGGCCTTTGTAATCCAGCCCATTGTCGAGAACGCTGTGCGGCATGGCATGGGCGATGGCGATGCCCTGCAGATCGATGTGACCGTCCATCAAGACGGCGACGACGCAATCCTGATTGCCGTGGCCGACAACGGCGTGGGCATGGACGAGGGCACCGCCGCCAGGCTGTTTGATGAGCGCTCCGCCCGCCCCGATGCCAGTTCCCCGCAAGGCGGCGGCGCCGGCGTGGCCATGCACAATATTTCTGAGCGCATCCATCGCTTTTATGGACCGCACTCTTATACGCGCGTCGAATCGGCGCCGGGCAAGGGCACCAAAGTGCTCCTGCATCTTGATTTGTCAGAGAGCATCTTTGACATTCAAGAGTAAAATAAAAGGCTATGGGCTCAACGCCAAGCGGCGGATGCCCAGCGTAGTTTGTTGACGAAAGGTTTAATCCCTATGCTGCGTGCGATGATTGTGGATGATGAGGCCCCGGCCCGTTCGGAACTTCGCTTCTTGCTCGAGCAGACGGGCAAGATCGGCACGATCACTGAGGCGTCGAGCGTCCGCTCCGCCATTGAGATGTTGATGGAAAGCCGCGTCGATGTCGTATTTCTCGATATCTCGATGCCCGGCGCTTCTGGTCTGCAGCTTGCCGAGGCGCTGCATAAGCTTAAGAATCCGCCGGCGATTGTGTTTGTGACCGCGTATAGCGATCATGCCGTCGAGGCGTTCGACGTAGATGCCGTCGATTACCTAATGAAGCCGGTTGAGGAGGCACGCCTGGATCGCGCGATCGAGAAGGTCATGCAGCACGCCAAGCCCGTCACGGACAGCAAAGCCACCATCGAGCGCATTCCGGTGGAAAAGGGCGGCCGTAAGGTCCTCATCCCCGTGGATGACATTCGCTTCATCATGGCCAAGGACGATTACTCCTGCATCTATACCGTTGATGATCGTTTTCTATCGACGACTTCGTTGGCGCAGTTCGAGGCCAAGCTTTGCGACTTTGGCTTCTTTCGCGTTCATCGCCGCTATATCGTCAACTTGGCGTGCGTCACAGATGTCGAGACGGTGCCCTCGGGCGCTATCCAACTGGGCATTACGGGCGTCGACGAACGCGTGCCGGTCTCGCGCCGCCGCGTCGTGCCGCTCAAGAAGGCCCTGAGCCTCTAGCACACTGGCCCCGCAGCCCTGTAGACCAATTGTCTGCGGAGCCGTGGGGCTTTTTGTATATACGTCGAATCGGTTTTGCAGAAGGGATCCCATGAACAGTGCAAGCGCCAAGCGCATCGACATCATCTCGGACACCCACGGCTATCTTTCGCCCGCGCTTCTGGACGAGCTCAAGGGCGCAGATTTGATCATCCACGCCGGAGACCTCACCTCAGAGATGGATTACGAGCATCTATGCACCATCGCCCCCGTGCGAGCGGTCCTAGGAAACAACGACTACTACCGCGACTACGGCCCGGATGTAGACCGTCTGGCCCTCTTCACCTACGAAGGACTCAAATTCGCCGTAGCCCACTACCGCGAAGATCTTCCCGTGGGATCCGTAGACGTAGCCATTAACGGTCACACCCACGTAACCAAAGAAGCCCAAGTAGGCCGCTGCCTAGTCCTCAACCCCGGCAGCGCCAGCTACCCCAGAGGCACCAGAGGCCCCACCATGGCCAGAATGCTCGTCAAGGACGGCAAGATCCTCAGCACCAAATTTATTGACTTGGACTAACCGCAACAAAAACGGGGGATGCAGATTGCATCCCCCGTTTTTCTTTGAGCCAAAGGCCGAAGTTCAACAACAGCCATCAGACAACCCCGCTGAGGAGAACGGGGACCTCGAGCCGCGGAAGCGGCGAGGAACAACAACGACTCGAACAAAGTGACGGCGGGGAGGGTCTCCGGGGCTGGGGGCGGGGGTTAAGTTTGTCGCGAGTTCCGCACGCAAAGGAAAGCACTTAATGTGCTTTCCGTCTTGCGCAGGACTGTAGAGCAGCAAACTTAACCGCCCCGCCCGGCGGGCGAGCGCAGGGATACGACATCTGTCCAACAATTCGTGTGAAACACAATGAAAAACCGTTTGATGTGAGTTAATATAAACAACGTCGTGAATCTGACTCCTGCCACATGCATGGCAGGGGTTAAACACAAAAAGGAGTCAATTATGGTTTCTGAGAAGGCTACCCTCGTTAATCCTCAGGGTCTGCACATGCGTCCGGCTGGTCTGTTCGCCTCCACCATGGGCAAGTACGCCTGTGACGTGACGGTCGTCACCCCCGAGAAGGAGGTCAACGGCAAGTCCCCGATGGCCCTCATGGCTGCTGGTATCCCCTGTGGTACCGAGGTCGAGGTCAAGTGCGACGGCGCCGACGAGGCCGAGGCTCTGGCTGCTGCCATCGAGCTCATCAAGAGCGGTCTTGGCGAGTAGAACTCAAACGGGTCGCATGTTGAACAACTAAGTTCATATTTGGGGGCGCAGTGACCTGTTCTAAGGTAGCTGCGCTCTTTTGTCATGGATATGGCAAAACGCTTTATCACATGACACGGAGAGAGGAATGGGAATGTATCAGGGAGTCAACGCTTCCGAGGGCATCGGTATCGGCACCGTCATGGTCGCCGTCGATCCCGACTTGACGTTTGAGCCGCACGAGGTTGCTGATTCGGCAGCAGAGAAGGAGCGCTATCAGTCCGCTCTTTCGGTCTTCTGCGAGAAGACCCAGGCTCAGGCCGACCACATGAAGGAGACGGTGGGCGAGGCCGAGGCCGAGATCATGAGCGGACACATTGTCCTGGCTCAGGACCCGGGCATGACCGACGCCATCAACGCCGCCATTGACGGCGGTACCTGCGCCGAGCAGGCGCTCATGGACACCTCGACCATGTTCGAGAACATGTTCCTGTCCATGGACGACGAGATGTTCCGTCTGCGCGCGGCCGATATCGCCGACATCCGCACCGGTATTCTGGCTGAGCTGCTGGGCAAGGAGGTCGTCGACCTCTCCGTCCTGCCCGAGAACACCGTCGTTGTCGTGCATGACCTCACGCCGTCCATGACCGCCACGATCGATAAGGCCCACGTTGCCGGTATCGTCACCGAGACCGGTGGCCGCACGTCGCACTCCGCGATTATCGCGCGTGCCCTCGAGATTCCGGCTGTCCTTTCGGTTTCCAATAGCTGCACCGCGCTGCGCAACGGTATGACCGTTGTCGTCGACGGTGGCAAGGGTATCGTCGAGGCCGATCCCGACGAGGAGACGCTCGCTGCCTATACCGCCAAGGCCGAGGCCTTCGCTGCCGAGAAGGCAGCCCTCGAGGCCTTCCGTGGCAAGCCGTCCGTGACTGCCGATGGCATCAAGAAGATCATCGCCTGCAACATCGGTAACCCCGATGACGTGCCCAACGCGCTCGATCACGACGCCGAGGCCATCGGTCTGTTCCGCTCCGAGTTCCTGTTCATGGACTCTGCCGAGCTTCCTTCCGAGGAGGAGCAGTTCAACGCCTACCGTAAGGTCGCCAGCGCGCTCAAGGGTGCTCCGGTCATCATCCGCACGCTCGATGTGGGTGGCGACAAGGAGATTCCGTATCTGCATATGGTCAAGGAAGACAACCCCTTCATGGGCTTCCGCGCCGTGCGTTACTGCCTGGCCAATCCCGACCAGTACAAGGTCCAGCTCCGCGCTCTGCTGCGCGCTAGCGCCTTCGGTGACGTCAAGATCATGATCCCGCTCGTCACCTGCGTCGAGGAGGTCTTGGCTGTCAAGGAGCTCGTCGAGCAGTGCAAGGCCGAGCTGACCGAAGAGGGTCGCAAGTTCAACGAGAACATCGAGGTTGGCATCATGGTCGAGACGCCCGCCGCTTCGCTGCTCGCAGACCGTCTTGCCGAGGTTGCCGACTTCTTCTCCATCGGCACCAACGACCTGATCGGCTACACCATGTGCGCCGACCGTGGTAACGACACCATCTCCAACCTGTACCAGGTTTACTATCCCGCCGTGCTCCGTTCACTCAAGAATATCATCGAGAGCGGCGTGAAGGCCGGCATCATGGTCGGTATGTGCGGCGAAGCCGCTGCCGATCCGCTGCTCGAGCCGCTGCTGATCAGCTGGGGCCTGGAGGAGTTCTCGATGAGCGCTCCGTCGATCCTGCGCGCCCGCAAGACCATCAGCCAGTGGACCAAGGCCGAGTGCGACGAGCTCGCCGAGAAGGCGCTCGCCTGCAACACCGCAGCCGAGGTCAAGGCACTGCTCGAGTCCGCAGCTCGCTAATTTGGTATCAGAGGTAACCGCGTGGTTGGAATGGGCCGGCCACGCGGCCCTCACATATACAGGGGGTACTGTAAATGTTCTACACGCTAACCGCTAACCCGGCTGTCGACATGACGGTTTCGAGCTCTCCGCTCGAGCCCGATGAGAACGTCCGCACCGGCTCGGCCAGCTACACGGCTAACGGCAAGGGCCTTGACGTGTCCTTCGCCTTTAAGAAGATGGGCGTTGACACCGTCGCACTCGGCTTCTTTGCTGGCTTCACGGGCAAGTTCATCGTCGAGGAGGTCATGAACCTGGGTTGCCTCTGCCGCCCGGTCTGGACCGACGGTATCACGCGCATTAACACCTACGTCAACGATGGCCAGCACGAGTATGGCATCCTGAACCCGGGTGCTCCGATCACGCCGCAGCACCAGGAGGAGCTCTACAACATCCTGGACACCGCGGGCGATCTCGAGTGCCTGATCGTTTCCGGCTCCGTGCCTCCCAAAGCTACGCCCGACTTCCTGGCTCAGGTCATGGAGCACGCTCAGGCTCGTGGCGCCGACGTCGTCCTGGACCTGTCCTCCGACAAGCTCAAGGAGCTCGCTCACAAGAAGCCGCTGCTCATCAAGCCGAACCATCACGAGATGAAGGCCATCTTCGGCGTGCCGGTCGACACCGACGACGAGGTCCGCGTTGCCATGAAGATGGCTCACGACGCTGGCGTTCAGAACGTGCTGCTCACCCGTGGTAGCCGCGGCGACGCTTACTTCTCCAACGGCGAGGACATCTGGTACGCCAAGCGTGAGTTCAACATCAAGCTGGTTTCTTCCGTCTGCGCCGGCGACTGCACCCTCGCTGCGTTCCTGCACAAGTGGTACAGGGATCGCGACAACGTCGAGGAGGCCATGAAGCTCGCTATGGCCACCGGCGCCAACGTTGCTGAGTCCGTCGGCATCGGCGACTTCGGTCACGTCGACGAGTACAGCAAGCGCGTTGCTGTCCGCAAGCTCGATCGTCAGTAATCGAAACGCGACATATTCGTGCGCATGTGGCGCCCCGGTTTCGGCTGGGGCGCCTTTTTGTTCCGCCACGGGGGAGAGGTGTTCCGCCGTACTTCATCGCTTCCACACCGTTCACCGAGTTGTCCTAGCCTTTTACCGATGCGTGGAATATACTTTCATTAACACGTTGCTTCGTGAAAGGAACATTCATGATTTACACGCTCACTGCAAATCCCGCCATTGACTACAACATCGCCTGCGACGGTCTTGCTGCCAACACCGTCACGCGTACCCGCAACGCCGTCTACACGCCCAACGGCAAGGGCCTCAACGTCTCGTTTACGCTTGACTACTACGGCGTCGACACCACGATCCTGGGCTTTTTCGCCGGTTTCTCGGGCGAGTTTATCGTTAAGGGCGCCGAGGCCCTGGGCGTGCCCGTCAAGCCCGTGTGGACCGACGGCATTACGCGCGTCAATGTGTTCCTCAACGCCGGCCCCGACACCGAGTACAACATGGTCAACGCCGGTGCCGCCATCAACGAGGCCAACGAGCAGGAGATGTTTGAGCTCATCGATTCGCTCGATGACATGACCTGCCTGGTCATCAGCGGCTCGCTGCCTCCCAACACTTCCGAGGGCTTCTTGGCCGAGGTCCTGCGCCGCGTCAAGGCCAAGGGGGCCGAGTTCGTCCTCGACATCTCGAGCCATCAGCTGGCAGACCTCATTGCCATGGAGCCGCTGCTGATCAAGCCCAATGACGATGAGCTGCTCGACATCTTTGGCATTAAGGTGAGCGGTGGCGACGACGAGTCCGTCAAGGGCGCGATGGCCGAGCTGCACGCCAAGGGCGCCAAGAACGTGCTGCTGACCCTCGGTGGCGCCGGTGCGTACTTCTCCAACGGCGAGCATATCTGGTTTGCCAACCGCACCTTCGACGTCAAGCTGCTGTCGACGGTGTGCGCCGGCGATTCCTCGCTCGCTGCCTTCCTGTCCGTGTGGCACGACGCCCCCGAGCGAGTCGAGGATGCCTTGCGTCTTTCGATGGCCACCGGCGCCAACGTGGTCGAGTGCCCCGGTCTGGGCGATTTTGCCAAGGTGGACGAATATAAGAAGCACATCGAGGTTCGCCAGGTCTGCTAACCGCATCGAAAAATCGTTGCCGAACACCCGCTTTGGATCTCCGAGGCGGGTTTTTTGCTCGCTGAACGTATGTGGCGTCTGCTGTCTCGTTTTATCTAATCGACGACGCGATTGCGTGTGCGCGCTTTCTCGTTTCTTGTTAGACTTCTTGAGAACCATCGATTAACGCTCACAAGTGCAGGAGGCCATAGGCATGTGCAATGTTTCGCTCAACGGTACTCAACCGTCCGATGCGTCCCTGCGCGTCCTGCGCGCGCTTGAGGCGGCTGGTCTTGAGGCTTGGTACGTGGGCGGTTGGGTGCGCGACGCCCTGATGGGTTGCCCCAGCCACGATGTTGATATGTGCTGTAGCGGCCTGTGGCAGGAGTCCAAGGTGGCGCTCGAGGCCGCTGGTATCGCGGTCGTGGAGTCGGGCATTAAATTTGGCGGAATCACGGCTATTTCCGATGGTGAGCGTATCGAGGTCACCACGTACCGTCTGGATGGCTTTTACACCGATGGTCGCCATCCCCAGAGTGTGGAGCGTGCCGCCTCGCTCGAGGACGATCTGGCGCGCCGCGACTTTACCGTCAACGCTATGGCCTGGCATCCCGAGCGCGGGCTTGTCGACCGCTACGACGGCCAGGGTGACTTGGAGCGCAAGCTGATTCGCGCTGTCGGCGATCCCAAGCGTCGCTTTAACGAGGACGCCCTGCGCATGCTGCGTGCGGTACGCTTTGCCTGCCGCCTGGACTTTATGATTGAGCCTGAGACTAAGCGCGCGCTTGCCGAGTGCGCGCCGCTGCTCGATGCCGTGGCGCGTGAGCGTGTGGGTATTGAGCTCGAGGGCATTCTTTCGACCGGTCATGGGGGAGACGCGATGCTCCGCTATCCCGAGCTCATCTGCGCCGCCGTGCCCGAGCTGGCAGCGGGTCGCGGGTTTGATCAGCGCAGTGTCTATCATGCGTTTAACGTCTACGAGCATATCGCCCGTGTGCTGACGGTGGCGGGGGAGCTCGCGCTGTGTGACGGCGTCGCGCCCTCGTCGAGCCTTATGTGGGCAGCGTTTTTGCACGATGTGTCCAAGCCCGAGTGCTTCACGGTCGATCACGCCGGCAGTGGACACTTCTACGGTCATCCCGAGCTCGGCGCCAAGAAAGCGCGCGTCATTATGGATCGCCTGGCGCTCTCGCACGACCTGGTGCGCGACGTGTGCCTGCTCATCAAATATCACGACAAGCCGCTGCGCCCAGAGCGCTCCTGCCTGCTCAATATGATGCGCGCGCTTTCGGGCGAGGGCGTCGACACGGCCCGCCTGATTGACGAGCTCATGGACCTCAAGCGTGCTGACACGCTTGGCAAGGCCCCATCGTGCTTCTATTACGTTGAGACGATTGAGGAGATGCGCGCGATGGCGCACGAGCTGCTGAAGGCGGGGGAGCCCTATACGCTCAAGATGCTCGCCATCAACGGCGGCGACCTGATCCGTGCCGGAGTCAAGCCCGGGCCGGAACTGGGGCAGCTACTCAACTCCGCCCTCGACGCCGTGATCGAAGACAACATCCCCAACGAGCGCGAAGCTCTTTTGGTCCATCTCAACTTGAATTAGCTACCCAGTTTACCTGTGTGTTCCATAACCTGCCGACAATTTTTCGGCAATTTGGAATTTCTTCTTGCGCTGATGTTTTTTGTCCCGTAATATACTTCCTTGCAGCACGGCAGTGCATATGTCATGTGGCCCGTTCGTCTAGCGGTTTAGGACGCCGCCCTCTCAAGGCGGAGATCACCAGTTCGAATCTGGTACGGGCTACCACGCATCTGATACCCGGACTTCCCATGGAAGGCCGGGTTTTTTGTTTTCAAACAACCGGCTGCAATTCCCGTTTGAACCAGAGCTTTGCGTTCTGCTTATGGCCCTTACGGGTACAATATCCAAGATAATTTGACTGTTAGAAGGAGCCTCATGACTGAGTCCTCTCAGCATACGTCCAAGCCCCAGGTCGAGGTTGAGGCCTCGGGCGGAGACGACAATAAGAGCGCACGCCGCGGCGCCATCTTTATCGGCGTCGTGCTGGTGGGTTATATCGTCTATCTGGTGGTAACCGGGCAGATGGGGCAGTTCTGGGCCGCTATGTCGAGCGTCCAGGCGTCATGGCTCTTTGTCGCGTGTCTTTGCATGTTCATGTATCTGTTCTTTGGCATTGTGGCCTATGCGATCGCTGTCTGGCTCGACCCCAATTCACCCGTCGGCATTCGCGACCTGATCTCGGTCGAGGCGAGCGGCATCTTCTTTGGCAACCTCACACCTATGATGATGGGCTCGACTCCCGCCCAGATCTACCGCCTGACCAAGGCGGGCCAAAATGTCGGCGAGGCCGGAGCCACGCAATTCACGCGCTTTATCGTGTATCAGTTTGGCCTCGTTGCCTGGGGCGCTATCCTACTGCTTGCTCGCATGCCGTTTTTTGCCGAGCGCTATGGCGACATGACGCTGCTGTGCGTCTTTAGCTTTGGTGGGCACTGCTGCATCTTGCTTGGCATCTTCGCCGTCGCGCTCATGCCTAAGACCGTCACGCGCGTCGCCCACTGCATCATCAATTGGCTTGAGCGCATTGGTGTCTCGGCCACTAAGATCGAGGGATGGCGCACGTTTGTCGATGGCGAGATCTACTCCTTCTCCGAGAAGTTCAAGCTTTCAGCCGGACATTTTTCTTCCATGCTTCTCACCGTGTTTATCACCATGCTGCAGCTCGCGTTTTTCTATCTGGTGCCGTATTTCCTGATGCTTGCCTTTGGCCACCACGAGGTCGACTTTTTCTCGGTCATGGCCGCGAGCGCCTTTGTCCAGCTTCTGAGCTCTGCGGTCCCCTTGCCCGGTGGAACTGGTGGCGCTGAGGGTGGCTTTGCATTGTTCTTGGGTCATTTCTTTGGGTCGGCTTCGACCGCCGGCTATCTGCTGTGGCGCCTCATTACGTTCATTGCGCCGACCATTTTGGCTGCGCCCCTGCTGGGCCTTAAGAGCGCCCACAACGAGAGCATCCATGCGCGCTGGGATCGCGTGATGCGCAAACTCGGCCGCACGTCTCAGACGCCCTCTGCGCCCACTAAGCCGCACCCCACGAATGCTGTTACCGTTGATCCCAAGAAGCACGCTCAGAAGGCTTCTGGGGCCGCTAAGCCGGCTCATAAAGCCTATGTGCGCCAGACAGGCGATGGTATTCGCGTATCTCCGTCGGCACTCAATAAGAAGAAGCGTCCTAAGTCGCAGTAGGACAGTCGTGCGTTCTTCATGATGCGGGGCATATTTGTGCTGTATGGGGGATAATCCTCTTACGTAGATTTTCTCTCATCTGTTGATGAATGCTCGCATATCGAAGGGACACGCCCATGGCAACCAGCAAACCGCGTCTTGACCGCCGCATTGTTCGCAGCCGTAATGCCATCCTTTCCGCTTTCGAGCGCCTGCTCATGGAAAAGCCGCTGGCAGACATTACGGTGAGTGCCATCGCACGCGAGGCCAATGTCGACCGCAAAACCTTCTACGTGCACTTTGGCACGGTTGACGGCCTGCTCGATGCCATTGCCGTCGATGTGGTGAATATGATTGTCGACTCGGTCGAGAAAACGCTTGCTTCCATGGACGGCGACACTAACGAGCGCGCCCTGGGCGCGGCGGCGACCTTCTTTAAAACCGTTAACGAGGCACTGTGTAACAACTTGGTGCTCAATCGTCAGCTGATCGAGAACATTCCGCTCGATGATTTTATGGCTCGTCTTCGTGCACCGCTGGAGCACGAGATTGCCGAGCGCGATCTGCTGCCCCAAGGTCTCAAGGACGAAATGTTCGACTACTATCTGGCGTTTTTGCTGTCGGGTATTATCGGTATCTATCGCACGTGGGCACTGTCTGACGGCTCGGTTCCTATCGAGCGTGTCTCTGAGGTCGCCAACGATCTGACTCTCAACGGTCTGTCGAGTCTGGAATCTCGCTTGGATTAGGCCTAGTTGGGCTCGTCGGCGTGGAAATACCTGTTCACGAGGTTCTCCGGCGCATTGTAGACCTCGCCGGCGTAGGAGCTATAGCCTGAGGATCCTTAAAAGAAAGTCCAGTTTATCCTTCCCACTCCAAATGGGAATCCTCCGATGCGCCTTCGCACGCACGCATGACCTCGATACCATGCGAGCGTGCGAACTCGACGAGCTCTGCGTTGCGGGCGTTTATGGTGCCGAAGGCGGCGGGGCACACGATAAGGCGCGCGCAGTGGAAGAGGAGCTCTTTGGCGCGGGCTATGGTTTTATCCCCGATCGGCTCGAAGGCGCGCTCGGCCACGCATTCCGTCGCCAGGTCGCGCGCGAGCTCGCAGTCGATGTCCCCTTCGTGCAGAACGCCCGCGTAGAACGCCTTGCCCTGCCGGATGAGCTGGCGAAACACGGCCGACCCCGTACCTGCGCCGGCGATGACGAACGTGTGCGCATCGCCGTGCGGGCGCCCAATTTCCATGCTGCCGAAGCGCTCGTTGAAGGTGCCATGTTGAAGGCCGTAAAGCTCGCCAATCGTCTCGCGCGTGAATATGTCCTCGGGTGCGCCGGCGCGGAAGACCCGGCCGTCCTTCACGCAAATCACCTTGTCGGCGCTTTTCTGCGCGAGCTCGAGTTCGTGGATGGACATGATGACAGCCACATTCCGCGATTTCGCAAGGTGGCGAAGTATTCGCAGCAGGTCGATCTGGTAGCGGATATCGAGATACGACGTGGGCTCGTCGAGCACGAGCACACGCGGATCCTGCGCGATGGCGCGTGCGAGCATGACGCGCTGGCGTTGCCCGTCGCTTATCTGCATGAAGTCGCGCTCGGCGAGCTCTTCCACATGTGCGGTTTTCATGGCCTCATCGACCCGACTATGGTCGTCGGGCGAGAGCGTTCCCATTCGCCCGGTATAGGGATGCCTTCCCGCCTCTACGATATCGCGGCAGGTGAGGAGCTCGGTCCGGGGGCGATCTGTCAGCATAACGGCAAGGTTCCTTGCGAACTCCGCCGTCTTCCATCGGGAAATCTCTCGCCCGTCGAGCTCGACCGCGCCGGCAAGTGGTGCCAGATGGCGTGTGATGGTTTTCAAGATGGTCGACTTGCCCGAGCCGTTCGGCCCGATGAGCGCCACGACGTCGCCCGCGCGAACCTCCAGATCGACACCTTCGACTACGACCTTCTTGTCGTAGCCCGCCGACAGGTCGCTTATGCGGAAAAGCGGCGCTCCGTCAGTCTGCGTTTTGGGCCGCGGCACGAATTTCCCCATCTACCTCACCCGCTTCTTCAACATGAGTGCGATAACCACCGGCGCGCCGAAGATAGCGGTTACGGCGCTGATGGAAAGCTCGACGGGGGAGAACAGCGTGCGCGCGATCAAATCGCAGCCCGCGCAGAAGATGGCGCCTCCCAAGAAGCACGCAGGAATCACGCGGATGGGCTTCGACGACTTCAGCGCCGACTTCACGAGATGCGGAACCGCGATGCCTACGAACGACACCGGACCAGCGAACGCGGTCACGCAGGCGGAGAGCATGCTCGCTAGAAGGACGAGCACCACGCGGAAGCGTGCGACGTTCACGCCGACGCTTTTCGCGTAGGCTTCTCCCAGCTGGAAGGCGGAAAGGGGCTTCGATATCGCGAATACGCATGCGCTCACGGTGATCACCACGACCGCGATGACCGCGACGTCGTCCCAGCTCGAACCCGAGAAGCTGCCCAAAGACCAGTTGTGCAGGTTCACGATGGACTGGTCGTCGGCGAAGGCGATGAGGAAGTTCGTCGCCGCCGAGCAGATGTATCCCACCATGACGCCCGCCACGATGAGCATGGCCATGGAACTTATGCGCCGTGCGATGAGGAGCACGAAGCCGATGGTGATAAGCGAGCCCAGAAACGCTGCGGCCACCATGGCCAGCGAGGACATGGCCTGGTTCGCGCCCAGAAGTACGATCATCGTAAGCGCTACGACGAACTTTGCACCCGAGGAGACGCCCAAGATGAACGGGTCGGCGATGGGATTGTTGAAAAACGTCTGCAGCAGGAACCCGGAGAGCGAAAGTGCCCCGCCGAGAAGCACGGCTGAAAGCACGCGCGGCAGGCGAATCTCCCAGATGACTTGGCTTTCCATGGAATTTGCCGCGCCGCGCGAAAGGATGCCGGGGATGTGGTCTGCGGGCACGAGCACGCTCCCGATGCACAGATTGGCCCCGACGAGCACGATGAGGGCAACAGCGAGCAGCGCCGTCACGACGCGACACCGCGCGGCGCGCCCCGATTCGTCGTATGTCATGGAAAGCCGGCTTCTCATGGCGCTAGCCGAGCTTCCTCAGATAATGGAAGTCGCTCGCGTCATCGCCGGTGAACGCCCCGTGCAGCTCGTCGATAATGTCGGCGGTAGAAGTCATCTGCTGGTACATGTCGGCGCTTGTGACCCAGACGTTGCCGTTCTTCACGGCTTTGAACTGCGACAATAGCGCGTTTTTGCCTACGAAGTCGTTCAAGGTGGCAACCGATTCGTCGATGGTGCCGTTGTAGACGATGATGTCGGCATCCTTCGCCGTCGCGTAGAAGCGCTCCATTTCGAGCGTTACTGACGAACCTGACGTC
>UQMV01000007.1 GCA_900542315.1 uncultured Collinsella sp.
GATGCAAGATCTACAATCTGGACTTCCCGGATGTGATTGCCTTGCGGCAGCAGCTACTGCCCGCTGGGGATCAGGAACAAAATATCCCCTGCGACCTGAAAGACACCGCATGGTTTGGCAAAATCGATGCCTCCAATGGGGCGGTGTTCTTTGCCTCCGGGGTGTTCTATTACTTTCTGACCCAGGAGGTCCGGGAACTGGTGCGAGGAATGGCGGACGCTTTCCCCGGCGGTGTGCTGATCTTTGATGCTGCCAATCGGACGGCAGTAAAGATGATTGCAAAAACATGGCTTAAGACTGCAAAAATCAAGGATGTGGGGGCATATTTTGCGGTTTCGGATGCCGCCAAGGAAATCGGCACGTGGGACAGCCGTCTGCAGGTCGCAAGTCGCGGCTATATGCTGGGTTACAACGATTTGAGAGACCCTTCTGTCAGCGGCTTTTTCCGGTTTCTCGCAAGGGTCGGTGACAACGGGATGAAAATGCAAATCGTGAAAATAAGATTTTGAGAGACAAAAATGCAAAAGACGAGCACTTCTTGCCGCTCAATTGGCAAGAAGCGCTCGTCTTTTCTTAACGCGTTGTATGGCGGAGAGAGCGCAAGTTACGCGAGCGCCCTTCTTGCCAGCTCGGCCGCGCCGAGGATTCCTTGGTCGCCGCCGCAGCCCGGGGCGCAGATGTAGCTCTCCATATCCTTAAGCTCGGCGGTCTGGATGTAGCCACCCAGATATTCGAGGGTCTTCTTGCGGACGATGCCGTAGAGCTGCTCCTGGTGCATCACGCCGCCGCCGAGGACGATGCGGCGAGGCGAGTACATGAGCACGAGGTTCGCGCACATCTGCCCCAGATAATCCCCCTCGAGCGCCCACACCTCATCGTTGTCCGCGAGCTCGGCCGCGGGCCTTCCCCAGCGCGCGGCAATGGCGGGGCCGGAGGCGAGACCCTCGAGACAGCTCGCGTGGCTCGGGCAGACGCAGCGTCCCTCCTCGGTGGGACGGGTCCTTACCAGCATGTGGCCGGCCTCGGGGTGCAGCATGCCGTGAAGGAGCCTGCCCGCGCACATGACGCCCGCGCCCACGCCGGTGCCGATGGTCACGTAGACGGCGTCCTTGAGCCCCTTGCAGCAGCCGAAGACCGCTTCGCCGAGGCAGGCAACGTTCACGTCCGTGTCGTAGGCCACCGGAATCCCGAGGGCGTCGGCGAACGCGGCGCGAAGACCATGGCCTCGCCACGCGAGCTTGGGCGTCTGGAGGATGGAGCCGTAGCGCTCGTCGTTGGGGTCGACGCAGGTCGGGCCGAAGGCGCCGATGCCCAACGCGTCCACATCGCGGGCGGTGAACCACTCGACCATCTGCGGGACGGTCTCGGCGGGCGTAAGCGTCGGGGTCTCCATGCGGTCGAGGACCTCGCCGTCGCCGGACACCACGGCACAGACCATCTTGGTCCCGCCGGCCTCGAGGGCGCCGAGCCTCATTTGCTTTTCGCTCATGTGATCCTCCTTACAAAGGGACGCCCGCAGTCACGGTCAACCGCGGGCGCCCATAACGTTGGCTTGTTTCGAGGCGACCCTACCTGGGCACGCGGTCCTGCCTTGCGGCAAACGGGGCGAGCACGGCGTGCGGCTCGCTTTGGTACCAGTAGGCGACGGTGGAGATGTCGTCCTCGCGCTCGTAGAGCTTGATGTCGTCGTTGCCGAGGTCCTGGAACGTCACGCGCAGGTCCTCCTTGAACGAGATCGGGTCGGGAAGGTGCCACCTGTAGAGGCCGTGCCTGGGCAGCGCGTCGTCGTTGGTCGCGAGCATCGGGTTCGGGTTCGGCTTGCCCGCGCTGAAGCGGTCGCGCGTGGCGTCGCGCGTCGAGCGGTACGGGTAGCCGGCGAACAGCGTGTTGAAGCACTGCGCCTCGGGCAGCGCGTGGGGCGGCCTGTCGAGGAAGGCCCAGGCACCGCCGAAGTAGTCCTCGGCTCCCGTCGAGGTGACCGTGGGGAACTCCTCGTCGCCGTCGAGGAAGAACTTCATCTCGCCCTCGCCCCACCAATAGCGCTCCAGGGCGCACAGGGCCATGTAGGTGCCGACGTAGTAGCCCTTACCGCGCACGCCGTCGAGCACGGTGTAGTCGACGCCCCTGCGGGTGCTGCGCTCGCGGTTAAAACGGGCGTGGAAGTACATGGCGTCATCCGGCACGTCGGTGAGCGCGTAGTTGAACGTGTAGAAGATGTACTTAATGAACCCGGGGTGCTCGCTCGTAAGCGTGACCTTGGCGTGCTTCCTGAAAGGCATCTCGAAGTAGCAGTTCATGCCGCCCGTCGGGTTCACGCAGATGGGCATCGAGTTGACGATGGCGCGCTCACCGAAGCCGTTGCAGAAGAAGTCGCCGACAGGGCACTCGACCGAGGGGGTCTCCTCGTCGTCCCAGTAGAAGCGCAGTACGAGGTCGCGCATGACGAAGCTGCCGGCGGCGGTCTTGTCGGGGACGGTCATCCAGATGTGGCGGATGATGCCGGGGCCCTCGATGTCCGCGAGCGTAATGGTCTCGCCGGACTCAAGGGGCACGCAGCACGAGCCCTTGCGGCCGACGCCGAGGTGGCTGGCCGACATGGCGGCGCGGCCCTTCTCGCCCGTGATGTTCTCGGGGGTGATGGCGCGGCTTTCCTCACCGCCGTGCATCCACACGTCCTTAAGGAACTCTCTCATCGTCGACCTCCTCTATTCGTCGTCTTCGCACTCGGCGGAACTGGCACCGTTCACGTAGACGATCTGCTGGCGCGCCTCGTCGACGAGGGCGTCGAAGTCGAGTTTCTCGTCGGGGCGCGCGAGCGCGACCGTCATGGCGAGCGGGAGGTTGACACCCGCGATCACGTGGATGCGGTCGGAGGCGAAGCGGGAGAAGCGCTGGTTCACGCTGCCGCCGAGCGCGTCGGTGAGGACGACGACCTCGTCAGTGCCCGAAAGAGCCGCCTCGACCGCCGCGTCGAGCCCCTCGCCGTTGTCGTTCACGTAGGCGCACACGGCGTTGACGGCGTCGCTCTTACCCGTAAGGAACTCGAGGGTGTCCTTGAAGCCCTGGGCGAGAAGGGAATGGCTCGCCACAACTATCTTTCTCATTGATTCACCAATCTCTTGGGTCGAAGCTAGGCGAGGATGCCAGCGGCGGAGGCGACCATCGCGAGGACGATCACCACGAGGATGAGGGCCGTCATGCTCGCGTTCTTCTTGGTAAGAAGGTAATACGCGCTTCCCGTGATGGCGGCGGGGATCATGGCAGGCAGGATCTTGTCGAGCAGCGGCTGAATCTCCATCGAAACGTCGCCGAAGCTGAAGCTAATCGGGCAGGTGACGCCGATGACCGAGGCGATGAGGCAGCCGACCACGGTGAGGCCGAGCACGGAGGCGGCGGCAGTGAGGTTGGGAAGCTTCTCGCTGAAGTCGGTGACGAGCTTCACGCCCTGCTTGTAGCCGAACTCGAGGGCGTGCATGCGGACCCAGAAGATGGCCAGGATGAGCGCGAACCAGATGCCGGCTCCCACGGGGTTGCCCTCGATGGCCATGTAGGCAGCGATGGAGCCCATGATGGTCGGGATCATGGTCATGAGCAGGGAGTCGCCGACGCCGGCGAGCGGTCCCATGGTGCCGATCTTCAGGTCTTGGACGGCGTCCGCCGCCGCTAGGCCGTCGCGTTCCTCCATGGCCACGCAGGCGCCAAGGATGATGGCGGCGAGCCAAGGCTGGGTATTGTAGTAGCGGAAGTGGTTGTTGAGCGCTTGCTTATAGTCCTCGTCGTTCGTGTAGATCTTCCTCAGGACCGGCGAGAGGGCGTAGGCGACTGAGGCGCCCTGCTGGGTCTGGTAGTTGAAGGTGCACACGCTCATGAGCCAGCGCCAGTTCGCGTTGCGCAGATCCTTCTTGGTGACCTTGTAGCCGGAGGGCTTGCCCTCGGCGACGGCGGTGATGTTCTCGTTTTCCATGGTTACTCATCCTCTCCGATGAAGGCGTCTGCGGAAGCGTGGGCGGCGAGCTCGGTGTCCCTCTCGGCACGCTGGTAGAACGCGATCGCGAGGGCAACGCCGACGATGGCGGCGCCGATGATGGGCACGTTCAGGAAGGCCGAGAGGAAGAAGCCGACGAGCAGGTACTGGAAGTACTTGCCGGTGGGCATGTAGCGGAGCAGCATGGCGATACCGATGGCCGGGAGCATCTTGCCGGCGAGGGTGAGGCCGGAGAGGAACCACTGAGGCATGACCTCGAGGAGCCAGTTGACGGCGGGCTGGCCGAGCGTCACGGAGACAAAGACGGGCAGGGCGGCGCACAGGCCGAAGAGCGCGGGGCAGACCCACAGGATGGCGTTCATCTGATTGAACTTACCCTCGTTGCAGAACTTCTGGGACTTCTCGACGACGAAGCCGTTGAGGATCTTGACGATGACGTCGAGCTGGATGCCGAGCATGCCGACCGGCAGGCCGATGGCGAGGCCCGTGTCCGCGCCCAGGGTCACGCCGTAGGCGGTGGCGATGATGGCCATCGTGCCGTAGTCGGGAATCGACGAGCCGCCGAAGCCCGCGACGCCGAGCTGCATGAGCTGGATGGTGCCGCCGATGACGAGACCGGTCTGCCAGTCGCCCATGACGACGCCGGTGATAAGGCCCCAGAAGACGGCATAGTTGACGAAGATCATCGGGATGCCGTAGTAGTCCACGTGCTTGATGAAGGCCAGCAGGGTCAAAAGGACGACCTGCAGGATAGTGAAGTTGACCATGATCCCTCCTTAGATGAGGTCGGCGACGGAGACGGGCTTGTCGGCGGGCACGAACTGTGCCGTCACCTTGACGCCGCGGGCGATGAGCGCCTTGTAGCTCTGGACGTTCTCGGCGGAGGCATAGGCGCGCTGGGTGAGCTGGACGCCGCCCTCCTTGACGAGCGAGCCGCCGACGATCAGCGACGGGAGCTCGATGCCCGACTCGACCAGGTGAAGGATCGTCTCGGGCTCCTTGGCGATGACAAAGACCTTCTCGCGGTCGTACTTGCCCGCCGCGAAGTTCTTGAGCGCGGTCTGCTCGGAGATGATCGAGACGGCCATGCCCGCGGGGCGCGCCATCCTCATAGTGGACTTCAGGACCTCGTCGCCGGCGACCTTGTCGTCGATGACCATGACTCGGGTCGCGCCCGACACCGGGGCCCACTGCGTCACGATGATGCCGTGAAGCAGGCGATTGTCGATTCGTGCCATAACAACACTCATGTTTGCTCCTATCAAATGAAGTTTTACGTTCGGTACTGCCTCGGCGCTATCCGGATTCGCGCCGGGCAAGGGGTTATCGGATTATTGAGGACGCGCGGTCAGCTTGCGGCGGCGCGGGGAAGGTCACTCGTCGAGCAGGAGGTCCGAGGAGCCGAGGCGCTCTTCTCGCGCCGGGGCGGCGCTCACGCTTATGTAGTCGAAGACATATGCGATCTCGCTTACGGGAACCTCTACGCGATAGCGCGTCGAGATACTCGAGAAGCTCTGCCTGAAGGACTCGATGAAATCGGCACGCTCCTCCTCGAAGCGGTCCTGGCCAACGTAGGTCTCAATGGGGTTTCTGGTAACAAGGCGCTCGACGAGACAGCAGAGGTGGACGTAGAGCCCAATGATGGCGTTGCTGCCGATCTTCTCGCCTGTCCTGCGCTGAAGCTCGTGCACGGCGCTCTCGATCTCGTGGAATAGCCGCTCCGGGTCGAGGATGGTGATGGAGCGGATGACGTTCTGCAGCGTCATGTTCGAGAGCAGCTTCTCGTGGAAAGAAGAGAGCTCGGAAGCGTCAAGCCACCTGCCGAACACGGCATCGACCTTAGAGGCGGACGCCGTCGACATGATGTCCTCGAGGGCGACGAAGGGGATGGAGGCGACCCCGGGGTCTCCCGTGCCGATGACGGCGCAGACGCGGTGCTCGGAGAAAACGGCGTCGTTCGACCCGTTCGCGACGAGCTGCTTGAAGGGCCTCGTGAGCAGGCGCGCGCCTATGGTGCGCGGGAGGCTCTGCGAGACGAGCTGGCGTATCCTCTCCGCGGCGTCGACCCCGGACTCGGAGCAGAAGACGATGGCGTCCTCACGGTTGACGCGCTCGATCACCTTGCAGTGCGTCACGCACGCGGCGGTCGCATCGCCAAGAACCTCGGCGATGGACTTGCCGCCGAGCAGCCCGACCCCGATCTCGAGCGCAAGACCGGTAGAGACGTTGTTCACCACGCCAATAGTGGAGTCGGTAACGTTCTCGAGGGCCTTATAGGCCTCCTCCAAGGAGCCCATGTCGACGAGGAACACGACCCCGGTGCAGTAGGAATGGCGGTCGACGAGGCGCTGGAGCGGACCGACGATGTCCTTCAGCTGCTGGTCGTAGGGCATGTCGACCGCCCCGTACACATGCATGCCGAGCATACGGTTCGCCGCGTCGGCGATGCTCGTCGCCGTTGAGTAGCCGTGGGACAAGATGACGCAGAGCGTTCGAAGGGCCTTCGCGTCGCGAGACTCCGATGCGACGCACAGCGTCAGAAGCGTCTTCGTGAAGTGATCGAGCGAGATTCCCAGCGCCCCTTCCACGTCTGCGGCGACCTGATCGGAGACGCTCGAGGCAAACGGCAATTCGGAGGTCACGGCACCGAGGAGATGGGAGATTTGCTCCGCACAGGCAGACTTTCGCTTAGCCAGGCCGATGCCCGGCCACAACTGCAGGCAAATCTCCTGGGCCAGCAGAAAAGCGACCTTCCTCGAAAGCTCGATGCCATAAGAAGAGCCTGCGTCGGCAAGGACCGCGCCCACGATGCGCTCGAAGGCGCGCGACCTCGAGGAGGTAACGCCGCGGCCGAAGATCAAGTGATCCTCAACGCCGCGCACAGCGGAGACAGCTTGCGAGACGAGCTCGGAGACAGAGAGCTCCCCGGCGCAGAATCGCTCATCGAGAGAGCACAGGGCATCGAGCGCCTGCTCGACCGGCCCTGTGCTCTCGGCGGCATCTAGGGACGCGTCGATCAGAACGCCATCGTCGGGCTGTTGATCGATCTGCGCGGAGGAGAGGAGCCCGCTGGGAAGAAGATACGGGCGAACGACGACGTAGTCGCCCTCGCGATTGAGGAACGCTTTGGCGCAGCAGTTCGTCACGCAGGCGCGCAAGCCGGCGATGTTATCGGAAAAGTCCGCGTTCACGAGGCAACGGTATGCGCCGCGGCTGATCTTCACATCAGAACCGATTCGGCACCCCTCGCTGCGCAGGAAGCTCAAGATGAGATCCTCGCGCTCCTCGGGGGTCCGCTCCTTGAGTGAGGGGACGCGGGCACAGATGGGCATTTTGCTGTAGGCCGAGGAAACCTTCAGGTCATCGGCGGAAAGCGTCGTCGAAAGAACGAGGCGAGCGCGCGGCGCATCCTGGGAGGCATCGAGCCCGAGGGCCGTCGCAAGGCAGTGCTCCATCGCAGAGGGAGAGAGTGCCTCGATGCCGTTGACAAAGACCACACCCCCGCGCGATTTCGCGATCGACTCGTCAAGAAGCCCGTTGAACGAGGCGGCGTCCGGGACCCCGGCGCAGTCGATGCGCACATAGGAGGAGTCGCGGGACAGCAAGCCCTGGTTCTTGCCGTACTCGTACACAAGGCGAGAAAGGAAAGACTTACCGACACCCACGCCGCCGCTCAAGAGGATGGGCAGGCCAAACGGAGGGTACTGCACCGCAGCCTTGCACTGCTCGACAACGGAGCTGAGGCTCAGGTCGAAGCCCACGGCACGCGCGAAGTCACGGTGATCGGCGATTCCCGTCGCCTGGATGAGGTCGGCGAGCGAGGCGTACTCGCTTGCCGAGAGCTTTACCTGAAAACGCTTCTGGAACGCGCGGCGATGAAAATAACGGACAGGCCTGCCCGCCACCTTAACCACAAGGCCGGCGCGAACAAGGTCGTTGAGGTACTGGCTCGCCAGGCTCCTGGAGATGATGAGCGTCTCGGCGATATCGGAGGTGGACAGATGGGCAAGGTCGTCGAGCGAGACGGCAGAGGTGAGGGCCTCGAGATGCTCGAGAATCCTGTCCCTCATGTCGACGGGCTTCTTTGCCAAGCTGTCCTGTGTGGTCTTGTCCATGACTTCTTACCTCCTCGTACAAGGAGTATAAGGGGAGAACAGAGAACGGAAGGGGGCGCGTGGGGGAATCAACAGCTCCGAGGAAAAGTCCACCACTTGAGGGGCAGAAAACAACGGCCATTGAACATTCAGGGCCGACGCTCAACACTTCGGCTCGACACTTCGCTTTGGAAAGGGCCCTGCGCGATGGTGCAGCCCTCCATCTCGCAGCACAGGTCGCCGAAGGTCGCGAGGATGCGCTCCTTCTGTTCCGCGGGCGAGACCGCTCGGTGGGCAAGGTCCTCTCAAAAGGGGTCGTCCGACGCCGCAAGACCTCGATGACCGACTACCGCCTCGAGCAAGTGGCGGATTACCTCTGCACCATCGAACTTGCCTTGGTCAAGTACGAGGCCAAGGAGAACGGTGAGACGTACAACAAGTTCTTCGGAGGTATAGGCTCTTTCAAGAGGAACTGGCTCAAGCAAGCCCGCAGCAAGCGGATATAGATGGTTCCGCAGTCTCGCAGGGAGCGGTCGTCTCTCCTCCGGCCAGGGCCCCAAGCGACACGCTTCGAGCAGCGATAGCGAAACGCAAGCAACGGCGTCGCGGGCGCCTCGTGCGCCATAGTGTCCATGTGGTCATCTCCTATCGTCTCAGCGTGGTAGCTGAAGATTCTAGACGCTGGCCACACCCCTTTTCCGGGGCGCCAACACCAACGTTTAGCACACAAGGAGTTTGACGAGATGGCTCAGCGAGTATTGAATCTATCCGCCCATGCAGCCACGTCGAATAACTCCAGATTGGGGTAACTGACCGTTTCGCCCGTTTCTTTAAGACAGGCCTCCGCGGCGTTGCACAGCGAGCTCGCGAGCGACGCCACATCAACGCGGAACGTCACGCTCTTAGTCGCACGCATCCCGCTCTTGGGCGACGACCAGGAAGAGCAGAGGGCGTTGCACCCGTGGAGGACAAGCTCGAACTTGTAGTCGTAGTCGAAGCTCTCGTCTTTCTCGGGAGCATCGACCGACACATCGTAGTCGCCTGAATGCAACAGGGAGCACCGGAGCTTCCAGCACATCTTCCCATTAAAGATTTGACCTGGAATCGTTTCATCTTCGTTCGAGGGGTCTCCCGAAAACAGGAAGTCGTTTGCCACCCAGTCATCAAACCACTTCACATACTGCCGCCCCGCCGCTCTCTTCCCGTTATGAAGGACGAGATTGGGGTAAAGAAGCTGCCCCATGGCGTCGGGAATGGTAAGGGAAGACATAAGGGCTGGGATAAGGCAGTCTTTCTCAACCGCATTTCTAATCGATTCGACGAGTAGCTTCATTTCGATGCCTCAAAAAGTCTATGCGGTCTTATGCGAAGAAACGGCCGATCGGCCATGAGCCGAGCGTCGTTCGTGCCTCTTCGTCAAGTGACGCTCTGAGCGCAGAGGCCATGTCCGAGTCTCCGCGCAAGGCTGCTGCGCATGCTTTCGACAGCGCACTATCTGAATTCAGCTGGATTGCCATTAACTCAGATTTCTCCTCGCTAGTAAGATCTCGCTTTCGAGCGGCAATTTGATATCGATTTATCAGGGTTGCCTCTCGATCCGCAAAAGCTTCCAGGGCGTCTACGGTCATCTCGCAGCATTTCAGCAACTCTTCCTTACAGCACGCATCTTGATCGTAGGCTGATAGCATTTCAAGCATCTTGTCGTTGACGTAGGCAGAGCTAACTTCGGTGACTGGATACTGCTTCAACGTAGCGGCAAACACCTCGGCATCGATATTGGCAAGCCTCATATAGTCCTGCATCGTTTGGACGAACAGAGGCGCGACGACTACGGGGGCATTCCCCTCGCCCCGGAAGAACACCGAGACCGTCAGGTCATCCAGTCGAAGCCCATCGACCATTCGGTACATATCTTCAGATACTTGGTAAAACACGAGCTTAATCGGATGGTTCCCCAGATTGATATATCCGAATCCGTTTTGCCGATCCTTGTAGTGGAGGGGTGCGTTCTCAACTAATCCCTTGTAAATTGTCTCGATGTTTCTTAAATCCTGAGTGGTCAACGCACTGATGTCGAGCTCTGGCTTGTAATGAAGAGCGTCGACAACCCGCTTGATAATCTCCAGCGACTGCAATCGACTCTCAAGGGCGTCGAGGTCGCCTCCGCTCAACTTGCACCCGCGAGCAAAGCCGCTTCCGTCTATGGAAAGCGTACCGGTTTGCATCAATGCGCGCATGAGGGCCAACTCTTCCATGCGCTCGACAAGAGTTCCGGTCTCGCTGAGGGTGATTGTGTTGGTGGAGAGGCATATGTCGAAACCCCTGAAGAAAACGTGCTCGCCATTCTCATTTTCTCCGGCCATGACCACCGCATTTAGGGAAACATCACCAGAGCTGACGTCATGCCGAGACCCAATCGCGACGCCAACTATGTTTTCAAGCTTATTCAAGGGATACAGCTCTCCCCAGGGGCTCTTCCCGTAGATATACAGCCCGTTCCTGTATGGAGCCAAGCTTGCGGGCGACTCGCCCTCGAGCAGCTCGATTCCAAACTCGCACTCATCAAAGCAAAGGCCGGCGTCCTTAAATTCCTCGATTGTCTTGGGGGCGATGCCAGCGACTGCTCGCTGCTTTGCTCTGTCCTTGACCGCCCTTCTGACAAGCCGCGTCAATTCCGCCGCGTCTGTTGGAAGCCGGTCGAAACGCAAAGAGATGCGCTCTTGTTGCTCCGGAATATCGGCCAGAATCTTCTTTAGGTCATAGGGAAGCAAAAGTCTGTAGAAAACCTCCGCTGAACGAGCCTCGCTCCCACAGTAGACGTAAAAATAGATGCAGCCTCCAGCAATGTTGAGATAGTGCTTGAGGTCTGAAACTCGAACTTGCCGCTTAGGTCGGTCCGATTTTCTTTTCGAAGTGGTCCCCTTGACCTGAAGCGGCAACTGGCCTTCAACGGTCTCAATCGTGAAGGAAGAAGACGAGTAGACTTGCAGGTGCCCGTCGGTGCATTCGGTCTTGTCGTTCTCATCTATATACGCATAGACGCAAGCGACATCGCCGAAAGCCTGCTTGACAGCATTGACCGCGTTCTGCTCGATTTTGCGATTGTCCAAGCTTCTCCTTACTGTTTTAGATCGTCAGCAAACCGATGTCAGGCATGTTTCTCACTTGACCTAACTGCCTCGCGATGAATCGCATGGCCCTAGAGGAAAAAGTCCCTCGCGCTCACGATGCGGATGCCGTCGATATCCGTGTCGTAGGAACCCTGCCTCACGACCACGATCTTCTCGTGGTTGTCTCGTATCGACTTCAGAGGGGCGATCTCTCGCTCCCTGGTCTCGCTTGCGAACATCTCGTCAGTCGCCTGCACGTAGAGCACGCGCCCATCCTTCGTCGCGACGAAGTCGACTTCCTTGCCATAGAGCTTGCCCACATGCACGCTCCATCCTTCGTAGAGCAGCTGGAGATACACGGCGTTCTCGAACAGGCGGCCAGTATCCGTGACCCTATAGCCGGCCATCCAGGTCCTGAAGCCGGTGTCGACGATGTACTCCTTTGGGTTCGTCTTGAGGAGCGCCTTGCCGTGCAAATCGTAACGCGTGGCACGATAGAACAGGAAGGCCTCCTCAAGCGCACCCACATACGAGGAAACGGTCTTGTTCGTGGTCTTCGGCCCCGCAGAAGTTAACGCGCCGGCGATTCGACTCGACGAGCACTCGTTGCCGATGTTGTCCGCCAGGAATTCGGCCACATGGCGCAGCAGGGAAGGGTCAGTCACCGCACTTTTGCCCTTCCCGCGCTCACGGTTGACAATATCACGCACGGCGATGGCTTCGTAGACGCCGGACATGTACGCCGAGTGCTGCGCCTGGGTCGTCGAGAGGGATGCGATGGCTGGCATGCCCCCGTACTCAAGGTAACGAGTAAGCATGTCGTCGAAGAGAACGGGATCCCCCTCGGGAGTGAGAGCCACCGAAGTTCCCGATACGAACTCGATTCCGCAAAAGTCGGCGAACTCGGAGAAGGACAGGGGCAGCATCTTTACCTCTACGTAGCGCCCGGAGAGATAGGTGGCCAGCTCGCTCGAGAGAAGATACGCATTCGAGCCCGTGAGGTAGATGTCGCAATCGAAGTCGACCCTCATTGCGTTGACCGCATCCTGCCAGCCATCGATTCTCTGGGGCTCGTCTATGAAAACGTAGGTGCGACCCTTGTCCGACAGGCGCCCGCGAACGTAATCATAAAGCTGGTCCTCCGTCTTGATGCCCGTACCCTTGCTTTCCAGGTTGACGCTCACAAAGCCGCGGCCAGCGACTCCCTCAGACTCGATGGTCATCCTAATTAGATCGAGAAGGCTCGACTTGCCGCACCTGCGCACGCCCGTGATCACCTTGATGAGGTCGGTGTCACGGAAGAGCATCGCCTCCTCGAGGTATCTATCGCGGTTCCTGAGTCTGCTACCCTTCAAAAGCTGCTCCTAAAACTCGAATCTGGTTACACTTTTAGGAGTATCGTAACTCCACGCCACAAGATGAGCAAAGAGCGCACCTCGAGACGGATCGACCAAGGGGATTACGCACCTGCCGGGAGGCAGGGCAGCTTGCTCGATCGACGCGGACTACCAATTGATAAACCCCAAAAGCCGGACCGCACGGCGGCGCTCGTTTCGCTAAATCGGCTTGATGGGATGGCGAATCACGGTCTTGAGCTTCTCCGGCGCGTACTTGCGCGGGTCGGAGAGGTAAATCTCGTGACAGAGGCGGGATTCGGAGAAGTCGGGCGCATATCCCCGTTCCGCCGCAAATGCACGCATGGTGCCTATGATCGTCAGCTCGTCATCGTAAGGCCAGTATAGCAATGGGCGCGGATTCGTAAGAAGCCGCGCCCATTGGCAAACACTATAGCATAGAATCGAACGTCTGTTCTATTCCCACTCGGTGGTTATAGTTTTGCCGTCTCGTCACTCCAGTTGCACCCAGTTTTCGGCGGCATCTCGAAGTGAGTGCCGCTGAATGACGCGACGTCGCGTTTCATCGGCTTCGGGGACAAAAGCTGGGACAACTTCAAAAACCATTTTCAAACTCAGAGTATTGAGTTTTTATTTTTGTCCCAAGGGGCACGGAGAGCCGCCTTTGGAGGCTCGATATCGCCGAAAAACGCCCGTTTTGAAACTCAACCGCCTTTGAGCCTGCAAACCACCAGCTTCAACAGTAAGTGAGTCGACGCGGGTGGCTTACGAGCCGTTCACAAAACCGCAGGCCACAGGTCTTTGTCAACGATAAGCAAAGTGAATAGTCTCAGGTGGCTTGCCCATGAGTTGGCGTAAGCCTGTTTAGCAAAAGGCTAATCGGACACGACAGGCCGCCCGCATGGCGACGGCGTTTCCCGTGCGGGCACAAACAGCCCTGCGTGCCCTGTCGCGCGATATCCCAATGCGACGTTCAGAACCCTACCCGCCAAGCAGCCACCTCGCGAAATTCAGCACGAGCACGCCCTCCCGGGTATGGGGCTCATGCCTCGTGCGAGTGATGAGAATCTTCGGGAATGCATCCCCGATGGATAGAATCGGCGCAATCTCCCTCTCGAGCGTCGAATCGGCGCCGATATCGTCGCTCACATACACTTTCCTTCCCGGTTTCGAAACTTGGAAGGCAGTATGCGCAAGGATGCGTCGAGGTGCGATCCCAGTCGTACCATGCCAGCAGAGATGTCGAGGCACATTCGTTCATGCTGCAATGCGGGCATCGGAGATGAAAAACAGCCCGTCGGGTAGTCATGGGCGTGCGGGAGCCCGCATCAGTAACCTGCCTCCTCGGTTGTCCCTTCTTTGCATGGTCGTCTACATAAAGGAGGAACCAGCCATGCAGATCAGCATGCTTGCCCTTCTTGGGTCACGGACCGGGGAGGCGAGGGCCTCCGTCGGGACCGCCCCGAGCAACCGGCATATCCAAGGAATGACAAGGCTCGATCGCTGTGCTGGTCAGGATGCCGAAGCGGGCCGTCCGCCAATCGGAATGCGGGTCAGGATGCTGCAACGTGATTCCAGCTGCAGGATACGGCTCCTTTGCGGTTGCCGCAAAACCTGCTGGCAACATTCTTACTATCCGAATGATGTACGCATCCCTTGGGATCGTTTCGCCTGACCAGGGCCATCTTCAGCGCCTCATCGGCCAGCTCGGCAGGCGCCTCTTCCACGCGTAATAGCCCTGGCGGGTCACCTATGCAACCAAAGATACAAAAGGAATCGAATGGCCAGAGAGGATTGCCCTTTCCGATGGTCGATTCTTGACAGGCAAACTCAAGCCTCGTTAATATTACATGGTTTGCCAGACCGAATTAACAAAGGAGGGGTGTCGTGGTTGGTCTTTTCCGCACGTGGATGAGCGCCTAGAAAGCGGCGCTGTTGTGGCGTCGCGCTGTTTTTCTGCACGCCATTTCACGATTGGACATAACCATGATATTTGAAACCTCTCGGCGCAGGTCTGTTTCGCTGTGCCATTCATGGCAATTTAAGATTTGTTTCGTATGGGGCGGGGAGCTCGTGTCGACATTGACGAGCTTGATTCTCCAAATGGGTCTCATTTGGCATATCGCCCTCACGACAGAATCATCTTCCCTCCTCTCCCTGGCATCGTTAGCAGGCTTTCTGCCGATTGCTTTGTTCGGAGTCCTTGCGGGCGCCGTTGTCGACAGGCTGCCTTTGAAACGTGTTCTCATCGGCGCCGACCTCTTCGTTGCCGCGGTGGGCGCCGCCTTGGCGATTGCCTCGTTGGCCGGCAGCTTACCTGCGTGGTCAATACTCATCGCCCTGTTTCTCCGCGCAGCTGGCACTTCGTTCTACACGCCGGCCTCCCAATCCCTCACGCCCCATCTCGCCCCGCCAGAGCATCTCGTTCGCCTATCGGGAGTGATGCAGGCGATTCAGTCCGCCGGATACATTCTTGGCGCCGCGCTCGCGGCAGTGATTTATCCTGTGGCGGGCATTACCGCCATGATTGCCCTCGACGTGCTGGGGGCGCTTTTCGCTTCTCTAGCTGTCCTCGCCGCTCAGATAGACGCAGGAGGACTCGACGAAGCCGACCGCAGCTCGTCCTTTTCCAATAAAGTTCGAGAACTTTTCTCTGAGATTTCGGACGGCTACAAGCTGATCAGGGGATACAGGGGGCTGTTCGCCCTTCTTTGGTGCGGGTTCGTCTTCGCTTTCGCGTTCTCCCCACTCGCGGCATTGTTCCCAATAATGACCTTGGGACATTTTGGCGGTAGCACGGGGGATGCTGCTTTGGTGGAGGTCCTTTTCTCCGCAGGCATGCTGGCTGGGTCCGGCATTTTGGCGGCCACGGGAGGGTTCCGCAATAGGTCGCTCACCATGGTCGCCGCGATCGCCGGCTTCGGCGTCGTCGCAATCGCATCCGGATTGCTCGGCCCGTCGCTGTTCGCCGTTTTCCTACCGGCGAGCTTTCTTATGGGCGCATGCTCCCCGTTGTACGCGGGAACCCAGACTGCCCTTATGCAGGAGCAGATACCTCCTGAGTACCTAGGCCGCGTTTTCGGCCTCTACGGAACCATCATGGCGTGGGCCATGCCCATGGGCCTCGCGGCCCCCTCCGTTTTTGCGGATCTGCTTGGAGCTCCGTTATGGTTCGTCGGCTCTGGAGCGACCATGGTACTGCTTGCGATGGCTATGCTGCTTGCTCCGAGCGTCCGAAACGTGGGGAAAAGAGATACCGGGCGGATTCAATAGCCCAAGTATTCGAAAAAAAAGAGGCGGCAGCCATCGGTTCACGCGTCAGCCTTCAAGCCCTTGCGACGACGAGGTATTGCGCCGACATCCCACATCGCGCTCCTTATTCGTCGCCAACTATCATTTTCGGATTTGCCGGCTTGCGCAAGGTCAAAACGCTCGCGCCGGCAATTGGGCAAAGGCGAAAAATCGACGTGAGCAATCTTTTTTGGCATGGCTGCGCTTCCAGTAAAAGGCTAATACACAAAAGGCGGTTCAACCTATGGAACTCATAGTCAAAGCTAAAGACATCTTTTTGGAATATGCCGGCCGCGATATCCTGGATATCGAAGAGTTGGAAATCTACTCCTACGATCGCATCGGCTTGGTGGGAGACAATGGCGCAGGCAAAACCAGCCTGCTTAAAATTCTGAGCGGCAATCTTACCATTGCGGACGCCGACGTCAGGCGCTTCGGCAGCATTGCCCTCATCGGCCAACTCGATGAACTCGACCTTGATGCGGCTCAGGACAGTGGTGAGATGCTCTCCCGTCTCAACGTCGCCGGAGTGGCGCAGGAGACGATGAGCGGCGGGGAGGAAACACGCGCCAAGATTGCCTCTGCACTCTCCCAGCATGCAAGCGCGATCTTCGCCGACGAGCCTACGAGCCACCTCGACCAAGACGGCATCCGCCTTCTCGTCGGACAACTCAAGGCATTTGATGGGGCTCTGCTCATCGTGAGCCATGACCGTCATTTTCTCGACCAGGTGGTAGACAAGATCTGGGAGCTCAAAGACGGCGGTATTTCCGAATTCTGGGGTGACTACTCCGACTATCTGCGACAGAAAGAAGAAGAGCGCAAAGCTCAGGCGACTCGATACGAAGAGGCGATGCGCGAGCGCGATCGCCTCGAAGCCGCCATCGAAAAACAACGGAAAAAAGCACGGCAGGTCGACGCCAAGCGGAAGGCTGCGAAAAAAAGCAACGAGTATGCAGGTCGATTGGGGCATCAGAAAGCAACCGGCACCAAACAGAAGAGGATGTACCAGGCGGCTAAGGACATGGAGAAGCGCCTCGAAGCGCTCGAAGGGATTGAGGCCCCAGATAGCATTCGCGCCGTGCGGTTCCGCCAGAGCAAGGCCCTGGAACTGCATAGTAAATTTCCCATCTCGGCAGACGATTTCAGCTTGAGCTTCGGCAACTGCATGCTCTATGACCACGCGAAATTCGAGATACCGCTCGGTGCCAAAGTGGCCATCACCGGTGGCAACGGTACAGGAAAGACCAGCCTGCTGAAGGCAATCGCTCGACGCGCCGACGGTATCAACATCTCTCCCAAGGCAGAGATCGGTTACTTCGAGCAAACAGGCTACAAGTTCGACGCCCGTCAGTCTGCGATCTCGTTCATGCAGGATGGTTGCGAGTACAGCATGACCGAAATTCGAGGCATCCTCGCCTCTATGGGAATCGGACCGCGCGACCTGACAAAGGACGTTGGCGTTCTCTCGGGAGGCGAAGTCATCAAGCTGCTACTCGCGAAGATGCTGCTGGGCAGATACAACATCTTGCTCATGGACGAGCCTGGAAATTACCTGGACATCAAGAGCGCCGAAGCCCTCGAGCAGATGATGAGCGCCTATGCCGGAACGATAGTGTTCGTCTCCCACGATAAGAGGCTGGTCGAGAACGTCGCAGACATTGTCTACGAAATAAAGGACACCAAGCTAGTCAAAATCTTTCAGCGCGAATAGCCCTAAATGAGCAAGAAATAATCCCCGAACGGAGACAAGGGAGTAAAACGGCAAAGAAAGAGCCTCCGTCCCAACGCAGGGAACGGAGGCTCTTTAATCGCTTTTACTCATCTCCGTCGCTGGTGGCTTTGTCATGACTCTCGTACGAAACGAAACTCAGCGGCATAGTGCGGCACTCAAAATCGCAGGTCAGAACCCTGTCGTCCTACTCCCACTCGATCGTCGCGGGCGGCTTGGACGTGATGTCGTAGCACACGCGGTTGGCGCCGGGAACTTCGGCGACGATGCGGCCGGAAATCCTCGCCAGGACGTCGTAGGGTAGCTTGGCCCAGTCGGCGGTCATGGCATCGCTGGACTCGACGGCACGCAGGATGATCGGGCGCTGATAAGTGCGCTCGTCGCCCATAACGCCGACGGACTTGATGTCGGGCAGGACCGCGAAATACTGCCAGCAGCTGTGCTCGGAGTTGCGCTCGCCGGTCTGCTCGAACAGGTGCTCGTTGTAGGCATCGAGCTCCTCGCGCACGATGGCGTCGGCGTTCTTGAGGATCTCGAGCTTCTCCTTGTCCACCGCGCCGATGATGCGGATGGCCAGACCCGGGCCCGGGAAGGGCTGGCGGAACACAATGTGACCCGGCAGACCGAGCGCCAGGCCAAGCGCGCGGACCTCGTCCTTAAAGAAGTGATCGAGCGGCTCAATGAGGTCGAAGTGCACGCCCTCGGGGAACGGGATCAGGTTGTGGTGGCTCTTGATGGTGGCCGTCTTGCCGCCCGTCTTGCGAGCGCCGGACTCGATGATGTCGGGGTAGATGGTGCCCTGGGCCAGGTACTTGACCGGCTTGCCGTCGGTCTCGAGCTGCTGCGCTACAGCGAAGAACTCTTTCCAGAACTGCGTACCGATGATGCGGCGCTTCTGCTCGGGCTCGGTCACGCCGGCCAAAAGCTCGGCATAGCGGTCCTCGGCGTGAACATGGATAAAGTCGACGTCGAACTGCTTGGTGAAGACCTCCTCCACCTGCTCGGGCTCGCCCTTGCGCAGCAGACCGTGGTTGATGAACACGCAGGTCATCTGCTTGCCCACGGCGCGAGCGCCCAGCGCAGCCACGACGGAGGAGTCGACACCGCCGGACAGGGCCAGAATCACGCGGTCGTCGCCGACCTTCTCGCGAAACTCGGCCGTCATGGTTTCGACCAGGTTGTCCATGCTCCAGTTGGGCTCCAGGCCGCAGATCTCAAACAGGAAGTTGCTCAGCAGCTGCTGACCGTACTCGGAGTGCTTGACTTCGGGGTGGAACTGCGTGGTGAAGATCTTGCGCTCGACGCACTCCATGGCGGCAACCGGGCACACGTCAGTGCTGGCGGTAACGGTAAAGCCCTCGGGCACCTCGGACACGGCGTCGCGGTGGCTCATCCACACGGTCTGCTCCATGGGCGTGGAGTTAAAGAGCTTGGCACCAGCCGTGCGCGTGATGGTGGCGCGGCCATACTCGCCCACCTCGGAGTGGCCGACCTTGCCGCCGAGCGTCACGGCCGTGATCTGATGGCCGTAGCAAAAGCCCAGGACGGGAAGGCCCAGGTCAAAGATGGCAGGATCGATGGACGGAGCGTCCTCGGCATACACAGAAGCCGGGCCGCCGGAAAGGATGAGCGCAGAGGCGTTCATCTCGCGAATCTCGTCGGCCGAGATGTCGCAGGGGACAATCTCGGAATACACGTTGAGGTCGCGGACGCGACGGGCAATGAGCTGACCGTACTGCGCACCAAAGTCGAGTACGAGGACCTTTGCGGAAGCCTTTTGATCCATGGTTCCCCCTCTTGTTGGCGGGGAGCCGGTGCCCACCCGCGTGAATGAACGAAAATAACTTTCATAGTGTACACGTTATATGGGGTTTCTCGCCCCTCGCGGCCATCAGCGCACGGCAAACGCACGACCTGGGCCCCTATTTGACGGCAATTGAAGTGTTACCAAACGTTACAGATGATGTAATACGTTTGAACATTGGACGCCCTGTGCCACAATACAGTCGAACGACTCCGCCTCTGCGGCGACAAATACGATAGGAATACCAGCATGAAGCGCATCCTTCTCATCGCCACGGGCGGCACCATCGCATCGACCGAGGACGGTAACGGCCTCTCCCCCGCCCTGACCGGTGAGGAGCTCGCCCAGAGCGTTCCCGAGATCTTGGGGCTTTGCGAGCTCGACGTCGTGCAGCCCATGAACATCGACAGCACCAACATGCGCCCCAGCGACTGGATGCGCATCCGTGACGTCATCGTCGAGGGTTATGCCGACCACGACGGCTTCGTGATTCTGCACGGCACCGACACCATGAGCTACACCGCCGCAGCGCTTTCCTACCTGATCCAGGACAGCCCCAAGCCCATCGTGCTCACCGGCTCGCAAAAGCCCATGGGTAATCCCTTTACCGACGCCAAGCTCAACCTGTACCAGAGCCTGCTCTATGCGCTCGACGAGCACTCGCACGACGTCTCGATCGTGTTTGGCGGCGTAGCCATTGCCGGCACGCGCGCCCGCAAACAGCGCACCATGAGCTTTAACGCGTTCATTAGCGTCAACTATCCGCCCATCGCCTATATCCGCAACGACCGCATCGTGCGCAACGGGCTCCACGGCACGCATCAGGGCGAAAACCCGGTGCGCTTCTACGACAGCATCGACCCGCGCGTATTTGTACTCAAGCTTACGCCCGGCGTAAACCCGGGCATCCTCGACGCCCTTGCCGATAGCTACGATGCTGTAATTCTTGAGACCTTTGGCATTGGCGGTATTCCCGAGTTTGGCGAGTCCGGCGAGTCATTCCAGGAGGCGATTTTCCGCTGGGTCGATTCGGGCCGCACCGTCGTTATGACCACGCAGGTCCCCGAAGAGGGCCTCGATCTGGGCGTTTATGAGGTCGGCCGTGCTTACGCCGATCATCCGGGCATTCTGCGTGGAGATGACATGACCACCGAGACGCTCGTGGCCAAGACCATGTGGGCACTCGGCCAGTCACGCCATGCCGCCGAAATCCAGCGCCTGTTCTACAGCCAAGTCAACCACGACCGTATCCCGATGGCGTAATCTCTAAGGCAGCTCCACTTATCGCAACCTTAAACGACAGGTGGTCCCCCTCGGGCCGTGCAAAAATCGGAGTATTCTGCAATTTCTCCGCCGGAGGCATAGAATCGGCCGATTGTTAGACGAACTTTTAGGACGATGGTTCCGTCTAGTAAATATTTATTCCTCATTTTTATTTAGTATGTGGATTAACTACTGCCAAAAAGGCAAAGCCAGCCGCTCGAGCTACCATCTACGGCCGAACTGGTGCTGAATACTCGCGATTTTGCACATCGCAACCAGGGGGACCCGCCCAAAGAGCGTCAAATACAGCGGGGGAACGCCCTATCCGATGCCCTCGAGAAGCTCTGACACCGTCATGCCGAGTGCGGGCGCGATCTTAAATAGAACCTTGAGCGTGAAATTTGCCGTCCCATCTTCGATTCGGTCGAGGTAGGGTCGGCTGATTCCTGTCGCCACACAAAAATCAACCTTGGAGATACCAAGGTCCCTGCGTGTCTCTTCGACCCGCCTGCCAAGAATCTGTTTCGCACGTTCGTCCATGCAGCCGAGTTTGAAATGGAGCCGAACATAAACGTAAACTATAGTTTACGTTTTGCCGAATACACAGGAGTTTTCTATGTCGGGTTCTTCGGTCCGCATGTACCGAGCCACGCTTCGCACAAACAGCGCACCGCCCAAGCTCGTCGTCGTTGAAGCAGAATGCCTTTCGCCCGATGAGCGCACAGCATTTGCATTGCTATCAAGTCGCGTCGCCGTCGTTCTGGTCCCTTGCCCGGCGCAAGGTGAACTTGCCATCCAATGCCAGGCGCACAGCTGCTCGCTCAATCAGGTTGCCGTAATCGCAACCAGCCAACGCAGCCTGCCGCTCCTTTTAGAAGCCGGCATAGCACTCGCCCTTCGCGGCGCCGGATACGAAAACGAAGCCGCCGCCGACATGGTCTTTAAACCACGATCGAGCGGCGGCCTCGCAGCAGCCATTGAATATGCGTGCAGGCTCGTTGCCTAAAAGGACAAGCTAGAAACCAAAGCCAAAGCCCGTACCGGTAATCGCCGAATACATAAAGTAGACATTGATTACGTTGAGGAACACACCCGTGATACAGCCGTTGCGCAGGTAGCGCTCGCACACGATGCGCGCCATGGCGGCAGAGTCCTCATTGTTCTTGGCTTGGCGTCCCGCCGTAAAGTACGTCGCCACGCTCAGCAGCAGGTTGAGCACCGGCAGCGCCAACAGCTCGTAGCTCTTGCCCCAGCGCGTCGCCTCGCCGGCGGCATTAAACTTCGTTGCCACCTCGGGACCAATGTTGGGGATAACGCACGCTGCGACCACCAACGGAATCACCGCAAGTACGAGCAGCGCAATGCCCATGTAGCCAGCTTTTTTGCCGTATTTAAACATATGTGTCGCCCTTACACGTTAAAGCGGAAGTGCACGACGTCGCCATCGGCCATGACATAGTCCTTGCCCTCAATACGCAGCTTGCCGGCAGCCTTGGCGCCCTGCTCGCCACCGAGCTCGATGTAGTCGTCATAGCCAATAACCTCGGCCTTAATAAAGCCGCGCTCAAAGTCGGTGTGGATGACGCCGGCGGCCTGCGGGGCAGTCGCACCCTGACGCACCGTCCAGGCCTTGACCTCCATCTCGCCGGCCGTAAAGAACGACTGCAGGCCGAGCAGCTTATAGGCAGCCTGAGCGAGCACGTCCAGACCGGGCTGCTCCAAGCCCAGGCTCTCCAGGTAATCGGCGGCGTCCTCGGGATCGAGCTCGGAAAGCTCGGCCTCAATCTTGGCGCAGATGGGCAACGGCTTGACGCCATCGATGGGCGCCAGGTCCTCGTTGAGCATATCCTCGTCCACGTTGGCCACATACAGGATGGGCTTCATGGTGAGCAGGAACAGCCCCTTGGCGGCGGCACGCTCCTCATCGGTCATCTCCATGGACGCGGCGCGCTTACCCTCGTTGAGCCAGGCGAGTAGGCGCTTGGCGACCTCAAACTTGGGCATGAGCTCCTTGTCGCGCTTGGCCTCCTTCTCGAGCTTGGGCAGCTGCTTCTCGAGCGTGCCCATGTCGGCCAGGATGAGCTCGGTCATGATGGTGTCGGCATCGCCGGCGGGATCAACGAACTCGCCCGTGCGGCCCACCTCACGCATGACGTTGGGGTCCTTAAAGTAGCGCACGACCTCGCAAATAGCGTCGGTCTCGCGAATGTTGGCCAGGAACTGGTTGCCCAGACCCTCGCCCTCGTTAGCGCCCTTCACCAGGCCTGCGATGTCGACGAACTCGACCGTCGCCGGCACAATGCGGCCCGGGTTGACAATGTCGGCGAGCTTTTGCAGGCGGCTATCGGGCACGTCAACGATACCCACGTTGGGGTCGATCGTGGCAAACGGGTAGTTGGCGGCAAGGCCGGTCTTTTTGGTAAGCGCGGTGAACAACGTCGACTTGCCCACGTTGGGCAGGCCCACGATACCGATGGAAAGGGACACGACAGCTCCTTTTGGTACAAGCATTTCAAACTGCATAAGTATAGCGCCGCCGCAGCATCTGGGCGAACCCGGACGCCACGGCGGCACGAATGAAGCAGAGATAAGGCTCGCTGACTAGTCCGCGAGCTTTTCCACCTGGTCGAGCATCTTGTCAAGCTTGGCCTTTGCCTCGGCCTTGACCTTCTGGGCTTCTTCGTGAGCCTTCGCCTTCTGGGCGGCCTTTTCCTCGGCTTCGGGATCGACGACAACCAGATTGGACGCGTCATGCTCAACCAACTTGAGCGCATGCTCGGGACACACCTTGACGCAGGCACCGCAGCCCAAGCAATACGTGGACTCCAACGCAAAGCGGCCGCTTCCCACCAAATCACAGGCGAACGTGGGGCATACATTGACGCACTCGCCGCACGACGTGCACTTGTCAAAATCGCACTCCGGCGTGCTCACCTGCATGTTCTGGGCAAGCTCGGGGTGGTTTTGCAGCGTCGAGAGCACCAGCTGCCGCCCGTGCGTGAGCGAACGGCGACGCTTGGTCGTCGTGGTACCGCACATGGTGTTGAGCGTGCGCTCGAGCTGGGTAATCTGATGGCGGTGGGCTTTGAGCTTCTGCGTCACCGAGGCCAGCGCCGCCGTTGCCGGGTTGAGCTTGGTCACGGTAAGGCCCGTGGTGCGGGCAATCTTTTCCATGTACTCCTTGCGCTCGTACTCGCGGCGCTTATGGCACTTGAGGCTCTTGGGGTCGACCTCCAGACCCATACCCGTGCCCGCCCACTCCTCGGCGGTAGCAATGGCCTCGCCCAGGATGTCCTCGCCGCCGGTGTTACGGCACTTATCGCACACGCCCAGCGGCAGGTACACGCTCACGTTGGGATAATCGGCCAGCACCGAGAACCAGGTCTCGGCCGTAATATCGCCTACACAGGCGACAACAACCTCGTTCTCGCGCGGCATGCGCTTAAGGGCACGCGTGCAGGTAACGTAGGCGGTCTCGTGGCTCGTAGCCGCCGAGACAATGTCGTCGTAGACGTTTTTGGGTGCAAGGCGCGGAGAGATGATCGCCTCCGTCGGGCAAGCAGCAGCGCACAGACCGCACTTACGGCAACTGTCGAGAATCTCGATAGCATCTTCCTCGATCTCAATGGCGTTCACTGGGCACACGTCCATGCACGCGGTACAGCCGCTCTTCTCGTTCTTGCAAGCCAGGCACGGTATGGTGTTACCGCGCGGGCGCTCCTTGTAGTCAGCAGGATTCCACTGCGGAGCCGACGGATCGAGTGCGTCGGTCACACCGCCAAGCGGGTCTTTGAAAAAATCCAAGCCCTTGCTGATTTCGATGATGTCATCAAACAGATCGTGTTCCTGCGCCATGCGCGGCCCCTCCCTGAGCAGTGCAAACAAGCAAGAGATAATGATACGCCATCGGCCCACGTCTCGGGCAAATTACATGCGGCGCATCTTTGCGACAAATAGCCTATGGCCTTTCGCCGCCTCGATTGCACAAGGTCAATCAAGTGCCAAGCTATGCCTCGCGCATGAGCTGCACGAGCTTTTGTTTGGTCACCCTGGCCTGCTCGTTGGCCATGTTACGCTCGTTCTTAAAAGTTGCGTCTGCAACACTCTGCAGGTCGGCATCGGAAATCTCGCCAAGGTCGAGCTCATCGAGCGTCGTCGGCAGGCCGACGCGCTGGCAAAACTCGAGCACCTGATCAAGCTCGGGCGCACGCTCCAGGCGCAGCTGCACCACCAGGCCAAACGCTACGGCCTCGCCGTGCATGGCCTTGCACTCGGGCAAAATCGTCAGGCCGTTGGCGATCGCATGCGCCAGCGCCAAACCGCCACTCTCAAAGCCAACGCCCGAAAGCAGAATATTGCACTCGATCAGACGCTCAACCGCCGGCGATATACGGCCCTTTTTGAGATCGCGCTTGGCAGCGGCACCGCACTCCATGAGCGTGTCGTAGCAGGCACGAGCCGCAACCAGGGCCAAGTGCCCCGGCGCACCACCGTGCTCGTTAGTGCCGTGCGCTGCGACACACGAACGCGCCTCGAAGTACGTTGCCAGTGCATCGCCCATACCAGCGACCGTCATACGCAGTGGAGCCGCCGCGACCACGTTGGTATCGACCACGACCAGGTCTGGATTCTTCTCGAGCATCAGGTAGCGGTCGAACGACCCATCCTCGTGATACAGCACCGAAATCGCGCTGCACGGACCGTCCATCGAAGCCGCCGTGGGGCATACGCATAACGGCAACTCGGCATAAAACGCTACTGCCTTGGCGATATCGAGCATCTTGCCACCGCCAATACCCACCACCATGTCGCAATACTCAGCCTGGGCTTCCTTAGCCATATCGACAACGGCCTCTTCCGTACACGGACCGTCATAGATCTTAAAGAACGGCTCGCTTAGGTCTTCGTCCAGAAATCCATCGACGATCTGCCTGCACAGCCGATCCTCGGTGCCCTGGTCAAACAAGACATAGGCAGCACAACCCAACCATGACAAATACCTGCCCTGACGCGAAAGTTCGCCCGGCCCCTGAACATACCGGCCAGGACCGCCATAAACCATGGGAAGCGCCATACAAGAATCCGCCCTTTCATCAACAACAATTGGTGCAAAGTAATCTGACCCCTTTGCACCATAGCAAAAAGGGGCAAAGCCGTCTGTCGGCTTTGCCCCTTCCTTACCTTAGTTTACTCATCCATAAGGTAGTAGTGACCCAGTGCGTCGGCACCCAGGATGGCGTTGGCGACCATCTCAGGCGTCACCTCAAACGGCATGTTGCACATGGTGTCATCGGGCGCGCACGCGGCCTCGGCAACAATCATGGCCTTCTCGCGCGTAAGCTCAGCAACGCCAAGTTCCTTCATCGTGACCGGCAGGCCCAACTCAATGCAGAAGCCCAAGACTTCCTCGAGTTTCTCAGTCGGGGCATCCTCGAGTACCAGCTGGACGATGGTGCCAAAGGCGACCTTCTCGCCGTGATACATGCCGTGGCACTCGGGCAGCATCGTCAGGCCATTGTGGATGGCATGAGCAGCAGCAAGGCCCGAGCTCTCAAAGCCAATGCCCGAAAGCAGCGTATTGGCCTCAATGATGTGCTCGACGGCAGGCGTCAGCGCCCCCCTCTCCAGCGCGACCTTGGCCTTGACGCCATCGGCCATGAGCGTCTCATAGCAGAGCTTGGCGAGCGCCAGGCCGGCCATTCCGCCCTTACCGCCGGCGCAAGTGCCACCGTCGGCATCGTGCGTCGCCTGAGCCTCAAAGTAGGTTGCGAGTGCATCGCCCATACCGGAAACCGTCAGGCGCACCGGGCTCGCCGCGATAACCGTCGTATCCATCAGGACGATATTGGGGTTTGCCTTAAGGAAGAGGTACTTGTCGAACTGGCCGTCATCGGTATAGAGCACCGAAAGCGCCGAGCACGGTGCATCGGTCGAAGCAATGGTGGGGCAAATGATAACCGGGGACTCCAGGTAATAGGCGACGGCCTTCGCGGTGTCGAGGATCTTGCCGCCACCGACGCCGACGATGATGTCGCAACCGTTGTCGCGAGCGAGCGCAACCAGGCGATCGACCTCGCCCTTGGAGCACTCGCCGTTAAAGTCCTCAAACAGCAGCTCGGCCTTAGCCTCGGCAAAGCCGCCCTCGATCTTGGCACCGACGCGCTTCTTGCCCGAAGGCGTCACGATGACGAGGGCCTTAGCGCCGAGCGGCTCGACATAGGAGCCGAGCTTGGCGAGCTCGTCCGGACCCTGGATTTACTTGCTGGGGCTATTGAAAATTGCAGCCATAACTATCCCATTCTCTAAAAGAAAAAGAAAGGGGCTCCGTACAGATACGTGCGGAGCCCCTCGTTACGATAACAAGAGTCGATTAGAAATCGATGTCGGTGTCGTAGTAGCAGGCTTTGAGGATCTTCTCGAAGTCAGCAGCCTTGGTCTCACGCGGGTTCTCGGGCGTGCAGGCGTCCTGCTCGGCGTTCGCGGCGATCTCAGGCAGCTTGGCGAGGAACTCCTCCTCGGAAACCATCTGCGGGTTCTCGGCGTCGACCTTCACGCCACCATTCGCGTAATCTTTGATGGACTGCGGAATGTTGAGCTGGTCGTTGAGGTCGCGAATCTTCTGGACGAGCGCAGCGATGAGCTCCTCGTTGGTCTCGCCGGGAAGGTGCAGGATCTCCTTGGCCACATAAGCGTAACGCTCGGCAGCACGGGGATCCTTGGAGTTCCACTGGATGACCTTGCCCAGGTACATGGCGTTAGCGGCACCGTGGATGATGTGGCCATTCTCGAAGGCAGCACCGGTCTTGTGAGCCATGGAGTGAACGATGCCGAGCAGGCCCGAGGAGAAGGCGATACCGGCGATGCACTGAGCCTCGTGCATGTGCTGACGGGCCTCATGGTCGCCAGCATAGGACTTGGGCAGCCACTCGACGATCTCGCGGATGCCGTGCAGAGCGTTGGCGTCGGTGAACATAGAGGCGAAGGTGGAAACGTAGGCCTCCATGCAGTGGGTCAGAGCATCCATGCCGGTGTGAGCGCACAGCTTGGCGGGCATGGTGTAGGTGAGCTCGGGGTCGACGATGGCGACATCAGGGGTGATGTTGAAGTCGGCCAGCGGGTACTTGATGCCCTTGGCGTAGTCGGTAATGACGGAGAACGCGGTGACCTCGGTAGCGGTACCGGAGGTGGAGGAAATGGCGCAGAAGTGAGCCTTCTGACGCAGCTCGGGGAAGCTGAACGGCTGGATGATGTTATCGAAGGACTCCTCGGGATACTCGTAGAAGACCCACATGGCCTTAGCGGCATCGATGGGCGAGCCGCCGCCGATGGCGATAATCCAGTCGGGCTCGAACTCGCGCATGGCCTCGGCGCCCTTCATGACCGTCTCGATGGACGGGTCGGACTCGACGCCCTCGAACAGCTTGACCTCGAAGCCGCTTTCCTTAAGGTCGTTCTCGACGTCCTGCAGGAACCCGCCGCGGCGCATAGAGCTGCCGCCAGAAACGATGATGGCCTTCTTGCCCTTGAGGTTCTTCACCTCGTGGCGAGCGCCCTCACCAAAGTACAGATCGCGAGGATTGGTAAAACGTCCCATACTGTGCCTCCTAAACAAGCCCCTCTTAGACTTGCGTATATAACGGAGCACCCAATTGGCTCCGTTAGGACCGGTTTGCGCGTTGCCGGCGATGACAATGCGCGATGTCTAAACGTCTCAACGCTCAGACAAACACTATTTTACCGTTCTGGTTGGTCAGTTATTCACCTAAAGCCGCCAATGATGAAACGTTTTTTCTATCCCTGAAGACCCTTGTGCGGCATTCATACTCCCAAGCTGGGCAAACGTTTTATCAAGGTTGACTACATATCCCGGGCAGGACGGTGCCCCTCCAAAATATGCACCGTTCGCCGCCAAAAATCGACCGTTTGCGGCACCGTGATACCACTCGGTCATCCAAGGTGCCGACATTTGTGCGACATCCGTCTTCGTGGTGCAAAGGTGCAAGTCCAAGTGCGGCACCCCCCGGTGTACCACATGCGGGTAAACTAGAACCTTATATAGAGACATTTGAACCCTAACCGCAGCAAAGGAGGCCCCATGGCATTCGATCCCATTCAAGAGGATTGCCATCGCCTCGTTCTTGAGGCCTTGCGCCGCGACAATATCCCGCTCACCGACGCTGCCGCCGTAGAGCGTCTGATGAAACAATTCACCCGCAACCCCGCACCGCTCATCGTGCACGACCGCGACCGCGCCGGGCACCTCATTGCCAAGGTGGTCGAGGCCGTCGACTACCGCATTCCCTTTATCCCCGACGATACCCAGGCAGAGCAAGAAGAAGCCGCAGCCGAGAACATGCTCCGCGAGGCAGTCGCACTCAACCCGGCCAACTGGGATGCCCAGCGCATGCTGACGGCGCTCACCGCCAGCTCCAACGAGGAATACGTACAGTATCTGGTGTCCAAGTGCGACGAGGTGGAGCACGATCTGGCGCTCAAGATCGCCTCGGCGCAGGACCCCTACGAGCGTGAGGCCGCTGGCGACCTTATGCGCCGCCCCTATCTGCGCTGGCTCGCCGCCCTTGCGTCACGTGCCCTCATTAGCGGCCGCTATCGCATGTCGCTCGAAGCCGCAAACCGCAGCCTCGACTTTGCCCCCAACGATCCTGCCGGCGTCCGCCACACCGCGATGCTCGCCATGGCAAAGCTCGAATACCCCGCCGAGGAGCTCGAGCGCTTTCGCTCCGCTCACTCCGTGCCGTACCTCGCGAGTACCCCGCTGCGCCGCCGCCCCAAAGATGCGGAGCGTGACTTGGACCCGTGGACGCTCATCGCGCTGATGAGCGCTGCCTGGCGCGAGCTGGACTACGAGGGTGCCGGGCACTACCTGCGTATCCTTGTGCGTTCGTGCCCGCACGCAGCCGAGGCGCTCTACTTCCAAACCGAGTTTCCCGATGGCGTCTATGCCCGCGTCAACGTGGGTGTGGGCTCCACCGACGAACTTGTCCTTGCGCTGTCCGAGGCGACGCCGGTGCTGCAGGAGGGCCTGGGCGCCCCCGACAACGCCAGCTTTGCCGCCTGGGTCGCCACCAACGACATCGTGCGTTCCCAGATCGACGAGCGCATCCTGCGCGCGGCCGAGCAGGGTTTGCCGTTTAAGGGAGGAGACCTCTAATGGATCCGAGCGTCTACATCCCCGCCTACCTGGAGCGCGCCTACCTTGCGTCGCACCCCGAACTCACCGATGCAGCACGCGAGCTTGTCCATAACGACGTGAGCGTCAACCCTCATAAGTATGCGCAGTCCGAGCATGCCCAGGCGCTGCTGTCCTATGCCGGCGTTCATCGCCACCTGCTCGACGAGCTCCATCGCATCGAGGATATGGGCAGCGACGAGGAGTTTGAGCAGACGCGCAACCGCCTGTTCGACGATATGCGTGATGAGCTGCTCAAGATCGTCCGCATCGATGCGCATGTCCTCGATGCCCAGCTGCTCGCCATCATTTTGGCGGACACGCCCGTCGACGCCTGCCTGGGCGATCTGATGAAGCTCGAGGCGACCACGGCCGATTACCTGCAGCAAAGCGTGCCCGGGTTCGACATGGAAGCCCCGCACTACTGGGCCAATAATGTTTTGGCCGATGGTGTCACCGCAGCAGACCTTACCGTGAGCGAGCCGGCTCTTATCGGGTGGCTTCACACGCTCGAGGCCATCTCGCAGCTGTGCATGGCGAGCGCCCGCTACCGTGCTGCCGCCAACTACGCCCGCCGCGTCCTTAAGGCAGAAGGCTATCCCACCCGAGCCGCAGGCACCGTGTTGCTCGCCCTCGCTCGTCTGGAAGACCAGGACGGCTTTTTTGCCCTAGCCCACCAGCTCGAGGAAGAGATCGGGGCAGACGCACTCGAGAACTCTCCTTGGTATCTGCTCGCCCGCACGATTCTGCTGTTCAAAACAAACAAGATGCGCCCGGCGACACGCGCGCTGCGTGAGTTTGCCAACCGTTGCGAGGGCGGCGCGTTCTTCTTGCTGAACCCCATGTACCAGACACCGTACCTTCCCTGCCGACCCGAGCCACGCGATCCCTGGGATCTTTCGCATCAGGCCGTTTGGGAAGCGGACGGTATTATCTCGGACACTCCCGACTTTGCTCCCTGGGCCAATGCCTGCGAAGACGTGTCGCAGCTTGCCCAGGAGTTTGCGCGCCGCTACGGTTTTTAGTGACGCACTCGACCCGACCATGTCGTTTACGTTAGGAACGGTTTCATGAACCTCCGCTCATCTCTTGCCTGCACCTCGAGCGATATCGCTCGCTGGGGGCTGCGCTCCGTCCTTAAGCGCCAGGGCGGCGTACTCCCCGGCCGCATCGCCATGAAGATCGACCCCGAGCTGCTGAGCGACCTCGCCGGCCTTGTCGACCGCAGCGTGGTGATCACCGGTACTAATGGCAAGACCACCACCTCCAACCTCATCGCCGACGCCGTTGCCGCCAGCGGCGCTACCGTGGTGTGCAACCGTGCCGGCAACAATATGGAGCCCGGTGTGGTGGGTGCTCTGCTCGAGGCCCGCGGCGGCCTTAAGCACACTGACAGCGGCAAGCGCGTGGGCGTTTTTGAATGCGATGAGCTCTACACCGTGCGCGTCCTGCCCAAGCTCAAGCCGACGTACTTTGTGCTGCTCAACCTGTTCCGCGACCAGCTAGACCGCTACGGCGAGATCGACCACACCCAGGAGGTCATCGCCCACGCGTTGGAGCTTTCGCCGGCAACGACGCTCATCTACAACGCCGACGACCCGTTGTGTGCCTCGATTGCCGCGCGCGTTCCCAACGCGAGCATTGCCTTTGGCATCGACGGCGCCACCGACACCGAGTCTGACCGCATTAGCGACTCGCGCTTTTGCTCGCAGTGCAACGCGCCGCTGGAGTATGACTACGTGCAATACGGCCAGCTCGGCGCCTACCATTGCCCCTCGTGCGGTTGGACACGCCCCGCACTGGTCCGCCGCGTAACGAATGTGGAGCTCAGCCGCGATGGCTATGGTTTTGACCTGGTGTTTGGATCTGATTCCAGCGCGCCAGCCGCGCACATCGCCACGCGCTACAACGGCTTATATATGGTCTACAACGTTGCCGCCGCATTCTTTGCCGCACATGAGTTAGGCGTGGATATGGCGCACCTGCAGCCCACGCTCGATGCCTACGTTCCCGCCGGCGGACGCATGGGCCGCTGGGATATCGCCGGCCGCACCGTCGAGGCCAACCTGGCTAAGAATCCCGTAGGCTTCGATCGACAAATCCAGTCCATCAAGACGGCAGGCGGCAGACTCTGCGCTTTCTTCCTCAACGACAACGACGCCGACGGCCACGATGTATCGTGGATCTACGACGTCGACTTTGAGCGCATCGCCGACACGCCGGGTCTCGTCGCCTTTGCCGGCGGCACGCGCGCACACGACATGCAGGTGCGCCTCAAGTACGCCGGCATCGATGCCGCGATTATCTCGGACGTCGCGCAGGCAATTGGCGCCGTGGCAGACGAGGCCGCCGATGACACCTTCTACGCCGTCGCCAACTACACGGCCTTCCCGCCGCTGGTCAAAGAACTCGATGGGCTGAAGGGCGCCGATGCAGCCACGGTTGCTGCCCGCGCCATAGCCCGTGCCGACGGCAGCGCTCTTCCTGTCGGTATCGCGCCAGTCGAGCTTTCGCGCCCGCTGCGCATCGTCTACCTGTATCCCGATGCCCTCAACCTCTACGGTGACGGCGGCAATGTTATCGCGCTCGAACGCCGCTGCACCTGGCGTGGCATTCCCGTGCGTGTAGACGAGGTCCGTATGGGCGAAACGCTTGATTTGACCGATGCCGATATCGTCATGATGGGTGGCGGCTCCGACCGCGACCAGCTAGCCGTGGCACACGAACTGCTCGCCCAAAAAGACAAGGTCGCGGCCTATGTTGAGGACGGCGGCACACTGCTTGCCATCTGTGGCAGCTATCAGCTGCTCGGCCGTTCGTACTACATGGGCGACGATCGCATTGAGGGCCTGGGCGTCATTGCCGCCGAAACCGTACGTGGCTCCGATCGCCTGATCGGCAACGTAGCCGTCAAAACCGATCTGGCACCTGAGCCCTTTGTGGGATTCGAGAACCATGGAGGTCGCACGCTTTTGGACGCCGATGCCACGTCGCTCGGAACGTCCGTCGTCACGGGCACCGGCAACAACGGCGATGATGGCCTTGAGGGTCTGATCTACAAGGGCGTCATCGGCACGTACCTGCACGGACCGGCACTGCCCAAGAACCCCGAGCTCGCCGACTGGCTGATCGCGCACGCCCTCGAGCGGCGCGGCGATGCGCAGGCCACAGCCCTGCTGCCGCTCAAGCCCCTCGACGACACCTACGAGCGCGCCGCCCACGACGCCGCCATGAAGCTCCTCCCCTAGCACCTCACCACCACAAAGGGGACAGGCACCTTTGTGGTGGTTTTTCAGTTTGCCAACGATATGTGAACGGCTAAAAAAGTCTGCTATACTCTTTCCCGCTGTCCCCATCGTCTAGCGGCCAAGGACGCCACCCTTTCAAGGTGGATATCGCGGGTTCGAATCCCGCTGGGGGCACCATTTGAGATGTGAAGCCCGTTACCAATTCGGTAGCGGGCTTTTTGCTACCGATATGCCGGGATTCGAACCCGACAGGGTGCGGAGCTGAGGAAACGCGCAAGCGTTTTCCAGCGCAGCACGCAAGGAGCGGAGCGACGCAGCGGAAGCGGGCGGCGCCAGCCGCACGCGGACATCCCGCTGGGGGCACCATTTAAATTAAGAAGCCCGTTACCCCCGCGGTGACGGGCTTTTTGCTACCTATGCGCCGGGATTCGAACCCGGCAGGGTGCGGATCCCGGCATCATCGCAAGGCCTGTGGTCAAAAAATGGCAAATATGAGTACTGTTACCATTTTAATAACAGCGATTTCATGCCTTCAGAAGGCGATTTAGCCGTCAGGCGTCCTACGGCGAAAGAATTGCAGACGTTTATCGGCTAAGTACTTTGACATATGTTGCGTAACACTACATATTTTGCAAATAAATAATGTTACAGGACTTGTGACAGTACTCATATTTGACGTTTTTTGCCCACGCCCCCTTATTGCGTGGGCGAATCAGTTCCAAAACGGGCTTCAAAGCGTCCTTCGCAAACAAAAACCGGGGCCCGCATGATGCGGACCCCGGCTCAATACCGTGACGATATGTCAGTTACGCTCTACACGTAGAACAGAATGTCGTCGTAGGTCGGGACCGGCCAGTAGTCGGCTGCCACGATCTCCTCCATGGCGTCCACGGCGGCGCGCAGCGCATCCATAGCGGGAACGACCTCGTGCGCGTACACGTTGGCCTGCTCCTGACCATCGAGGCCCTCGGCCTTCTGATGCACGGCGTCGAGCGCCTTGATGGAGTCGTTGATGGTGGTGATGCCGTTGCAGAGCTTGTTGAGCGTGTTCTGCTCACACTGCATGGCGGCCTCGGCGCCAGCGGCACGGATAGTCTCAAGGCCCTTAGCGACCTTGGTGGCATAGGCGGTAATGACCGGGCGATAGGTACGACGCGCCTCGCGAACCATCGTGGTAGCCTCGATGTTCATGAGCTTGTTGTACTTCTCGAGCTTGCAGTCGTAGCGGCACTGAGCCTCGGCCTTGGTCAGGACGCCCGTCTCCTCAAAGAGCGCGATAGCCTTATCGGAAACAAAGGCGGGAAGAGCGTCGGCCGTGGTCTTGTTGTTGGCAAGGCCGCGCTTCTCGGCCTCGATGGGCCACTCGTCGGAGTAACCGTCGCCGGAGAACAGGATGCGCTGGTGATCGGTCAGCACCTTCTTGCAGTACTCGAGCGCGGCGTCCTGGAACTTATCCTCGGGCGTACCCTCGAGTGCGTCGGCGAAGGACTTGAGCGACTTGGCCACGGCGGCATCGAGCACCAGGTTGGAGTCGGAGACGTTCTGCTCGGAGCCGCAGGCACGGAACTCGAACTTGTTGCCGGTGAAGGCGAACGGGGAGGTGCGGTTGCGGTCGGTGTTGTCCTGCATCAGCTTGGGCAGGGTATCGGCGCCCAGGTCGAGCACGCCGCGCGTGGCATGGACGGAAGCCTTGCCATCGATGATCTTCTCGACGACCTCGGTAAGCTGGTCGCCCAGGAAGATGGACATAATCGCCGGAGGAGCCTCATTGGCGCCCAGACGATGGTCGTTGCCGGCCGAGGCAACAGAGGCACGCAGGAGCTCCTGATAGTTATCGACGGCCTCAATCACCGCGGTGAGGAAGACGATGAACTGCAGGTTGTCGAGCGGGGTGTCGCCCGGATCGAGCAGATTCTCGGACTCGGTGCCAAGCGACCAGTTGTTGTGCTTGCCCGAACCGTTGATGCCCTCGAAGGGCTTCTCGTGCAGCAGGCAGACCAAGTCGTGGCGGGAGGCGATGAGCTTCATCTTCTCCATCATGACCAGATTCTGGTCGATGGCCTCGTTGACCTCGCCATAGACCGGTGCGAGCTCATGCTGGCAGGGAGCGACCTCGTTGTGCTTGGTCTTGGCGGGAATGCCGAGCGCCCACAGCTCATCGTCCAGGTCCTTCATGTAGGCCGAGACGGTGGGGCGGATAGCGCCAAAGTAGTGCTCCTCGAGCTCCTGGCCCTTGCAGGGAGCAGCGCCAAAGAGGGTGCGGCCGGTGATGACCAGGTCCTTGCGCTTGCGGTAGGCGTCCTTCTTGATCAGGAAGTACTCCTGCTCGTCACCCACGGAAGGAACAACCTTCTTGGGGGTCTTGCCAAACAGCGCCAGAACGCGCTTGGACTCACGCGAGAGCGCGGTCATGGAACGCAGCAGCGGGGTCTTCTTGTCCAGGGCCTCGCCCGTGTAGGAGCAGAAAGCCGTGGGGATGCACAGGACATCGTCCTTGATAAAGGCGGGGCTGGTGGGATCCCAAGCGGTGTAGCCACGGGCCTCGAAGGTGGCGCGCAGGCCGCCGTTGGGGAAGCTCGAGGCGTCCGGCTCGCCCTGGATGAGGTTCTTGCCCGTAAACTTGGTAATGGCGGTGCCGTCGTGGTTGGGCTCCAGGAAGCTGTCGTGCTTCTCGGAAGTAATGCCCGAAAGCGGCTGGAACCAGTGCGCGTAGTGCGTCGCGCCCTTGGAGATGGCCCAGACCTTCATGGCATGGGCAACGGCGTTGGCCACATCCAGGTCGAGCGGCTCACCGCCCTCGAGGGTTGCAGCAAGGCGCTTCCAAATGTCCTTGGGGAGGTAGTCCTTCATGACTTCCTCAGAGAACACCATGGTCCCGAAGCGGTCAGTAAGATCGGCCATACGGAACTCCCTTCGTATCGGCACCGCGTGAGAAGCGGTGTTGATTACTAACGAACGAGTCATAGCTTAGACTCGCCGTGTTTCCGCGACATTACCGTTATGTTGCTGTCGCGAAACCAATCAATGAGGTTACCCTATCGAGACGGCGTTGCCACCCTCAACAGCCAATCAACTGTATAAATAGCAGACCTCTCCCCATGGTTTAAGGATAGTCAATTTGGGATGGAGCTCTATTAACTGGTATTTTGCATCAGATACCAGTCTTTATAGTCCGTGCCTAGATTAGCCGCTCTGTTATAGGGAATGCCGATAGCAAGGCATCTTTGATTGGTATCCCCGAATAACGAGTGAAACTCCACCGTGACACAGCGGTGCTGTAGAATCCTTACAACACATCATACTTATTACGTATCTAGAGGAGCACGATATGCGCGTCGACGAGGTTTTTAAGCAGGCAGCATCCCAGGGCACCGCACCCGTTTCGTTTGAGATGTTCCCGCCCAAGGGCGAGCTTACCCTCGACACGGCTCGCGAGTTGGCAGGCAATCTGTGCAAGCTTTCGCCGAGCTTTGTCTCGGTCACCTGCTCGGCCGGCGGCTCGGGCAACGGTGCCACCACCGCCCCCATCGCGCATATGATTACGAGCGAATTCGATACGCCCTCGGTGGCGCACCTCACCTGCGTGGGCCGCTCGCACGCCGACATCGCCGCCAAGATCGATGAGTACCGCACCGCCGGCGTGGAAAACATCCTGGCCCTGCGTGGCGATCTCCCTGCCGGCGCGACCGAGGACGACAAGCCCGCCTCCGACTACGCCTACGCCCGCGACCTCATCCCCGAGCTCATCGACGCCGGCTTTTGCGTGGGCGCCGCGGCCTACCCCGAGGGCCACATTGCCTGTGAGGATCTCAACCTCTCGGTCGAATACCTCAAGCAAAAACAGGACGCTGGCGCGAGCTTCTTTGTGACGCAACTCTTCTTTGATAATGAATGCTTCTACCGCTTCCGCGAGCTTGCCGACAAGGCCGGCATCACCGTGCCCATTACCGCAGGCATCATGCCGTTTATGGGCAAGTCGCAGATCAGCCGCATGGTCTTTATGTGCGGCGCGTCGCTGCCCTCCCCCGTCATCAAGATTCTCGCCAAGTACGAGAATGACCCCGAGAGCCTGCAGGCAGCCGGTGTAGATTATGCCGCCCGCCAGCTTTGCGACCTCAAGGAGCACGGCGCCGACGGCCTGCACCTGTACACTATGAACCGTCCTGCGATCGCCGCGACCATTATGGAGCGCCTAGGGTAATGGAAAAACCGCACATCGATACAACCGCTGTCGAAGTGCCGGCCGACCTTGCGTCGCCGGCGCTTTACCGTGTCGATGCTGCGCACCATCCCCGTGTCGACCGTGCCGAGATGCTGCAGTATCTGGGTTACGGCGGCCAGCAGATTGAGCCCGAGCTGTCACGACGTATTGAGCTTGTGGTCGAGCGTCTGGAACTTGACATTGAGCCCCGTGGCGTGCGCCGCGTGTTTGCCGTCGATGCCACGGGCGTGGACGAACAAAGTGAGCCTTGCATTCGCTTGGTCGGCACCAACGTTGAGCTGCGAGGTCGCGATATCTATCGACATCTCAAAGATGCCCGCTTTGCCGCGCTCATGGCATGCACCCTCGGCATGGACGCCGAGCGTCGCCTGCGCACCACGGGAGCCCAACATCCCCTGGAGGGCGCCGTGCTCGACGCCGCGTGCTCCGCTTACGTGGAAGCCGCCGTTGAGCAAATGGACCAGCAGGTCAAGATGAACGTCGCCGTTCATGGGCTCGCCGGCAACTGGCGCTTTAGTCCCGGCTACGGCGACTGCCCGCTCTCGGCCCAGCGCTCGATCGTCAATGCGCTCAACGCCACGCGGCTCATCGGGCTTACCGTCACACCCACCAGTCTGCTCATACCCACCAAAAGCGTGACCGCGGTGATCGGCCTATTCGACGGCGAAGTCCACGACGCCCAGAGCCGCCCCACCTGCAATATCTGCCGCATGCGCGAGCACTGCCGCTTCCGCGCCGCCCACACCACCTGCTATTCCAGCCATTAGGAGCCCTCGATGTTTACTCCGCTTATCACTCATGATTTGGACGGCGCCGCGCTGGCGGCACCCGTTGATGCCGCCCGTCGTAATGGCGCTGTGTACAAGCCGCGCACGATCGACGATCTGCGCATTAAGGACGATCGTCTGCGTGCGGCCATCGAGGGCACGGGACACCTGCTGTTCGACGGCGGCATGGGCACCATGTTGCAAGCAGCCGGCATGAAGGCCGGCGCCCTGCCCGAGCTGCTCAACTTTGAGGAACCCCAGGTTATCACTGATATCCAACGTCAATATGTCGAGGCCGGCTGCGACGTGATTACCGCCAACACCTTTGGCGCCAACGCCCACAAGCTCGACTGTGCCGCCACCGTGGCAGACGTCTTTGCCGCGGCCGTCGCCTGTGCCCGCGAGGCCGGCGCCCGCTACGTCGCCGGTGACATCGGCCCCATCGGCGCGTTGCTTCGCCCCCTGGGCACCCTAAGCTTCGACGAGGCCTATGACCTTTTTGCCGAGGAAGTGCGCGCCGGCGTCGATGCGGGCGTGGACCTCTTTATTATCGAGACCATGACTGACCTTGCCGAGATCAAGGCGGCCGTCCTCGCCTGCCGCGAGAACTCCGACCTGCCCGTCTTTGCCACCATGACCTTTGAGGAAGACGGCCGCACCTTCCTGGGCACGAGCCCCGAGGTGGCCGCCATCACGCTCGATGCCATCGGCGCCGACGTTTTGGGCATCAACTGCAGCCAAGGACCAGCCGAGCTCCGAGGACTCGCCGCGCGTATGCTCACCGTTACCGACAAGCCCATTATGGTGCAGGCCAACGCGGGACTCCCCCATGTGGACGACGACGGCAACACCGTCTTTGATATCCAAGCCCCCGAATACGCCGAGGCCGTCGCCGGCATGATCGCCGACGGCGTGAGCGTCGTGGGCGGTTGCTGCGGCACCACGCCGGCGCACATGGCAGCGCTGCGCACGCTTATCGACAACCACACGCCCAGCCCGCGCCGCCGCAAGCCCAGCATGTCGGTCACAAGCGCCCAGACCGTGGTGGACCTTCCCTGCGACGGCCACAAGATTGCCGTCATCGGCGAGCGCATCAACCCCACCGGCAAAAAGCGCCTGCAGCAGGCCCTGCGCGACGGCGACCTGGACTACGTCGTGAGCCAGGGCATCAGCCAGCAAGAGCAGGGCGCCGACATCCTGGACGTCAACGTAGGCCTGCCCGAGATCGACGAGGTCAAGATCATCCAACAGGCGACCGAACAGCTCCAGGGCTCCACGCTGCTGCCGCTGCAGATCGACTCCACCGACCCCGCAGCCGTCGAGGCCGCCGTGCGCCGCTACGCCGGCAAGCCCATCATCAACTCGGTCAATGGCAAGCAGCAGATCATGGATGAGATCTTTCCGCTGGTCGCCCACTACGGCACCAACGTTGTCGGCCTTACGCTCGACGAAGGCGGCATCCCCGATACCGCCGAGGCCCGCTTCGCCATCGCCGAGCGCATCGTGGCCGAGGCTGCCCGCTACGGCATCGGCCCGGACCGCATCCTCATCGACTGCCTGGTCATGACCGCCTCGACCAATCAACGCCAGGCCGAGCAGATCCTGCACGCCATGTCCCTGTGCAAGGAGCGTCTGGGCGTCAAATGCGCGCTCGGCGTGTCGAACATCAGCTTTGGCCTGCCCGCTCGCCCGCTGCTGGGCTCGGTCTTTTTGGCTGCCGCTTTTGGCGCAGGTCTTGATGCCCCCATCATGAACCCGGGCTCCAAGCGCTTTATGGATACCGTCTACAGCTATCGCGTCCTGAGCGTTGAGGACGAGGGCTCGACCGGATACATCGAGCGCTATGCCGGCTGGACCGATCCGTACAAGATCGCCGCCAACCCGGCAGCTGCTCAGGCAGTATCGACCGACGCTGTGCCCGCCGCTGGCACCGCCGGCACCGACGGCAACGACGACCCGATTCGTCGCATGGTCGTCTCGGGCCGCAAAGGCGAGATCGCGGCCGAGACCGAGCGCCTGCTAGCGGATCACGACGCCATGGACCTCATCAACAACCACTTTATCCCCGCCCTCGACGAGGTGGGTGTCCTCTTTGACCAGGGCAAGTTCTTCCTGCCGCAGCTTATGGCCTCGGCCGAGGCCGCGCGCGTGGGCTTCGACACCATCAAGCGCCTGATGCCCGCCGGCGAGATTGCCGACAAGGGCAAAATCTGCGTGGCCACCGTTAAAGGCGACATCCACGACATCGGTAAGAACATCGTCAAGATGCTGCTCGATAACTACGGCTATACCGTCTTTGACCTAGGCCGCGACGTCGACCCACAAGAGGTGCTCAAGACCGTACAGGAGCGCGACATCAAGCTCGTCGGCCTCTCGGCGCTTATGACCACCACGGTCGTCGCCATGGAGGAGACCATCAAGCTGCTTCATGCCGAGGTTCCGGGCGTCAAGATCATCGTAGGCGGCGCCGTACTCACCCCCGAATACGCCAAGCAAATCGGCGCGGACTACTACGCCAAGGACGCCGCCGAAAGCGCTCGTATCGCCGAAGAGGTCTTTGGACAGTAACACAACGGAAACAACCGAGTACCAAAACGTGCCGCGCGCGCCATTTGGCACGTGCGGCACGTTAAAATAGAAAAGACTATGCTCGTTTTGGCAGATAGGAGCGCAAGGATGGCGATCACGCCCGCAGAAATCGCGGAAACCCGCGGCATGGTTGAGGAGCAGAACCTCGACATCAGGACCATCACCATGGGTGTTTCGCTCATGGGTTGCGGCGACGAGAACCTCGACCGCATGTGCACGAAGATCTACGACCACGTGACGCACACGGCTGAGCACTTGGTCAAGACCGCCGAGAACCTCGAGCGCGAGTACGGTATCCCCATCGTCAACAAGCGCGTTTCCGTCACCCCGGTGGCGCAGATCGCCGCGTGCTGCAAGGATGAGGACCTCACCCCCATCGCGCACGCCCTCGACCGCGCGGCCGAGACGCTCGGCATCGATTACCTGGGCGGCTTCTCCGCACTCGTCCAGAAGGGCATCGGCGACGCCGACCGCCGCGTCATCCAGTCCATCCCCCAGGCGCTCGCTACCACCAGCCGTGTCTGCTCCAGTGTCAACGTCGCCAGCCTGCGCGCCGGCATCAACATGGACGCCGTGCTTATGGCCGCCCAGACCATCATCGATGCCGCCAAGCTCACGGCCGACCAGGATTCCGTCGGCGCTTCCAAGTTTGTCTGCTTTGCCAACATGGTCGAGGACTCCCCGTTTATGGCGGGCGCCGTCCACGGCGGTGGCGAGGCCGACGCCGTCATCAACGTAGGCGTCTCGGGCCCCGGCGTTATGGCCGCAGCCCTGGAGACGCTGCCCGATTCCGCATCGATGATGGAAGTCGCCGAGAAGATTAAGCAGACCGCCTTTAAGATCACCCGCGCCGGCGAGCTCATGAGCCGCGAGGCCGCCCATCGCCTGGGTGTCGAGAAGGGCATTGTCGACCTGTCGCTGGCCCCCACGCCTGCCATCGGCGACTCCGTCGCGCGCATCCTCGAGATCATCGGCGTGGGCACCTGCGGTGGCCCCGGCACGACCTGTGCGCTCGCCATGCTCAACGATGCCGTCAAGAAGGGCGGCGTCATGGCCAGCTCCAGCGTGGGCGGTCTCTCCGGCGCCTTTATCCCCGTGTCCGAGGACGCCGGCATGATTGCCGCCGTCGAGGCCGGCGCGCTTTCGCTCGAGAAGCTCGAGGCCATGACCTGCGTGTGCTCCGTCGGCCTGGACATGATCGCCATCCCCGGCGACACCCCGGTCGAGACCATCGCCGGCATCATCGCCGACGAGATGGCCATCGGCGTCATCAACAACAAGACCACGGCCGTGCGCGTGATCCCCGCCATCGGCAAGGGCGTGGGCGACTGCGTCGAGTACGGTGGTCTGTTCGGCCGTGCGCCCATCATGCCGGTGAACCCCAACGCCGGCACCGTGCTTGCTCACCGTGGCGGACGCTTCCCGGCGCCGCTGAACTCGCTCAAGAACTAGCTCAAGAACTAGCTCAAGAACTAGCTGAGGGGTTCGGGCGAGGAGCCCCGGGGAGGGCAAATATATAAGGTCGCCTGCTCGGACAGTCCTGACTCGCACGGAGAGCACATTAAGTGCTCTCCGGCTCGTGCGGAACTCGCGATCGACCTTTTATATATTTGCCCTCCCCGGGGCTCCCGCACAACGGGACCTCAGTTGGGTTCTATCCCGGTTGCAGTTGCTTCGCTCCTGCACCACTTGGCTGGTGCGGCGGTTTGGCGTTGGAACGGTTCTTTCTGATATATGCTGGTTGCGGCTCTTCTTTTGGGAGGAGTCGCTTTTTTGTTGCTAGGAGGTTGGCCTGTGGTTGATGGGGATGCTCGCTCTGAGCTTCTTTCTGCTGATTGGAATCAGGAGTGGATGCAGATGCAGGCTGCTCGGCGGCGGGCTGATGATTCTTTTGAGTGGGATAAAAGGGCTCGGCATTTTCGGCCGTTGGAGACTGCCCCTTATGCTCGGGATTTTATAAAGCTGTTGGCGCTTGAGCCCGGCGAGTCGGTGCTCGATATGGGGTGCGGGGCTGGGTCGATTGCTATTCCGCTTGCTCGGGCTGGGCATCCTGTGATTGCGGCTGATTTCTCCCCCGCTATGTTGGGCACCCTTGATGCTGGTATTGAGTACTATGGACTCGAGGATCATATTACACCGCTTGAGCTTGCTTGGGATGACGATTGGGATCTGGTTGGGCCGGTTGCCAAGGCTGTAGATGTTGCCTTTGCCAGTCGCTCTGTCACCACGACCAACCTAAAAGGTGCGCTTACCAAGCTTGATCGTACGGCTCGTCGGCGTTGTGCTGTCACGATGGTCGCCAACTCCAGCCCGCGCTATGACTTGCACCTGATGAACGCCATCGGTGCCTCGGTTACCTGCAGTAATGGCTTTGTGTATGCCTTTAACATCCTTATTCAGATGGGTGCGTTGCCGCAGGTTACATACTTTGAATCGCCTCGTCGCGATACCTTCGATAGCCTTGAGGCGGGCGTAGCGGACTTTTCTCGCATGCTCGAGCATGGCAACGAGGATAAGATCGACCGCCTGCGCAACTACATCGCCCAGCACATGATCGAGAACCCCCATGCCGGCGAGCCGGGCTCCAAGGGCGTGCCGCAGGGGCGCTATATGCTCGACCATATCCGCAAAGTTCGCTGGGCGTTTATTGCATGGGAGCCGGTCTCTGCGTCCCGCCCGTAGCCCATCTATAGCACGTATCGTCCACCCGCCCGGCATCCGCATTCTTTTTGAACTGGGCAAACGCGCTCCACACCACGCCGTTCCTGCGCTATCGTGGGACAGCTCACGTAGATTAAGGCCCCGTCGCGGGGCGCCCCATACATAGAAAGCGAGAACCCATGGCACTGACAGGAGCCCAGGTCAAGCAGCTTCGCAGCATGGCCCATCACCTCAACCCCGCCATCATCATCGGCAAGTCCGATGTCAACGAGGGTACCGTCGAGCAGACGGTCGCCTACCTGGAGAAACACGAGCTCGTTAAGTGCTCCGTGCTCGATGGCTCCAGCCTTTCCGCCCGCGATGCCGCTGAAGAGCTTGCCGAGCGCTGCCACGCCGAAGTCATCCAGGTCATCGGCCGCAAGTTCTCGCTATATCGCGAGTCCTCGCGCAAGGACATCGAGAAGATCAAGCTCGTCTAAGAGCCAATGATCCGGCGAGCCAACACATAGCAAGCTTACGGGTGTCCAAGTACTTCGGGTGCCCGTTTTTTATCGCTCGACCAGCACGCGATTGAGCCGCCCCTCCACCAAGCGCTCGTATAGACGCCGTGTCTCGGGCTCGGGCACGCCATTGACCTGCTCTCTCAGATGGTGCATATGCCCGCTGTATAGCTCGACGATATCGCGCCGCCGCCCCGCCGCACTGTAGACACGCATGGCGCAGCGCACCATATCCTCGCGCGACGTTTCCTGCCGAAGCCCCGACTCCGCCAGCCAAATCGCCGACTGCAGATCGTTTTCTTCTAGAGCGGCATTGGCCCCCTTAATCATGCAATCGATGTACTTTGACTGCATAATGCGTCGCATACGCAAAAAGTAGGTGGGATTACAGCCATTGGGCACATACAGCGGTCCGGCATAAAGCTGCTCAACCTTAAGGCACAACTCGACCAGATGGGGCCCGCGCGCACCTGTGCGATTTCCCAGAACCTCGCGGCTTATCTGGTCAAACAGCCGTACATCGGTCTTGACGTAGTCGCCGTTGAGTCCGATGCATTCATTTTGGATGAGCACACACGACTTGCCATCCGGCGTCGGTCCCAAAGCTGACCGCAAGCGCGATATCGTCGAGTACAAGTTGTTGCGAGCGCTATTGAACTCGGCATGGGGCCACAGCTCCATGGCCAGCGTCTCACGATCGACGAGCGCATCCATGCCCAGCGCAAGCCGCTCGGCAAGTGTCGCTGCCTTCTTGCGGCGCCACATTTTGTCCGTGATGGGAAACCCGTCGCGCTCGGCGCGAAACGCACCAAACATGCGAATCTCGATATGGTCGATGGTATCAACGGCTTCAACCTCGCCGGCCTGGAATAGGCGCTCGCCCTCCCCTTCCAAATCGTCGCGCAGCGAGTACCGCGACAACTCGCGCACGGGAAGCTTCTTACGTATCCTGGCCGCCGGCTCGCCCAGACAATGCATGGCAAGGCGCGCAAAGAGCCGATACGATGGCTCTAGAATCCCCGCACGATTCATGGACATCCAGGCCGCAAGATCGCTGTCTCGGCCCGCACAGGCCAAATGCAGCGCCACCATCCAGGCTTCTGCGCCACCAACCTGCGTCTGGCTTATATCGAGCAACTCCGCTTCCTCGCGCACCGAAACCATCGAGGTGTTACGCAGATATGCCGCGCGCTCCAGCAGCAATGCGTTATCGCGCATGTACGCAATCGACTCCTCGGCAAGTTTGAGCACTTGGACCGCACGGAACTTCGCATTAACCGGCCGTCCCTCTGCCAGCGACTGCCAGCCTTCTAGCAACAGGCCAAACAGCTGAATCTGGTTGTCGCGCATGCGCACGGCAAAACGATCGAGCTCGTTGAACGCCGCATCGTCGGTTACCGGCAAGCCGGAAAGGAGCCGCCGTGCCGCCAACACCATACGCACCCAGATAGCCATCGCCTTAAGCCCGCGTACATCGAGCGCCTCCCGCACCACCGTCATCTCGTCGTCGCGCTCGTCGGTTCCCGCAAACGACCCGTCAAAGAGCTCCACCAGCATGCTATCGGCCCGTATAACAATCCCCGCGATGTCGAGCTCGCAATCGTAGGCCTTGCTCGTTTTGAGCTGCTGTAGAACGCCGCCGTCATCTCCCCGCTCGGTCAGACAGCGCTTGACCTCGATATGCGCAGACAACATATCGAGTGCGGTATGGGATGTCTCGATTTCTGGCACGGCCAGGTTCGTAGGGAGCCCAAGCCCGTTGTCCCCATAGCAGACAGCCGTCAGTGTCTGGGCCACCCTCCATGAAACAGGGTCTATTTCGCAGGCCGCCCGTTCGCCCCCGCGCTCGATGACCGATGCCATATAGCGAGCGAGCTTTGTATTGGACACGCTGACCGCTGCCAGATATACGCCGAGCGCCTCGGCAGGCGTTGGCTCTGGAGCCGGATCGTCGGCATCGATCGTGCCCAGCGCCGCTCGGCAGATATCGGCCCCGTGCCCCGTCAGAGCCAGATCGACCCCATACTGCCCAGCAAGTTCAAGGACCGCCTCACGGTCCAAAAAGGCGTCCGCCAGGCCCATCGCCGTATCGCATCTACCCGCCTTAAGCAAAATCCGGGCCGCCCTCGGAACAAGTTCGGGGCGAATCTCGGCCACCAACTTACGCAAACGCAAGCGTCCGTTATCCTCCGTGCCCAGACACGTAAAGCTCCGCTCGGCGGGATCCAAGCCAAAGATCGGGTAGTCGCGTACAAAGTAGGACTGGTCGACCATCGACAGCCTTACCCCGCAAGCCTCGAGTTCTGCGATATTGCCCTCGCCCATCAAAACCATGAGACATGCCACGCAAAACAGCGCATTATTGTCGAGCGAAGCCAGATCGACAAGTGCCGCGCCATATACGTTGACAATCTCGTTTTCGAGCAGACCGGCTACGTCGCCTTGGCCATACAGACCCGTCTGCAATGCCGAAACGAGCTCGGGCACGCCCTGCGTGAGCTGATAAAAGTCGAGCGATGTGCTGATCGAAAACGCCGATGCCCACGCCGAATACTCATAGGCATGCACCTTGAGCATCTGCGCATTGATCTTAACCGAATCGCCCAGCCCATGAATCAGCTGACGATTTGAAGGACGGCAGGAGATAAATACCCCTATCCCCATAGCGCGCAGGCCGCGAATCCTGTCGATGAGGTCTTCGGTATCGTGCTGATCGAGGTTTGGCACATTATCAATCGCGATAAGGGAGTGCGGTTTGTCTTTGAGTTCTTCGGTAACCACCTCGAGCTGCATAAACACCTCGCGCCCAATGGCGCGATCGGCCTCGATAATCCGCACGGGGCCTCGCGTCGGGTCGCATTTAACCTCATAGGTGTACTGCAGCAGCACCGAGGTCTTCCCAAACCCGTCGGGCGCATAAAGAACCACAATGCCGGCCTTTCGGCCCTTGGCGATAAGCTCATTCATCAAGCGTTCGCGTCGCACCATATAGCCTCCGCCCAGCGGCATCAGCTCGAGGTCGTCCATACTGCTCAAATCGTTTACCATGCCCGCTCCTCAACTCGACCGTATGGACACTGTAGCCGCAAGACCATACAAGCCGCGCTATGAATAGAGCGACCTTGTGTTTTAGGTTGTCTTTTGGTACGCAAGCGGCAAGTTTTTGTACAGCGAGGGCCGATTGTTATTAATCCCCCGACTAATCGGTCTTTAAGCAGGTAAATGAGCTTGTCAGCTTGTCCCATCTAAGCGGCAGTGTAACGCAGATGAACAAGGTTCAGCCATGTCATTCAACTCGCCTAGCACCCGCTACCGTCTACGACCTTCTAGTGGCATTTTTGCATAGAATCTGGTATAGAATGAATCAAGCTGTTGGACATCCGGCATTCGTCAAGCTTGCGGCAAGATTTTGGTCAAGTGGGCGGAAAAGGATAGCAAAAAGGCCCCCGCAAAGCGGAGGCCTTAGGCAAGGCTATGTCGAGCTGCAGGATTCGCGCTACTCGCAGAGCGAAAGGGCGGCCTCGTCGGCAACGACAACGCAGTTGGTGTGCAGCTGCAGAATCGAAGCCGGGCACTCGGGCGTAACCGGACCATAGCACATGTCATGCACGGCCTGAGCCTTGGCCTCGCCATTGGCGACGACCAGGATCATGCGGGCATACATGATGGTCTGGGTACCCATGGTGTAGGCCTGACGGGGAACATCGTCGATGCTGTCGAACAGGCGGCTGTTGGCCTGAATGGTGCTCTCGGTGAGGTCGACGCAGTGCGTACCCTTGGAGAAGTGGTCATCGGGCTCGTTGAAGCCGATGTGGCCGTTGTTGCCAATACCGAGCAGCTGCAGATCCGGGTAACCGGCCTCGGCGACGATCTTGTCGTACTCAGAGCAGGCAGCGGCGGCGTCGGGGTTGGAACCGTCGGGCACATGCGTGTTGTTCAGGTCGATGTTGATGTGATCGAAGAAGTTCTCACGCATGAAGTAGTGATAGCTCTGGGGATCGTCGTGCGAAAGGCCGCGATACTCGTCCAGGTTGTAGGTGCTGACCTCGGCAAAGTCGACGTCGCCCTTCTCGTACCAAGCAGCGAGCTGCTTGTAGGCACCGATCGGGGTGGAGCCGGTGGCAAGGCCCAGCACACAGTCGGGCTTGAGGATAACCTGCGCCGAGATGATATTGGCGGCCTTGCGGCTCATATCCTCGTAGTCTTTAGCTTTAATGATCTTCATTACGCGTCCTTTCTCGTACAAGAGAGGCAAGGCTCCCTTACAAGCACTTGCCCGCGGCCCGCGTCGGCCGCAACCAACGTGTGCGGCCACCAGGGCGAGGTCGCGTAATGTATGTGTCTCGTGTCTAACCGCGTCGAGGCCCCTGCCCGTCCACGGTGACCCAAAGCCTTTTAGCTTCGGACAAATCCCATCTTGCCACGGAGGGCGTCCTCTTTCAAGGGCGCCCTCCGTAAACGTGTTTGAATTGTAGGCTAATGGCCACGTGCACTTGCTAGCGCTCGCGAGCAACGATGAGCTGGTCCATCTCTTCGACATGCACGCCAACGGAGCCCTTGATGCTCGAGAACTCAACGGAGTTGCACACCAAGATGGGAACCGTCACATCGTAGCCCTCGGCAGCAATTGCCTCGCGATCGAACTCAATGAGTACATCGCCCTTATGGACGATGTCACCCACTTGCGCATGTACGGTAAAGTGCTTGCCCTCGAGCTGAACGGTATCCAAACCAACGTGAATGAGCACGTCCAAGCCATCGACCGTGTTAAGCGCAACGGCGTGTCCCGTGGGAAAAATAGCCTCGACCTTGGCATCAGCCGGCGCGATCACGCGCGTTCCGGTGGGCTGAATCGCCACGCCCTGGCCCAAAAGGCCGGTAGCAAACGTCTGATCGTTTACCTCGGAGAGCGGAATAACGTCACCCGAGATGGGAGCATCCAACGTAAGGACTCGACCACGCATACCAAAAGACCTTAGGACTTTAGTGAACATGCTCCCCCTCGGACATACCGATCAACCAAAATAACCTTAACAGTTTACCACTTGGCACCCGTTTTTGACCATTAGGGAAGTTCGCGCTTGACAACCTCAACGATGTCGTCGACAACGCGCTGGGTCAGCTCGTGCGTCTCGGCCTCGGCCATCACGCGGACCAGCGGCTCGGTACCGCTCGGGCGCACCAGAATGCGGCCGCGGCCGTCAAGCTCCTTCTCGGCAGCAGCAACGGCGTCCCAGATGGGCTGGCAATCGTCCAGACCAGCCTTGTTGTCGGAATGCACGTTGACGAGTACCTGCGGGTACTTCTTCATGATGCCGGCAAGATCGGTGAGGGTACGACCGGTGCGCTTGAGCACGGCCAGCAGTTGCAGAGCCGTCACCAGGCCGTCACCGGTGGTGTTGTGCTCCAGGAAGATGATGTGGCCGGACTGTTCGCCGCCGATGACGGCGCCGTCCGCGAGCATGCGCTCCAGAACGTAGCGGTCGCCCACGGCGGTCTGGACCATCTCGAAGCCCTGCTCCTTCATAGCGATGGAGAAGCCCAGATTGCACATGACGGTCGAGACGATCTCGGAGTTGGCGAGCTTGCCGCGAGCGGCGAGGTCGGAACCGCAGATAGCCAGGATGTAGTCACCGTCGATCTCGTTGCCCTCGCTGTCCACGAACAGTACGCGGTCGGCGTCGCCGTCGTGGGCCAGACCAATGTCAGCATGGGTGCGCAGCACGAGCTCGCGCAGGGGCTCGAGGTGCGTAGAGCCGCACTCGACATTGATGTCGGTGCCGCAATAATCGGTGTTGATGGCATGGACCGTGGCACCCAGGCGCTGCAGCGCGGCGGGCGTAGTCTGGCAGGAAGCACCGTGACCGCAGTCGACGGCAACGACCAGGCCATCGAGCCTCAGGCCATCGAGCGTATCGATGGCGTGGTCGACGTATGCCTTGCGAGCGTCCTTCATCTTGATGATGTGGCCCACGCCGGCACCGGTCGGCAGCGTATCGGCAGCCATGGCTTCCTCGGACATGACCCAGGCGCTGATCTCTTCCTCGACAGCATCGGGAAGCTTCATGCCCTTGCGGCTAAAGAACTTGATGCCGTTGAACTCCGGCGGATTGTGCGAAGCGGAGATGACAATGCCGCCGTCGAGCTCGTTCTGAACAGTGAGCAGTGCCACGGCAGGCGTGGGGATGACGCCGCAGCAGTGCGGACGGCCGCCCTCGGCCATAATGCCGGCGGTCAGAGCGCTCTCGAGCATGGTGCCCGAAAGGCGCGTGTCACGGCCGATGCAGATGTCCGGACCAAGAAACTTGGTCGCCGCGCGGCCCAGGCGAAACGCGAGGTCGCACGAAAGATCGGCATTGGCGACGCCACGGACGCCGTCGGTACCGAAGATGTTCTGGGGCATAGGATTGCTCCTTCCCTAGCAGGCGATATGCAACCGCCCACCCTAGTCGAAAAAGAAAAGCGGGACCCGCCGAGGAATCGGCAGGCCCCGCTTGTACATTGTATCTCGAAAGGAGATAAAACCTTAGCGCTTGGAGAACTGGGGAGCGCGGCGGGCCTTCTTGAGGCCGTACTTCTTGCGCTCGACCACGCGAGCATCGCGCGTAAGGAAACCGGCCTTCTTGAGGTCAGCACGGTAGTCGCCAGCGTTCAGAAGAGCGCGAGCGATGCCCAGGCGCAGAGCGCCGGACTGGCCGGAGATGCCGCCGCCATCGCACAGAGCGATAACGTCGAACTGACCGGCGGTGTCGGTCACCTTGAAGGGAGCAAGGGCGTTCTCAACGAGCTGATGACGGCCGAAATACTGCTCGGCGTCACGCTTGTTGATGGTCACCTTGCCGGTGCCGGGGACGAGACGGACGCGGGCGACGGCGTTCTTACGACGGCCGGTACCCTGGTAGACAACGGTGTTCTCAGCCATCTTTAAGCCTCCAGCTCAATCTTCGTGGGGTTCTGGGCAGCATGCGGATGCTCGGCACCAGCGTAGACCTTAAGCTTGGTCATCTGGGCACGGCCGAGAGTGGTCTTGGGCAGCATACCGCGAACGGCGCGCTCGATGACCTTCTCCGGGTGCTTCTCCATAGCCTGGCGGAAGCTCTCAGCCTTGAGGCCGCCGTTGTAGCCGCTGTGGCGATAATAGGTCTTCGTGTCGGCCTTGTTACCGGTAAGCTGGACCTTATCGGCGTTGATGACGACAACGAAGTCGCCGCAGTCGCTGTTGGGCGTGAACTGGGGCTTGTTCTTACCGCGCAGGATCATTGCGATCTGGGTGGCAAGACGGCCCAGGACAGCACCATCGGCGTCGACGAGAACCCAGTTGCGCTGGACCTCGCCCTGCTTGGCGTAGTGAGTCGATTTCGAAATCACTTAGACTCCTCCATGTACAGTACGTGTTGTTACAGAGATTCACGGGGCTCTGCAAGTAACCCGTCCATATTACCCCGCTCGCCGTACGAGTCAACAGGTATTTTGGCTCCGACCAGAGTTTCTGCACATGTCATCCACGAGCTGTGATTTTCCAGCTCTTGAGCTGTTGTCATTTTTTGATAGTTCGCCGTCGTTAGCGTTCAACGAACTCTTGGATTTCCGCGAGCAGGCGCTTTGCCTCCTGACGGCCCTGGATATACAGGTCCAAAAGCTTTGCCGAATCGCGCTCAACGTGGCCGACCTCGACCGGCTTTTGCGGAGCAATGACCAGCGCGCGACCCTCACGCTCATACTTCCACAGATGCATGCGCTGGATGTTATAGCGGTCGTGGCGCGTCTCGATAGCCTCGAGCAGGTAGGGGTAGTCGGCATAGCGGGCGCGCGCGGCAGGCATAAACTCGTAGGGCTTTTTCTCGTACGAGCGGTCCTGCGTGACAATGACAACCGCGCGATCGAAGCCCGCCTCCTCCAGCACGTGCTCGATGGGGACCGAATCGGCTACGCCACCATCGACGTATTTGTGCCCGTCAATCTCGACCGGCGGCGTCACCAGCGGCAGCGACGTCGATGCGCGCACGGCGTCGAGGTCGAGCACGGCGCTTTTGACCGGCAGGTACGTGGCGGTTCCAAAGAGCATGTCCGTCGCGACGGCGTACATCTCGATGGGGCTCGCGTCGAACGTCTCGTTGTCAAAGGGATCCAGGCGGTCCTGGACATCGTTGAAGATAAAGTCGTAGCCGACGATGGATCCCGTGGACGCAAACGATGCGGCGCCCATGAAGCGATTGTCGTTGCAGAAAGCCAGGTTGATGCGGTTGGCACGGCCGATCTGGTGCGACTTGTAGTTCACGCCGTTGAGGGCACCTGCCGATACGCCATATACCGCCGGAATCTCGACGCCAGCCTCCATGAGAACGTCGAGCACGCCCGCAGTAAACTGCCCGCGAAAACTACCACCCTCCAAGACGAGCGCGACCTTGCCGGCGTTCTTTGCCTTATCTTCTGCAGTCATATTGACCTCCTGCGATTGCGTTTTGGCCTTCTTCTACCCAGTTTTGGGATGGCGAGCGCATGGGTTTTTCGAGGCGGCAGGTGAAGCGGAAAGTGTGTCCCAGTTTGAGGCGGGATTCCGGGATGCGCTTTCCGCTTGATGTGCCATCCGGAAACTACGTCCCAGTCTGAGCGCGGATTCCGGGACGCACTTTCCGCCAACAACCCATCCGGAAAATGCATCCCATTCTGAGCCGATATTCTGGGATGCAGTTTCCGCTTGAGGCGCCGTCCGGAAACTACGTCCCAGTCTGAGCGCGGATTCCGGGACGTGCTTTCCGCCTGGGCTGCCATTGGGGAAAGCGCGTCTCACCCTTCGTTGATGCGGCGTTTTCTTTACGCCCGCGCCCTGCACAGAGTTCGATTCTCCGCGGGTGGGGGGGATCCGTTGATGCGGCGCATGGCAAGCTGAGATTCGATAACATCGCATCTATATAGGGTTGAGGCTTTGCGCGGAGAATCCGCGTATTTGCTTCGCAAATACGCACCGGCTTCGGCCGCCTGCCGGCGTCCTCGCCCGCTCGCTACAAACGCTCGCGCCCTGCACAGAGTTCGATTCTCCGCGGTACGGACTAGAAATAAAAAGGCAGGTAGATACGAATATCTACCTGCCTGTTGCTTATGGTGGAGGCGCGGAGAATCGAACTCCGGTCCACGAAAGCCCCCTGATTGGCATCTCCAAGCTCAGTCGCTGGTTTAGTCTCGGACGCTTTGCGCGCAGCGACACGCTCGCGGCGTCCTAACCGGTTCGGTCTTAGCCTGCGCCATACCGATTACGTGCGCAGGAGCATTCCCCTAACATGACGTCGCGCCGGTGTCGGGGAAATCACCGGGTTGACGCGCCGCTATAAACTAAGCAGCGAGAGCCATAGGCTCAAAAGAAGAGTTGTTGTCAATTCAATTTGACGGTACCCCTGTTTAACGAGGCGAGGAGACCTCGGCTTGCTTCCTCTCTCAGAGCTATCGTGTCGAAACCAGTCGCCCCCGAATGTTGGGAAAGTCTGGATGGTATCAGGCCTGCAAACACCCGATAACCGTCGACTTTTCAAGGAACACGCGGGGCGAGCCCCGCTCGTGGATAGCTATCTTACCACGTTCTAAAGGCAGACAGCTGTTCTATGCACGAGCTGTGAAGACCCCAATGTGCGCCGCACTTCGCACTTTTGCTACCGATCGCGTCACGTATATTTTCGCCAAGCAAAATTGCCCCGTCGAAAGGACCGTTATGGATACCAAACAGCAACTCGTCAATGCCCTCGCAGGCCTGGGTTCAACCATTACCGAAGCTATGGATGTCATCGAAGGCTTTGTCCCCTGCGGACATCCCGCCCTCACGGTTTCGAACGCCCTTGTTGCGCTGGACGCTGACGATGATGCAGCTCTCGCCCAGCAGCTTGAGACCGTCGAGGGCTTTATCGACCACGTGAGTGAAAACCGCGGCGTGGCCGCCTACCACGGCATCGAGGTCGAGCTCGCGGGTCCCAAAGCCGATCTGCTCGCAGCAATCCGCGAGGTAGGCGCCCTTATGCAGACTGCAGGCGTCAAGAACACCCAGGTCAACGAGTGGGTCTACCGCAGTCTGGCAGCACTCGACAGCTCCGACGAAAAGGCAGCCGAAAAGCTCGCAGAAAGCCCCGCCATTAAGGCCGAGCTTTTGTAAATAGCAGACGCGGGTCCCTTGGCGCATCGTCGTCCAAGAGGTCCGCAAACAGTTCGCGTCAACCGATAGCCGCGCCGCCGCGTTCGGCCAAAGCAAGAATCGGCATCATTTGACGCGGGGTCTTTGCTGCAAGATCGGCATGTTCGAGCAGCTTGCGATCGTTAGTTACCAAGTAATCGACCTGGGCGCGTTTGCATGCGGCGAGTACCAAGTTGTCCTCGTAATCGCGATGGAGCGCTAAGTATTTGTCGGCCAGCCAAAGGTCCGACGCATCTGCACCCACGGCCGTGGCGTTTTCGGTCATGTTCCGCACAAACACCAACGCCGCATCGCCAATCGCGCGGGCAGACGCCTCGTCGAGCGCTCCCCCGCTGGCAAAAACGCTACGCTTCAGCTCGTGTTGGACAACGTACAGCACGTCCTTGGCGATATGGACCGGAAAGAACAGCAACGCCCCCGTCTCCGTCGCCTGCCCAATAAACGCACGCGCGGCAAGCGACTCGGCATGGTCGACGCAAAACGAATCAACCCATACGTTGGCGTCCACCATGATCTTGAGAGGCGCCCCACTCACTGGATCATCCCCTTTTGGCGATAATGCTCATCCATGGCTTCGGAATAGATTGCGTCCCAATCGCGATCGTCGGATACGGGCGACACAGCGATACCCAAATCTGCATAAAGCCGGTCTGCCGCTGCCCACGACGCGGCAAACGGAGTATCGTGCGCGACGGTCTGTTGCCGGCCATCAACGGCAGACAGTACTTCCTCACACTGCCCGCCACCCTGCGCGACCTTGGCCACGACCTTTTTGATGAGCTCGGGCAGTGACCCGCCCGAAAGCTGTAGCGCTTCCTCGGCGCGCTCTTTAACCGAGCGATCTACGCGAACATTCACCTGCGCCATGCCGCTAACAGCACCCACGTTGATCCCGCTCCCTTCAATTGCTAGCACCGCTATCAACACTATATAGAGAAGCTAGTAGATGGTCAAACGCAAAAGGCCTGCGTCCGGACGACACCGATGCCGTCTGGGCGCAGGCCAGATAACGTGGGCGAACACGTCCGCTAGCGCAGGTAAGCCTTTGCGTTGCCCAGGCTGTAGGCGATCGTTGAGCCGTTGTGCAGCAGCGACGACGCCTGCGGAGTAATCATGCCGGTAATACCCAATGCCAACAGCGCCGAGTTGGTGAGCATCACCTTGGAATACGAACTCGTCAGACGGTCGATAAGCCCCTGACTCATGCGGCGCAGGCGCACGATCGCGGCGAGATCTGTATCGGTCAGGATGATATCGGCGACCTCCTTGGCGATGTCGCTTCCACCGCCCATTGCCAGCCCCACGTCGGCCAAACCGAGTGCCGGCGAATCGTTGACGCCGTCGCCCACCATGGCAACGTGGCGCCCCTCGCCCTTAATGCGCTCAACATACGCGTACTTGTCCTCGGGCAGCAGCTCGGCCTTAAACTCGTCGACACCCGCCTCGCGAGCAATGCGCTCGGCCGTGCGCTCCGAGTCGCCCGTGAGCATGACCACGTGCTTAACGCCCAACGCGTGCAGGTCGGCGATGGCCTCGCGAACCCCGGGCTTAAGCGGGTCCTCGATACCGAGCACGCCCACAACGGTGCCATCGACCGCCAGGTACAGCGGCGACAGCCCCTGCATCTGGGACTCGATTTGCTCCTTAATGTCGGACTCGAGCTGCGCGCTCTCATCCTCAAATACAAAGTGCGCGGAACCGATGATGGCGCGACGCCCTTCAATGGACGAAGCGATGCCGTGCGCCACGATGTACTCGACGGCGGCATGGCGCTCGCGGTGCTCGAGCCCGCGCTCGCGGGCGGCGTTGACCACGGCACGCGCCACCGGATGCGGAAAATGCTCCTCCAAGCAAGCGGAAAGGCGCAGGATCTCGTCCTCGCTCCAACCATCGGTGGTGAGCACGCAGGCAAGACGCGGCTGCGCCTCGGTAAGCGTGCCGGTCTTATCAAACACAATGGTGTCGGCCTTGGCAAACGACTCAAAGTACTTGGCGCCCTTGACCATAACACCCATCTTGGCAGCATCGCTCATGGCAGTCATGACGGCGACGGAACCCGTGAGCTTGAGTGCGCACGAGTAGTCGACCATCAGTGCCGCCGAGGTCTTGATGAGGCTGCGGGTGGTAAGCGCAACCAGGCCCGCGAGCAGGAAGTTCCACGGGACGATCTTGTTGGCGAGGTCTTCCATGTGCGACTGGCCCTCGGACTTGAGCGAATCGGCCGTCTGCACGAGCGAGACGATCGAGCGGAGCTTGGTCTGCGCCGTGTTGGCGCGCACGCGCACCAAGATGCTGCCGTCTTCCACGACGGTACCGGCGAACACATCGTCGCCCACGCTGCGCTCGACGGCCAGCGGCTCGCCGGTCAGGGTCGCCTGGTTGACCATAGCGCTCCCCTGCTCGACAACACCGTCGATGCAAATGGACATGCCAGTGCGCACGGCGACCAAATCGCCGGGCTCGAGCTCGGTCGCGGCAACGCTTACCTCGGTGTCGCCGACAACCTTTTGCGCCTTGTCGGGCACATCGAGCAGCGAGTTGATGAGCTCGTTTTCGCTCATGGCGCGAGTGTAGTCCTCGAGCAGCTCGCCCACGTTGAGCAAGAACATTGTCTGGCCCGCGGTGTCGACATCACGCTTGACGAACGAAATGCCGATGGCCGAAGCGTCGAGCACAGGAACGGTCAGGCGCGGCTGTGCCAGCTCATGAAGGGCAGCGCGCAAAAATGCCATGTAACCGGCCACGACAAACACCGCACGCAGAGGCGTCGGCAAGAACCAACGGCGCGCGTAGTGGGCGCCGATAAGTGTGGCAAGATCCATGACGAGCTTGTGCTTGCGTGGCTCAAGCTGCATCACGTAGCCCGACTTGGCATCGGCGATAGCTTGAGCATCGAGCGCGCCCAAGGCATCGAGCACGCTCGCGCGGCGCGGCTCGTCGTACTCCAGCGCCATCTGGCCAATGCGGCCATACACGCGCACCTTGCGCACGCCATCGATGTCGCCGCCAAGCTTTAGAAGCGCATCGAGATCGCTCTCTGGCACAGGACCCGCCAACTGAAGGCGGGTCCTGCCAGGGATCTCGCTAATAATCGAGAATCTCATAGTTTGTGCCTGGGAGCGCTACTCGGCTGCCTCGTCAGCAGCGGCCTCGCTCTGGGTGATGTAAGCAGCCTCGGCAACCATGTCGTCGACATTAGCCTTGGCCTGCTCGACCATGTCCTGGTAGCCGTTCTTGATGCGCATGCCGCACGCGATACCCTGCACGCAGGCATTCTTTACCGGAGCGCTGGTAAGCAGCTTGATGCCGGCCGTGCCAAGCAGAAAACCGCCACCGACAAGCAGGGTGTTAAACGTCGACTTCTTCATGTTGCTTCTCCCTTTTGCCGCACAAGCGCGGCATGGTGCCTTAGCACCCGAGTTCATTAGTTTGCTCGAGCACGCTTTGAGACTAGTTTAGTCGAACTATTATGGTCAACCAAAGTTAACCTTTGGAAATCTTGGTCCCCTTTCCTATAGCCGCCAGGCAGCCGCTTCCTTTTGCAGCGCAACCATGCGGGCGAATTCTCCACCTGCCGCCTTGAGCTGTGCCGGAGTGCCCTGCTCGGCAACCACACCATCCTTGAGCACAACGATTTTGTCGGCATTTTCCACCGTACGCATACGGTGGGCAATAACGATAACCGTCTTACCTGCGAGCAGACGGGAGAGTGCCTGCTGTACCACGGTCTCGTTCTCCACGTCCAAGCTCGCCGTCGCCTCGTCCAACAGCACGATGGGCGCATCTTTGAGCAGCGCGCGGGCGATAGAGATGCGCTGGCGCTCACCGCCGGACAGCTTGGAGCCGTTCTCGCCGATCATGGTGTCGTAGCCCTGCGGCATGCGGTTCACGAACTCGTCGCAGTTGGCGGCACGCGCGGCCGCAAGCACTTCCTCATCGGTGGCATCACGACGCCCGAGGCGGATGTTTCCCATCACCGTGTCGTCAAAGAGCAGCACGTCTTGGAACACAATGGCGTAGTCGCGCAGCAGCACCTCGGGATCCACGCTCGCAACATCCACGCCACCCACGGTGACCGTGCCTTCGGTGGCATCCCAAAAGCGCGCGGCCAGGCGGCTCACCGTAGACTTACCGGAACCCGAAGGACCGACCAGCGCCGTGACCTCGCCTTCCTTGGCGGTAAAGCTCACATCGGTAAGAACTTTCTCGCCGGCGCGGCCGTCCTCGCCCGCACCATAGCCAAATGCCACGTGATCGAACACCACATCGTGGCCCGCGGGCTCAAATTTCTCGCTGCCCCGCGCCACAGGCTCTTCCATGATGGAACGCATACGCTTGGCAGACGACTCGGCGGCAAACAGCTCGGACACCAGCATCAACGCCTGGTCAAAAGGCGCATAGATGCGGCTCACCATAAGCAGGAAGGCAAACATCACCAAAAAGTCGACCCGCCCCGAGGTAACCATCGCGGCGCCCGTTACCAGCGTGGAAGCGATCCCCAGACGCAAAATGACAAAGGCGGAGTTGACCAAAAGCCCGTTAACGAGTTCTCCCTTAGTGGTCTCGCGCTCCTCGGCATCAATCACGGCGCCGAGTCCCTCAAGATAATAGGCCTCCTGGTTGGTGGCGCGGATCTCGCGCACACAATCGAGCGTCTCCTGTATCGCCTCAGTGACTTTGACCTTCTCGGCGCGAACACGGTCGAACACCGGGACCATGGGGCCGCGTGTTAGATACAGCACGGCAAAGGCCACGGGAACGCTCCAAAACGCCGCGATCGCCAGCTGCCAGCAAAAGAACAGCGACGCCACAAATACAACGGCGCTTGCGATGATGGCACCCCAAAGCTCTCCCAGCACGTGGCTGTAGGCATGCTCCATGGTCTGGACGTCGCCCATGATGGTCTCGGTTAAATCTGCCAGATCACGACGGCCAAAAAACGACAGCGGCAGTTTGCGCAAGCGCTCGGCAATCTCCATACGCTGCTTGCCGCACTCCTCGTAAAAAATGCAGTAGGTGTAGTAATACTGCTGCCAGTTAGAGGCAAAGAGCAACACGAAAAAGACCAGGAGGCCGCCCACGATCGGCAGGGCATCTGGCAGGTCGGCGCCGGTGGCGAGATGTTCGACAAAACCGGCCATGACCAGGAACAAAAAGCCCATGCCGGCCATGGTAATGAGATTGGTAAGCGTGGTCCAGAAAATGCCGCGTTTTACGCCGGCGACGCCTTTATCGGATAGGAAATACTTCTTTTGGAATGAGGCGAACATTTAGGCCTCGCCTCCCTTCGTGACGGCAGCATCCGCGGTCGCTGCAGTGATTTTCCAGCTCGCGGCCTGTTCGTATTCGGCCCACATCTTGGCATATAGACCCTCTTGGGACAGCAACTCGGCATGGGTACCCGACTCCTGCACGCTGCCCTGGTTGAGCACCACGATTTGGTCTGCGCCCACTACAGTCGAGAGTCGGTGCGCAATCATAATGACCGTGCGACCCGCCGCCAGCTTGCTAAAGGCGCGCTGGATGAGCGCCTCGTTCTCGGGGTCGGCAAACGCCGTGGCCTCATCGAGCACCACGATAGGCGCGTCTTTAAGGATCGCACGGGCAAGTGCCACGCGCTGGACCTCGCCGCCCGAAAGATATGCTCCGCCGGCACCGAGCATGGTATTGATGCCCTGTGGGAGCTTGGCCACAATGTCGTCGCACTGAGCTGCGGAGAGGGCCGCACGCACTTCGTCGTCAGTGGCCGTAGGCTTGGAGGCGCGAACGTTATCGGCAAGTGTTTGCCGGAACAGCTGGTTGGTCTGGAACACGAAGGCGACTTGGTCCATAAGCTCGTGCGGATCCATATCGCGAACGTCCACACCACCTACAAGCACTCGACCCGAAGAGACATCCCAAAAACGCGGGATCAGGCTTGCACAGGTTGACTTACCGCCACCTGAAGGGCCCACCAGGGCGAGGGTGCTACCAGCGGGAACGCTGAAACTTACATGGCTAACGGCAGGTGCTTCGGCACCCTCGTACGTAAAGCTCACGTCCTCAAATCGCACGTCGCCGCTGGCAGGGTGTTTGGGTCGGGCGGGCACGGAGAGCTGCTTGGAATCCATGATGCTTCGGATGCGAGCCAGCGAATCGGCACTCATCTGAGAGGCCTCGCCCACAAACATGAGCTTGGTCATGGCCGTCGGTACCACGGCCGAAAATATCGCGTAAAACGTGAAGTTGGCCATAAAATGCGCGAAGTCCGTCTCGCCCGGCGCCAACAGCAACGCCACGGGCAACAGGAATGCCACAAGACCATTGAGCGCGGTAAGGTTGAGTACCTGCGGACCTCGACAGAACGTGCCCGCATAGTTTTGTGCCATGTCGGCGTATTCGGCGATCGCATCGTGGAAGGCCTTAAAGGAGTAGACCGTCTGCTGAAACACCTTGACAACGGGGATGCCACGTACGTATTCGGTGCCGGTCTTGTTCATCTTGACCAGCGCTCCCATGTAGGCCTTCATGAACTCGGCGCCTTTGCCGCTCATCATGGTGGCCATGGCGCCAAACGAAACGACGACCGAGATAAGGCATGCCGCCCCCAAACGCCAATCGAGCGCGAAAAGCAGCACGAGCAAGCCCACGACCATGGCGGCGGCGCCTGCGATATCGGGCAGCATGTGTGCGAGCAAAGTCTCGGTGGAGGCGGCACATCCGTCTACAACACGACGCAGCTCACCGGTGGCGTGCGTGTCAAAGTAGCCAAGCGGCAGCTTAAGCAGGTGCTCGCTCGTAGTTTTGCGAATATTGGATGCGCAGCGAAACGCAGACAGGTGCGTGCACATGAGCCCCACGAAATAAGCTACGATGCTTGCCAGGGCAAAACCCACGGCCCACCAGCCATACATCGCGATATCGGTGGCTTCGCTCCAGTTAGGTGCCACGGCGATCAGATTGCGTGCGACAAGCCAAATGCACACGAACGGGCCAAAGCTCAGCAGCTGCGAGAGCGCCGAGAGCGCCATGCCCAAATAAGTTAGGAATTTACGGTCGCCGGCATATGCAAGCAGCTCGCCGATACCGCCGCCTTCCCTTTTTGATCCCTTTGCCATGAGGTTCCTTTCTAACGGCTTGAGAGTTAACCTTAATCAACTTATCATTGGCATGTTAGCCATGGCTCACAATCAACCGAGCTGTGGACGTTTCTGCAAAGGAAAGGGACGCTTTTGCAAATGCGGCGGGCAGCGACCGACATAACCGAGCTCTACGCACCGCAGTTTGAGCAGTTTGGCCTGGAGCTTACCGGCAAGGGCGCCGTCTTTACCGGCGAGGTGGCAAACGATCGGGCGCACGGACGCGCATGGATCATGCCTCTCTCCCCTGCCTGCATTGTCATGGAGCATTTCATCACCCCGACGCACGATATGTACCTGGCCGAATACACACCCGAGCCGTACGCCTGCGTGAGCGAAGTCAGCGCGCCCACACTTACATGCATGCCCGAGACTGGCATAACGCCCGCGAACCTCAAACCATCGCATGGACCGTGGCCAAACAATGCCGTTTGCAGCTTTATCCAAGATAACTGTGGCGAGGAATTAAGCCCGCTGTTTGCGGGGGAACTTTATCACTCGCGCTCGGTGCTCTTTTTGCCTGGATATTTTGACGAACTGGAGCACCGCTATCCCACCGAGTTCGCGGGAACCTTTGAGGCGTTTGCCGAGCCATGGCACGAGGAAGCGACGTCTGCGATCTGCCACACGCTGCGCCGGATTAACGAGGACCGCGCCCGCACCGTAGGCGGACACGTCTATATGCAGGGCATCGTGGAGACCATGGTCGCGGAGCTCGCCTGTTCGCGCGCGGCCCACAAGCAGGCGCGGCAGGCGGCAGACACACACGTCAGCATAACCATTGCCGAAGAAGCAACGGCAATGATTGAGCGCGCGCTCGACAAAGGCAGACGTGTGGGTATCAACGAGGTGGCCGAGAGGCTCTACACAAGCCGCTCCAAACTATGCGCCACCTTTAAGGCCCAAACCGGCGAGTCCCTGGGCGCCTACATTCGCAGACGCCGTATGGAGCGAGCGCAGGACCTTTTGGCAGATAGCGCGCTCACGATAGCGCAGGTGGCAGAGCGTCTAGGCTACCCTCAGCAGGCCGCCTTCGCCCAAGCCTTCAAGCAATACACCGGCATGACACCCACGGCTTGGCGAAGCAAGCATCGCTAAGGCCCAAGCTCCCTGGCCGTAACGGAGCGATTAATTAGCCGCCGCCCGTCAGCTCACCCAGGATCTAAACGTCAAGATGCGCACAATCAAGCGCCTTTTTGATAAGAGGGACAGATCGATCAGCCAAATACAACGGAATGTTGAGCACCCCGTCGTCGAGCTTTAGGTTCTTAAGTGAGTAGCGGACCCTCAATGGAGTCGTCTCCGCATGCTTGTCGGCATAGTACTTAAGGCTCTTGGAATGAACGACCTCTCCCGATTTGACCTCGACGGGAACGATTTCGTTTCCGACTTGAATCAAAAAATCGACTTCGTGCTTCGGCTTCTCGTTTGTCCAATAACGCGGAGCAGCATCTAACTGTGAAAGTAATGCCTGAAGCACATAGTTCTCGGCGAACGAACCTTTGAACTCCGAAAATAGCGCATCCGAGATGGCAAAAGCGGACGCATCCAGCCTTGCCATGCGGCGCAGCAAGCCGACATCAAGACAGTAGACTTTAAATGCCTTGAGGTCATCGTACGCAGAGAGCGGCACACCACCGGCAGCATTAAGGCGAACCGCCGTGATGAGCCCAGCATCGGCAAGCCATTCCAGAGCATCCTCGTATTCTCGAGCACGAGCCCCCTCGCGCACCGCACCCCAAACGAACTTTTTGTTCTCGCGCGCCAACTGAGTTGGAATCGAGTTCCATATTTGCGAAAGCTTGGCGAACTGCGCACGGCCACCATGCTTGGCAAAATCGCGCTCGTAGGAATCCAAGAGATCAGACAACACCTTATCGACCTGAACGATATCGCCCGTCTCCGCCCACCGGCCAAGAGCCTCTGGCATGCCGCCGCATGCAAAATAACGACGAAGATGCTCGACGAGACGGACATGGAAGAAATCGGGCACTGTCTCGATCTGATCCAGGCCGCCAAGGTATTCGTCGTAGTTTGCAGCGCCCTCGGCTTTCAGAAACTCGGAAAAGCTCATGGGGCGCATCTCCATGAACTCGACCTTTCCCACCGGAAAAGCGCTGGTCTCACGGGACAAGCGAACGCCCAACAAAGACCCTGCGCATGCGACGTGATACTCGGGGGCCTCGTCACAGAAGTATTTAAGGGCGCCGACTGCAGGAGGACAATCCTGGATCTCATCAATAATAAGCAGCGTCTCGCCGGGTTCGATAGGCTGTCCAAGTGCCAGGGAAAGATTTGAGATGATCCGTCGAGGATCGCGCGTACCTTCGAAAAACTGAGCGTACTCGCTCTGTACCCCAGGTGACGGCTCCTCGAGCGTCAGATACACATAATTGATGTACGAGGTTCGGCCGAACTCCTTAAGCGCCCACGTCTTTCCAACCTGGCGCGCCCCCTTAAGGATAAGCGGCTTACGATATTCTGACGCTTTCCAAGCGTTAAGCTTGGCAATGATATCTCGCTGCATGGCCGAACCTCCCGCAAAGAAACTTCCGTAAACGTGATATTTCCCACATTTTACCCTAGGTAAAACGTGACATTTATCACATTTACGGAAGTTTTAAGCTCATTTCGCCACACTTTCATCACATTGAAAAGGCGGAGGCGCATTTTGCGCCTCCGCCACCATCTTTCCTATCAGCCCGCCTGACCCGAACGGCCGAGTCGTCACGGAACCGAGGGGCCGGGCGCAGGGCCTTGCCTCTCAATGAGTTCCCCTCAAAACAATGGGCGTGCCAACGGCGCGTCCATTCACTCTATTCCATTCAGCTCGCCTGACCCGAACGGCCGAGTCGTCTGGCCGGGGAAGCCCCGAGTCGCCGGGGTGTTTGCTCCAAATGAGTTCCGCATGCAAAGAAGGCCACTAAATGTGGCCTTCGTCTTGCATAGGACTGTTTGAAATTTGGAGGAAACACCCCGGCGACTCGGGGCTTCCCCGGCCTCGCAGCTACGAGAGCGACGTTCTCAGCAACTCGTTGAAGAGCTTCGGATTGCCCTTGCCGCGGCTCGCCTTCATGCACTGGCCCACCAAAAAGCCGATGACCTTCTGGTTGCCGTCACGATACTGCTGCGCCTGATCGGCACAGTTTGCCAGCACCTCGTCCACGATCGGCTGCAGCGCGCCGGCATCGCTCACCTGACGCATACCGCGCTCGTCGACGATCTTGTTGGGATCGTCGCCGGTCTGAGCCATGGCCTCAAAGACCTCGTGTGCCTGGTTGGAGCTGATGGCATCGGTCGCCAGCAGCTTAGCAAGGGCTGCCACCTGAGCCGGCGCGATGCCGGACTCGGCCAGCGAGACGCCGGCGCCCTTAAGGTAGGCGATCATCTCGTTGACCAGCAAGTTTGCGACCGTCTGGGCCTCCTTGCCAGCCATACCGGCAGCGGCCGCCTCAAAGAACTCGGCAAACTCCGGGTCGCCGGCAATCTGCTCGGCGTCCGCCGCCTTAATGCCAAAGTCGGCCTCAAAACGGACGCGCTTGGCATCGGGCAGCTCGGGAATCTCGCCACGGCAGCGGTCGATGAACTCGTCGTCCAGATCGAACGGCGCCAGGTCGGGGTCGGGGAACAGGCGATAGTCGTCGGCCGTCTCCTTCACACGCATGACCACGGTGCGCTTGCGGCTGGGCTCCCAGTGGCGGGTCTCCTGGTAGATGATGCCGCCCTCCTCGAGCACCTCGGCCTGGCGGCAGATCTCGTAGGCAAGGCCGTCGTGCAAGCTCTTGAACGAATTGAGGTTCTTGAGCTCGGTCTTGGTGCCCAGCTTGGTCTCTCCGCGGCGGCGCAGCGACACGTTGCCGTCGCAGCGCATGGAACCCTTCTCCATGGAGCAGTCCGAAATGCCCAGCGTCACAAAGATGCGACGGAGCTTCTCCATAAACAGGCGGGCCTCCTCGGGCGTGCGCAGGTCGGGCTCGGTAACGAGCTCGATGAGCGGCGTACCGCAGCGGTTGTAGTCGACGAGCGACTCGGCCGCGGCGGTGATGCGGCCCTCGGCGCCGCCCACGTGCACCATCTTGGCGGCGTCCTCCTCCATGTGGATGCGCAGGATGCGAATGGGCACCGTGTAGGAACCGTCCTCGCGACGCTCGGGCATCTGCAGGTTGGACGCGTCGTAGCTGGCCAGGTGACCGGCACGCTGGTTGCCCTCGCGCATGGCCGACGTCATGGATGTGGACAGGCCCTCGGCGTTGGCCGAGGCGCTCGCCAGGCTCTGGGCCTCGGCCTCGCCAAACGCGCAGTCGGGGCGCTCGGCGGCACCGCGACCGGTCACGTCCAGGTCCAGGTGGCCGTACATGGCAAAGGCGACCGGGCCCTGCGTGGTCTGGAAGTTTTTGGCCATGTCGGGATAAAAGTAGTGCTTGCGGTAGAACATCGAGTGGCGCTGAATCTCGCAGTTGGTGGCGAGACCGGCTTTGACGATGCTCTCGATGGCGCGCTTGTTGGGCACCGGCAGGGCGCCGGGCAGGCCCAGGCACACCGGGCACACGTTGGCGTTGGGCTCGTCATCGTGGCTGAGCTTGCAGTTGCAGAACATCTTGGTATCGAGTGCGGTGAGCTCGGTATGGATCTCCAGGCCGATCACGGCCTCCCAATCCTGCAGGACCTCGGAAAGCTCCTTCATTACAGCTCGCCTCCCTTCCCGGCAAAATCGGGCGCGACGGAAAGCGCGGGCGCACCCGTGGCGGTATCGGCAAAGCCGCGCTCCAGGGCGCGAGCAAACGTGAGCAGCTGACGGTCCTTAAAGGCCGGACCCACCAGCTGGGCAGAAACGGGCAGCTGAGTATCCTCGCCCAGGCCCAGCGGCACCGAGATGCCACCGTTGCCACAAATGTTGAGCGAGATGGTGTACAGGTCGGAGAGGTACATCTGCGTGGGGTCGCTAATCTCGCCAAACTTAAAGGCCGTGCGCGGCGAGGCGGGCATGAGGATGGTGTCCACCTTGGCATACGCGGCGTCGTAGTCCTGCGTGATGAGCGTGCGGGCCTTTTGCGCAGCGTAGTAGTACTTGTCGTACACGCCCGAGCTCAGCAGGTAGGCGCCGAGCATCTGACGGCGCTTGGCCTCGGCGCCAAAGCCGTGGGCGCGCGAAAGCGAGCTCTGGTCGGACAGGTTGGCGCAGCCCTCCTCCTGGTAGCCGTAGCGAATGCCGTCGAAGCGGGCCAGGTTGGAGAACGCCTCGGCCGGGCCGATGACGTAGTAGGCAGCGATAGCGGCGTCCAGGTGCGGCAGGTCGACCTCGACCAGCTCGGCACCCTGGTTCTGCAACTCCTGGGCAGCGCGCTGAACAGCGGCCTTGACCTCGGGCGTCAGGCCCTCGGCCTCCATAAACGCAGGGATAATGCCCACGCGCTTGCCCTCGATGCTGTCGTTGAGATGCTCGGTAAAGTCGACGGCGCAATCCTGGCTGGTGCAGTCGTACGGATCGTGGCCCGCGCCGGTAAGCGCGTTCATGGCCAGCGCGACATCCTCGACCGTGCGGCCAAAGGGTCCCACCTGGTCGAGCGACGAGCCAAAGGCAACCACGCCGTAACGGCTCACGGCGCCATACGTGGGCTTAAAGCCCACCACGCCGCACAGCGACGCCGGCTGGCGAATGGAGCCGCCGGTGTCCGAGCCCAGCGAGAGCGCGACCTCGCCCGCGGCGACGGCGGCAGCGGAGCCGCCCGAGGAGCCGCCGGGCACGCGCTCGGTATCCCAAGGGTTGTTGGTGCGGTGGAAGGCCGAGCTCTCAGTAGAGCTACCGAAGGCAAACTCGTCCATGTTGGCCTTGCCCATGGGCAGGCAGCCGGCATCGAACATGCGCTGGACGCAGGTGGCGGTGTAGACGCTCTGGTAGTCCCCAAGCATGCGGGAAGCGCAGGTGGTGCGCGTGCCCACAAGGTTCATGTTGTCCTTAATGGCCAGCGGCACGCCCGCGAGCGGGGGCAGCGGCTTGCCTGCGGCACGGTCGGCATCCACGCGCGCGGCGGCCTCGAGCGCAAGCTCGGGCGCCACCTGCAGGAATGCCTGGACCCCACCTTCGCGCGCCTCGATGGCGGCAAGGGAGGCCTGGGCCACCTCGGTAGCGGTAAAGTCGCCGGCGGCAACGCCTGCGGCGATCTGGGCGGCGGTAAGGGAATCGAAGCTTAGCGCCATTACTCGCTCTCCCCCTCTCCCAAAATGGACGGCACGCGGAAGTAGCGGTCGCGCGCGCTGCCGGCGTTTTCGAGCGCGACGTCGAGCGGCAGGTCGCGCTCGGGCTCGCGCAGGTCGTCGCCCATCACGTTGGACAGGCTTCCGATGGGATGGAACGTGGGCTCCACGTCGGGCAGGTCATATTGCAAGACGGGCTCGAGCATCTGGACGGCGTCGTTCATGTAGGACGTCATCTGGGTGAGCTCGTCATCGGTCAGTGCGATCTTTGCGTACTCGGCGATGCCGCGCACGTCTTTCTCGCTGAGTGCCATGGGCGCTCCCTTCCGCATAACAGTTAAACCGCTCTAGTATACAGGGCAAGGGCGCCTTGGAGCAGGCGCTTTACCCAAATGCAGCGAAAACGTAACGAGGGCGGCGGGCTGGCAGGCGGCGGGCCGGCGGTTCTGCGGCGAAACCGCACCGTCCACAGCGAAAACTGTCTCGCCCGCAACGAAAACCGTCCCGCCCACAACGAAAACCATCACAACATTCGACGTTTTTCGTCAAAATCGCGATTTTCATCGAATGTTGTGATGGTTTGGAAGCCCCGACCGCCACAAAAGTGCTTGTCCCCACCGTGGCGGTTCTGGAGAATGTCCTATGCCGAGGCCTTGGCCTTGCGGCGCTTGCGGACCGTGTGGATCACCACGTCCAGCAGCAACAGTAGGATGGCCACAACCACGATGAGCACGGCGAACTCGCGCTTGCCCCAGTGGCGGCCGGCCAGCGACTTTTGCTTGTCGACGTTCTTCTTGTTGTACTTGGTGCGCACGCAATGCACCAGCAGGCGATGGTCGTTCACGCCGTAGGGCGTGCAGGTGACGAGCGTCACCTTGTCGGCGCCGGGCTCGATGGTCAGCGACTCCATCTCCTCGGGCAGCACCACCTCGGAGTCCACCATCTTGTAGGCGAGCGTCTTGTTCATGGTGTGCAGCAGCACCAGGTCGCCGGGCTCCAGCGAGTGGATGTCGTCGAACATGCTCAGGTTGCGCATGCCCGAGTGCGCGGTGAGCACGCAATGCGTCGAGGTGCCGCCCACCGGCAGACTCGTGCCCTCCAGGTGGCCGACGCCTGCCATAAGGACCTCCTCGCTCGTGCCGTGGTAGATAGGCATGCTCACGTCGATGGAGGGGATCTCGACCCAGCTCATCATGGGGTCGCGATCAAAGATGAGCTGCTGGGCGTAGGGCTCGATCTGGTCGGCGGGAAGCTCGGTGGCCTCGCCCGCCAGCTGCTCGTTAAAGGAGCGCGCCTGGAGCAGAATGCGCTCGCGCTCCTCTTCCGACAGCGCGTCCACGGTGCTGGACACGCTGCTGATCTGGTTGAACACGCCCGAGGCCTCGAGCCGGTCCAAGATCCACGGCCAGGTCATAAGGCCCACGCCGATAAGGATGATGACGATGGTGATGAGCCGGTCGGCCCAGCGCGGCAGTCGCTTGCGACGACGTTTGCCTGCCTTTTCTAAATGCTTGGCGCTCTTCACCACCGCACATCGCCTCCAATGATGTCTAAACAAATAATAGCCGATTAGCGAGCCCCAAGTGCCACCACTCGAACAATGGGGTCAGACTGCATTGCCCGGTCAGGCATGGGCCCGTATTTGAGTTTTCAAAATATCTCGGATCAACAGAGCTATTCGGGATACAATGTCTATAGGAAACGACGCACCCCGCGTAAATGAATGAGAGCGCGGGCGGCCTAGTTTTCTGGTTTTGTTAAATGCCCGGGATCCGACCCCCGGGCATTCTTATTTGCGCTTGTTGCGGCGCAAATGCCTTCTACCGTCCGCACCGCGCGTGCGCCTACGGACCTTAAACCGAACCTCATACGAGTCAAGAAACGCGATGACGAACGTGCCCGCATCGGACGATGGAGGCTGGCTGCTTTATCCCAAAAAGAACGGGGCAGACTCCAGTGCGGAGTCTGCCCCGAAAAGAAAATGGCAAAGCAAGAACGTCGATGGACGAGAAAAGTGTCCGCAAGTCTCATGGCCATCACATCCCACCTGCCAAGGGGATGGATGAGTGAGCGTTACTCCTGCTCGGACTCCTCAGCCTGCTTACGGCTGCGGATGAGGTGCGCCACGCCGATGCACAGCACCGCGCCACCAGCGATCCAAGTGAAGGTCACACCGTTGAGGCCGGTCAGCGGGAGGCCGGAGCCCTTCTGGTCGACAATGGTAAAGCTGAGTTTGCCGGTAGACGCGGTAGCCGAATTTCCCTTCACAACACCACTTGCTGCCTGGATTGCAGAATCCGCACTAGGGGTAACATCATCGCCAGCCTGATTGAGCGTGCGGCTGATAGTAAAGGTCACGCCGTTTGCCGCGGAGTTGTTGTAGCCAGGGGCGGGCGTAACCTCTGTGAGAACGTAGGTGCCCTCGTCGAGACCGACAACGTTAATCTTGCCGTCGCCGTCGGTTGTCAGCTTGGCCTTTGCTTTATCGGTCGTCTTGACGCCATTTGCCATGATATAGCTGACGTCATCGCCCTGCTCTCGCAGCGTAAACTCAACGCCCTCGAGCCCCTTTTGGTCATTATCAGAACCGACCTTGGTGACGTCGATGCCGTAGGTGTAGTCGTAGGCAGGGTGCTCAACCGTGGTGCCAGTACCGTTGGCGTGTGGGTTGTTGGAATAGGTCAGCGTAACCTTATTTTTCTGAGACTTGCCAACCAACCCCTTGAATTCTTTTTTGATCTTACCATTTTCAAAGATCTTGGCAGGGTCGAGCTTGGCCTTGTACTCGACGGTCACCTTCGAGTCACTGTTCAACCCAATGGCAGTGCCATCCTCGCCCTTGCAATTCTTGAGATTGGTGAAGTCGACAGTAATCGTATCGTCCACGTAGTTGGCGGTGTAGCCAGACTTGACCTCGGTATTGTTGATCTTGACCATGACATCGGGTGTAGTGCCGCCAGTCTTAAACATGGGCGTCATGGATTTGGGCAGCTCATCCTTGAAGGTGTACGTGTAGGTGCTGTAAGTGTTGATGTTGCCCGCAACGGTGCCGGTCAGCAGGTAGTCGACATAGTCGTCCATCTGAGAGTCAGCAGCCTTGTTGGGATTCTCGAATGTACCGAACGTGCCATCCTGTGCGTCATCCTTAACTGCCTTAGTCACAGTGGGAACCTGCTTCTTGGGAGTTAAGTTCTCAGCGGAACCGCCAACAATGGCGAAAATGGG
>UQMV01000008.1 GCA_900542315.1 uncultured Collinsella sp.
GCTCTTGTTGCCGTGGATCGCGGCGGCCTTGATGCCCTTACGCTCCAGACGACGGCAGCAGCTGTCGGCGCGATGCTTGGTGCGCATAAAGACGATGGTGCGCTCCGGGCCCTCCTTCTTGAGGAACTCGGGCAACAGGTTATTCTTGGCCTCGATGGACACCGGGAACACAAACTGATCGACGGTATCGGCGGTCGACGTGGCGGGCGCGATCTCCACGCGAGCCGGATCGCTCACCAGGTCGGTGATCTCGCCCACGGCCTCCTCGTCGAGGGTCGCCGAGAACAGCAGTGTCTGGCGCTCGGCCGGCGTCTCGCGCACAATGCGGCGGACGGCGGGCAAAAAGCCCATGTCGAGCATCCGGTCGGCCTCGTCGAGCACCAGGACCTTAACCTCGTCCAGATGGCAGGCACCCTGCTCGATCAGATCGACCAGACGGCCCGGCGTTGCGACCAGGATGTCGCAGCCGTACTTGAGGGCAGAGGTCTGCGGCTTGTAGCTCACGCCGCCCACGACAGTCACGGCGACATGGCCGGTGACGTCGGCGATTTTGCTTGCGACCTCGTCGATTTGCTGGGCAAGTTCGCGCGTAGGGGTGATGACGAGCATCACGGGGCCGCGGCCGTTGCCCTCGGGCTTCTTGGCGCCGCGACGGCGGTTGCGACCGCCACGCTCGCGCACGGGCTTGGGCGGAGCGATGTGCTCCAAGTTGTTCATGGTCGGCAGCAAGAAGGCAGCCGTCTTGCCGGTGCCGGTCTGAGCGGCGGCAAGCAGGTCGCGGCCCTCGAGCACCACGGGGATGGAGCCGGCCTGAACAGGCGTCGGCGCCGTGTAGCCCAGGTTCTCGATAGCACGAAGCATCTCGTCGGAAAGCCCCAGCTCGTCAAAGGCAGGCAGGCTCTCGGTGGCGGACTCGACGGCCTGGGCGGCATTGGCCTCATCGGCGGCATCGAAGGCAGCCTGGGTCATGGCCTCGCGGGCCTCGTCCAGGATCTCGGCGTCCGTGACGTCGGATACAGAATTACGCATATGTTGTTGTTCCTTATCTGCACGCGCGATGGGCACGGCATGCGGCCGCGCGGGCGTGCTTGGTAGTGCGCTAATACATACAAAAACGGGTGCGCACAGAGAGGACGTTGCTCAGCACGCTGGCGATCGCTTTGGCAGCCCTATCACGCGCCGTCCAGACGCAGCAGCTCTAAGCGATGGAGCAGATTCGCCGCGGGTTAGTATACCCGCGCTTCGCATGCCCCCACGTAAACCACAGATGACGAGGCGGACGAGGTGGGCCTGGCCGATTGTCTCAATCTGTAACAATTACCGAGTAAAATCGGTCCTAATTGTTATAGATCAAGACAGAGGGGGATTTCCGTCCAGTCCAAACCAAATCTCTCAGTCTTCCTGCAATTTCGAACATGTGGCCTATAATGTTGCTTTGGTTACGCTATATATTGCGCAGCCATTTAATACGTCGCCCACCGGGGGCCATTAATTCCTATCGCCATATTGGCTAGGAAGCAATCAAGGGAGGTATCCGTGGCAGCAGAGACGCCTTGCTCGGTCCTCTATAACGATATTCGCTCGTTCGGCGGTCTTAAACATCTCGAGATCGCCCGAATGCTCATCAATGGAAACTCTTATCTCGGCAGTACCCTGCTCGAGAAATGCTCTTCCAACCGCTCGTATCTCACCCGTTACATCGTCCATCGCAAGCCTGACCAGTGCGCGCCCGCCATCTACAGCGACTTTACCGTCACCACGCTCAACCTTTCCGCGGCAATCTGCAGCAAGCTCGGCGGCGGCGAGTCCGCCTATCGGGCAATCGCCGAGCACTATCGCGGTCCGGCCGCCAACGAAATGATGTCGGCTCTCGCCAGCTACAAACTGGACAGCCGCCTATATGCAAATGCCCTCAATCGCATCGACAACTTTGACGGCAATGCCGTGCGCGAGAAAAGCACGCTTTACCTTATGCTCTTTGTGGCAACGGGGGCGCTCGCCGATCCCGTTCAGGGCGTGGCCACCGTCGAGCGCTTTTGCGACAGCAAGACGGGCGGGCACTTTGGCACCACCGAAACTACCGTCGGACGTGGCTTTATGAGCAGCCTGGAGCAGCCGCGCACCGTCGCCCCCAACCTCGGTCTGCTCAGAACCCATGCCGACAACTGCGCCGACATGCAAATCCATCCCCTCACACGCAATCCGCGCGGCACCGTGATTGGTTCTTTGCCCAAAACCTCGCCCAGCATCACCGATGTGGGCGCCGACGCCTCGCGCGAGCATCTTCGCATTTGGCTCGAGGGTGAGCACTGGTACGCCCAGGGCCTTGGATCGACCAACGGCACAGTGCTCGAATCGGGCGCGGGTGACGGCGATATTGTGATTGAGCCGCCGCGCGACCAACGCGAGCCCGGCAAAGTCTATCCCCCCGTGGAAATCGCTAACAGCGACAGGCTCCATCTGGGTCTCTACACGACATTCCTTGTCATTGTGGACTAGCGCGGACGGCGATCGAAAGACGGTCATCGCCCGTCTTTCGTCTGCCACCTTCTACGTCGTAAACGACAATGCTCAGCGGCATACGTGAGCAGTGCGGCTATTATGGTACTTTACCGATAACCGCACTGTTCACGTACACGTGCGACAACCCATGCCAGACAAAGGAACGCCATGGATACTACCAACAACGCCTATGGCGACAAACTCATCCGTCTTGACACGTTCGACACCGCCGTGGCGGTCGACCCCAGCGCAGAGGACGACGCCAAGCGTCGGTTTATGACGCTTATTCTCCAGACGACCCACCGCGACAACGGCAACATCGGGCACGTGCTGCGCGCGACCAACACAAGCGGCGAGGTCTTTGCCGTCAAGCTACTCAAAGACAACGCCATCCTTTCCGGCCAAGCCCCCGACCGCTCCGCCGAGCAATCGGCAGCGCACCTGGCCAACACCGCCGCGCTGTTCGAGGAGTACCGCCATCTGTGTACCGTCTCGCACCTGCGCGGATTTCCGCGTGTCTATGGCTACGGTTCTTGCGAGGACGACCCGCTCATCCTCATGGAGTGGGTCGAGGGCACCTCGCTCAAGCAGGCGCTGCCCTTGCTTCCGCACGATGCCTCGGGCGGGCTAACCACCCAGATGGTGGCCGCCGTTGGAAACGCCGTGCTTCGCGCACTCCTGATGACCCAAGGCCTCGTGAATCCGGTCGTCCATCGCGACCTGTCGCCTGCTAATATCATGTTCCGCACTACCAGCCGAACGCTCGAGCAGCAGATTGCCGATTGCTCCTTTGACCCCTGCCTCATCGACATGGGCTCCGCGACCATGGCCCTCGGCGACGACACGATCACCCGGCGCGCCGACATCTGGCGTTTTGCCACGCCCGCATACGCCGCGCCCGAGATGCTCACGCAGGATATCGAAGGCATCGCGGCCCTTCGCCGCTCGCCGGCAATCGACGTCTATGCGCTTTCGAGCATTCTGTACCAGCTCTACAGCGGTCGCAAACCGTTCGATGTGGAGTCGACGGGCGCCGCGGCAACCGGCTCGTTCTACCTCATAAAGACCAAGACCAAACCGGCACCGCTCGAGCCGCGATACGAGGGCGACAAAGCGCTTGTCCAGATCATCATGAAAGGCATCTCAGTCGAGCAGTGCGATCGCCCTACCGAGCAGCAGATGCTCGAGGTGCTCTCGGCATACCTCACCGATGCCGAATCCGAAGGCCGCGAAGGTGCAGGAGACGAAGCCGCAATTGATATCGATTCCGGCACGCACCTTAAGGTCGACGTCGCCGGCGAGCGAGCGCGAGAGATCCTGGAGCAGGCCCGGCACGATGCCATGACCCGCCGCCGCTTTATTATCGGCGGCGTCGTTGCAGTCGTTGCGGGGCTCGGCGTCATTGGCGCGGCGACCCATGGCTTTGGCATCCCCGACTACCTGGACGGCATCCGCGGTTCGCTTGACGACTACACCTGGGATCAGTTGCAGGAGATTTCGCTCAAGATTAAGGCCGCCGAGACCCGTAGCGAGGCACGCGAGATTGCCAAGCGCTATCATCTGCTCGATGACAACGGGCATATCCCCTATCCATGCACCAAGCGCGTCACGCTCACCAACGGGCTGCAGGTTGGCGCGCAGCTCGTGGGCATCCGCCACGACGAGCTTCTGGACGGGACGGGCAAGGCCGGACTGACGTTTATGTTCGATGCGGGTATTGCCGAGCGCAACGCTGCGGCTGAACCGCCGAGCGCCGGCTGGGCAGATTGCGAGCTGCGGGAATGGCTCGATAACGACGGCCTTAAGCTGCTGCCCAACGAGCTGCGCGCACTCATCAAATCTGTCAAAAAGATCTCGAATAACGTTGGCGCCGCCAGAAGCGCATCGTGTCTGAGCGAGCTGCCCGCAACTCTTTGGCTGCCCGCCATGGTCGAGCTGTGCGGTACGCAACCGCCCGAGTCATTTGCCGAGGGCTTTCACTACCTGGCCGACATCTACAACGGCGAGGGCAAGGAGTATCAGCTCTTCCGCGAGCTCAAGGTAAGTCCGTATACCACGAACGAGATGTTGGTTCGCCAGTGGAAGGGCAAGGACACCTGTTGGTGGGAACGAACGGCAAGTCCCGACACATCGGAGAGCGAAGGCACACTCTATATGAACCGCGTGGGACGCGACGGCGACGTCTTTACGTACGCAACGCCTGCGGAAAAGCCAAACAAGCGAACCTGCGTGATCCCCGGATTCTGCATCTAGGCAGCGGGCGTCTTGCCGCAACGGGACCCCTCCCCGGCAATTGTCTCGATCTGTAACAGTTAGAACCCAAAAACCGGTCTAAATGTTACAGAACGAGACAAACCCCAGCCCCGCGAGACAACATCTCAATCTGTAACAGTAAGGGGTCAAAAACCTCTCTAGATGTTACAGATCGAGACATTTGAGTTGACCGCGGACGGTCTGTCTCGATCTGTAACAGTTATTCGACAAAATCGGGTCTAGTTGTTACAGATTGAGACATTAGACCGGCTACGGCCCGCCGACCTGGCCATCAGCTCAACCAATAACGAAATGTCATACATTTCAATCTCCACTGGACACCCCCAGGGGGTATGGGTGTATAGTATCAGCAGGTTAACAATTCCAACACCAAATTACAGAAAGGAGAAGCCATGGCTCAGGATAAGTTTGACGTGGGCGGTATGACGTGCGCCGCGTGCCAAGCGCACGTGGACCGTGCCGTGAGCAAGCTCGACGGCGTCGAGAGCGTCGCGGTCAATCTGCTCGCCGGTTCCATGCTGGTGAACTATGACCCCGCGCAGGTCACCCCCGACGACATCTGCACCGCCGTCGATCGCGCTGGCTACTCGGCCTCGCCCGTCAGCACGGGCACCGACGCTGTCCAAAGCGGAAGTGCGCAAGCCAGGTCCGGCGCCGCCCATATGGAGTCGCCCACCAAAAAGTTGAAGGCCGCCGCCTCTGCCATGCGCACCCGCCTCATCGTCTCGATCGTATTCCTCATCCCACTGTTCTACATAGGCATGGGGCACATGCTCGGTTGGCCACTGCCCGGCGTCTTCACCGACCACACCCACAGCATGACGCTCGCGCTCACCGAGCTCGTCCTGCTCATTCCCATCGTCTACGTCAACGACGCATACTTTATCAACGGGTTTAAATCGCTTACGCACGGCGCGCCTACCATGGACGCCCTTATTGCCGTGGGCGCCACTGCTTCCATCGCCTGGTCGCTCTACGCCATGTTCATCATGGCCGACCAGCTAGCCGCGGGTCAGGTCCACGAGGCCATGATGACGGGCATGGACAACCTGTATTTTGAGAGTGCCGGCACCATCCTGTCGCTGGTCACCGTGGGCAAATACCTCGAGACGCGCAGCAAGTCCAAGACCGGCGGCGCCATCGAGGCGCTCATCGACCTAGCACCCAAGAACGCGACCGTCGTGGCAGAGGACGGCACCGAGACCACTGTGGACGTCGACAGTATCCTTCCCGGCCAGGTCCTGCGCGTGCGCCCCGGCGAGTCCATCCCCGTTGACGGCGTGGTGCTCGAGGGCAGCTCGGCCGTGGACGAAAGTGCGCTGACCGGCGAATCCATTCCCGTGGAGAAGACCGCCGGCGACACTGTCAACGCGGCCACGGTCAACCGCACGGGCTCGTTTACCTTCCGCGCCACGCGCGTGGGCGCCGACACGTCGCTCGCCAAGATTATCCAGCTCGTCGAGGATGCCAACGCCACCAAGGCGCCCATCGCCCGCCTGGCCGACAAGGTCGCCGGCGTGTTTGTGCCCGTGGTGTTCGTGATCTCGGCCGTGACCTTCGTGGTGTGGATGGCACTGACCGGAAGCGTCAACGAAGCGCTCACCTCCGCCGTCGCTGTGCTGGTGATCAGCTGCCCGTGCGCGCTGGGCCTGGCCACGCCCGTCGCCATTATGGTCGGCACCGGCAAGGGCGCCGAGATGGGCATTCTGTTTAAGAGCGCCGAGGCGCTGGAGAACCTGCGCAGCGTGGGCACCGTGGTGCTCGACAAGACGGGCACCGTCACCCGCGGTAAGCCTGCCGTGACCGATATCGTGGTAGCCACGCGCGCCGACGACTCGCCCGCCATGAGCGAAAAGGCGCTGCTCAAGCTGGCCGCCGCGTTGGAGCGCTCGAGCGAGCACCCGCTGGCCGAGGCGATTATGGCCGAGTGCGAGACACGCGGGATCGTCGCACGCATGGTCGAGGACTTTGCCGCCGTGCCCGGTCGCGGCGTTACGGCGCGCGAGGGGCAAAACGCCATTGCAGCCGGCAACGTACGCCTGATGAACGAGTTGGGCGTTACCGTGCCCGCGGGTCTTGCCGTGCAATTTGCCGCCGAGGGCAAGACGCCGCTGTTCTTTGCCAAGAACGGCGAGCTTGCCGGCACCGTTGCCGTGGCTGACGAGGTCAAGGAGACGAGCGCCGGGGCCATCGCCGCACTGCGCTCGCTTGGCGTCGACGTGCGCATGCTCACCGGCGACAACCGCGTCACCGCCGAAGCGATCGCCCGCCGCGTGGGGCTGAGCAGCGAACAGGTCATCGCCGACGTTCTCCCCGCCGACAAGGAACGCCACGTGCGCGAACTGCAGGATGCGGGCGGCAAGGTCGCCATGGTGGGCGACGGCATCAATGACTCCCCCGCCCTGGCGCGCGCCGACGTGGGCCTTGCCATCGGCACCGGCGCCGACATCGCCAAAGAAGGGGCAGATGTGGTGCTCATGCGCAGCGACCTCATGGACGTCGCCCACGCCATCGAGCTTTCGCGCGCCACGATCCGCAACATCAAGCAGGACCTGTTCTGGGCACTGTTCTACAACGGCATCGGCATTCCGCTGGCGGCGGGCGTGTTCTCCCCGCTCACCGGATGGCAACTCTCGCCGATGTTTGGCGCCGCGGCCATGAGCCTGTCGAGCGTGTGCGTCGTGTCCAATGCCCTGCGTTTGAAATCCTTTAAGCCTAAAGTGGCAAAATAGGCTCACCATTAAGTCCATTTAGAACGGGTTTTCCAAGTGCCCAAGATTGACCTGAAAGAGGAGCGACGCGTACCTTGGTACGCGAGCGACGGTTTGAAGGTCAAGGTCGGGTGCCTGGGAAAGCCGACACAACAGAGAGGAATACCCATGCGTTTCACAATTAAGACTTCCGGCCTTATGTGCGGCCACTGCGACGCCACCGTCGAGACCGCGCTGCTCAACGTTGCGGGCGTAACCGACGCCGACGCCGACCACGAGACTCAGACCGTCCAGGTGGAGTGCGCCGACACCGTGACCCCCGAGCAGCTCGCCGCCGCTGTCGAGGGCGCCGGCGAGAAGTTCCACGCCCTTTCGGTGACCGCCGCATAACGACCCGCACGTACCCCCGACCAGAAACGAGGACCCGCCATGATGGCAGACCATAAATCGGTGACCCGCATGCTCAAGACGGCACGCGGTCAGATCGACGGCATCCTGCGGATGGTCGAGGAGGACCGCTACTGCGTCGATATCTCCACGCAGCTCATGGCCACACAGGCGCTCCTCGCGCGCATTAACGCCGACGTGCTCAAGGCGCATATCGAGGGCTGCGTGACTTCGGCAATCGAATCGGGCGACGAAGACCTCAAAGCCGCCAAACTCGCCGAAATCGAACGCGTCGTCGACAAACTCTCCAAGTAATTGGGGCATTGGGGACAGGTACGTTTGCACCGTCTTGGTATTCCGGGGACAGGTATGTTTGCACCACATTGGTGCAGATTAACCTGTCCCCCTTGCTCTAAATCGGGTATAAAGGCGTGCAGCATATCGAACGAAAGGCAATTTGCATGAATGACTTTATGAAGGGTCGCAATGGTGCCGATGAACTCACCATCGTGATGGGTTTTGCCGGCATCGTCATCGCGATGATCGGATCGATAGCCCGCATCCAGTGGCTCAGCTGGATTGCCATCGTCGTAATCGTGATTGGCGTGCTGCGCGGCCTGTCCAAAAATATCGACGCACGTCACAAGGAGAACGAGGCCTTTGTCGCCGCGACTGCAAACGTACCCGGCTTGGGCAAGTTTGTAGCTAGCTTGGGCGGCGGAGCTGCAGCGGCCAACGCCTCGCGCGCAGCCGGTACTAGCAAGGAAGACTTTGAACGTGCCAAGCGCACAGCCAAGAAGATGTGGAAGGGCCGCAAGACCACGGCCTATCTAAAGTGCCCCAACTGCGGCCAGATGCTCTCCGTTCCCAAGGGCAAAGGCAAGATCCGCGTCACCTGCCCCAAGTGCCATGCCAAGATGGAGACGCGCTCATAGCTGCCATACCATGGGACAAATAAAAGCCGAGGCCTCGCACTGGGACCTCGGCTTTTTGTATGCGGCAACGGAGCTGTCCCTTTGTCTCATCTACGCCACACCGTCGCGGGCCAGCTCCTCGGCAAGCGCTTCGGCTGGCATGGCCATAATCGCGTCGAGCTCGGCATCCACCTCGAGGATGCGCTTCACCTTGAGCTTGCGCACCAGATCGCCGCGACACATCACGTGCATCGGCTCACGCAGAGCGCACAGGTCATCGAGCGGGTTCTCGCGCGTCACCAAGATATCGGCAGCCTTGCCGCACTCAATCGTGCCGGTCTCGCCGCCCAGCCCCAGCAGCTCGGCATTGACCTGCGTGGCCGTATGCAGCGCGAAAGCGTTGCCCACGCCGACATACTTGGCAAAATAGGCCACCTCACGCCACATGTCGTACTGCGTCACGAACGGGCAGCTCGAGTCCGTGCCAAGGCCCACCTTAACGCCAGCTTCCAGTGCGGCACGGGCGCTCTCGATGATGCCCGAGCACACGATGTCACCGTTCTTCTTTTGTGTATCGGTCGAATGGGTCTTTTCCGGGTCGAGCAATACAAACGGCAGCGCCGGGCTGATAGTGCAGGTAACGCTGGGCGCACGCCCCTCGAGCTGCGTGCCCGCGGCGCCACGGTACAGTTCCATGATCTCGGGCGTCAACGGAGCGCCGTGCTCGATCGTATCGACGCCGGCCTGAAGCGCAGCCTTCACGCCTTCGGTGCTCTCGACATGGGCCATAACCGGCAAGCCTACCTCGTGTGCAGCCTTACACGCAGCCGCGGCAACCTCGACCGGCATGCGCAGCACGCCCGGCTCGCCCACCTCCGTCGCGTCGAACACGCCGCCCGTTACGAACAGTTTAATGACGTCGGCACCGCGAGCATACAGGTCGCGCACCTGCTCGGCCGCTTCGGCGGGACTGTTGGCCACCTGGGCGAACAAGCCCGCACCATGGCCGCCCGGCACCGTGACGCCCGTTCCCGGCGCCACCAGGCGCGGACCCTGATACTTGCCGGCATCGATAGCATCGCGCACGGCAAGATCGGCAAACAGCGGATCGCCCGCGCCGCGCACCGTGGTCACGCCACTTGCCAGTTGTTGTTGGGCGCTGCCCTTAAGAATATGGCGCACGATGGCGCGCCCCACGGGATTATCGAGTTTCTTCATCAACGCACCCGCATCGCCCGCCGAAACCGGCTTGCCCGAACCGCACAGATGCACATGCATATTGATGAGGCCTGGCATGAGATACGCACCTGCCAGGTCGATGACCTCGGCACCCGCGGGCGCCTGCGCCACAGCACTCGGCCCCATCCAGGTGATGACGCCGCGCTCAACAGTCACGGCCATATCGGGCTGCGGCTCCATATGCTCCGAACCGTCCAGGACGGTCGCATTGATAAACAACGTGGAACGATCGGCAGACGTCATATCGAGCTCCTCCCTCACGATTAACATGAACATTTGTCCATTATTACCTAGTCCCGCTGGATTGCTGCAGACGCATCGGTTAACGGAGGGAAGAGGGGATGTGGGGGACGGAATACGTTGAGCCCCACCCCAGCAACATCAGGGAAATGTCTCAATCTGTAACAGGTACAGGGTTATTGGGCCCCTTGATGTTACAGATCGAGATCTTTCGGCAGCCGCCAACCTTCCGTCTCAATCTGTAACAGTTACGGGCCCAAACAGCCGCCAAACGTTACAGATTGAGATATTCTCCAGCCCCGTCGTCAAACGTCTAAATCTGTAACAGGTAGACAGGTTTTCGGCCTCTAGATGTTACAGATTGAGATCTTTTAGCGGTAGCCAACCTTCCGTCTCAATCTGTAACAGTTACGAGGCCAAACGGTCCCTTGTTGTTACAGATTGAGACAAACTCGGCAGGAACAACCACCTCCGCGTCAGTTGCACCCCTTAGCGCCCATACCACTGCCGTCTCCATTCCTCCGCCAGATTGACCCGCTGCAGAATGCCCGCCAGTCTCATCTTTTCAGCCAGCTTCCCCGGATTCTTGAGCTCATCAAACGTAAACCTCAGTATTTTATGTCCGAGCATCGTCAGATGGGACTCTCGCTGACGTTCTGCCACGAATGGGTCGACCGGCTCCCGACCTTCGCCGTTCTGCAAGGTGTACTTCCCCTTTCCGTCGAGCTCGCCGATGACACACGTCCCGTCCACGAGCCGCCAAAAATAGTCGACGCGAAACACCTGGCTCGGATCGAGCGGGTCGCGAAACTCCACCTGCAGCTCCGGAACTGGAAAGCCGTACGCAATAAAGAACGCTCGGAACCGAGACTCGCCGCCGTTTTCGGACAGCCCGTCCGCATACGACGCAATCACCTGTGCCCTGCGATACCCTCGCCTGCCCTCGCAATCGGCGCGGAGGCGCTCGCACAAATCCCAACGTGATACGCCTTTCGCCCGCAGTGCAGAATCGGCAATCGCCAACCCGTAGGAGAACGGCGCACGCAGCAAGCAATCCTCCACTGTGCGCCAAAACGACGTCACCCGCACGCCATCAACACGCTCGAGCGCGCCCGCCATCTGTGGACGCGACAACCTGCACCCGCTGCTCAACGTCACCGAACAACCTGTCTTAACAAGAAAACGCGGCCCGAGCAGATCATTCGGCACCTCCAGACCCCACAAAAGCGCCGCGTCATAGCCCCAAAACGCCCAATCGGGATGAAACTCCGCAAGCCCTTTGATAGTCCTCAACGCTCGCTCCGCCGGCGTCAATGCATCCCAATCATGCTGAAAACAGAACAGGTACGGCTCGGGCTCCGCGATATCGTCGGTTCCAACATGACGTCGCAGCCACATGAGCTCGGTATTGTCATGCGTTGCGAGCAGCGCACCTTGCTTGGCCGCCTCCGTGAGCCGCGCGAGCATCCTATTCCGCGCCAACGTGTTGCGAGTCGCATGTTTGTGTTTGAGAACGGTATTAGACACTTTCGTCACCACCACGTCAGACAAATGGACCAGCGTCACCGTTGCCTCCGCTGACAAATGTCTTGATCTGTAACAGGAAGACAGTCTTTGAGCCTCTAGTTGTTACAGAACAAGATCTTTCGACAGCCGCCAAACCTTCCGTCTCAATCTGTAACAGTTACGGGCTCAAACAGCCGCTAAACGTTACAGATTGAGACAAAGTCAGGGCTGTAGGGCGACACCAGTCACATCCCCTACTCCCATTCTTGTTCGTAGATGTTGAGGGACTTTACGTACCGCCCCTGGGCGCCCATGATGTCGCGGACCAGGCGCAAAAAGAAGCTGATGCACGAGGTGTCAAAGCCATCCTGCAGATCCTCCGGATGCACCGCACCCGGCCCATCGACCGCCGTGTCACTCAGGCGCGCGATGTCATACAGATAGAGCTGTCCCGCCGTCAGCCAGACATCGTCGACGCAGGCGAGGCGTACCGCAATCGCTCCGTCGCTCCAATGCTCCTTTTGCACGATATGCGGGTCGTAGACATCAAAACCATGATCGGTGCGTATGTCCTTCAGCACGACCATGCCGGACGCAGGATCCTTGTCCAAAATGCCAAAGCGTGAGAAATACTGCGTGTCGCGTACCTGCTCGAGCCGCTTGAGCGAGGCAGGCGAAAACGATGCCGGCGGCTCGTCAACATACAGCTCGAGCAGCGTCTTGCCATGGCGATAGGAGCGCTCGAAGAGCAGCCAATCGGTAAACGCCATGTTGTAGGCCATGATTTCGTTTTGCGAAGGCTCGGTGCAATAGCTGAGCCATGGGTCGACAATGATCTCGAACTGTTCGCGCGCCGGCTCCAAAAACTGGAACTTCCGCAGCATCCAAAAATGGGCCATGTCGGCAATATCGTTGCCGACGGCTTCGGCCAGCTGCGCTCGATCTAAAGCGTGGTCAGTCATGGCATCCTCCTCAAACTGATGGACCTCAATTTGAGCTTACGAGGAGGGTGGTCGGCCACGGCCAGCGCGGGCAAAATAGGCCTCCGGCTGCAAACCAGATGCTGACCAAACACTTGACGAAAAGCTTGACCGAAAATGCGCACCGCAACAAAACCGCAGGTAAACATAGACGGCCAACCCGCCCTTTTGAGCCAGATACCCACAGCCACCACAGAAACAACAGGTGACCACAGCCCAAGAAGTCGACAAATGAACACCCGTACGTCGACAAACGAGCAAATCACTCGCAAAGAGTGTCCCCAACGACTAGACAAAAAATGACTAGTCATTGGGGACGCTCTTAAATGACTACTTTACAGCTCCAGCGCCTCGGCGACTTCGGCTGCACAGGCCAGGGCATCGGCCATGGCGTTCACAACGAGCGAGCTGCCGTTGCGGGCATCACCCGCCACATACACCGGCGCGGCATCCGCGGCGACACCCTCCGTGCGAGCCGCGTGGTGCGAGCCCTCGGCAGCCATCACCGGCAGCGGACGACCAGTGGCGGCAACGGGCACCCCAACGGCGTCGAACACGCCATGCTCGGGACCCGAAAAGCCGCAGGCGATGAGCACCAGCTGCGCCGGCACCTCGTGCTCGGAGCCCGCGATGCGCTCCGGCTTGCCGGCCGACCAGTCCAGATCGACCACGCGCAGGCCCGCGGCCGCACCTTTCCTGTCCAGCAGCACCTCGAGCGTATCCACGCCCCAGGCACGCATCTCGCCACCCATGGCAGCGATGGCCTCCTGCTGGCCGTAGTCGGTCTTCTTCACATTGGGCCACTGCGGCCAGGGGTTGCTCGCCGTACGTTTATCGGGCGCAGCCGGCAAGAACTCAAACTGGCGCACGCTGCGCGCACCCTGGCGCACCGCGGTACCCACGCAGTCGTTGCCGGTATCACCGCCGCCAATGACCACGACGTCCAAGCCGCGCGCGTCAATAGCGGGCTCGCCGCCGTCGAGCACCGAGACGGTCGATGCCGTCAGGTAGTCCACGGCGTACACCACGCCCGGGGCGTCGATGTTCGCAGCCGAAAGCCCACGCGGGGCACGGGCGCCGGCAGCCACCACGACAGCATCAAAGTCGTCGAGCTTGGCGGCAACCTTGGGATCGCTTACGTCGGCGTTCAGCTCAAACACAATGCCCAGCTCACGCATGAGCGCCACGCGGCGCTCGACCACGGACTTCTCGAGCTTCATGTTGGGAATACCGTACATGAGCAGGCCGCCCGGACGGTCGTCGCGCTCAAAAACTGTCACGCGGGCGCTGCGGCGGGCGAGCTCCCACGCGGCCACCAGGCCAGCAGGACCGGAGCCCACCACGGCAACCGTGGGTGCGCCCTCCCCCGCCGGCTCAAAGCGGCGCGGACCGCCGTTGGCCCACTCGTGGTCGCTGATCGCACGCTCGTTGTCGTGAATCGTCGTGGGCTGGCCGTCAACCGAGCCCAGATTGCACGCGGCCTCGCACAGAGCCGGGCACACGCGGCTCGTGAACTCGGGCATGGGCGAGGTGAGCGACAGACGCTCGGCAGCCTCGTCCCAGCGACCGCGATACACCAGCTCATTCCACTCGGGAATCAGGTTGTGCAGCGGGCAGCCGCTCGGGCGCGCCTTGCCAAAGCTCGCGCCCATCTGGCAAAACGCCACGCCGCACATCATGCAGCGGCTCGCCTGAGCACGGCGCGCGTCATCGTCGAGCTCCACGTACAGCGGATCGAAATCGCGGCTGCGCTCCTCCACGGGGCGAAGCTCGTGGGTCACGCGATCGATATCAAGAAAAGCACCGGGCTTACTCATGGCACTTACGCCTCCTTCTTGGTCGAAGCAACAGAGCTGGCAGCGGCGGCCACAGCACCGGCGCCACCCGCCACATCAAAGCGAGCAACATCCTCGGCACTCGCGCGACCGGTCACGATGTCAAACGCCAGTTCCTCGGCCTGCGCATGCGTCTTGCCCGCGCCCTCGGCGGCGGCGACAATCGCCAGCACGCGTTCGTACTCGGTCGGGATGACCTTCACAAAGTGCTTGCTCATCGAGTCAAAGCTGTAGAGCAGCTTAATGCCGCGTGGGCTCTGGGTCGCGTCCACGTGCTCCTGGATGAGCTCGCGAATCTGCGCCAGCTCGCCGGCCGTCGGGGCTTTAAGCTCAACGCTCTCGTGGTTCACACGGGCATCGAGCGTGCCGTACTGGTCAAAGACATAGGCCACGCCACCCGTCATGCCGGCGGCGAAGTTCTGCCCGACCTCGCCCAGGATGAGCGCCAGACCACCCGTCATGTACTCGCAGCCATGGTTGCCGCAGCCCTCGACCACCACGGTGGCACCGGAGTTGCGCACGCCAAAGCGCTGGCCGGCCAGGCCGTTAATGAAGCCACGGCCGCTCGTGGCGCCAAAGAACGCCACGTTGCCCACGATGATGTTCTCGTCGAACTTGTAGGTCGCACGCGGGTTGGGGCGCACGGAGACCTCGCCGCCCGAAAGGCCCTTGCCAAAGTAGTCGTTGGCGTCGCCGCACACGTTGAGCGTCACACCGCGCGGCAGGAACGCGCCAAAGCTCTGACCGGCCGAGCCATCGCAATCGATGGCGATGGAACCGGCGGGCAGGCCCTCGGGATGCGCCTTGGTCACCGCGTTGCCCAGGATGGTGCCCACGCAGCGGTTGACGTTGGCGATGTCGGCATGGAAGCGAATCGGACGCAGGTGCGCACGGGCATCGGCCGTATAGGGCACAAACAACGTGGAGTCGAGCGTCTTGTCGAGCTCGCTGTCCGCAGCCATCTGGGGCAGGAAGTGACGGCCGTCGGCACCCGGGATGTGGGCACCAAACTCACAGGTCGCGCTCGCCAGCACGGGCGACAGATCCAGCAGGTTAGCCTTGCGGTTGCCCGGGACCTCAATCTGGCGCAAGCACTCGGGATGGCCGACCATCTCGTCGATGGTGCGGAAGCCCAGGCTCGCCATGACCTCGCGCAGCTGCTCGGCAACAAAGAGCATAAAGTGCTCGACGTGCTCTGGCTTGCCGCGGAAGCCGCGACGCAGGCGGCAGTTTTGCGTAGCGATGCCGGCCGGGCAGGTATCCTGCTGGCAGTCGCGCTGCATGAGGCAGCCCATCGAGATGAGCGGCATGGTCGCAAAGCCAAACTCCTCGGCACCCAGCAGGCAGGCGACGGCAACATCGGTGCCGTCCATGAGCTTGCCGTCGGCCTCGAGCACCACGCGCGAGCGCAGGCCGTTTTGCAGCAGCGTCTGCTGGGCCTCGGCAAGACCGAGCTCCAGCGGCAGACCGGCATGCCAAATGGAATCGCGAGCAGCGGCACCCGAGCCGCCGTTGTGGCCGCTGATCAAGATCTTGTCGGCAGCACCCTTGGCAACACCGGTGGCGATGGTGCCGACACCGGCCTCGCTGACCAGCTTGACCGACACGCGCGCGCCGGGGTTGGCGTTCTTAAGATCGAAGATCAGCTCTGCCAGGTCCTCGATGGAGTAGATGTCGTGGTGCGGCGGAGGCGAGATCAGGCCGATGCCGGGCGTGGACTGACGGACCTCGGCAATCCAGGGGTAGACCTTCTTGCCGGGCAGGTGGCCACCCTCGCCAGGCTTGGCGCCCTGGGCCATCTTGATCTGAATCTCGAAGGCGCTGCACAGGTAGCGGCTCGTCACGCCAAAGCGCGCGCTTGCCACCTGCTTGATGGCGGAGTTCTTGGAGTCACCGTTAGCCAGCGGGGTCTCGCGGCGCGGATCCTCGCCGCCCTCGCCGGAGTTGGAACGGCCGTGCAGGCGGTTCATGGCGATGGCCATGCACTCGTGTGCCTCTTTGCTGATGGAACCGTACGACATGGCGCCGGTGTTAAAGCGGCGGACGATGTTGAGCGCGGGCTCGACCTCGTCAAGCGAAACCGGCGTGCGACCGCTGGCATTAAAGTCGAGCAAGTCGCGCAGGCACACGGCGCGGCCGGTGCGGTGCAGGCGGGCGCTGTACTCCTTAAAGGTGTCGTAGCTGTCCTCACGGCAGGCGGTCTGCAGCAGGTAGACAGTCTGCGGATCGATGAGGTGATCCTCGCCACCAAGCGGGCGCCACTTGGTCAGGCCCAGCGTGGGCAGTTGATCGGGAGCCGGGCTCTTAAGGATAGCGAGCGCGGCGTCGTAGCGCTCGTTTTGCTCGCGCTCAACGTCCTCGACACCCATACCGCCCACACGGCTCACCGTGCCGGCAAAGTACGCGTTGACGAACTCCGGCGTAAAGCCAACGGCCTCGAAGATCTGCGCCGAATGGTAGCTCTGCACCGTGGAGATGCCCATCTTGGACATGATGGAGACGATGCCGGCGGTCGCAGCCTTGTTGTAGTTGGCGATGCCCTGCTCGGCTGTCACGTCCAGATCGCCGTGCGCCGCCAGGTCGCGGATGCACGCATGCGCGTTGTACGGGTAGATGCCGCTTGCGGAGTAGCCCACCAGCGCCGCAAAGTCGTGCGGAGACACGGCATCGCCGCACTCCACCACGATATCGGCAAAGGTGCGCACGTCGGCACGGATCAAGTGGTTGTGCACGCAGCCCACGGCGAGCAGCGACGGCACGGGCACCTCGCCCGCAGCGGCACGGTCGCTCAGCACCACGATGTTCACGCCATCGCGAACCGCAGCCTCGACGTCTTCGGCAAGCTGCTTGAGCGCAGCCTGCAGCGCGCCCTCACCCGCGTCGCGGCGGTACACGGCACGGAACCGGCGGGTCTTAAAGCCAACACGGTCAATCGCGCAAATGCGGTCGAACTCCTCCTCGCTCAGCAGCGGGCGCTCCAGGCGCACCAGCTGGCAGGCCGTACGGGAGTCCTCGAGCAAGTTGCCGTGGTTGCCCAGGTAGAGCGTGGTCGAAGTCACCATATGCTCGCGCAGGGCGTCGATCGGCGGGTTCGTGACCTGGGCGAACAACTGATAGAAGTAGTCAAAGAACGAGCGCGTCTTCTTGGACAGGCAGGCCAGCGGCGCATCGATACCCATCGAGGCGAGCGGGGCCTTGCCCTGCTGGGCCATGGGACGCACGACCTCGTCAACATCATCCCAATGATACCCGAGCTTAGCCATGCGCACGGCGGCGGGCACCTCGGCGTCCTCGGCGGGCGTTGCCGCAACGGGCTCATCGAGCGCGTCAACGGTTAGCGTCTCCTCGGCAATCCAGTCGCGGTAGGGCTTTTCCTTGGCGTAACGGGCGCGCAGCTCATCGTTGTAGATGACGCGACCGCGGGCAAAGTCGACCTCGAGCATCTGGCCCGGTCCCAGGCAGCCGCTCGTCAGGATGTTCTCGGGGCTCACCTCGATGGTGCCCACCTCGCTTGCCAGCATAAAGCGACCGTCGCGCGTCACATAGTAGCGGGCGGGACGCAAGCCGTTACGGTCGAGGGCGGCACCCAGCGTGCGACCGTCGGTAAAGGCGATGGCCGCCGGGCCATCCCACGGCTCCATGAGCATGGACTGGTAAGCGTCGTAGGCGCGGCGCTCCTCACTCAGGCTGTCGTTGTGGTCCCACGGCTCGGGCAGCAGCATGGATGCGGCACGCGTGAGCGGACGACCGTTCATGACCAAAAACTCAAGCACATTGTCCAGAATCGCGGAGTCGGAGCCCTCGCGGTTGATGATGGGCATCACGCGCTCAAGATCGTGCTGCAGCACGGGGCTGTACAGGTTGGGTTCGCGGGCGCGAATCCAGTTGACGTTGCCCTTGAGGGTGTTGATCTCGCCGTTGTGGATGATAAAGCGGTTGGGATGTGCGCGCTCCCAGCTGGGCGTGGTGTTGGTGGAGTAGCGCGAGTGGACGAGCGCCACGGCCGTTTTGACGGCGGCGTCGTTGAGGTCGATGAAGAAACGGCGCATCTGCGTGGCCACAAGCATGCCCTTGTACACGATGGTGCGCGAGCTCATGGAGCACACATAGAAGATCTTGTCGCGCAGGGCGAACTCAGCGTCGGCCTTCTTTTCGATGGTGCGGCGGCACACGTACAGGCGACGCTCAAAGGCATCGCCGGCGGGCGTGTCGTCCGGACGGCCCAGGAAAGCCTGCAGGATAGTAGGCATGCAGGCGCGGGCCGTCTCGCCCAGGTCGTGCGGGTCGACCGGCACCTCGCGCCAGAAGAGCAGCGGCACGCCGGCTTCGGCGCAGCCCTCCTCAAACACGCGGCGGGCATCCTCTACACCCTTGTCGTCCTGCGGGAAGAACAGCATGGCCACGCCATAGTCGCCCTCTGCCGGCAGGATCTGGCCGCACTTTTGAGCCTCTTTACGGAAAAAGTGATGCGGAACCTGGAACAGGATTCCGGCGCCGTCGCCGGTGTTCTTCTCGAGTCCGGTGCCGCCGCGGTGCTCCAAGTTGACCAGAATGGACAGTGCGTCGTCCAGAATCTGGTGATGGCGCTCGCCGTTGATATCGGCAAGCGCGCCGATGCCACATGCATCGTGGTCGAATTCGGGGCGATAAAGGCCCTGCTGCTGAGCGGAATCTGCCTGCATCGCGATCCTCCCCTTGGTGTTAGACAGTCAGTTGAATAGGCATACTAGAAGCATCGCCGGCCCGTTGTGTTTCCCGCCCGTTTCGAAACAATCGCGTAACGCACACCCTACGAGTGGACACCGCCGACCTCAAGGACGACGACAAGGCCCCAAGTTCGGCCTGCAAACTCACCTCTTCAAACATCTCAATCTGTAACAGTAAGACCCAATTTCGACGACTAACTGTTACAGATTGAGATGTTTTCGAGAGACGGTTCCGAATGTCTCAATCTGTAACACGAAGAGCCGGTTTTTGCAGCTAACTGTTACAGATCAAGACATTTCGGCAATCCCCTTTCACCATCCTATTCAAATACAACAATTTTGTTAGTCTTGGTTAACTTTTTAGCCTAAAACGGGTATCCTTTGCGGCGTCAAACAAACGGCACGCATGTCGCGCCACATTAAGGAGGCCCCTATGGCAAACCAGACAGACCGGCAGACAATCCAACTCGTCCTTATCCGCCACGGAGAGTCGGAGTGGAACAAACTCAACCTGTTCACCGGCTGGACCGACGTAGAGCTCACCGACACGGGCCGCGAAGAAGCCGCCGCAGGCGGTCGAGCCCTCAAAGAAGCCGGTTTCGACTTTGACGTCTGCTACACTTCGCGCCTCAAGCGCGCGATCCACACCCTCAACATCGTGCTCGGCCAAATGGATCGCGAGTGGCTGCCCGTCATCAAATCCTGGAAGCTCAACGAGCGCCACTACGGCGCGTTGCAGGGTCTCAACAAGGCCGATGCCGCGGCGGAGCACGGCGACGAACAGGTGCTCATCTGGCGCCGCTCCTTCGATATCTGCCCGCCGGCACTCGAGCCGAACGACGCGCGCGATCCCCACACCCAGGAGCAATACCGTGATGTCGCGCCCGACCAGCTGCCCTACACCGAGTGCCTCAAGGACACGATAGCCCGCGCCTGGCCTTATTTCGAAGACGAGATTCGCCCCCAGATGCTCGCCGGCAAGCGCGTACTCATCGCCGCACACGGCAACTCCCTGCGCTCTCTCGTCATGAAGTTCGAGCACCTCACGCCCGAGGAGATCCTCAAGGTCAACATCCCCACCGGCGTGCCGCTCGTCTACACCTTCGATGCCGATTTCAACGTCCTCGACAAGCGCTACATCGGCGACCCGGCGATCATCGCCGCCAAGATCGACGCCGTGGCCAACCAAGGCAAGGCGCGCAGGTAACCCCAACCCAAACCCGACGCGTGGCGCCGCACGACCCAGATGCGACGCCACGCCGCCCATACACAGGAGCGCACCATGCTCAACCATCTCAAACAACACTTTGGCTGCCGACGCACCGGTGGTCACGGAGGCCTAGACATTGCGCGGCACATCGGCCCCGGGCTGCTCGTGACCGTCGGCTTTATCGACCCGGGCAACTGGGCCTCCAATATGGCCGCGGGCTCGCAGTTTGGCTACGCGCTGCTGTGGATCGTCACACTGTCCACGATTATGCTCATTGTGCTGCAGCACAATGCGGCGCACCTGGGTATCGCCACGGGCGCCTGTCTTGCCGAGGCCACGACACGTTACCTCCCCCGCTTCGTTGGACGCACGGTGCTCGCCAGTGCCTATCTCGCGACCATCGCCACCGCCATGGCCGAAGTCCTAGGCGGCGCGATTGCCCTTCAAATGCTCTTTGGGCTGCCCGTGCGCGCGGGCTGCGTCATCGTGACGGCAGTATCGATGGCGATGCTCATGACGAGTTCCTACAAGCGCGCCGAGCGATGGATCATCACCTTCGTAGGCGTGGTAGGCCTCTCGTTTTTGGCCGAGCTTGCGCTGGTCAAGGTCGACTGGCCGCAGGCCGCCGCAAGCTGGATCACACCCAGCATGCCCACCGGCTCGGCCACGATTATCGTAAGTGTCCTAGGCGCGGTCGTTATGCCCCACAACCTCTTCCTGCACTCCGAGGTCATCCAATCCATGCACTTCGAAGGCCAAGGTGAGCAGGTTATCGAAGAACGTCTGCGCTATGAGCTCTTCGACACGCTTTTTTCGATGGGCGTGGGCTGGGCAATCAACTCGGCCATGGTCATCCTGGCCGCAACGACCTTCTTTGCGCACGGCATGGTCGTAGACGACCTCGCCGTCGCAGCAACCACGCTCTCCCCCATCTTGGGCCCGGCGAGCTCGACCATCTTTGCGGTGGCACTGCTGTTTGCGGGCCTCTCGAGTAGTGTGACGGCGGGCATGGCGGCAGGCACCATCACCGCGGGCATGTTCGACGAGGAATACGACATCCACGACCGACATTCCTCGATCGGGGTGGTGGCCTGTTTCGCCGGCGCAGTGGCGGCGTGCCTGGTCGTCCCAAATCCTTTTGAGGGTCTCATTTGGAGTCAGGCGCTGCTGTCGCTTCAGTTGCCGATTACGGTCTTTGTGCTCATACGACTCACCAGTTCGCCCCGCGTCATGGGCAAATACGCCAACTCCCGCCCGCTCAACGCGCTGCTCATAGGAATTGGCGTCGTCGTGACTGCCCTCGATGCCGTGCTGCTGACAGGGATGTAACGAGACCGCATACCCGCCCAGCCAAACGTCTCAATCTGTAACAGATGGAGCCAATTTCCGCCCCTTTCTGTTACAGATCGAGACAATCGAACAAATACGATCCTCTTGCACCAATCAATACAAAAGGGCCCCGATCGGGAATTCGACCGGGGCCCTTGGACAGAGCCATGTTCGGCTAATCGCCGTATGTCTGCGAGTTACTCCTCGACGAGCTCAAACTCATCGGGACCGACGCCGCACACCGGGCACACGTAGTCCTCGGGCAGCTCGGGCGTGTCGACCTCGACCTCGTAACCGCAAACGGTGCACACAAACTTATAGGTCTTCTTCTCCTCAGCCATGATGTTCTCCTCTCGAACGTGACTGCTGATGTACTTCGCTTATTAGTATAGGTTCTCAATAATATAATGCAAGTGTTTTTAGAGCATTTCTATCCCTGATACGAAGATGCCTTGGGCGGCGTCTTGCCCTTCAGGACCTTGTGGTAGTAATCGTAGGTAAGCGGTGTCTCGTCGCTCAGGCGCTCGGCGTCCTCGACCTCGCCGATAAACAGCAGGTGCGTACCCACGTCCACGGTGTCAATCAAACGGCAGCTAAACAGCGCTGCCGCATGCTCGGGCACATAGGGCATGTCCAGAGCCGTCTCGCGGGTCTCGTACTTGGCAAACTTGTCGTAGTCGCTGCTGGTGCGGAACCCAAAGTTACCGATGTAGAGCATGTCGGCCGTCTGATCGATCACGGTCAGCGCGAAGGCCTTGGCCGATGCGATGACACCCGAGGTGACGTTGTCCTTGTTTACGGCAACCGAAATGCGCGGCGGCATGGACGTCACCTGCACCGCCGTGTTGATGACGCAGCCGGCGCGCAGCCCATCTGCCGCAGAGCTCACCACATACAGACCGCTCGGCATGGTAAAGAACGCAGTTTTGTCCATAACGATCACTCCCCTAACCCGGGTTGGAACCTCATGGATGTATGTACCCACAAAAAAGGCGGCACCCATAACGGATGCCGCCTTTGAGACATATGTGTCAGAACCGTAAGAAAGATGAGACGCCCGAAGTTGCGGTGAAATAGGGACTGAATAGCCCCTCAAACAGGCAAAACAGTCCGTATTCCACCGCAACTTATACAGAGTGCCTAGCGGTTGCGTTCCTTAAGGGCGCGGTCGATCTCGCGTTGGACATCACGCTTGGCCATGTCCTCGCGCTTGTCGTAGAGCTTCTTGCCGCGACCCAGACCCAGCAGCAGCTTTACGCGGCCGTCGGTATTAAAGTAGAGCTCCAACGGAACCAGAGCATAACCACGGTTGCGAAGTTTGCCGTCAAGAAAGTCGATCTCCTTACGGTGCAGCAGCAGACGACGCCGACGGTCGGGATCGCGATTCCACACGCCACCATGGCTATAAGGATGGATATGCAGGCCGACGAGCCAGCACTCGCCGCCACGAATCAGCGCAAAAGTGTCAGTGATCTGACAGGCACGCTCGCGAATCGACTTGACCTCGGTGCCGCTCAGTTCAATGCCGCACTCAAATGTCTCATCGATAAAGTACTCGTGATGTGCCGAGCGATTCTTGGAAATGAGCTTGCGCTCGCGCTTACTGGGCATCGCCGGCCTCCTTGACACCGTCAGCGCCCTTGTCGACACCCGTGTGCTTTGCCTTGCGCTCGGCATTGAGCTCAGCATCGCTCTCGCGCACCAGTTTGATAATCGCCGCGCAGGCCTCCTCGCCCACCAGGTCGCGGGCACGGACCGTCAGGCGTGTAGCCTCCTGCTTGTCGCCGTCGCTCGCAGCATCGGTCGCACACATGATCAGGCAGATGGCAATCTCGGCCGAAGGCGAGGTCGGAACGCCTTGCAGGGCCAGTTCACCCATCACGTGCTCGTCGCTCTCCTCGGCGGCATCCGGATAGGTGGTATGGATCTTGTTGAGCAGGCGCGTCGTATGCGCATCGTTGGGCGCCAGGCGCAGCGCCAGACGCGCGCAGCCCACGGCAGCCGAAATGTTCTCGGTCTCGGGCTCCAAGAAGTACTGACCCAGATTGGCGTAAGCGCGGGCGGCGCACTTGCCATCGCTCGCGCGCTCTAGCACCGAGAACGAGAGCGATGCCCATTCCTGCTTGTCTTCGAGTGCGCGAAACAGCTCGGCCAAATCCAAGCGATAGTTGCAGTTCATGGGGTCCCAACGCACAGCCTGCATCAGGGCATTACGAGCGCTCACATAATCCTGCTGGCGAATGTAGGCAAACGCCATGTCAGAGTACAGGCGGTCAAACGGCACCTCGACCTGCACGAGCTCGCGCGGATCCTTCTCCACGCGGCGATAGGCCAAGCGCTCAAACTTGCTATCGAAGCTAAAGTATTGGCGCTTCTCCTCCGTCTTGCACTCAGCGTCGATATACTCCTCGGCGAGCTCCACCAGACGCTCCAGCAGCGGCGTCGCCGTAGCCAGGTCGCCCTGCGCCAGATAGTTCTCGGCATATGTGATGTCTTGCAAGCTGATGGGCAGATCCATGGCTACTCCTCGATCTGAGCGAAACACGGCACGCGCCGTATATACGGTCAATACACAAAACCCGGGTCTCTTACGAGGCCCGGGCGTTCAATTTTGGTAGCCCGTACCAGATTCGAACTGGTGATCTCCGCCTTGAGAGGGCGGCGTCCTAAACCGCTAGACGAACGGGCCATATGTAGCAAATGCAATGGCTGGGATGGAGGGAGTCGAACCCCCATTGACGGAACCAGAATCCGCTGTCCTGCCATTAGACGACATCCCAATGACTGCATCGCTGCGCTCGGCTGTGCCTTTGCGCAAGAAAGAAATATACGGGAAGTCCCGCCGTGACGCAAGCCCTAATTTTGACTTTTTTGAAATTCAGTCAAATACGGCCAACACGTGAAGGACCTGTGAAGCACCAGCGACACCTACGGCGTCAAAGCCCGTAAAACATCCCACATCTACCGCTGGTAGATTACAACAATGCAGCACTCACGGCTGATGGCACAATCGAACCGTCATCATTGCACGGATATCGAGGCGCCATGGACGAAGAGCTTGATTACCTATGGGAGACCCTGGGCCTCGAGATCACTGCTGACCTTTGGCCCGAACGGGACAAAATCCATCCCACACTGCGCCCCGCCATCACGGTAGTGCAGGCAAAATACCGCCGTGCATCCTTTTTGATCATGCGGGTGTCATGGCACGCGGGACTCCCCGACCTTAAGCGAATCCAGGCAAGCCTCGTCGAGCTGTCCGGTATGCCGACCGTCATATCCGAGGCGCACCTGGAGCAGCGTCAGCGCGAACGACTGCAACAGCAGCGGATCCCCTTTATCTGCCCCGGCGTTCAGGCATATCTGCCCTTTATGGACGAGGAGTACTGGAGCGGCAAGCCCAACAAGCACGTAAAGGTCTACGATCCGCACGAATGGGCACAGCTCGAGGATTGAGCCGAGCGAGCCCGCCGATGGAAAACACGTCCCACCCCGATCACTCAAAACGGGTCGCACTTTCCGGAGCCGCTACAGCAACGCCTCGGCCCAAGCCGCTTCCCTAAAGCCGGGAATCGCAAAGTCGTCGCCCACCAGCAGCGGACGCTTGACCAGCATGCCGTCGGTCGCCAGCAGCTCGTAGCACTCCCGATCTGTCATGCCCGCATCCAGACGCGCCTTCAGGCCCAGCTCTCGATATTTCATGCCCGACGAATTAAAGAAGCGCCGCACCGGCAGCCCCGAACGAGCAATCCAGGTCGCAAGCTCATCAGCCGTGGGGTTGTCCAAAACGATATCGCGGTCGATATACTCTACCCCATGTTCGTCCAGCCATGCCTTGGCCTTCTTACAGGTCGAGCACTTGGGATATTCAACAAACAATACCGCCATGGGATTTCCTTTCTTAGAGAAAACAGGTGTCTGGAAAACTGCACATCGACGACCACTCGCGATTGCAGCCGTTATTGTAGTCAATGTCGAAGCGTAGGCAGTCGCGATGTCTCGCCTTAAGGCTAGTGCCTCGCATGGGCGCCGATCGGCCGAGTCGCATGGCGCACCAACGCCGCCGCCAGCAATACCAACAGCATGGCGGTGACATAGCCCGCGGCATCGAATCCTAAATCGATAACGTCGAAATGCCTGCCGGGAACAAAGATCTTATGTACCTGATCGCCAACGGAGCAGGCGACGCAAAAGAGCAATACGGGCACGCAACGGGAGCACACGCTCCACGGACGCCTGGAAAAGCAAACCACGACCACCGAGGCGAACAATCCGACGAAGAAAAACTCTACGGTATGGGCAACGCGACGGACGTTTATGCCCGCCCACATGCGAATGGAAGCAAGTCGGCCAGACCGGACATTCGAGGCAGCCGAATCGGTGCCCCCGGTCATTCCGTTCTCCGTCTGGGCTTCACCCGTGGCATCGGCAGCCTGAACGCCCGTAGCCTGACCCTCCACCACACGCGCGGTGGACTCGCTCAGCAACGACGTCTCCACCGCATCTTGCTCCGTCAGCACCCAGATGCCCGCCAGCGTTGCAGCGAACAGAACGATCGCGGTCCATCCGATTATTTGTTTTACACGCGCCAAGGGCCAACCTCCTTTTTTTGAATATCAGCGAGTGTAGCCCCAAATGGCATCGTCACCGTATCAAAATTTGAATCGCAACAGGAAGCGACAAAGCGACGCAAACCCCTACCCCGCCTCGCGCATCCAGCGATCGAACGTCCCCACGCACACGCCCAGGCACTTTGCTGCCTGGCTGCGGGTAATATCGCCCGCCTCATAGCTATCGCGCACCAGCTCAAACTGAGGAGGGCACGGCTTGCGAGGTCGACCGAAACGGACCCCTCGCGCCCGCGCCGCTGCAATTCCCTCCGCTTGGCGCCGATGGATATTCTCGCGCTCCACCTGCGCCACGTAGCTCAGCAGTTGCAGCACAATATCGGCAATCAGGGCGTTGGTCACATCCGGCGCGCCGCTGGCCCTAGCGCGCGTGTCAAGCAATGGCATGTCCAACACCACAATGGCAACCCCGAGCTCCTTGGTAATGCGCCGCCATTCTTCAAGAATCTCGGAGTAATTACGACCAAGTCGGTCGATAGAAAGAACCACCAGCACGACCCCGTCTCCCAGGACGTGCAGCAGCTCGCGATAACGCGGTCGATCGAAGTCCTTGCCGCTCGCATGGTCAGCATAAATATTCGCCGAGCCCACGCCATAGGCGCCCAGCGCATCCAGCTGCCGATTAAGGTTCTGATCGCGCGAACTCACCCGCGCATAACCGTACACCGTCGCCATCTCATCCCCGCTTTCTTGTATACCTGCCAAAAAGGGACAGGTTTATTTTGGTAGGTTTTACCTCTCAAATAGCAGGTAAGCGGGCGGCCGAGCAGACGGCAAGGCAGCCACGATTCAAACGCGGAGGGCGGTCCCGAAAGACCGCCCTCCGCTCTCCCACCACGAGTCGGGATTTGGCTAATGGATAAGCTTAAAGTCCAAGTGTCCGCGCGTGGTATTGACGCGCGAGACCTCGATAATCACGCGCTGGCCCAGCTCGTAACGAGCCCCCGTGTCGGCGCCCGTCAGTGTAAGCGCGTCCTCGTCGAACTCAAACCACTCGTTGCCCAGACTCTTGATCGAAACCAAGCCTTCGACCTGCGTTAGGTCCAAGCGCACAAAGAGGCCCATGCCGCTAACCCACGAGACGGTTCCGGCATAGCGCTCGCCCAGACGGTCCTCATAGTACTGGGCAATCTTAATCTTTTGCGTCGCATGGCTGGCGGCATCTGCCGCGCGCTCGGCATCGCTGCATGCGCGGCAGATCTGCGGCAGAATGCGCGGCAGCGACTCGCGCCCCTTGCCGATCAGCCGCGGCGTACGGACCAAGGCGTCCTTGCCGCCGAGCTGCTCATAGGCCAACTGCAGCTTGAGTACGCGGTGCACCACCAGATCGGGGTAGCGACGGATGGGACTCGTAAAGTGACAGTAGCACGGCGCGGCGAGCGCAAAGTGGCCCTCGTTGCGCGGCTTGTACAGCGCGCGCTGCATGCTGCGCAGAAGCAGCGTGTTGACGAGCGGTGCGTTGGCCGTACCGGCGGCAGCATCAACTGCAGCCTGCAGCTCATCGGGGCTCCCCAGGGCAATACCGGCAGCACGGCGATCGTCGATGATGCCTAGCTGCGCCAGCGCAACGGCGGCACCGTGCAGGCTATCGGGGTTCGGATCCTCATGCACGCGATAGCAGGCCTCGATATCACGGTCTGCCAGCCACTCTGCAACGCACTCGTTGGCGAGCAGCATGGCTTCCTCGATAAGCGACGTGGCACACGAACGCTCACGCGCCACAATCTGCACGGGCACTCCGTCCTCATCCAATAGAGCGCGAATCTCGGCCGTGTCAAAATCGACTGAGCCGCGGGCGCGACGAATACGACGGCGAAGTTCGGCGAGTTCGTTAGCGGCGACAAGGAAATCGCCGAGGTCGATGTTGTAGCCGCGGGCGGCCTCCTCGCACGCAAGACCGCGCTCAAGCGCTTCCTCGCGCGAGGTCTCGGCAGCCGCAACATCCTCGGCTGCACCCTCCAGCACCGAATACTCAACCGCGCCGGCACGCACCAGCAGCGCCTCGGCGCCGTCATAGTCCATACGCACACGCGAGCGAATCACACTGGGGTACGGATCGTAATGCCGCACGCGACCCTGTGCATCGAGCTCGATATCGACGGTAAACGCAAGACGGTCCTCGTCAGGGCGAAGCGAGCACAGGTCATTGGACAGGCGTTCGGGCAGCATGGGAAGCACGCGATCGGCCAGATACACCGATGTCGTACGATGGCGAGCCTCAAGATCGATATGCCCGTCCCAAGCCACATAGTGTGAAACGTCGGCGATATGCACACCCAGCTTGTAGCCACCCCCGGGCGTACGCTCCAGCGAAATGGCATCGTCAAAGTCGCGCGCGTCGACCGGGTCGATCGTGATGACAAAGCGGTCGCGCAGATCGCGGCGGAGCGGGTCCTTAAGCGCCGCGGACACATCGAGCGAAAGCCCCTCGGCCTCGTCTAGCGCGGCCTCGGGATAGCTATCGGTATAGCCGTAACGCGCCATCACATATTGAACGCCCAAATCGGGCGCGTCATCTCCGCCAATGCGGCGTTCGATCGTCACGGTACCCGATTCCAGGCGCGTCGGGTAGGTCAAAATGCGCGCGACAACAGCATCACCCGGGTGGACGCCCAGACGATCCGCCGAGGTATCCTCGGGCAGAATGAAGAAGTCGGCCTTCAGACGCGAATCGAGCGGCTCGATCACACCGAGCGGACCGGCGGTCTGGTACGTGCCCACCACGCTTATGGCTGCGCGCTCAACCACGCCTTCGATCACGGCGCGCCGCTCACCGTGCGGGCCGTTCTTAATGCTCACGGCAACGGTATCGCCATCCATGATCTCACGCTTGCCGCGACCCATGACCTTGTAGTCGCCGTTTTCGGTTACAACGTAGGCACTGTGCTCATGGAGCTGCACGCGCCCGGTCAGGCTCGGACGACGTTCGCTGCGCACCGGCCCGCGCTTATTGCGAGCTCCACGCTTATGCTTGTTATTGCGCCCCATGGCGCCTCCTAACTATCGATTGCCGTTTACATCCCAAGAGTCTACCCAAATGATCCCTAGGGGACAAAAAACGGGCCGCCCCATAAGAGACGACCCGTTGGAAGGGATGAATTCCAGGCATGCCTACACGCGCAGGTAGCGGCGCATGGCGATGGCAGAACCAAAGAGACCGATAATCACGCCGACCAGAATCAGCGCAGCATAGGTCACCAGGTAGTACTGCATCGGCAGGGCAAACGACATCCAGCCGATGCTCTCCTGCAGACGCGGAATCATCAGATTGCGTAGCAGCTCCAGAACGCCGATGGAAAGCAGCGAGCCCAAAATGGCCTGCAGTACGCCCTCGGTGATAAACGGGCCACGAATGAAGCCGTTGCTGGCGCCGACCAGACGCATAATCGCAATCTCACGACGACGCGCCGTGATGGACAGGCGAATCGTGTTGTTGATGAAGATGAATGCGATAAAGGTCAGAAGGCCAACGAGCACCACGGCGGCGATGCGGATATAGTTGGTCACCTGGAACAGGCGGCTCACTTTCTCCTGTCCGTACAGCACGCTCGCGTTGACGTCGCCGTCATCCGCGATCTTCTGGAAATCGGCATCCTTCTTGAGCTTCTCTGCCGTGCTCTCGACCTTGGACGGATCGTCCATCTCAATTGCAAACGAAGCCGGCAGCGGGTTCTGGCCATCGAGCGCGCTCATGGTGGCGTCGGCGTTGCCCGACATCTTGCTCGTATACTCGGCCAGCGCGTCGTCCTTGTCCTTATAGGTCACGGACTTGACGTTATTCCACGTCTTAAGCTCGGCCTCAAAAGCCTGAACATCAGCCTGATCGGCGTCATCACTAATGAACGCGTTGATGACAACCTGATCCTCGACGGTGCCGATCACGGAGTTCAGCATCGCGGAGCCCATGATGAACAGGCCGATGATAAACAGCGAAAGGAAGATCGTGATGACGGCGCCGAGCGAGGTAGTCCAGTTACGGAAGAAGTGGCTGATTGCCTCTTTGAAGGAGTAGCCCACGTTAGTTGGTGCCATAGTTGCCGTAACCTCCCCTCTCCTGGTCGCGGATAACGTGGCCGCCCTCGAGGGCGATCACGCGACGGTGCATGCTATCGACCATCTCGCGGTCGTGCGTGGCGACGATCACGGTGGTGCCGGTGCGGTTAATACGCTCGAGCAGCTTCATGATGCCCAGCGAGATCGCCGGGTCGAGGTTACCCGTGGGCTCGTCGCAGATCAGCAGCGGCGGACGGTTGACCATAGCGCGGGCGACGGCAACGCGCTGCTGCTCGCCACCGGAAAGCTGATCGGGCAGCGAGTCCATCTGATCGGCCAAACCGACCAGACGCAGCACCTCGGGCACCTGGCTGCGAATGACGCCCTTGGGCTTGCCGATGCACTGCAGGGCAAACGCCACGTTTTCGTAGGCGGTCTTTTGCGGCAGAAGCTTAAAGTCCTGGAACACGGCGCCAATCTGGCGGCGCAGGAACGGAACCTTGCGGTTCTTGATCTTCATGAGGTCCTGACCGGCAACCAGGATGCGGCCGCTCGTCGGCTTGACGTCGCGGTTGAGCGTCGACAGCAGCGTGGTCTTACCCGAGCCGGAGTGACCGACCAGGAAGACGAACTCGCCCGGATAGATCTCGATGTTGATGTCGTCGAGTGCAGGCTTGTTGGGCTGTGCCGGATAGATCTTGGTGACATGCTCCATAAGGATGACGGGCTCGACACCGGCCTGCTTGGCCATCTTCTTGCGGCTGGCCTGGGGATCGATGGGCGCAAACACCGACGTAAAATCGGGGTTGTTGAGCGCGTTATCGAGGCTTGCGACCTCGGCGGCCTGATCGCTCTCGACCACCGGGGCAGCAGGCTGCGTGGGGTCGGGAATAGCGGCAAAGAGACCGGACTGCGCAGGCTGAGGAGCCGGCGTCGCAGGGGCCAAGGGGTCGGGAATGCCGGCCATGGTAGGCTGCGGCGTGGCGGCACCAGCCTGAGGCTGCTCCACGCGAGCGGTCACGGCCTGAACGGGCTCAAAACCCGCCGTGCCGGAAAGCGTGACATCGCTGGTTGGATTGTAGGCAAAGGGATCGGATGCCGGCTGTGCCTGATCTGCCGGCTGAGCGGGGGCCTGAGCAACAGGCTGGCCCTCTGAATCCGGAGTGGCGAAACGACTGCCCTGGACGCCTGCCTGCGTCTTGGGGGCATCATCGCCCGCACCGGAGATACGGAAGTGGTTACCCACTGGTGCTCCTTATCGTCGTGCGTTTAAACTACATGAGCGCTTAATATTTTAACAGCATTAGCTTTGCTGCACATAAGAAGCATGGCCGTGTTTGGGTCCCTCCGGCCGGACACAGGGTTACTTTCCAAATCGTCCTCGGACATGTCGGAGCCTCCGCTGCGCACTACGTGCGGCGGGGCCCCTCCGTCCTGCGGAAAGATTTGGAAAGTAACCCTGTGTCCGGCCTGCGATAACTAAGGGGTCGCTGCGTTTTACTTGGGTGCAGCAGCGCCGTGCTTGGGGGCTGAATTGCACTTTGCTGGTCTGGGCCCGTTTCCCGGAAAAAGCCCTTACTTGGTGCTGGCCTAATTTGTTTGTTGCCGACAAAAAACAGGGGCGTCCTCTTTGGGGACGCCCCTGTTCTGGCTTGCATGTGGTTGTTGAGGCGATACTTTGCCTCGTTTTGTCCTAAGCCAAGAACTCTTTGGTGGTCGCCACGATGTTGGCGGCGTCCAGACCGTACTTGTGCAGAAGCTCGGCACCCGGGCCGGACTCGCCAAAGGTGTCATTGACGCCGATCTTCTTAAGCGGCGTCGGGCACTGCTCGCACAGGACATCGGCGACGGCGCTGCCCAGGCCGCCAATCACGGAGTGCTCCTCGACGGTCACGACGTGGCCGGTCTTGGTGGCGCTCTTGACGATCAGGTCGGCATCGATGGGCTTGATGGTGTGCATGTTGATGACCTCGGCATCGATGCCCTCGGCAGCGAGCTGCTCGGCGGCCTCGAGGGCCTCGCCGACCATCAGGCCGCAGGCGATGATGGTCACGTCGGCACCCTCGCGCATGACGATGCCCTTACCCACCTCGAACTTGTAGGTCTCGGGGTCGTTGATAACCGGCGAGGCCAAGCGGGCAAAGCGCATGTAGACGGGGCCATCGCACTCGTAAGCGGCACGCGTCACGGCACGAGCCTCGACGTCGTCGGCGGGAACGATCACGGTCATGCCGGGGATGACACGCATCAGGGCGATATCCTCGCAGCACTGGTGAGTAGCGCCGTCCTCGCCCACCGAGATGCCGGCGTGCGTGGCGCCGATCTTAACGTTGAGGTGCGGGTAGCCGATGGAGTTGCGGACCTGCTCAAAGGCGCGACCGGCGGCAAACATGGCAAAGGTGCTCGCGAAGGCAACGCGACCGGTGGTTGCGATACCGGCGGCGACACCCATCAGGTTGCTCTCGGCAATGCCCACATCAAAGAAACGATCGGGGCAGGCGGCCTTGAACTTGCCGGTCTGCGTTGCGGCAGCCAGGTCGGCATCGAGGACCACAAAGTCGTCGTGCTCGTTGGCGAGCTCGACGAGGGCCTCGCCGTAGCTTACGCGCGTGGCGATTTTCTTGACGTCTGCCATCCTAGAGCTCCTCTCCGGCGGCCGTGAGCTCTGCCATGGCCTGCTCAAACTGTTCATCGTTGGGGGCCTTACCGTGCCAACCCACCTGGTTCTCCATAAAGGAGACGCCCTTGCCCTTCGTGGTCTCGGCGATAATGGCGGTTGGCTGACCCTTGGTGGCGCGGGCCTCGGCAAAGGCGGCGCGGATCTGGTCGAAGTCGTTGCCGTCGGCGAGCTCCACCACATGGAACTTGAAGGCGCGGAACTTGTCGGCGAGCGGCATGGGGTCGTTGACCTCCTCGACGGGGCCGTCGATCTGCAGGCCGTTATGGTCGACGATCACGCAGAGGTTGTCGAGCTGCTGGTTGCCGGCAAACATGGCGGCCTCCCAGACCTGGCCCTCCTCGCTCTCGCCGTCGCCCAGCAGGGCGTAGGTGCGATAGTCGTCGCCCCAGTGCTTGGCGGCAACGGCCATGCCCACGGCGGCGGAGATGCCCTGGCCCAGCGACCCGGTGGACATGTCGACGCCCGGGGTGTCATTCATGTTGGGATGGCCCTGCAGGTGGCTGCCGATGTGGCGCAGCGTCTCGAGATCCTCCTTGGGGAAGAATCCGCGCTCGGCGAGCACGGCGTACAGACCAGGCGCGCAGTGACCCTTGGAAAGCACGAAGCGGTCGCGGTCGGCCTTGCGGGGGTCGGCCGGGTCGACGTTCATTTCCTCAAAGTACAGATAGGTCATGATGTCGGCAGCGCCGAGCGAACCGCCCGGATGGCCGGACTTGGCAGCGTGCACGCCGGTGACGATGCCCTTCCTTACCTCGTTGGCAACCTTTTTGAGCTCTTCGTCGCTCATTGTGCCTTCCTTTCATCCTCATTAGACAAAATGCGCACGGCACCGAAGGTAATCCCAACACAGCCGCAATGCACGTACGTCATTCATTATGCTGGAAACTGATGGCTTTACCAGAGTTTTTATCATTATTTGAACAATTTAGCAGGCAGAACCGCTGATGAAACGGTTTATCAATGTGAACGTCTTTTGGATGGAACGCGATCGACCCTACGCGCTAATGTCCTTGAATCCCTCGCCGAAGGCTTCCGTAACGTCAGCGACCGTCACAATGGCGCGAGGATCGCGCTCGCGCACAATCGTCTTGAGGGTATTGAGCTCTCGACGGCTCACGATGACCATAATCACCGGCTTCTCGGCGCCCGAATACATGCCGGTCGCCCTAAACTTGGTGCAGCCGCGGCCCAGGCCGTACATGATGTCGGCCGCGATATCGGGGAAATTGTCCGAGATGATGAGCACCATACGGCGCTTGTTGCCGCCATCGACCACGGCATCGATCACATAACCGCTAATGACCATCGAAAGGCCGGCGTACAGCGCGTTTTCGATCGAGAACACCGGGGCCGACAAGGCGCACACGGCAACATCGATCGCCATAACGGTTGAGCCCACCGGCAGTGACGTATTGCGCGAGATAATCTGGCCGATGGTGTCAGAACCACCGGTATTGGCGCCGGCACGCAGCACCATGCCGTAGCCAATGCCCGTAACGATACCGCCCCACATGGCCGGCAGCATCAGGTCGGCATGAGCCAGCGGTGCCACAAACGGGGCAAACAGGTCGGTGAAAAAGCCCAGCAGCACAAAGCCCGTCGCCGTCTGCACCACATAGAACATACCGCCCGCGCGCATAACCACCAGCAGCAGCAAGGCGTTCATCACGATAGTCTGGATGCCGACGGGAAGAGACACGCCGTGCGAGGCGCCGACCGCCTGGATAATGGTGGCAAGACCTGTAACGCCGCCGGCAGCGAGGCCATTAGGGATCAAAAACAGGTCGGTCGCGACGGCTGCCAGGGCGCACCCCAGCATAATCTGGGGCAGGTCGTGGAAGAAGTTCATCGAAAGAATGCGCTTGATGTCCAGACGATATGCCATGCTACCTCCCTCAAAAAAGCGCACCCAAACGGATGCGCTTTGAACTTCTCGCTCTATTCGATTCTACCGATTCGGCAGGCAAATACCACCCCCGTGCAGGGTTTGTTCTGGGTACAAAACCACCCTGCTCGGAGGGTTTTGTACCCACCCCCACATAATCCAAGAGGTTTAGGCGTCCGAGCCTTCCGCATCGGCGTTGCCGGTTGCCCAACGATGGTAGCCGATCACAAACGGATCCAGGTCACCATCGTCAAGAACGGCCTCGACGTTGCTGGTCTCCACGCCCGAGCGCAGGTCCTTGACCATCTGGTACGGGTAGAGCACGTAGCTGCGAATCTGGTTGCCAAAACCGATGGTAGTCTTGGGTCCGCGAATCTCATCGAGCGCCTCAGCGCGCTTCTCGAGCTCAATCTCGTACAGGCGAGCCTTAAGGATTTGCATGCACGCGGCCTTGTTTTGAATCTGACTGCGCTCGTTTTGGCAGGTGACCACAATGCCGCTGGGAAAATGCGTCACGCGTACGGCGGAGTCGGTGGTGTTGACGCCCTGACCGCCCGGGCCGCTCGCATGGTACACGTCCACACGGATATCGTCGGGGCTGATCTCGATGTCGATATCGTCGGGCAGCACGGGGATGACCTCGACGCCGGCAAACGTGGTCTGGCGGCGCTTCTTGTCGTCGGTAGGGCTAATGCGCACCAAGCGGTGGACGCCGGCCTCGGCGCGCAACATGCCAAATGCGTCCTTGCCCTCGACGGTAAATGTCGCGCGGTCGATGCCGATGACCTCGGCCGCGGGACAGTCGTTGATGGTGACCTTCCAGCCGCGACGCTGGCAGTACTTCATGTACATCTTAAAGAGCATGAAGGTCCAGTCCTGGGCCTCCAGACCACCCTGTCCGGGCTTGATGGTCACAATGGCATCGCCGTGATCGAACTCACCGGTAAACCAGCTCGAAAGCTCAAGCTCATCGATGGCACGGGCCAGGCGCTCAGCCGTGGCTGCAGCCTCCTCGCGAAGGGCGACGGCATCGGGGTCATCCCCCATCTCCTCGGCAAGCTCCAGCGCGGCGCGGGCATCGGAAAGCTCGCCGCGCGCGGTGTCCACGGCAGCGATATCTTCCTTGGTGCGCGCGATCTCCTCCATGGTGGCACGGGCAGCGTCGGCGTCATCCCAAAAGCCGGGGGCCACGCTTTTAGCCTCGAGTTCGGTCACGCGCGTGCGCTTTTCGTCCAAATGGAGATACGACTCGACCTCGCCGAGCCGATCCGCAAACGCGTCCAGCTCGGCGGGCGTTACCTCTAAAGCCTCAGCCATTAACGATTCCTGCCGTGGCAGTACTTAAACTTCTTGCCGCTACCGCAGGGGCACGGGTCGTTGCGGCCCACGTTGACGTACGGATCGTCGCTCTCGGACTTGCGGTAGGTCGTCACCTTGCCACCGTTGTTGACGGCAGCCGGTCCGCCTTGGACAGCCGTGCGGGCCTGCACCTGCGCCTGCTTGCGCAGCACCGAGTCGCCGTTGTCACCATCGACCTCGGCAGGACCGGAGAAGCGCGCGCCCTCGAGCGCGGGCTCCTCCTTGTGCTCCATGGCACGCGGGGCAGCCTTGATCTCGATGCGCAAAACCGTGCGCAGGTAATCCTCGTACATGGTATCGACGAGTATCTGGAACGCGCCGTAGGCCTCGGTCTTGTACTCGACCAGCGGGTCGCGCTGGCCAAAGCCGCGCAGGCCGATGCCGGTCTTGAGGTAGTCCATCTCCTGCAGGTAGTTCATCCAGCGGGTATCGATGACGCGCAGCATGACCTGGGTGTTGAGCTCGCGCATCAGGTCCTCGCCCAAGCGCTCGGCCTTCATGTTGTAGCACTTCTCTACGTAAGCCAGGACATCGGCAGCCAGAGCCTCATAATCCTCGTCGGGGAACTTCGGCGTATCGATGTGGCCGGTGAGCTCCACAACCCACTTGCGCAGGCCCTCCAGGTCGCGCTCGCCCTCGTGGCTATCCTTGGTGCAGAACTCCTGCACGCAGCGGTACACGGTGTCGTGCATGACCTCGGTGATGTGATCGGTCAGGTCCTTGCCGTCCAAGATCTTGTTGCGCTCGGCATAGATGACCTGGCGCTGCTTGTTCATGACGTCGTCGTACTCAAGGACGCTCTTACGCATGGAGAAGTTGATGCTCTCGACCTTGTGCTGGGCGCTCTCGACGGCCTTGGAGATGATCTTGTGCTGGATGGGCATGTCGTCGCCCATGTCGGCGGTGACCATCATCTTGGAGACGCGGTCCATCTTGTCGCCACCGAACAGGCGCATCAGATCGTCCTCGAGCGACAGATAGAACTGAGTCTCGCCCGGATCGCCCTGACGGCCGGAACGGCCGCGCAGCTGGTTGTCGATACGGCGGGACTCGTGGCGCTCGGTGCCGATGACGGTCAGGCCGCCGGCGGCAAGCACGCGCTCGCGCTCGGCCTTGCAGGTCTCCTTGGCCTCGGCGTTAAACTGCTCGAGCTGCTCGGGCGTCACGTCCTCCATGGTCAGGCCCTCGTACTCCAGGCGCTCACGCACCAGCTCGTCGGGATTGCCGCCCAGCAGGATGTCGGTACCACGGCCGGCCATGTTGGTGGCGATGGTCACGGCGCCGTAGCGTCCGGCCTGGGCAACGATATGAGCCTCGCGCTCGTGGTGCTTGGCGTTGAGGACCTCGTGCGCGATGCCGCGCTTGGCAAGGGCGGCCGACAGCTTCTCGGAGCTCTCGATGGAGACGGTACCCACCAGGACCGGCTGGCCCTTGGCGTGACGCTGCTCGACATCGTCGGCAACGGCGTTGTACTTGGCCTGGATGGTGCGGTACACCAGATCCTCGTGGTCAACGCGCTGCACGGGCTTGTTGGAGGGGATGACCTCGACGGGCAGTTTGTAGATCTCGCGGAACTCGGCGTCCTCGGTAAGCGCCGTACCGGTCATGCCGGAGAGCTTGTCATACAGGCGGAAGTAGTTCTGAAGGGTGATGGTGGCAAGGGTCTGGTTCTCCTCGCGCACGAGCACGCCCTCTTTTGCCTCGATGGCCTGGTGCAGGCCCTCGGAGTAACGGCGACCTTCCATGATGCGGCCGGTGAACTCGTCGACGATCTTGACCTCGCCGTTGGTGACCACGTACTGCTTGTCGCGATGGAACATGTACTGGGCCTTCAGCGCCTGCTGCAGGTGGTTGACGAGCTGGCCGGAGAGATCGGCATAGATGTCATCGATACCCAGGCGGCGCTCGATTTTCTTAAGGCCGCGCTCGGTGGCGGCAATGGTGTGCTTGGCCTCGTCCATGACGTAGTCGCCCGTGGGCTCCACGTCCTCGGTGGCGGTGAGCATGTCGTGCGACACGTCCTCGCCGCGCTCCAAGCCGCGCACGGCACGTGCAAAGTCCTTGTAGGTGCTGGCAGACTTGGTGCCGGCGCCCGAGATGATGAGCGGCGTTCTGGCCTCATCGATCAGGATGGAGTCAACCTCGTCGACGATGGCGTAGTTGTGGCCGCGCTGAACGCGTTGCTCGGGACGGGTAACCATGTTGTCGCGCAGGTAGTCGAAGCCGAACTCGGAGTTGGTGCCGTAGGTGACGTCGGCCTGGTAGGCCGGGCGCTTGAGCTCGAGCGGCATATTGTTCTGAAGCAGGCCGACGGTCATGCCCAGGTACTTGTAGATGCGGCCCATCCACTCGGAGTCGCGCTTGGCCAGGTAATCGTTAACGGTAACAACGTGCACGCCCTTGCCGGCGATGGCGTTGAGGTAGCCGGCCAAGGTGGAGACGAGGGTCTTGCCTTCGCCGGTCTTCATCTCGGCGATGTGGCCCTCGTGCAGCGCCATGGCGCCGATGAGCTGCACGTCAAAGTGACGCATGCCCATGGTGCGCTTGGAGGCCTCACGCACGGTGGCGAAGGCCTCGGGCAGCATATCGTCGAGCGACTCACCATTGGCGTAGCGCTCGCGGAACTTATCGGTCTGGCCGCGGAGTTCCTCCTCGGTCATCTTCTCAAACTGGGGCTCAAGACCGTTGATCTGGTCGACGATCTTGTAGTAGCGCTTAAGGTCCTTATCGGATCCAAAGGACAGCAGCTTTGACATGAATCCCATGTGGTTTTCCTTTTTGGCCATCGCCCCACGCCGAGCGGCTTGAGGCGAGTTAAACACAGATAATTGTACTTTAGCCAAACGGGGCGCAGCCTATGCGGTCGACCTCGACCGCCACGTAATAACTACGACCAACCTGCCAAAAAGGGACAGGTTTATTTTGGCAGGTTTTATCTGGGCAAACGACGCATCTCCTGCCATTTGGTGCAAACCAACCTGACCCCTTCGCACCAACTTGGTGCCGCGGGGTCAGGTTAGCTTGCACCATTAAAAAGAAAAGGGCCGCGCACCCAAATGGATGCACGGCCCTTATGCCATGAATGCGAGCGATTCCGCGACGAGCTATTTACTCAGCAGCCTCGGTGGTCTCGGCCTCGGCAGCGGCCTCCTCGACGGGAGCCTCTGCGGGAGCCTCGGCGGCCTGCTTGGCAGCCTCCTCGGCGAACTTAGCGGCACGCTTAGCCTTCTCGGCAGCCTTGGCCTCAGCGGCGGCCTTGCGAGCGGCCTCGGCCTCAGCAGCCTTGGCGGCCTTGGCAGCCTTGGCCTCCTCGGCCTTCTTGAGCTGGGCGGCAGCGGCGCCACCGAACTTGTCGGCGAAGCGCTGGACGCGTCCACCGGTGTCGACGAACTTCTGCTGGCCGGTGTAGAACGGGTGGCACTCGTTGCAAAGCTCGACCTTCATCTCGGACACGGTAGCGTGCGTCTTGAAGGTGTTGCCGCAGGAGCACGTCACCGTGCACTCGACATACTGGGGATGGATACCCTGCTTCATGGTAGGACTCCTTATTGGTCAGGCGCTGGTTACCGATCAGCGCATAAGGCGTCTTGGTTTCCGACCAAGACAACAAACTCGGCTATGGTACCACGGAGCCGCGCGTCCCACAAAAGGTTCACGGTCTTTGTGCAATGCAATATGCCCAACCGCCGCGAGCACGCACCCCATTGCCGCTTAACCCATGTTGCAGACGTGTAACGCCGCAGTAAGCACGCCCCTTTTAGCGCCAGACAGGTACAATGATGAACACTGTACCGTAGCGGAGCGCCCCGCGCGCGCCGCAACCACGCGAAAGGGTTTCCCATGGCCGAGATCTCGTCCTCCCGTATCGTCATCACCGTCCTTGGCAAGAACCGCCCCGGCATCGTCGCCGGCGTCACCCGTGTCCTGGGCGAGGCCAACGTCGACATCCGCGACATCACGCAGTCCATTATCGAGGACATCTTCACCATGACCATGCTGGCCGACACCGCCGAGTCCAAGCTCGACTTCGCCGAGCTGCAGAAGGCGCTGGCAGAGGCCGGCGAGCTTTCGGGCGTCAACGTGTCCATCCAGCGCGAGGACGTCTTTAACTTTATGTACCGCCTGTAGCGAACAGGCCGTGTGGGAACAGGCTGGCGCATCTGCAACCAAGCACGCCGCCCCCAAACGGCCCCGAGAGGAGCGCGCATGGCTTACGACGCCAAGAAAATCTACTACCGCTTTGACGATCACCTGAGCCGCCTGGTTCTGGACTATGAAGCGAGCCGCCAGATTTCGCCCGAAAGCGAAAATCTCTACTATGGCCTGCCGACCGACCCTTACGACGAGGATCTGTTCGTCGAGCATAACGTCAAGCGCGGTCTGCGCAATGCCGACGGCTCGGGCGTGGTCGCGGGCCTTACCCGCATCTCGGACGTGCACGGCTACAACAAGGTCGACGGCAAGGTCGTGCCCGACCAGGGCAAGCTCACGCTGCGCGGCTATAGCATCGAGGACTTGGTCAACAGCGCCCAGGCCGAGAATCGTTATGGCTACGAAGAGGTCGCCTACCTGCTCATCACAGGCTCGCTGCCCAACAAGGAGGAACTCGACGGCTTTTGCGGACGCCTGGGCGCCTTTAGGCACCTGAGCGACGAGTACGTCAAAGAGTTCCCCATGACCACGGTGTCGTCGAGCATCATGAATGTGCTTCAGCGCGCCGTGCTGCTGCTCTACGCCTTCGACGCCGAGCCCGACGTGATTACGCCCGAGCACGAGATCGACGTCGCCATCTCCATGCTCGCCCGTCTCCCCCGCATCGCCGCCTTCGCTCATATGGCGTCGGTCGCCAAGCGTCGCGGCTCCGAGGTGCACGTGCCGCACCCGACACCCGGCCTTTCCACCGCCGAGACCATCCTGCAGGTCCTGCGCGGCGGCATGGCGTTCACTCGCGACGAGGCCATGCTGCTCGACGTGATGCTCATGCTGCACGCCGAACACGGCGGCGGTAACAACTCCACCTTCGCCTGCCGCGTGCTGTCCTCTTCGGCTACCGACCCGTACTCCGCCTACGCCGCGGCTATCGGTTCGCTCAAGGGCCCGCGCCACGGCGGTGCCAATGCCAAGGTCGTGTCCATGCACGAGGACATCCGCGCGCATGTTTCCAACTGGGAAAACGAGGACGAGGTCGCAGCCTATCTGGGCAAGATCCTCGACAAGCAGGCCTTCGACGGCACGGGTCTTATCTACGGCATGGGCCACGCTGTCTACACGCTGAGCGACCCGCGCGCCGAGGTCTGCCGTCATTACGCGCGCTCGCTGGCGGCCAAAAAGGACCTGGGCGAGGAGTTCGCACTCATCGAGCGCATCGAACGCCTGGCCCCGCAGGTGATGCGCGACCACGGCATGACCAAGCCCATCTGCGCCAACATCGACCTGTACACGGGCTTTATCTACAAGATGCTCGGTGTGCCCGAGACGCTCTTTACGCCGCTGTTCGCCGTCGCCCGCATGGCCGGCTGGTCGGCGCACCGCATGGAAGAGCTCTTCTGCGCACACCGCATCATCCGCCCGGCATATCGCCCGGTGATCGAGCCGCTGGAGTACAAGCCGCTCGCCGACCGATAGGTCGCAGACCGTTATAGATCTAGAGCGTGGCCAGGGTCCCAAGCCCTCGGCCACGCTTTTTATGTCTCTTGGAAAGGACCACATCAGATGATCGTGTTTTCCGATATGGATGGAACGCTGCTGACGAGCGACAAGCAGATGAGCGACGCCACCTGGGCGATGCTCGACGAGCTCGCACGTCGCGGCATTGAGTTTGTGCCCTGCACGGGCCGTCCGCTGTCGGGCGTCTTTGAGCCCATCCTCGCCCACCCCGCCGTGCATTACGCGGTCTGCGCCAACGGCGCCAGCGTATGGCAGCTCGACGATGATGCACCCACCGATGCCTCGCGCGCCACGTGCATTCTGAGCCGTCCGCTCGACTGTGACATTGCCCACCGCATCCACAGCATTGCCGCCGGCCATGACGTCACCTTCGACATTTTCGCCGACGGCCAGTGCTTTCTCCCCCGCTCGCTCTACGAGCGCCTGGATGAGTTCTGCGGCGGCGACCCCCACATCGCGGCTTCGCTCAAGCGCACACGAACACCGATCGACATGGATATCGACAGCAAGATCGACGAGGTCGAGACGCTCGAACGCATCGCCATGTACTGGCACGACCCGGCCGATCGCGACGCCATCGCGGCGGCGCTCGACACGCTCGAAGGCATTGAGGTCACGCGTTCTCACGCCATGAATATCGAGGTCATGGGTAAGGGCGCCACCAAGGGAACGGCCCTCACGTGGCTATGCGAGCATCTGGGCGAGCGTCTCGCCGACGCCTGGGCGTTCGGCGACAACATCAACGACATTCCCATGCTGCAGGCAGCGGGCCACGGCATGGCCATGATCAACGCCGAGCCCGAGGACCGTGAGGCCGCCGACGCCATCACCGAATACGACAACGACCACGACGGCGTCGCCCGCACCATCATGGCCGCCCTCGCCTAGTCATTGGGGACATTCTTAAACGACTAGTCGTTGGGGACACTCTTCGCGAAAAAGCTGCAAGGACTGTCCCCCCCCCCACTGTCGGCAGAAAAGGAACGCCCCCATCTGCCGGATTAGGAGAGACTCTCCAGCACGCGACGGAGCTCATGCTGAACAGCGTGGTCGCGGTTGCAGCCTACGACGCGATCGGCCACCGCCTTGAGCGCGGGGCGTGCGTTTTCCATCGCGCAGCCCGTACCGACGAAGCGAATGATCTCGTAGTCGTTCATCGAGTCGCCAAACGCCATAACCTCATCGCGCCCAATGCCATAATGCTCCGCGAGCTGTGCGATACCCGAAGCCTTCGACACGCCGGGCTGCATGGCATCGATCCACGCGTTGCCCGAAGGCGCAAAAGTAAAGAGCTGACCAAGTTCGCGCTGTAGCACGTACGCACTGTCCATAACCGCACTGTCGTCGCAAAAGATACTCGCTTTGATGATATTTACGCTGGGATCGGGCAGCTCCCAAATGCGCTCGGCATTGGGAAGGTCCTTATCGACCTCACGCACGAACTTGCACTCGTCATCGAGCAGGAAGGACTTGGTTCGGTCAAAGAGCGCAAGATGCAGATTGGGAAACGTCCTGACGGCTTGGGCGAGCCTTCGAATCGCCAGGTGGGAATACACCTCACGGTCTACCATCTTACCGTCGGCGTAGACCTGGGCGCCGTTAGCGGCGACAAAGTCCATCTTGTCGCGAACGGGCGCAAAGAACTCGCACAGGCGATCGTAGCGACGACCTGACGATGCGGCGAAATGCACGCCATGCTCGTGTAGCGCCAGAATCAGTTCGTAGGTCTCGGGAGGCACCTGGCCGGTTTCGTCAAGCAGCGTGCCGTCCATATCGGATGCAATCAGTTTAAACATAGAAAAGCTCCCTTCGGGCTTGATGGAATCGAACGCGTATCCGATTCCAACGTACCCAAAGGGAGCTCAAATAAGACTCCGCGGGCGTAAACGTTACAAGGACCTGGCAAATAGCTCACACATGCCAGAGGTCCTACGGTCGCGGCGTCAGGCTGGCCGCCAAAGAGTGTCCCCAACGACTAGTCGTTTAAGAACGTCCCCGATGACTAGTCGGCGTAGGTGAAGGTCGTGACGTCGAACATGCCCTCGGGGCGGATGCGAAGCGTCGGGATGACCGGCAGGGGCAGGAAGATGATGCCCATGATGGGGTCGAGCGGCGGCTCAATACCCATGGCGCGCGCCTTGACCATAAAGTCGTCGTGCTGCGCGGCAACGTCCTCGGCCGTGCCTTCGCTCATCAGGCCACCGAGCGCCAGCGGAATGCGCGCCACGACCTCGCCGTTGCGCACCAGCACGTGGCCGCCTTGGCCCACGGCCTCAACGGCGGCCATCATATCGGCGGCGTTGTCGCCCACCACGCACACGTTGTGCGAGTCGTGGCCGATCGTGGAGGCAATGGCACCGCCCGTGATGGTGAAACCGCGCACCCAGCCGCGACCGATATGCTTGCCGACGAGCCCCATGCCGGCGGGACCGTCGCCATCGGCACCCTCGGTCTGCAACGACACGCCGCGGCCATGGCGCTCGATTAGCATAATGCGGCGCAAGTCCTCGGCGCTCTCGGGACGAACCATGCCCGTGATAGCCATACCCGGGACGACATCGATAACCGCCTCGCCCGGCTTAAAGGCATAATCGAACACGTCGAGCGATAGCTTCGGAAGTTTAACGGAAGCACGCAGCTCATCGGCAAGGGCCGCAACCTCGGCCATCTCGGGTGCAATCTCGCCCACAAAGGTGCCGTCCTGCGCCACCAGAGCACCGGCGGCATATACGCGATGCGGAGCCGTGGCAAACGTTAGGTCGTTGAGTACCAGCAGGTCGGCACGCTTGCCCGGGGCGATGGCGCCACGCAGTTCGTGCGGGTCGCGGCAACCGTGGTCCAGGCCAAACGCCTCGGCCGTGGACAGGGACGCCATAGAGATGGCAACCACGGGTTCAATACCGGCCTCGATAGCCACGCGGCAGGCATTGTCAATCATACCGGTCGAAAGCGCATCGGAGGGAGCACGGTCGTCGGTCGCAAAGCAGCAGCGGCGGGCACGGGCAGGATTCTCCAGCAGCATTGGAGACAGGTTGGCCAGGTCATGGCTGCACGTGCCTTCGCGCAGCATCACGTACATGCCGCGAGACAGCTTGTCGAGCGCCTCCTCGGGAATCGTCGACTCGTGGTCGGCGATAATACCTGCTGCGGCATAGGCGTTGAGGTCCTTACCGGCAACGAGCGGCGCGTGGCCGTCAACCTGCTTGGACGGCGTCTGGTTGGCAGCATCGATGCGAGCACAGGTCTCGGGGTCGGCCAAAAAGACGCCCGGCAGGTTCATCATTTCGCCCAGACCAAAGACATCGCCTGGATGCTCGGCAAAAAACGCCTGCATATCGGCAGCCGAAATAACGGCACCGGCCTGCTCGTCGGGCAGCGCGGGCACGCACGAAGGCATCATGTACTTGATGGAGATGGGCGCGCGGCGACCATCCTCGATCATAAAGCGCAAGCCGTCGAGACCGGCAACATTGGCAATCTCGTGGCTGTCGGCAATGGCGGTGGTAGTACCGCGCGTCGCCGCCATGCGCGCATACTCGGCGGGACGGATGTTAGAAGACTCGATATGCAGATGCCCGTCAATAAAACCGGGAGCGAGATAGCGACCCTGGCAGTCGATGACCTCAGTTGCCTCGTAGGTGCCAGCGGCATCGTCGCGACCATCGTAGAGCACGCCGACGATCACACCGTCCTTGACGGCAACGCTACCGGGCGCCACACGCTGGCCATACACGTCGACGATCTGCGCATTGGTAAACAGCGTGTCGACGGGCACGCGGCCCTCGGCGGCCTCGATCACAGTCCTCATGACCTCAACGGACATACATACTCCTTTAACCGTAGAAAAAAGCTGCGGAGCGGACAAACCTTCACCGCAGCAAACCAATAGCCATTGTATGCCCAAAAGAAGGCCCCGCTAACACCCCTTCCGCTTAACGGCACTTCCAACTTGACGCAAAGTAACCTGACCCCATTGCACTAAAAAGAAATGGCCCTAAGTGCCAACCAGGGCAACGCCGTAGGTGGAGGACGGACAGCGAGCGGGCTCCAGAGCGAACAAATTGACATGAAAAGAGGACGGCATAGACCTTCTGGTCATGCCGTCCTCTTTGAATGACAAGTTGTCGCTCTGGGGCCCGCGCAGCGTCGAGCTGTTACGCGGTTTGGTAAAACCGCGTAACTAAACAAGCTTGAAGCCCTTGCGCTTGCCCACGGAGAGGGTGTCGCCCAGCTTGAGGGCGCTGGGATCGATGTTATAGCTCTTGGGAGCCACGGCCTTGCCGTTGATCTTGACACCGCCGCCGTCGATATCGCGACGAGCCTGGCCGGCGCTCGCCGAAAGACCCAAGTCCTTGAGCAGGCCGGCGAGGTAGATCTGGCCCTCGTCGTTAACAGTCAGCTCAACGTGCTTCTCGGGGAAGTCGGCGAGCTGGCCCTCCTTGAATACGCGGTCGAACTCGGCCTGAGCCTCGTCGCCGGCGCCGGCGCCGTGGTAGGTGTCGCACAGGTCGCGGCCCAGAGCGCGCTTGAGCTCGTAGGGGTCGGCGGAGCCGTCGGCCAGGGCGGCGTCGATCTTGTCGACCTCGGCCGGGGTGAGCGAGCTCGCCAGGCGGTAGTACTTGCCGATCATCTCGTCGGGGATGGACATGGTCTTGCCGAACATATCCTTGGGGGCGTCGGTCAGGCCGATGTAGTTGCCGTAGGACTTGGACATCTTGCGCACGCCATCGGTGCCCTCGAGCAGCGGCATGGTGAGCGCGATCTGGGGCTCCATGCCCATCTTCTCCATGAGCTCGCGACCAGCGAGCAGGTTGAAGAGCTGGTCGGTGCCGCCCATCTCGACGTCGGCCTTAATCTGAACGGAGTCGAAGGCCTGCATCACGGGGTACAGGAACTCGTGCAGGGCGATCGGCGTCTGAGACTGGTAGCGCTTTGTAAAGTCGTCGCGCTCAAGGATGCGGGCGACGGTGAACTTGGAGCATACCTGCAGCAGGCCGGCCAGGTCCATCGAAAGGATCCAGTCACCGTTGTGCACGATGGTGGTCTTCTCGGGATCCAGGATCTTCATGGCCTGGCTCACGTAGGTCTCGGCATTGGCCTCGATCTGCTCCTGCGAAAGCTGCGGACGCGTGGAGTTCTTGCCCGAGGGATCGCCGATCAGCGCGGTGCCGTTGCCGATGATAAGGGTGACGTTGTGGCCCAGGTCCTGGAACTGGCGCATCTTGCGCAGCGGCACGGCATGGCCCAGGTGCAGGTCGGGGCTGGTGGGGTCGACGCCGAGCTTGATGTTGAGGGGCTCGCCCTTCTCAAGCTTCTTGCGAAGGTCGGCCTCGGGAACGATCTGCGCGGCGCCCGAGGTGATGATACGCATTTGCTCGTCAACAGACAGCATTGGGTATCCTCCTTTTGCTATAGCACCCTCACCGGATACGGCGGTGCTGGAAGTCCATAAACTCTCATATGATAACAAACTGACGCGACGCGGCACCTACGACAGGAAAATCCTCGTCCTGCCGCACGCGTCAACGGCGACCGGCAGACGTGTACCGTCACGCTCGACCAGATAGCGTACCTGCCGACGACGCAAGCAGTCGCGGCAACGGACCTGTCCCGTCGCATCGGTAGCGCAGACGCCCTCGGCGGTCAGCAGGCAGTGCTCGCACACCATAAGCTCGGGACGGTCGGCGTCGACCGGACCCCAGACGCCGGGTTCAGCAGCCAGTTCGGCAATACGCTCCGCATCATTGCCGAGCAACTCGGCCGGCATGTACACCCGCCCCGCACCGAGTCCGCGCAGCCAGGCAAGCGCGGCCCGATTCGCGCAGAACACCGGCGCCGCCACGTCAAACGTCACGCCCAGCTCGCGAGCGATCACCACCTGTCCCAGGTTGCGGCAGACGACGCGCCCGGCACGCTGCATCAGTGAGCGGGTCCGGTCAGCGTCACCCATGCGGCACACCTCGTCAAGCACCACAACGGCGTCGGACAAATCGAGTTCTCCGCGCGGGTCGGCATCCATCAGCTGCCAAGCAAAAACCATACGAGTGGGAACCGCGCACTCCACCAACTCCGTCGACGCACCGCCATCCACCGCAACGCCCTCAAAGGGCAGCACCTCAACGGCACGCGCAACGGGCGCAATCGCATCCGCCTCGGCCCGCATGCGCTCCAGGGCCGTCGCCGTCTGCTCCAACACACCGGCGCTGCGAATCAGGTACACCTCGCAGCCCGTGTCCACCTTACGCTTGCAATGCACGACGACGCGCTTCCCCGCTGCGGCATCCACCGGGCAGGGCACCTGCGGCCAGCGCTTGGGCACATCGGGACGCGCGTCGACACCCGGATAGAACCGAATCTCGAGCGTGTCACCCGCCGCCACGGCGGCGTCGAGCTCAACGGTCACTTCCTCGTGGCCAACGGCCACCAGGCGTCCCACGCGCACACCTTGGTTGATCGCACGCTCAAAGCTCATCAGCTCGGCACCCGAACGCCCTCGCAGGTACGCATCGGTAAACCCACGGTTAAACGACCTTCCCAGCTCGCGCTCAAGCTCTTCCACGGCACCGGGGTCCCACACGCCGTCGCACAGCATATCGAGTGCCCGGCGCCACACCCGCACCACGTTGAATACGTAATCGGGGTTCTTCATGCGCCCCTCGATCTTGAGCGACGCCACGCCGGCATCTACAAGCTCGGGCAGATGCGCAATACCCAGATAGTCGCGCGGGCACAGCAGGCGATCTCCCTCGACAGCAACAACACTCTGCCCCGCCTCGTCCACTAGGTCGTACGCCAGACGGCACGGCTGTGTGCAGTCGCCGCGCATCGCCGAGCGCCCACGCCGCAGGGCCGAGAACTCGCACGCCCCCGAATAGCCGATGCAAATCGCACCGTGGCAGAATACCTCGATGGGCACGCCCGTGGCACATAGCGCCGCAATCTCGTCGACCGTCAGCTCGCGTGCCGTCGTCACGCGCTCAACCCCCAGCTCATCGGCGGCAAGCCGCACGGCACCCTCGCTATGAGCGCCCGCCTGCGTGGACAGGTGAATCTCGACCCCGGGAATCGCCGCGCGAAGCGCGCAGGCCAACCCGGCATCGGCGACAATCAGAGCATCGGCGCCCAGCTCCAGTGCATGAGCTCCCAACACCACCGCGTCGGACAACTCATCGTCAAACACGAACACGTTGAGCGTCACGTACACACGCACGTCATGGGCATGCGCCACGGCGCAGCCGCGCGCAAACTCGTCATCCGTAAAGCCATGGGCGCTCACGCGGGCGTTAAAGCCGCCCAACCCCGCATAGATGGCATCGGCACCCGCGGCGATGGCCGCAAGCATCTGGTCGAGCCCGCCCGCCGGCGCCAGCAGCTCGGGTAGCGCCGCACCGGCAGCATCCAATCCAGTCTCGTATTGTCCGCTCGGCCCCATCGTCCGAATCGCCATCGACAAACTCCTTACCAAGGTATGCATTCACTCTGAAAAATGCCGTCTTCCAGCATACACGAGGCCTCGCGCGCCCCGTTTGGTTTATCGTGTAATAACTTATGTCCATCCTGCCCCGACGGCACATCCACCGTCCGGCACGACATACCTGGAGGTCAATATATGGGTCCTCGCCAACGACAGGGACACAGCCGTTCAAAGACGCATGCCCTGCCCATAATCCTGCTCTCGTTTTTGGGCTTTTTGCTTATCGCGGGCGTGGCATTTGGCATCGGCATGGTCGGCAACGTCAACCGCTGGCTGTCCGATCTGCCCGACTACACCGACGCCAACGCGTATCTGGTGAGCGAGCCCACCGAGATCGTCGACTGCAACGGCAACAAGATCGCGAGCTTCTACACGCAAAACCGCAAGTCCATCACCAAGGACGAGGTCTCCCCCTACGTGCTGCAGGGCACCGTTGACGTCGAGGACGAGCGCTTCTACGAGCACGGCGGTATCGACCTGTGGGGTATCGCGCGTGCTGCGGTGGCAACCCTCGGCGGCGGGCACGAAGGCGCCTCGACTATCACCCAGCAGCTGGTGCGCAACACCATCCTGCAGGAGGAGCAGTTCGACTCGACCATCGAGCGTAAGGTGCGCGAGGCCTACATCGCCGTCAAGATGGAGGACATGTACTCCAAAGACGAGATCCTCATGATGTACCTCAACACCATCTACTACGGTCACGGCGCCTACGGCATCGAGGCCGCAGCCGAAACCTATCTGTCCAAGAGCGCCGCCGACCTCACCCTGAGCGAGGCCGCGCTGCTCATCGGCCTTCCCAACTCGCCCTCGCAGTACGACCCCACGGTCAATCCCGACCTGGCGCTGTCCCGCCGCAACAAGGTTCTGGACAACATGCTGCGTCTGGGCCACATCACACAGGAAGAGCACGATGCCGCACAGGCTGAGCCCATCACGCTTAACGTGACCGAGATTTCGGGCAGTGGCGTCGATGTGTACTCTCAACCCTACTTTGTCTCCTACGTTAAGCAGCTGCTTGAGCAGGAGTTCTCCACCGACGTGCTCTTTAAGGGCGGTCTGACCGTCAAGACCACCATCGACCCCACCATGCAGCAGGTGGCCGAGGAGGCTGTGCGAGCGCAGCTCGACACGCTTTCGCTCGACGGCCTGGACATGGGCATGGTCGTCGTCGACCCCAAGACCGGCTACATCAAGTGCATGGTGGGCGGCTATGACTACAACGCCGACGAGAACCACGTAAACCATGCCACGGCCAAGCGTCCCGTCGGCTCCACCTTTAAGGCCTTTACGCTGGCAACTGCCATCCAAAACGGCATGAACCCCAACGTCACCCTCAACTGCAACTCGCCGCTCAAGGCCAAGGGCACCACGACCGAGGTCCAAAACTACGCCAACCATAGCTATGGCAACATCACGCTTAAGCAGGCAACGGCATACTCCTCCAACACCGGCTACATCCAGGTGGCGGAAGCCGTCGGCAACAGCAAGATCATCTCGCTCGTCAAAAAGCTCGGCATCGATCCCGCCAAGGACAACATCGAGGACGTTCCCGTCATGACCCTCGGCACCGGCTCGATCTCGCCGCTCGAGATGGCCGCCGCCTACGCGACGTTTGCCAACGGCGGCTACTATCGCCAGCCGATCGCCATCACCGAGATTGACTCTCGTACCGGTTCGGTGCTGTACCAGCACACCGACAATCCCTCACAGGTACTTACCGAGGGCGAGGCCGCCGCGGTCACCGATGTTCTGTCCGGCGTCATGAAGGGCGGCGGTACGGGTGCTGCCGGCGCCCTGAGCGTCAACCAGCCCTATGCCGGCAAGACGGGCACCACCGACAACACCACCAACCTGTGGTTCTGCGGCTATACCCCGCAGCTGGCGTGCGCCCTGTGGACCGGCTATTCCGCGGGCGAGATTCCCATCCAAAAATACGGCACAGACCTGCTGGGCGACAGCACCAACCTGCCTGTCTTTAAGCGGTTTATGAACACCGTTCTGACCGGTACCGAGCGCGAGGAGTTTGCGACCGGAACGGCGCCCACCTACAAGAACAACAGCGTCTGGAAGTTCTACGGCACCAACAACACCAAGAAGACGGAGAACGACGACAAGGACGAGAACGAGGACGAAGAGGAAACCACAACGACGACGACAACGACGACCACGACCACCGAGACCACGGGCGGCGACACCACCGGCGGCACCGGTACGACCGGTGGCTCGACGGGCGGCTCCACTGGTGGTTCGACCGGCGGCGATGGCGGCACGCCTACGCCTACGCCTACGCCCACTCCCGACCCCTCGCCCACGCCTGACGATACGGTCGGCTAGAAATTCATCCAGCCATAAGCAACAAGGCCCCCGAGCAGCTTATTAAACTGCTCGGGGGCCTTTTTAGTTTAAAGCGACCTGATGGGCGGTCTTTATACCGGCAGACAAAAAGGGGGTACCGACCAACGTCGATACCCCTTACAAGCCACTATGTCAGCGCGCACAGTGCCGAGCGCACGACCCGCACGCCTACTTGCGAGAATTGCTCAGCTTATTGATCAGCGCCTCAAGACGCTCGCCGTCCTCGGCCGTCTGGGCAATAACCAAAATCGTATCGTTGCCGGCAAGCGAGCCAAGCACATCGGGCAGCTCTGCCGCATCAACAGCGGCGGCGATGCCGGAAGCCGTACCAGGCTGAGCCTTGATCATAACCAGATTATCGGTGCGCAGAACGCCCGTTACGAGCTCGGAAACCATACGCTGCAGGTGCAGGTCCTCTGCCAGAACATAGATGCCCTCAGGGAGCTTACGCAGCCCCATATCGGCAATATCGCGAGAGACAGTCGCCTGCGTGCAATCAAAGCCCATAGCGCGGAGCTCATCGACCAGCACGCGCTGCGTGCGGACGTCCTTATTTCGCACAATATCTCTAATGGCATCCTGGCGCCCATTGCGTTTTTTAGCCATACAAACCCTCTCTCCAAAAGATGGCGGAGACAATCAATCAGTGTTTGAATAGTTTAACGCTATTTGAAGGCTTTTGTGTATAAGAACGCATTTCGAAACAATTCTATGCAAATTTGTTTCGAAATGAGCCGTTTAGGCGGTTTTTGCGCCCGTCCGGTTAAGAAAAGCTGCCAGATGCGCACACATCACGCAGCGCGCGGGCTTGGCGCTGGCGATCGGCCCAAACAACAGACCGAGTCCCCGATGGTTATCCTTGAGCGCGGCGACCATCTGACGGGTTCGAGACGCCTCGAGCATATCACGCATGCGGGCGGAACGCTCGATTGACGACACTCCATGCGGGCTCAGACACAAATTCTCGATGCAGGCGACCAGTCCGGCAAAGTAGAACTTTTGGCTTGCCAGCTTGAGCCGACCATCGCTATCTGCTTCCGAGAGTGAGTCCGCAAGCTCGTCGAGCGCTCGAGTGTCATCGGATATCCTGGCATACATGGTGGGATCAAAGGCATCTGTAAGCTTAGGTGCCACCGCGTGGAAACAAGCGTCGCCGCAGCCGGACACGAATCGTGCCTGCGAGAGCGCATAAGCCATAAACTCAACCGTACGGTACGCCTTGCCGCGCGACAGGCATGCCTCAAACAGCGGACGGCCATACATCGCGCCAGAGGTCTGAGCGACTAGGCCGCCCAAAATCAACTGGGGCAGCCCAGTCACCATAGAAGACTCGTCTTCTATGGCAATAGAGGCAGCATCCAAGACGCGCGAATGACGCTCGCGATGCGCATCGTATCGATCGAGCGACACCGAGGGGAGCACAATGTCTGCCGCAGTATCGCACGCGATATCGACCATCTTGGAAAGGGCCTGCGGAGCAAACCACTCATCGGCGTTCATGGCGATGATGTGAGAGCCGCGCGAGGCATCAAAACCGGCACGAAGACAAGCGCCGCGCTTCGCGTCCTCGACGTCAATCAAATCAATATGGATGTCCCTGTCGGCAGCAACTTGAAGCGAATGGCGCACACCGGGCGCAGCATCGCGGCAGACAACGACAATCTGCAAATCGTAGAGGTCTTGGTTCTGGATACTCTCGAGCGCACGCATCGCATAGCTGGGCGAACCTTCTACCACAAGGATCACCGAAAGTCGCGGAAGCGAGCCACGTCGAACCAAGTTATCCGTCCTCTCGACAGCAATGAATCAAACCGTGGTTCATGGTACACCCCGGCAATAAAAGCAATGAGACACCGGTTGTATTGCACGCCAAGAACAGATGTTGCACACGCGCAGCCCACAGATGACAGGTGTCGACGCACGACGCGCCGAGCCCTCCCCTAGTCGAGCACGACAAGCTCGGCGGGATCGTAATCCACGCCCATAAACGTAAGGCCACAGGCAGGAGCCGTGGGGCCCGCAGCGGTACGGTCGCAAGCATCGATGACCTCGCGCATCCACTCGGGTTCACGGCGATGCATGCCAATCTCGACAAGCGTGCCCACGATCGTGCGGACCATTGAATGCAGAAACGCATTGCCCTCGATGGTAAACGTCAGGATGTCCTCGCCAAACGCGTCCTCATGGCCAAACTCGGCACGCATCACGCAGCGATGCGTGGGCTTGCCAACGGCCGAGGCAACCTTGCAAAAGCTTTTAAAGTCCTGCTCGCCCAGCAGCGCGGGGCAGGCAGCAGACATAGCCTCAACATCCAAGGGATAGCGATGCCACCACACGGCACCCCGTGAGAGCACGGGACGCGCGTCGCGATCGGCAATGCGATAGGTGTAAGTGCGAGAGCGCGCGTCAAAGCGCGCAGAAAAGCCCTTACGAGCCTTGTAGACCTCGTTGATGGCGATATCTTTGGGCAGCAGGGCATCCATAGCCCGCAGCCACCTACGGCGCGTACACGCGAGCTCAGCGTCCGTTACAGGCACGCTGATGTACTGAGCCACGGCATGTACGCCGGCATCGGTACGTCCCGCGCACGTCAAATCGATCGGGCGGCGAAGCAGCGTCTCGATGGCTCGACGTAGCTCACCCGCAACCGTCGTCTGTCCCGGCTGCTCGGCAAATCCGCTATACGACGAGCCATCATAGGCCACGCGGAAAACGAGCGTGGCGTCAAGCTCGGAAATCGAATTGAAATCAGACGGCGCAGTCATGGGCGCTCCCAACAAACAAGTAACGGTATCGCGACAAAAAAAGAGGGGTACGCGAACGTACCCCTCGAATATAGCCTATGCAGACGGAATGTCTACTCAGCGGTCTCCTCAGCAGGAGCCTCCTCGACAGCCTCGACCTTCTTGGGAGCAGCGGCCTTCTTGGGGGCCGGAGCAGCCTTCTTGGCCTTAGGCGTGCAAGGCTCGGTGACGAGCTCCATGATAACGATGGGAGCGTTGTCGCCCTTACGGTTGCCGAGCTTCATGATGCGGGTGTAGCCGCCGTTGCGGTCCTGCCACATGCCCTGGGCAGCCTTGTCGAAGATCTCGGCAACGAGCTGCTTATCGCCGAGCTTGGCGATAGCCAGACGACGAGAGTGCAGGTCGCCCTTCTTGGCCCAAGTGATGATCGGGTCGACGACCGAACGCAGCGCCTTAGCGCGGGTCTCGGTGGTCTTGATGCGGTCGTTCTCGAAGAGGGCCTTAGCAAGGCTCTTCTTCATGGCCTTGGTGTGGCTCGCATCGGTGCCGAGCTTCAGGCCCTTCTTAACGTTGTGACGCATGGTCTAGTTTCTCCTCAAATATGCGAAGCATTAAGCCTTCAGGCTCAGGCCCATGGACTCAAGCTTGTCCTTCACTTCCTCGATCGACTTAACACCGAAGTTACGGATGTTAAGCAGATCGTTCTCCGAGAACTCAACGAGCTGACGGACCGAGTGAATGCTGGCGCGCTTAAGGCAGTTGTAGGAACGGACGGAAAGGTCCAGATCCTCGATCTGCTTGTCCAGCTCGGCGTTGTCGTTGGTGACCTCGGGAGCGAAGATCGAAGCCTCCTCCTCGACCTCGGGGGTCTCGGCAAGGTTCATAAAGGCGGCCATATGCTGGTTGATGATATTGGCAGCCTGGACCACGGCGTCGCGCGGGGCGATGGAACCGTTGGTCTCGATCTCGAGGACAAGGCGGTCGTAGTCGGTGTGCTGACCGACACGGCAAGCCTCAACGAGCTTGGCGCAACGGGAAACCGGCGAGTACAGCGAGTCGACGTGGATCACACCGATGGGATCGTTGTCGCGCTTGTTGGCCTCGCCAGAAACATAGCCGCGGCCATAGCCGATGCGCATGCTCATGGTGAGATGGCCACCCTCGGTGAGCGTAGCAATGTGCTGCTCGGGGTTGACCAGCTCAAACTCGGACGGAATAAAGAAGTCCGCACCGGTGACCTCGCAGGGGCCGTCAACCGAGATGGTGGCGGTCGCCTCGTCGGTCGTGCCGAGAGCCCTGAAGACAAGACCCTTGACATTCAGGACGATGTCGGTGACATCCTCGACCATGTTAGGGATGGTCATGAACTCGTGCTGCGCACCATCGATCTGAATAGCCTCGACGGCGGCACCCTCGAGCGAGGACAGAAGAACGCGACGAAGGGAGTTACCCAGCGTATCGCCGTAGCCACGCTCGAGCGGCTCGACGAAGACACGAGCAGACGTCTCGTTGATCTCTTCGACCTGAACCTGAGGCCTAATGAATTCTGACATGTATTACCTCCAGCCTCAGCAGCCCGGATGGACTACTTAGAGTAGAGCTCGACGATGAGCTGCTCGTTGATATCACCGCTGATCTGCTCACGCGTCGGCAGAGCGAGCACGTTACCAGACAGCTTCTCGATATCGACCTCGAGCCAGCCAGGGACCTCAAAGCGCTCGGAGGAAATCAGGGCCTCCTTGATGGGGAGGAGGTCACGGAACTTCTCGCCGACAGCGACGACGTCGCCGGCCTTGACGCGGTAGGACGGGATGTCCACGCGCTTGCCGTTCACGGTGAAGTGACCGTGACGGACGGACTGACGAGCCTCTTTGCGGGTGCGGGCGAAGCCAAGACGGAAGACGACGTTGTCGAGGCGAGACTCAAGGATGATCATGAGGTTCTCACCGGTGACGCCGTTCATCTTGCGGGCCTTGTTGAAGTAGCCGTGGAACTGCTTCTCCAGAACGCCATAGATGAACTTGACCTTCTGCTTCTCGCGCAGCTGCATGCCGTACTCAGATTCCTTGCGACGGCGCTTGGGCTGACGGATAGATTCCTTCTTGCTGCTGTAACCGAGCTCAGCGGGATCGATCCCGAGCTGACGGCAGCGCTTAAGAACAGGAGTCCTGTCGATTGCCATATTGATACGATCCTTTCAGTTACACGCGGCGACGCTTCTTGGGGCGGCAGCCGTTGTGCGGAATGGGGGTCTTGTCCTGGATGCTCGAGACCTCGAGGCCAGCAGCCTGGAGGGAGCGGATGGCGGTCTCACGACCGGAGCCGGGGCCCTTGACGAAGACGGAAACCTTCTTCATACCGTGCTCCATGGCCTGCTTGGCAGCAGCCTCGGCAGCCATCTGGGCAGCGAACGGCGTGGACTTACGGGAGCCCTTAAAGCCCACCTGGCCAGCCGACTTCCAGGAAATGACGTTGCCCTGGGGATCGGTGATCGAAACGATCGTGTTGTTGAACGTAGAACGAATGTGAGCCTGGCCCACGGAAATGTTCTTACGGTCCGCGCGCTTCAGACGGGCAGCGCGAACGTTCTTCTTAGCAGTAGCCATCTATCTAGCGCTCCTTATTTCTTCTTCTTAGCACCGATCTGACGCTTCGGGCCCTTGCGGGTACGAGCGTTAGTGTGGGTGCGCTGGCCGCGGACCGGGAGGCCCTTGCGGTGACGAAGGCCGCGGTTGCAGCCGATGTCCATAAGGCGCTTGACGTTCTGGTTGCGCTCACGGCGGAGGTCGCCCTCAACCATGATCTGGTTCTTATCGATATAATCGCGGATGGCGTTAACCTCATCCTCGGTGAGGTCCTTAACGCGCGTATCCACGTTAACATTGCACTCGACGCAAATCTTCGTCGCAGTGGTGCGGCCGATGCCGTAAATGTAGGTCAGACCGATCTCAACGCGCTTCTCACGCGGGAGGTCGACACCATTAATACGGGCCAACGTAGTCTCCTCTCTTAACCCTGACGCTGCTTATGACGGGGGTTCTCGCAAATGACGAGGACCTTGCCATGGCGCCTAATGATTTTGCACTTATCGCACATCTTCTTGACCGAAGGACGTACCTTCATCGTTCTTCCTTTCGGTAGCGCTCAAACTACTTCCCTACTATCTACTCGCCCAGCCGCAGGCGTTTAAAACTATGGCTGGTCTTCACACACAATCCGACCGTAGGTTGAGCTAAGCCTGCAGCCGGAAATGGAGTGCGTGTATGCGTGCCGCTATTTGTAGCGATAGGTGATGCGGCCGCGGGTCAGGTCGTACGGGGAAAGCTCCACGACAACCCTGTCACCGGGGAGAATACGGATGTAATTCATTCGGATCTTGCCAGAAATGTTGCACAGAACCGAATGACCGTTCTCGAGCTCAACCTTAAACATGGCATTGGGCAACGGTTCCTTTACCGTACCCTCGAGCTCAATTGCGTCTTCCTTCTTCACAAGCAATCATCTTTCTCTAGAAAACGACAGCGATTGAGTATTCTACAACACGTATGCACGCATCGTAATAACTTCGTAATGGCTCCACAACTAAGTGGAACTTGTTACATTTCTCCGCCTTGGAGCGAACACCAAGCACCTTGCGCATCCGTGGTGAGAATCACCGGACCGTCATTGGTAATGGCGACGGTGTTCTCGTAGTGCGCGGCGGGCAGGTGGTCGTTGGTCGTAACAATCCAACCGTCGGAGCCCGTGCTCACATGGTTGGAACCCATCGTAACCATCGGCTCGATGGCAATGACCATGCCGGCCTGGAGTCGAACGCCCCTCCCCTTCTTTCCATAGTTAGGAACGTTGGGGTCCTCGTGCATCACGCGGCCAATGCCATGGCCCACATAATCACGAAGCACGCCGTAACCGTGAGACTCGGCGAGAAACTGAACGGCATAACCGACGTCCCCGATATGGTTACCGGGAACGGCCTGCTCGATAGCAGCCTTAAGGCAATCGCGCGTGACCTCGCACAAAGCCTTGGCTTCAGGCGTGGGGGTGCCGACGAAAAACGTCCAAGCGTTATCGCCGACCCAACCGTCGACAACGGCTCCCGTATCGATGGAGATGATATCGCCATCGCGCAGGATCATGTCGGGGTTGGGAATACCGTGGACCACGGCATCGTTGATCGATGCACAAATGGTCCCCGGGAACCCGCCGTAACCCTTAAAGGCTGGGGTGCCGCCATGCATGCGGATAATCTGCTCCGCGAGCTGATCGAGCTCAAAAGTCGAAACGCCGGGGCGCACCATGGCTCCAACGTGGCGGAGCGCCATCTTAGATAGCGCTCCTGCCTTCTTCATCTGCTCGATTTGCGTTGCAGACTTAATCTTGATCATAGACCGAGAGCCTCTTTGACATCCCCGTACACGGTCTCGCGAGCCTGGTCACCGTTGACCGACTTGAGCAGACCCTGGCCACGATAGTAGTCAACGAGCGGGCTCGTGGACTTCTCGTAGACGTCGAGACGGTTCTTGATGGTCTCGGGCTTGTCGTCGTCGCGCTGATACATCTCGCCGCCACACTTGGGGCAGGTAGCATCGGCAGCGGTGCCGGTGTAACCGCAGGCGCGGCAGGTGCGACGCGAAGACAGACGATCGATGATGACCTCGGGGGCCACATCGACCAGAAGGGCGCAGTCGATCTCGCGACCCATGGCGGAGAGCTCGGAATCGAGCGTCACGGCCTGGGCGGTGTTGCGCGGGAAGCCGTCGAGGATGAAGCCCTGCTGGGCGTCATCGGCGGCAAGGCGCTCCTTGACAAGGTCGATCACGAGCTGGTCGGGAACGAGCTCGCCAGCGTCCATGTACTTCTTAGCCTGAATACCAAGCTCGGTGCCACCCTTGACGGCAGCACGCAGCAGGTCGCCCGTGGAAATGTGAGCGACGCCAAACTCGGCGACGAGCTCCTGTGCGACGGTGCCCTTACCGGCACCCGGAGCTCCGAGCAATACGAGGTTCATGAGCAATCCTCCTCTAGCCTATTTAAAGAATCCATCGTAATCATACATCTTGATCTGGCCTTCGAGCTTATCGACCGTGTCGAGCACGACGCCGACCATGATGAGGATGGACGTGCCGCCAAATGCCTGGATCAGATGGTTACCCGTGAAGGAGAAGATGATCGAAGGCACGATGGCGATGAGCGCCAAAAAGACAGCGCTGGGAAGCGTAATCTTGTTGAGCGCGTTCTTGATGTAGGCCGCGGTAGCCCTACCCGGACGCACGCCCGGAATAAAGCCGCCCTGCTTCTTAAGGTTGTCGGCCGTGTCATCGGGGTTGAACACCATGGAGGTGTAGAAGTACGCGAAGAACACGATAAGGACAACGTTAAGCACCCAATTGAGCCAACCGGTCGAAAGCGCGGAGGCAACTGCCTGAATCCAGCCGATGCCGGGGAAGAACACGGCAATCTGAGCCGGGAAGTACAGCAGCGCCGAAGCGAAGATGATCGGCACGACACCCGCGGTGTTGACCTTGATGGGCAGGTAGGTGGTCTGGCCACCCATCATGCGACGGCCCACGACGCGCTTAGCGTAGGAGACCGGGATGCGGCGCTGGCCGCGCTCAAGGAAAACAATCAGCGGGATAACCAGCAGGATGATGGCGCAGATGATCACCATGGTGATGATGCCACCGGCATTGCCCTCGGTGCTGGAGAAGATAGCCTGCGGCAGACCGGCCATGATGTTCGCGAAGATGATCAGCGACATGCCATTGCCGATACCGCGCTGGGTAATGAGCTCACCAATCCACATGATCAGCATGGCGCCCGCAGTGAGCGTGCCGATGATCATGAGGTCGAAGATGATCTCGGGAGCGCCGGCGCCATTAAAGCTGATGCCGAAGCTCTTAAAGAGGAAGAGGTAACCCACGGAGTTGAGGATTGCCAGAGCCAGGGTGAGATAACGCGAATACTGCGTAATCTTGGTCTGACCGACCTCGCCCTCGCGGGCAAGCTCATGCAGGGAAGGCACGACGGCCTGGAGCATCTGGAGGATGATCGAGCTGGTGATGTAAGGCATGATGCCCAGCGAAAACACCGACACATAGCTCAACGCGCCGCCAGAGAAAAGATTCAGGAGGGCCATAGCACCTGCGGCGACCGAATTGTTATCGGTCGAGAAAAGGCCCAGCATCCCCTGGAAGGGAATGCCGGGCACAGGAACGTGCGCACCAATGCGGTACACGACGAGCATAGCTATGGTAAAAAGAATCTTTTCGCGCAATTCTTTGATGCGGAAAGCATTCTTAAGACCATTTAGCACGGCAGCTCGACCTTTCCGCCGGCGGCCTCGATCTTGGCCTGCGCAGAAGCGCTGACCTTGTCGACCTTGACCGTGAACTTCTTGGTGAGCTCACCATTGCCGAGCACCTTGACGGGCTCGAACTCGCTCTTGGTGATGCGAGCGGCCTTAAGAGCGGCACCGTCAATCACAGCGCCGTCCTCGAACTTGCGCTCGAGACGCTCAACGTTAACAGCGGTGTACTCGATACGACGGGGGTTGCGGAAGCCCGGAAGCTTGGGCAGGCGCATAGCCAGCGGAGTCTGGCCACCCTCGAAGCCGGCACCCTTGGTGCCGCCAGAGCGGGAACCCTGACCCTTCTGGCCGCGGCCAGAAGTGGTGCCGTGACCCGAAGAATTGCCACGGCCGACGCGCTTGCGGTTCTTGGTGGAACCGGGCGCGGGAGTAAGATCGTGAAGCTGCATTTGCTACTCCTCTACAATCTCGACAAGGTGCTTGACCTTGAAGATCATGCCGCGGACGGACTCGTTGTCAGCAATCTCGCGAACCTCGCGGATTCTGTGGAGACCGAGGGCACGGACAGTACGGACCTGGTCCTGCTTGCAACCGTTGGTGCTGCGGACCTGCTTGATCTTGATGGTGTCAGCCATGCTTAGTTCTCCTTACCGACGAACATCTCGGAGACCGTCAGGCCACGGCGAGCCGCGACGTCCTCAGGGCTGGAGAGCTCCTTGAGGCCCTCGACGGCAGCCTTGATGATGTTGAGGCCGTTGTCGGTACCGAGGGACTTGGACAGGACGTTCTTGATGCCAGCAAGCTCGAAGAGGGGACGCACAGCGCCGCCGGCGATAACGCCGGTACCCTCGACAGCGGGCTTGATGATGATGCGGCCGGCACCAAAGTGACCGAGAACCTCGTGCGGAATGGTGCCCTGATCGGTCACCGGCACGTGGAACATGTTCTTCTTGGCATCGAGAGACGCCTTGGAGATGGCCATGGGCACCTCAGCGGATTTGCCCATGCCAACGCCGACGTTGCCCTTGCCGTCACCAACGACGACGAGAGCGACGAGGCTCATGCGACGACCGCCCTTGACGGTCTTCGACACGCGGTTGATGTAAACGACGCGCTCCTCGAACTCGGAGGCCTCGCGCTGCTGCTTCTGATTACGAGCCATGTGCTACATACCTCCTAGAACTCGAGACCGGCGACACGAGCACCGTCGGCGAGGGCCTTGACGCGGCCATGGTAGATACGGCCACCGCGATCGAAGGCGACCTTGGTGATGCCGGCCTCGATGGCGCGCTTGCCAACGAGCTGACCGACCTTCTCCGCAGCCTCCTTGTTCGAGGTGTGGGTGCCCTTGAACTCGGCCTCGAGGGTCGAGGCAGAGACGAGCGTCAGGCTGGAACCCTTGCTGTCGTCGATGATCTGGGCATAGATGTTGGCGTTAGTACGGGTCACGCGAAGACGCGGACGCTCGGAGGTACCCGAGACCTTGCCGCGAACACGACGCTGACGACGCTTGAGGCCTTCCAGCTTCGCCTTATGCTTGTTCATACGTAAACTCCTAAAAAGGTTGATCTTGCCAGCACCTGACGGGGTGCTGGTCTTATGCGAGTGAGTCGGTTACGACTACTTGGCGGCCTTACCCAGCTTGCGGCGGATGTGCTCGCCAACGTAGTGGATACCCTTGCCCTTGTAAGGCTCGGGAGGACGATGGCCGCGGATCTCAGCGGCGATCTGACCGACCTGCTGCTTGTTGATACCCTTGACGTTCACGTGGGTGTTGTCGGGAACCTCGAAGGTGATTCCCTCGGGAGCCTCGACGATCACGGGGTGCGAGAAGCCCAGGGAGAACTCGAGGTTCTTGCCCTTCTGCTGCACGCGGTAACCGACGCCGGCGAGCTCGAGCTTCTTCTCGAAGCCCTCGGAAACGCCAACAACCATGTTGTGGATGAGGGCGCGGGTGAGGCCGTGGCGGGCACGGGTCTCACGCTCGTCGTCGGGACGGGAAACGGTGAGGACGTTGTCCTCGACGTTGATAGCGAGCTTCTCAAAGACATCGAGCTCGAGCTGGCCCTTGGGGCCCTTGACGACAACGTTGTTGCCGTTGACTGCCACTTCGACTCCGGCGGGAATCTGGACAGGCTTATTACCGATACGAGACACGGTGATCTCCTTTCCTTCTACCTACCGAGCGAATTACCAGACGTAAGCGATGATCTCGCCGCCGACGTTGTGCTTGCGAGCATCGCGGTCGGTCATGACGCCATGGCTGGTGGAAATAATGGCGGTACCAAGGCCACCGCGGACGCGGGGCATGTCGGCAACGCCGGTGTACTTACGCAGGCCCGGCTTGGAAATGCGGCGGATGCCGTTGATGACCTTAGCCTTCTTGGGACCATACTTAAGCGTGATGTGCAGAGTCTTCTGGGGAACGGTGTCCTCGACATCGTAGCCCTCGATGTAGCCCTCCTCGTGCAGAACACGAGCGATCTCGACGAGCTTCTTGCTGCTCGGCATGGAGACCGTGGCCTTGTTCACAGAGTTAGCGTTACGGATGCGCGTAAGCATATCTGCGATCGGGTCTGTAAGGTTCATACAGATTCTCCTTCGTTCTTGATGAACACGTGCTCTTGGTTCTTCGCCGCCCTTAACGGCAAAGCCTAACTAGCGCGTTTTCCCTGTTCCAAACTGATGCTTGAAACGCTGGTAGTGACTTACCAGCTGGCCTTCTTAACGCCGGGAAGCTCGCCCTTGAGTGCAAGCTCGCGGAAGCAGACACGGCACAGGCCGAACTTGCGGTACACAGAGTGCGGACGGCCGCAGCGCTGGCAGCGCGTGTACTCACGAGTAGAGAACTTCTGCTTGCGATTGCACTTGACGATCATCGATGTCTTAGCCACTTATATCCTCCTCACATAGAGTATTGTTCGCCCCAAGCGCCGCCCCCTTGTAGGAACGGCGCTTATAGGGCAGGTGAACCTATTTCTTGAACGGGAAACCGAAGGCGTCCAGAAGGGCCTTGGCCTCCTCATCGGTATTGGCGGTGGTCACGAAAGTGATGTCCATACCGCGCTGGTGATCGACGGAGTCGAAGTCGATCTCGGGGAAGATGAGCTGCTCGGTGACGCCCATGGAGAAGTTACCACGGCCGTCGAAGCTCTTGGCGGAGATGCCGCGGAAGTCGCGGATACGGGGGATCGCGACGGAGGTCAGACGATCGAAGAACTCCCACATACGGTCGCCACGCAGGGTAACCTTGCAGCCGATCGGCATACCAGCGCGCAGGCGGAAGGTAGCGATGGACTTGCGGGCACGGGTGATCATCGGCTGCTGGCCGGTGATGGCGCGCAGGTCGCGCACGGCACCGTCGATGGCCTTGGAATCGGTAGCGGCCTCGCCGACACCCATGTTCACGACGATCTTCTCAAACTTGGGGATCATCATGACGTTCTCGTACTGGAACTTGTCCTGAAGCTGCTGCTTGACCTCGTTGTTGTACTTGGTCTTCAGACGCGGCACATACTTTTCTTCTGCCATTGTTCACTCCTTCTTGGGGTTTTAAGCACGGGGCGTGGCCACGAAGGGTTGTCCTCGTGCCTCCTGGCTGCATCCGCGCCGCTCATGGCATTTCGCGGTTTGGACTCGACGCAGCAGGAGCCGACAAAACAATCGGTACTATACGCGCATCGGGAGCGTATTTCCAGAAAAACCTCGTCTGCCTGCACAACTCCACAACTCCCCCGCACAAATGGGTCCCAACAAGCAGTTGCGGTGAAATAGGGACTGTTGGGCGGCCTAACAGGCTTAAACAATCCGTATTTCACCGCAACTTATTGGTGGGGATGCGATTAGCGCTTGCGGGGGACGAGCTTGGTGCGGCGCAGGTGGATCATCTCGGCGGCGATGGAGATGGCGATCTCCTCGGGGTCCTCGGCCTGAATGGCAACGCCGATCGGCAGGTGCAGCTCGCCGATCTGCTCCTGCGTAAAGCCCTCCTGCTCCAGGCGGGCGCGCACAAAGGCCGTCTTGCGACGCGAGCCCAGACAGCCCAGGTAGGCGGGTTTGGCGCGCATGGCCTGAATCACCACGTCGATATCGGACTTGTGACCGGCCGTGGCGACGACCACCAGGTCGCGCGGGCCGATGGGGCACAGCTCGCTCAGGCTCTTGTAGTCGACCAGACGACGATCGTAGACACCGGGCACCCAATCGGGGGCCAGCGTGCCGGGGCGGTCGTCGCACGCCACGACGGCAAAGCCCGCCGCCGTGAGCACCCGCGCCGTCGCGGCGCCCACGTGGCCGCAGCCAAAGATATAGGTCAGGCCCTCGGGGCAGAGCGTCTCGATGTGCGCCGGGGGAATCTCGGAGGCGGCGTTGGTGTAGGTAACCTTACTCCCCTCCTCCACCAGCGAAAGCCCGGGGCAGTCCGCAATGGTGCGGCGCGATACCTCGCCATGGTACCCGGCCACATCGCCCTCGAGCGCGCTTGCGATAAACGGTTCAAAGTCGATGACGAAGTCGCCGATGCGCCGATAGACCAAGACGTCGGCAATTTCCCGGAACAACGGTACCTGAGTCGCATCCAGATGCAGGTAGCACAGGCAGATGGCTCCGCCGCAGATCATGCCGGTATCGGAGTTCTCGCCGCCCATGGTGTAGCGGGCCAGGCGTGACTGTCCCGCGCTCAGGAGTTCGCGCGCCTCATCCAGCGCAAAGAGCTCAATCCTGCCGCCGCCGATAGTGCCCGCTTGGCTGCCGTCGGCAAAGACGGTCATCCAGGCGCCCACGCCGCGCGGCGATGACCCTGCCGTGCCGGCCACGACCACGAGCTCGCACGTCTTACCAGCCTTCAGAGCGCCAAGCGCAGCATTCACAACATCGAGCTTTTCCATTGCCGCCTTCTATCTTCTAAAGACATCGGTGAGCATAGCGAGTGCCTCAAGCACGCCGCCGCCGACCGACGTCGCCTTGTCCGAAATATAGTTGATATAGCTGGCGTCGCCGCGCGGATCGACATCGGCGCATTTAAAGCCCTCAGTCACCTGCACGCCGTTCGCCAAAAGCCCGCGCAGGCAGCCATCGATCTGCGTGCACATGGGCGTATCGTCCGCGTAGCCAATCACGTCTCCGGCGCTCACGATGTCGCCGATTGCGCGGTCGGATCGAAACACGCCGGCGGCGGGGCTGTGGATAACGCGCTCCCTGCCATAGCCAGCGATGACACCCGGCACGCCCGTGTTGGGCTGGGGCGAGCCTTGGGTAATGACACGGCCCAGGAAATGCCCGCGCATAGTCTCGACCACGGCGTCGCAGTCAACCGGCGCGGTAAAGCCCGGCCCCACGGCGATAACGGCAGGCGCCATGTCGCGCGTGGTGCCCAAGTTACGCTTGGCCAGAATCGCGTCGACCACAGCCGCGGGCTTCAGTTCGTCGAGCATCTTGGCTTGGGGGTCCACCACAACGGCGACGTCTCCAGCCCCGGTAATCTCAAGCGCCTCGGCCGACGTCTGCGCCAAGCGGGCGCGAATGCCCTCGACCTGGACCTCGCCCAGGCGAATGGCCTCGCAAAAACTGATTGTGCGACGGATGCACGTGGGGACCGCGATATCGGCCATGACAACCGACACGCCAGCACGTACCAGACGGGCAGCGACACCCGTGGCGATATCGCCAGCGCCGCGAACATAAACGAGCATTCCCGGGGCACCTCCCTGTGCTACGGTTTGAGCAGAGCAAAAGCGGTTCGACCGCTACTCTGATGATTATTTATTATCACAGTATTATACGGCGGTGAACAGATGGAAACGGTTAGCGGCAATCTTGTCTCGGCGCTCAGGATCGAGCCGGGCATTACCGCGATTATCGGCAGCGGTGGCAAGTCGACCCTGCTAAAGACGCTCGGCCTTGAGCTTATGCGCGCCGGCAGCCGCGTGCTTCTCTGTACCACCACGCACATGTTTCCCGTCGCCGGCGTGCCATGGGACGGGTCGAGCCGTCGCCTGGGCGCCGCGCCTTGGAAGCCGGGGGCCCTGCATGTTCCCGGCTGCACTTGCGAGGCATGCGCGGGACTTGCGCGCGGAAGCATCTGCCAGGCAGGCGTCTTGGACCCAGAGACAGGCAAGCTCTCCTCCCCTGCCGAGCCGCTCGACCAGCTGGCGCAGCACTTTGACTATGTATTGGCCGAGGCAGATGGCAGCAAGCGACTCCCACTCAAGGCGCATGCCGCCTGGGAGCCGGTAATTCCCGCCACCACGGCAAACGTTGTCTGGGTCGTCGGCGCCTCGGGGCTGGGCAAACCCATCAACGAGGCCGTCCACCGCCCCAAGCTCTTTTGCGAGCGCTGCGGCTGCAAGCTCACCGACATCGCCACGCCCGAGCGCGTCGCCCAGGTGCTCAATGCCGAGATGCAGGCGCTGAAACTCCGCACCGCACGCGTTATGCTCAACCAAGTCGACACGCTCAGCGACCCCACGATGGCCGACCGCTTCGAGGCAGCCCTCGGCCGCCCCATCGTCGCCACCAGCCTCAAATAGCCGGCCCCAGCCTCAAATAGCCGGCCCCAGCCTCAAATAGCCGGCCCCAGCCTCCGCAGTTGCGGTGAAATACGGACTGTTTGGCCGCCTGACGGCCGCAAACAGTCCGTATTTCACCGCAACTGCGGAGGGGAATCCGGCGCCCTTCCTGTTAGCGGGGCACGTAGCGGCCGGGCTGGGCTCCAGTGGGCTCGCCGTCGCGCGCTGCCAGCACGCCGTTGACGAAGACGGCCTTGGCGCGGCCATGTGCCTCAAAGCCCTCGAGCGGCGTGTAGTCCACAGCCTGATGCTGCGTCGCAGCGCTAATGGTCCAGCGCGCCTTGGGATCCCACACGCACACATCGGCATCGGAGCCCTCGGCAAGACATCCCTTGCGCGGATACATGCCAAAGACGCGCGCCGGGTTCTCGCTCATCAAGCGGCACAGATCCTCGGGGCCCAGCTGTCCCTCAAAGCTCGTAGCGATCGCGACGGGGCGATGCTCCACACCGGGCCCGCCGTTGGGAATCGCGCGGAAGTCGTCGCGTCCGCGGTCCTTTTGCCCGTGTAGGTTAAAGCTGCAGTGGTCGGTCGCAATCGTATCGATCTCGCCTGCCACAAGCGCCTCGCGCAGTGCCGCACGGTCGCCGGCATGGCGCAGCGGCGGGCTCATCACATACTTGGCACCCGCAAAGCCGTCCTCGCCCTGCTCCAAATAGCACGTATCGTCGAGCATCAGATACTGAGGGCAGGTCTCGACATAGATATTCTTCTGCCCGCGCGCCTTGGCGGCACGGATGGCCTCGAGCCCCAGCTTGGTCGAAAGGTGCACCACGTTGACCGGTGCGTCGCCGGCCAGGTGCGCCAGATATAGCAGACGGCTCACCGCCTCGGCCTCGCACACATCCGGACGGCTGAGCGCATGTCCCTCGGGCCCATGAACTCCCTGCTCGTACACGCGCTTCTGCAGTTCATTCACCAACGTGCCGTTCTCGCAATGCACGCACAGGATACCGCCCACGCGCTTGAGCTCCTCCAGCACCTCGAGCGTCTCGGCATCGTCCAAGCGCAGATGGTCGTAGGCAAAGTAAGTCTTAAACGACGACACGCCCGCCTCGCGCATGGCCGAAAGATCGGCGCGGTTGCGTTCATTCCACTCGGCGAGTGCCATATGAAACGCGTAGTTGGCCGTGCAGGTTCCATCGGCGCGGCGATGCCACTCGGCCAAGGCATCGGGCATGGTCACGCCGCGATCGGCCGTCGCGTAGTCCACGATGGTCGTCGTACCGCCGCAGGCAGCCGCACGCGTACCGGTCTCAAAGCTATCGGCCGTCCAATCCATGCCAGTCCAGCACTGCATGTGCGTGTGGCCGTCGATAAAGCCGGGGAACACCCAACAGTCGGTGGCGTCCTGGACGGTATCGCCCTCGCCCGGCTCGATTGCCGTGGCAATCCGCACAATCTTATCGCCCTCCATGGCAAGATCGGCGCGGCGAAGCCCCTGGGGCGTCACGAGCGCGCCGTTTTTGATGATGATCATGTTGCTCCTTATTGATTAATACAGTTGGCCACGCGATCAAAATACGAGCAGGCCGCGATATGCTCCGTTATGCGTCGCTGTCCCTCGGCGGTATCGACATCCCACAGCTCATAGGCGCGCGCTTCGACCAGCGCAACGTCGACGCGGCCTTTGAGGATCGAACCGCCGCCGTCCTTGCCCTCAAGACACATAAGTGCATCGAACAGTTCCGCCGGAAAGAGCACCGGGCTCGAAGGCTCACCGTTGCACGCAAGACGCACCGGATGTTTGCGGCCACACTCGTCAAACGCACGAACCATAGCCTCAAAAGAACCCGAACTCACGAGCGGCTGGTCGCCCGGCAAAAAGAGGCAACCTTTCCAGTTGCGTTCGACTCCCCACGAAAGGCCCGCACGGACGCTTTCGCTGCGCAGCTCGCCATCGTGCAGCACGCACGGGCAATGCTTGTCCTCGCAAATCTGAGCGACCTCGGGCCAACGCGTCGAAACCACGACGTCAAAGCCCCGGGGAACCGAATCGATGGTCCGGGCAATCAGCGGCTCGCCATAGATATCGGCAAGCATCTTAGATCGGAAGAGCGTCGTGTAGGGAAAGAGTGTAGATCTCGGTGGTCGCC
>UQMV01000009.1 GCA_900542315.1 uncultured Collinsella sp.
GCGACCACCGAGATCTACACTCTTTCCCTACACGACGCTCTTCCGATCTAAGCGGCAACATCCGGGCCGCTTCGCTCGCCGTGGGTGCACGATGCCTGCGCCTTGCGCGCCCGGCCGAGGCGCTGCCCAAAGGCGTCGTGTCGGCCGCGTCGATCGCCTGCGCGGCGCGCTTTCTCTCCGAGAACCCGGGTCGCGCGCTTCTCACGACGGGGAGCAAGGAGCTTGCTCCCTACACGCGCGTCGCCGATTTCGCGGAGCGCTTCTTTGTGCGTGTGCTCCCGCTGCCCGGTGCTATAACGAAGTGCATCGACGCGGGGTTTTCGCCGTCGCACGTCATCGGCATGCAGGGGCCCTTCACCCGCGAGCTCAACGAGGCGATGCTTCGGCAGGTGGGCGCCCAGTGGCTTGTGACCAAGGACTCGGGAACCGTAGGCGGCACGGCCGAGAAGCTTGGCGCCGCGCGCGACGCGGGAGCGCGCTGTGTCGTGGTCGCCCGTCCCGCCGAGGGAGGCGGGGCCCTTTCGCTTCGGGAAGTGGAAGACGCGCTCTTACGGGAGTTCGCGCGCTAGGCGCTCGCCGCGCCTGCGCGCCCTCCCGCCCGCGAGGAGGAGCGCCTCGAGTAAGCTCGAGCCGTACAAGCCCGTCATCCGCCATTAGCTCGAGGACGACGCCCGGAACTGGCGCAAGCAGCCCTTCAATAAGTTGCGGTGAAATAGTGTCTGTTTTTGCTGCTAGATAGCATATTCAGTCCCTAATTCACCGCAACTTGTTGGTGGTGGCTTACTGGTAGCGTAGGCACTCCACCGGGTCGAGCTTTGCCGCGCGGCGAGCGGGGTAGAAGCCAAAGATTACGCCGATGCCGACGGAGACGGCGAAGGCCAGCAGCACCGTGGCGATTGAAAAACTCGGTGTGATTTGCCCGCTGGCTCCGAGCTCGCCAAGAATTCCGGATCCGGAGGCAAACATCGCGAGGCCCCAGGCCAGCAGATAGCCTATCAGGACACCCAGTAGGCCACCGGTGACGCACAGCGCCGAAGACTCGGCCAAAAACTGCGCGGTGATATCGCGACGACTTGCGCCCAGGGCGCGGCGAATACCGATCTCGCGAATGCGCTCCGTTACGTTGATAAGCATCATATTCATAATGCCGATACCGCCGACAAGCAGCGAGATGCTGGCGACAGCACCCATGATGAGCGAGAATGCGCCCATAAAGGAGTTGAGTGCATCGATAGCGCTTTTCATGGAGGTCGCCGATACACTGTCGTACTCATCATCCTCCGCGATGCCCTTCATCGCGCGCACCTTGGACTCGATGGTTTTGCAGAGCTCATCCATGTCCGTGCCCTCGGCGGCAAGTGCCGTCACACTGGGGAATGAAGGATTGTCGTCGCCAAACAGCCCAGAGATGGTTTCGCGTGGCATATACAGCGTGAGCGAGCCCATGGAGTCGCTGCCGCCGTCGATAACGCCGACAATCTGCACCTCGCCGTTGGAGACCTTAATAGTCTTGCCCACCGCGTCCTGTTCGTTGCCGTAAAGTTGATCGGCGCCGCCGCGGCTGATGAGCGCCACGCGCGAGCCTGATTGAGACTCGGCCTGGGAATAGGTACGCCCCGCAACGAGCTTGCCGGCCCCCACCGCGTCGAGCATGTCGCTATCGACGCCCTGCGCCATGACGGTATAGCTTTTATCGCCGGTCTTGTACTCGGTATACGCGCTGTCGACAATGCCGATCTGCTCAATCTGCGGCACCAGTTTTTGAAGCTTCTGAACGTCAGAATCAGTGAGTTCTTGGGACGAATAGATCTGAACCATACGAGCTGCGTTGAGGCCCAGGCTGTTGACCAAGCTGTTTTGGATGCCGCCGATGAGCGAAGTCATGGCGATAACCGAGGCGATGCCGATGACAATGCCCAGGATGGTGAGCAGGCTGCGCCCCTTGTTGGCCTCGAGCGAGTGAAGGGCTTCCTGGAGGAGATCGCGGGCGCTCATGCCACCACTCCTTTCGGCGGGTTGGCGGAGGCGGAAATCATGGGCAGGCTATCTACGGCGCTGCGCAGGGTCTTCGGTGCATGTGGAATATACGCGCCGTCGTGAATGCGACCGTCGCGAATGGTCACGGCACGGTCGGCCTCGGCGGCGATGCCGGGGTCGTGTGTGATGAGCACGATGGTTTTGCCGTGCTCCTGAAGTCTATGGAAGGTCTCCATCACAAGCGCTCCAGTGGCGGAGTCCAGGTTTCCCGTCGGCTCGTCGGCCAGGATGATGGGCGGGTCATTGACAAGGGCGCGCGCGATGGCGACACGCTGCATCTGGCCGCCCGAGAGCTCGGATATGCGGTGGTCCCAGTGGTCGACCGGTAGCGTGACGGCCTGCAGCGCGTGCACGGCGCGCATTTCGCGCTGGCTACGGGGCACATTGGTGTAGGCCAGCGGCAGCATGACGTTTTCGATAACCGACAGGCGCGGCAGCAGGTTGAAGCTCTGAAAGACAAAGCCAATGCTCAGGGCGCGAACTTCGGTCAGCTCGTCATCATCGAGCTCGGCCACGTTGAGCCCTTGCAGGTAATAGTCGCCCGCCGTCGGCTTATCCAGGCAGCCCAGGATGTTCATGAGCGTTGATTTGCCTGAGCCCGAGGGGCCAGTGATAGCGACGAATTCGCTGCTCATTACCGCAAGGCTCACGTTGTGCAGGATGTGGGCGCAACCTGCCTCGCTCTCAAAGATGCGGTGCACGTTGCGGATGTCGATAACGGGACGCATTACATGCCCTCATCAGCAGACATGCTGCCCGAACGCGCGCTGTAGCCGCCGTCAGCCGTTGCGTCCGCTCCGGTGTCCATGACGAGCGTGTCGCCATCGCGCAGCTTGGTAACCGGCACGTTGGGGTTGATCTCGTTGCCCTGGTCGTCGCGCTTGACCTGCGCCTTGCCGACTACGGCTTCGTTGTCGTTTTGCGTCACGATGGTCACCTTCACGCGACGGGTTTGCTTGCCCTCGTCATCGGTTGCCACGTTGACGTAATAGTGTTCGCCGTCTTCGGTCATGAGCGCCATCGTCGGCACCATTACCACGTCGTCGAGCTGCTCGGTCACCACCGATACCTCGGCCGTCATGCCCGGCTTCAGGCGCGCGTCGGGCGCCTCGATGAGAATGTCGACGTTAAAGGTTACGCTGCCGCCGCCACCGTTGGCGGCGTCGGAGTTTGCCACCGACGCGATAGCTGTGACGGTGCCCTGGCTCACGATATCGGGAAACGCTGGATACGTGACGTTGGCGCTCTGCCCAACGGCGATCTTGGCGATGTCCTTTTCGCCCACCTGCACGGTAACCTTCATCTTGGACAGGTCGGCGATCTGCATGCACTGCTTGCCGCCGCTCGTATCGCTTTCGCCCATGATCATGCCGCCTGTTACCGTGGCGCCCACCTTGGCGTTGAGCTCCACGATACTGCCCGAGCTCGGGACCGTGACCGTACGGCTGGCCGCCTTGGCGTTCGCCTGATCGAGGTTTGCCTGGGCCGATGCGAGGCTGCGCTGCGCGGCCGATACGGCGTTCGTGTCCGCTGATGTGTCGGAGACGCCAGCCGCTGCGGAAGCTCCATCGACGTCCGTCGTTGGGGTGGTCTGCGCGGCAGCTGCGGCTTTCTGCGCGTTGGAGAGGTCTTCCTGAGCGGCTGCAACTGCACGCTGCGCCTCGGCAACGTTGCGATCGAGCTCGTCGTTTTTAATGGTCATAAGCACGTCGCCCTCGTTGACGGATTGGCCTGCCTGCACGTTGATCGAATCGACCGTGCCGTCGACAGAAGGGGAGACCACTGAGGACGAAATGGGTTTGAGCTGGCCTTTCGCCTCGACCGTTGTGGTAAACGTGCCCTCGGTCACCATGTCGGTCACAGGCCCGCTAGCGCCCTGAGGCTGCGCATTGATAACCAGGGTTGCGATAATGGCAATGAGCGCGATGGCACCCACGACGCCGGCGGCAATACCGCGTCGAATCAGCTTTTTGCGTCGACGTTCGGCACGCTTTGCCTTGAGCTTGGCATATGCCTCTTCATCGGAAATCTCGGCCGTATCGTTCGTGCGTCCGCTCTGTTTGTCGGCATGTACGTTTGTAATCAGAGGAATCGTTTCGGTGGCACCTTCGGGCGTGCGCTCGGTATCATCTGGGCCCGGGGTGATCGTGGGGACATTCGGCATAGCGTCTCCTTTATAGAAAGTACCTTGATAAGTATATGCGCCCACCGGTTGGGGCGGGCGCATAGGATGGTTTCTTTCGGAACTGTTAGATTGGTCGCAGCAGCTTCACGTTGTAGGGATGTGCGCGTTGCACTACGAGTGGACAACCACGCACAGGCCGACTTTGATGCAATCGTGAAGTGCCTTGGCGTCTGCCAGGCGCAGGTTGATGCAACCGTGGCTGCCGCACCACTTGTACGACTCGGCGTTATCGAAGCTCTTGTCGTTTTGCCAGGTGGCATCGTGGAAACCGATCATGTTGCCCTCGAACGGCATCCAGTAGCTCACCGGGCTCTCGTATTTGGGCTTACCGGTCTCGGGGTCCTTGGCTCCGATCAGGGTGCTGCCGCCGTCGTTGCTGTTGATCTGCCACACGCCCTCGGGGGTGGCGTCTTCGTCCGGTTTGCCGGAAATAAAGTTGGCCTCCCAGACGATATTACCGTTCTCGTCATAGTAGCGCGCGTGCTGCTCGGACAGGTCGACGTCGATATACGCCTTCCAGTCGGGCTCTCCCTTTGCGGTAAAGGTGTCGGCCTTCTGGGAGTACTTGATCTCGATCTCGCCGGTCTGCTTGTTGTTAATGGCGTCCTCGACCTGCTTGGCGAGCGAACTGCTGTCGATGGACCAACCAAAGTCGCCGCCTTCGACGGCGCACTGCTTGCCATCGGCGCGCGACCACCAGCGAGTGGAGCCCACGGTATTAAAGCCGTTGGCGAGCTCGGCTGCCCAGCTACTGATCTGCGACGTATCGAGCGTGGGATTGGCCGGATCGGCAAAGCTGATCCACTGCAACACGGAGCTGCCGTCGACCTTGCCGGCATCCTCTCCGTTGAGCTTGAGGGTCACGTTGACGCCCAGGAAGTTGTTGGCGGCATCGCATGCGGCCTGAATCTGATCATCGGTCAGCGTTCCATTGAGCGGTTCATAGGCATTGTTGCCGAGCTTGGAAAGATCGACGGTCTCGGCCAGCGAGGCAAGCTCGAGCTCGGCATACTTAATGACATGCTCGCGGTTGAGTTTTTCGTTGGAGCGCGCCTTCTCGACGGTAAACTTGCCCGCCTGCTCGTCATAGGAGCTATTGGCCTCGAACGTGCCGGAACGGCCCTCATTGAACTCGTCGATGGCGCTGCCCAGATCCTCCTCAAACTTCTTTTGGTTAAAGGCGTCGGAGAGCATGGACAGGTCGACGTCTTGATCAAGATCGACTTCGTTGGAGGTGGCGGTTGTTTTGGTCTTGCCGCTTAAGGATTCCACAAGGCGGACCGGCCATACAAAGGCTTCGTTGTGGCTGATAATCTCTTTTGCGGCAGCTTCGCCGTCGACAATGGGCTCATCGGACTCGGGCTGATAGGTCCAGCTAAAGTCATCGCCTGTCACGGTGAGCTTATAGTGCTTCCATGCCGAATTGACCTTGGTAGCGGCAGACGAAGCGTTGGAGAACGAGACGTCGACGCCGGCGATGGTGGTGTTGGGGTAGGCTAGCTGCGAAAACGCTACGATTCCTACGATATAGACAATGACGATAAGACCCAAGACGACAAAGAGCGTCGTCTTTTTGCCCGACTTATTGTTGCCGGCGGACTTGCGCGCGGGGCCGCGATCGCCTCGGGCGTGCGTGGGGGGCTGCTTGGGCGCATTGCCGTTTGCCTGGCGCTGCTGTCGCTGTTGGTTTGGGCGTTGGGAAGCGTTTGCAGCACAACGCTGCTGACCGTGGCTCGGCGCGATAGGACGCGGTGACTGAACGCCGCCGGTGTGCCTGCTCGGCTGCTGCGGATCGGGAATCAGTTGAGTTCGATCGTTTTGCGACATCGTATGCATATCCTTCGAATTTCGCCTTATGGCTCATCGTGTTTTTACTGGGCTTGCATTATAGCGATTGCCCTGCTGTTTGTGGTACGGAAACGGTGGCATTCAAAAGAGGTGGGACATTTGTCCCACCTTTGAGTCATTCTTTGCCGTTATCCGCACACGCCGCATTTTGCACAGGCCGAAAGTGCGGCCGGAGCCTGCGCGATGCCGCCCTTTGCCGTCTCGCGCAGCGTGGCCGGCAACGCGTGACCCACCGAGAGCATGACATGTGCCATCTGGTCAAACGGCACCAAGCTCTTAATGCCGGCGAGGGCGAGTTGTGCCGAGCTAAAGGCCGCTGCCACGCCGATGGCGTTGCGGTTTTGGCAGGGCACCTCCACGAGGCCACCGACGGGGTCACAAACGAGGCCCAGCAGGTTACTTAGCGCGATGGAACTGGCGTCGAGAGCCTGCTCGGGCGTGCCGCCGAGCATCTGCACCAGCGCGGCGGCTGCCATGGCGGCGGCGCTTCCGACCTCGGCTTGGCAGCCGCCCTCGGCGCCGGCAACGCAGGCGCTTGTGGTGAGGTTGAGGCCGATGGCGGCTGCGCAGTAGAGCGCGTCCATGACCTGCTCGTCGTCGAGCTGAAGGTGATCGGCGAGCGCCAGCACGCAGCCGGGCACAACACCCGCGGAGCCGGCTGTGGGGGCGGCGACGATCACGCCCATGGTAGCGGAGCGCTCGAGCACGGCCATGGCGCGGGCAACGGCGTCGGTCTGGACGGCGCCCATCAGGCTTGCACTGAAATCGTTGCGGCGGGTTGCTTCGACGAGCTTGGCCTCGCCGCCGATAAGTCCGCCGAGCGAGCGCTGCGGATTTGCGATAGGGGCCGTGGTCTCCTCGCGCATGACGTCGAGCACGCGGCGCATGGCTGCGATAGCATGGGCCTCGCCGGTTAGACGCGCCTCGCGCACGGCCATGACGGCGCCGATATTTAGGCCGAGCTCGGCGCACGCATCGAGCAGCTGCTCGCCGTCGTCGAAGATCTCCTTGGCCGAGACGCCGGGGGAGAGCGACGAGGCAGAACCGGGGAGCTCGATAAAGGTCGCGTAATCGACATTGTCGAGCTTGCGCAGCATGGGGACGACGGTGTCGTCGGGCGCGCCGTCGGTCTCAAAGACGGAGTAGGCCTGACCGCCCACTTCGGTGCGGTAGGTGCGGCAGAAGGCGATGTTCACGTGGGCGTAGGCGAGCAGGTTCGTGAGCGCGGCGAGCACGCCGGGGACGTCGTAGTGCGCCACGAAGAGTGTGGAGTACATGCCCGAGATGTCGACGCCGACGCCGTTAATGCGGCTGATGCGCATCTTGCCGCCGCCCAGGCTCTCACCGCGAACCTGTGCCGTGGCGCCCGTGTCGTCGACCATGTCGATGTCGACGGTGTTGGGGTGGATGGAGGCGTCGTCGCCCTTGATGTTAAAGTGATATTCGAGGCCCTGCTCGCGCGCGAGGTCGAAGGCCTGCTTGATGTTCTCGTCATCGGTGTCGAGGCCCAGGATGCCCGCGACGAGCGCACGATCGGTGCCGTGGCCGCGGTAGGTGTGGGCGAAGGAGTTCCACAGGCCAAAGGTGACTTTGGTGATGCGGCCTTCCAGCAGGCTGGCGGCAACTTGGGCGCAGCGCAGGGCGCCGGCGGTGTGCGATGAGCTGGGGCCGACCATGACGGGGCCCAAGATCTCGAATGCCGAGGTCGTAGCTAGTGTTTGCGGCTTGCCTGCCATGGTTGCTCCTGTTCTATCCCGTCGTCCCGAGGGCTTTGGTATTTGGTCGCCTGCTCGGGCAGTCCTGCTCGCACGGAGGCCACATTAAGTGGCCTCCGGCTCGTGCGGAACTCGCGATCGACCAAATACCAAAGCCCTCGGAACTAAGGATACATGGTAGAGGCGCGTGTGCTGCAAAATTCATTAGCTGGTGACGCAGCGTAGGCTCATATCGAAGCATCTTCACCACCGTTTTAATAAAAAAGAAGTACCGGTTGGGGGCGGTACTTCTTTTGATGCGTCGATATTTGGCTGCAGCTTTTGCCGCTGGCTTACAGGCCGCAGGCTGCTTTGAGTTCTTCGACTCGGTCGGTCTTCTCCCAGGTGAAGTCGGCGTCTTCGCGGCCGAAGTGACCGTAGGCTGCCGTCTTTTCGTAGATGGGGCGACGCAGGTCGAGGTCGCGGATGATTGCGCCCGGGCGCAGGTCGAAGGTCTTCTCTACGGCTTCAACGATCTTGTCCTCGGCAACATGTGCGGTACCGAAGGTGTCGACCATGATTGAGAGGGGCTTGGAAACGCCGATAGCGTAGGCAAGCTCGACTTCGCAGCGGTCGGCCAGACCGGCGGCGACCACGTTCTTGGCGACCCAGCGCGCGGCATACGCGGCGGAGCGGTCGACCTTTGTGCAGTCCTTGCCGCTAAAGGCACCGCCGCCGTGACGGCCGTAGCCGCCGTAGGTGTCGACGATGATCTTGCGGCCGGTGAGGCCCGTGTCGCCCATGGGGCCGCCCACGACAAAGCGACCAGTGGGGTTCACGTAGATGTCCGCGTTGTCCCACGGCATGTTCTCGGCGGCCATGACCGGGGTGATGACGTGCTCAATGAGGTCGGCCTTGATCTTGCCCATATCCTCGATCTCGGCGGCGTGCTGCGTGGAGATGACGATGGTCGTGACCTCGACGGGCTTGCCATCCTCGTAGCGCACGGTGACCTGGGTTTTGCCATCGGGACGCAGGTAGGGCAGGGTGCCGTCGTGGCGCACGGCTGCCAGGCGCTCGGCCAGGCGACTGGCAAGGTAGTGTGGCATGGGCATGAGGGTCTTGGTCTCGTTGGAGGCATAACCGAACATCATGCCCTGGTCGCCGGCACCGATCAGGTCGATCGGGTCGGTGGTAGCGCCGGTCTGAGTCTCGAAGGACTCGTCAACGCCCTGGGCGATATCGGGCGACTGCTCGTGGATGAGGCTCATAACGCCGCAGGTGTCGCAGTCAAAACCGAACTTGGCACGGTTGTAGCCAATGCGGCGGATAACACCGCGGGCGATTTCCTGTACGTCGACGTAGGCCTGGGTGCGAATCTCGCCGGCGACGATGACGGTGCCGGTGGTCACGAGGGTCTCGCAGGCGCAGCGGACGTTCTCCACGTTGGCGGGCACGCCGTTGGGGGCGATGTAGCCCTGCTCCTGGAGCTCTATTTCTTTGGCGAGGATTGCGTCGAGGACGGCGTCGCTGATCTGGTCAGCGATCTTATCGGGATGACCTTCGGTCACCGACTCCGACGTAAAAACAAAGGACCCGTGTTGGGGCGGGATGGAACGAAGTTCTTCTGACATGATTGTCCTTTCAAAAACGTGTCCCGGCGACCGTTACCATTCCGCCGGGCTCTCTATGCAAGGGCCCATCATAGCGCGTAAATCAAACATTCACACCCTTTCCGCACCTACTCATTGGGGACAGACTTAAATGACCAGCCTTACCTAAGTGTCGACAGGTTGCCCAAAGAATGGTCATTTAAGTCTGTCCCCAATGAGTAGGTCGGTGCCCTTTGTGCGGAGGTTGCTTTGATGCTTTATACTGGTGCGGTTAGACATCCATCCTGCAATCGAGGAGATTTCCATGGCATCAGACGTTCGCGTCCGCTTTGCACCCTCACCTACGGGCAAGCTGCACATCGGCGGCGCCCGCACCGCTATCTATAACTGGGCTTTCGCCCGTGCTAACGGCGGCACGTTCATCCTGCGCATCGACGACACCGACCCCACCCGCTCCACCGACGAGAATACGCAGATCATCCTGCGCGCCATGCGTTGGCTGGGCCTGGACTGGGACGAGGGTCCCGAGGTGGGCGGCGATTTTGGCCCCTACGCCCAGACTGAGCGCTTGGACCTGTACAAGCAGGCCGCCCAGAAGCTTTGGGACGAGGGCAAGGCCTATCCCTGCTTCTGCACCAAGGAGCAGCTCGACGCCGACCGCAAGGCCGCGCAGGAGCGCAAGGACCCCTTCCAGGGCTATCAGCGCCGTTGCCGCGATCTTGATCCCGAGGAGGCCCGCCGTCGCATCGAGGCCGGCGAGTCCTACGTCCTGCGTATTAAGGTGCCCGAGGACCGCGGCGACGTCGTCATCCACGACGCCGTCCACGGCGAGGTGACCTTCGACGCCAAGGAGCTCGACGACTTTGTCATCTTCCGCTCCGATGGCACGCCCACGTATAACTTCGCGACCGTCGTCGACGACGCCATGATGAAGATCACCCATGTCATCCGCGGCGACGACCACCTGTCCAACACCCCGCGTCAGGTCATGGTCTACGAGGCCCTCGGCGCTCCCGTGCCCACGTTCGCTCACATCTCCATGATCCTGGGCGCCGACGGCAAGAAGCTCTCCAAGCGCCACGGCGCCACCTCGGTGGAGGAGTACCGCGACGCCGGTTACCTGTCCGACGCCTTCGTCAACTACCTGGCGCTGCTCGGCTGGTCGCTCGACGGCGAGACCACGATCATCCCGCGCGATGTCCTGGCCAACAAGTTCTCACTCGACCGCATCTCCAAGAACCCGGCGACCTTCGATCCCAAGAAGCTCGATTGGGTCAATGCCGAGTACATCAATGGCATGTCCGATGCTCAGTTTGCCGACGAGATCATGGTCCCCGAGCTGCACGAGGCGGGTCTCATCGAGGGTAATGTCGAGTACGGCGAGGATTGGATCGACGCGCTTGCCGCCATTGTCAAGCCGCGCACCAAGATGCCGGCCGACGCCGTGACCGTCGCCGCTCCCATCTTCGCTACGGCCGAGACGCTTGAGTATGACGAGAAATCCGTCAACAAGGGCCTGGCCAAGGAGGGCATGGGTGTCATTCTGGATGCCGCCAAGGCCGCGCTCGAGGGTGTGAACGAGTGGACGGCTGCCAACATCGACGCCGCGCTTGAGCCGCTGCCCGAGCAGATGGACCTCAAGAAGCGCGTGGTGTTCCAGGCCGTGCGCGTCGCCGTCTGCGGCAACATGGTGAGCCCTCCGCTGGGCGAGACCATGGCGCTCGTCGGCCGCGACGACTGCCTGGCGCGCATCGACCGCGCCCGCACGATGGCGCTGTAATCGCTGCGCAAACGTTTGTATCCGAGCCCCGTTCACCCCGAGCGGGGCTCTTGTTTCTGTAGACGTATGGGATAGGAGGTGCTGGGGCCATGGCCGAGCAACTTTCGCTGTTTGGTTCGCCGGAACCGGAGGAGACTCCGGCGAAGCCCGTGCCTGCCGCTGCCTCGGCTCAGCCTAAGCTTGCACCTGAGCCCATCGCCGCCTATGCGAGCGTGGTTCTCGACATCCCGACGCGCGCGCTGTCCGAGCCGTTTGCTTACGGCATTCCTCGGTCCCTTGCCGACGAGGCGCAGATCGGATCCACAGTCCTGGTCCACTTTGGTAACCGTGCCGCCGCAGGCTATATCGTCGATATCGCGCCCGAGCTGGGCGACCTGCAGGGCAACAACACCCTCGATCCTGCGCGCATCAAGCCTATCGAGGCTATCCTCAGCAAGCCGCTCTTTACCGCCGAAGCCGCCCGTATCGCACGTTGGATGAGCCGCGAGTATGTCGCGACGCTTTCCGAGTGCCTGCGCCTGTTTTTGACTCCGGGCGGTAGCCCGCGCGTGGTCAAGGGCGATGACGGCGCATGGTCGGTTGAGCGCCCCGCCGTCAAGCCTATTCAAAACCGTTGGGTCATGCTCACGCCCGAGGGCTTCGACTATACACCGCCCAAGACCGCCGTTCGCCAGCGCCAGCTCATCGATGCGCTCCAGTGCGGACCGGTCACGACGCGCGATCTCAACCTGCTTTACAACAGCATGTCGGCGACCATCAAGGCGCTCGAAAAACGCGGCGTTGTCGTGGTGGAGGAGCGCCGTGCCTGGCGCGGTTGCAGCGAGCAGACCACGCTGTCCTCCGCGAGTGGCAAAGCGCCGGTCGCACTTACCAACGGCCAGCAGCAGGCGCTCGCGCAGATTGAGCGCGCTCGCCTGGATGCGCACGGCGACGTGGTGCTCGTGGACGGTGTTACGGGCTCCGGCAAAACCGAGGTCTACCTCTCAGCTATCGAGCGCGTGCTCGCGGCCGGCCGCTCGGCCTGCGTGCTCGTGCCCGAGATCTCGCTGACGGCCCAAACCGTCGGCCGCTTCCGCTCTCGCTTTGGCGAGACGGTCGCCGTGTTCCATTCGCGCCTTTCGGCCGGCGAGCGTCTGGACCAGTGGGATATGGTCGCCAGCGGTGCGGCCCGCGTGGTCGTCGGCGCCCGCTCGGCGCTCTTTTGCCCGCTTGACGACTTGGGCCTTATCATCATTGACGAGGAACATGAGACCAGCTACAAGCAGGGCTCCAGCCCGCGCTACCACGCGCGCGAGGTAGCGGCCGAGATGGCGCGTCGCTATCGCTGCCCACTCGTGTTGGGCTCGGCCACGCCTTCTGCTGAGGCCCTCGACCGCTGCCGCCGCGGCACGTATAACGGTGCCACCTGGACGCGCGTCGAGATGCCCGAGCGCCCGGGACACGCCGTGCTGCCGACTGTCCGCATTGCCGACCTGCGCCGCGAGTTCGCGCACGGTAGCCGCTCCATGTTCTCTAAACCTCTGATGGAAGGCCTGGAGCGTGTGGTCGAGCGCCGCGAAAAGGCCGTGCTGCTGCATAACCGCCGTGGCTTTGCGCCCTTCCTGATGTGCCGCGAGTGCGGATGTGTCCCCACGTGCAACCACTGCTCCACCGCGCTCACGTACCACGAGCGCACGCACACGCTGCAGTGTCACACATGCGGTTCGTCTTGGCGCGTGCAGCCGTATCCCGCACCCACGAGCCGTTGCCCCAAATGTGGCAGTCGCTACCTGGCAAAAATGGGTCTGGGCACTCAGCAGATTGAGGATGCACTGCACCAGATGCTTCCCGAGGATGTCGCCATTATTCGCATGGATGCCGATTCCACACGTGGCAAGGATGCGCACAAAAAGCTGCTCGAGCAGTTCGATGTGGCCGATTGCGCCGTGTTGCTGGGCACCCAGATGATTGCCAAGGGTCTCGATTTTCCCGAGGTTACGCTCGTAGGCGTGGTCAATGCCGACTTCGCCCTCAAGCTGCCGGACTTCCGCGCAGGGGAGCGCGCCTACGACCTGCTGGAACAGGTGGCGGGCCGTGCCGGTCGCGGCGATCGCCCTGGCGAGGTGATCATCCAGACCTACCTGCCCGATGACCCGGTAATTCGCGCCGTCGCCGAGCACGACCGCTCGATCTTTACCGACTACGACCTGGAGCAGCGCCGCGACGCGCTGTACCCGCCGTTTGTTCGCCTGGTCAACATCTTGGTGTGGTCGGCGAACGCGGATGACGCTCAGGACTACATTTGGCGCATCGCAAAGCTCCTCAAGCGCCGCTGGCATGCCGCAGCGCCCGACTTTTTGCGGGCGGGCAGTGTCGTGCCGCAGGTGCTGGGCCCGGCTTCGTGTGTAATCGAGAGAGCCAAGGACCGTTACCGCTTCCATCTGCTTGCGAAGTCGCCCGTGGGGTACCATGTCTCTGAAGATATCGACGCCTGCCTCAAAGAGGTGGGCTCTGTGCGCGGCGTGAGCGTGAGCGTTGACGTCGACGCCTATGATTTGATGTAACAACCCGAAAGGATGGCCATGGAAGCCAACGGAATCGTACTGTCGCCTGACCCTCGTCTGCGCCAGGAGTGCGCCGTCATCGAGGAGATCACCCCGGCGATCGAGGCGCTTGCCGAGAAGATGAAGAAGATGATGTTCGAGAACGGCGGTTGCGGCCTGGCTGCCCCGCAGATCGGCGAGCTCATTCAGCTCGTCACCATCGACTGCGACTACAGCGACAAGAACGACTATGACCCCTACGTGCTCATTAACCCCGTCATTGTTGAGCAGAGCGACCATCTGGTGCCGTTTAGCGAGGGCTGCCTGTCCATCCCCGGCATTAGCTGCGAGATCGAGCGTCCCGACCATGTCGTGGTCGAGGCGTACGACTTGGACGCCAACCTGATTCGCTATGAGGCCACGGGCGATTTGTTCTGCGTGTGCCTGCAGCACGAGATCGATCATCTGCACGGCAACACCATGTTCGAGCGCCTTAAGCCCATGCAGAGGCTCAAGGCCGTCAAGGAGTACCAGGACGCCCTGGCCCGCGGCGCTCGACCGGGCGAGACGGAGTAGGTCTCACCGTCCCCGGTGCTGAGCGCCCGCATATCATCCCGTGCTCAAACATTCTCGCTTTGCTGCGAAACTGCGCGCGGGACGATATGCGGGCGCTCAGCACCGGGGACTGCGTTGTTCTGGCTCGGTTCGCCCGGGTGCCGTTGGGCCAGGGAGGGGCGTCTTCGCTGATAATTGCTTTGTTGGGAGGGCTGCTTTTATGCGGCTCTTTCTTTGTTTTTGGGTATATTTGTTCTTGTTGAATTGTTATTGCGGATAGGCTGGGTACTTGGCTTTCCGCTGTTATTTGTAGCCGTCTCGGCTCATTGTTGAGAGGAGACTAACAATTATGCGTATTGTGTTTATGGGTACGCCTGATTTTGCTGTGCCTTCGTTGACTTCACTTGTTGAGGCTGGGAACGAGATTGCGCTTGTTATTACTCGTCCTGATGCTGTTCGTGGGCGTGGTAAGAAGCTGGAGCCGTCTCCTGTTAAAGCCAAGGCGCTTGAGCTTGGGTTGCCGGTTATTGAGGCTAATCGTATGACGCCTGAGGTTGTTGAGGCGCTTCAGGCTGCCCAGGCGGATATTTTCTGCGTGGCTGCCTATGGCTGCATTTTGCCCGATGAGGTGCTGCATATGGCGCCGCTCGGTATCGTGAATGTTCATGCGTCCTTGCTGCCTCGTTGGCGTGGGGCTGCTCCTATTCAGCGTGCGATTCTCGCTGGTGATGAGGTTGCTGGCGTTTCTATTATGCGTATTGGACATGGCGTTGATACCGGCGCTTATTGTGCCCAGGCGTCTACGTCGGTTGCCGGTAAGCATGCCGAGGCGCTGACCATGGAGCTTGGTGAGCTTGGCGGCAAACTGCTTGCCGATACTCTTCCCTCGCTTGCCGATGGCTCGGCTGTTTGGACTGAGCAGGATGAGTCGCTCGTCACCCATGCTGCGAAGATATCCAAGCAGGAGATGCGTCTGGATCCTCAGATGGCGGCGCTTGATTGCGTGCGCCATGTGCTGGCTTCGTCCGATACCGCGCCTGCTCGTTGCGTGATTGCCGGCAAGACCGTGCGTGTGCTTGATGCTGTGCCTGCCGACGTGTCGCTTGACGAGGGTCAGGTGCTCGTTAAGGCCAAGCGCGTTTACCTTGGCCTTTCCGATGGTTCGGTTGAGCTGCTTGAGGTTAAGCCCGATGGCAAGCGTGCCATGGCTGCCTCTGCTTGGGCTGCTGGCCTGCAGGGCGCCGATCTTACCTGGGGTGTTTTGTCATGAGCAAGTTGTCTCCCGCGCGTAAGCTTGCACTCGATGTGTTGATGGAGGCCGATCGCCGCGGCATGTACGCGCGCGATGTGCTGTCCTCCCGTGCTTCCGCCAAGGCCATTGACCAGCGTGATTCCGCGTTTGCCGCGCGTTTGGCGCTCGGTGTTGCCGCCACGCAGGGCATTTTGGACGAGCTGCTCGACCAGTTTTTGGATAAGCCTAAAAAGGTCGCGCCGCGTGTACGCATGGCGCTTCGCATCTCGGCCTTCGAGATGCTCTACCTGCATACGCCGGGCCGCGTTGCCGTAAGCCAGGGCGTTGAGCTGGTCCGCAGCGGCGCTAAGTCTGCTGCCGGTTTGGCTAACGCCGTGCTGCATAAGGTTGCGGATAACGTTGAGGATTTTGCTACGGCGGCCGATGCCGATGAGTCCGAGCGCCGTTTGGTTCGCCTGTCGCGCCTGATGGGCCTTCCGCGTTGGCTGTGCGCTCGCATTATGGTGTCGTTCGACACGCCCGAGGGTGCGCTCAACTTTGCCGGCAATCTGGCGCCTGCGCCGCTTGCTCTGCACGAAAACGCTTTTGTGACCAAGCCAGATCCGTATATCTCGCAGCTCGTCGCGCCTGTCTTTCCGGGCTGCCATGCGCCGGTCGATGCGCAGGTCACGGTTGCTTCGGGTGTGTTTGAGCGTGCTGCCGCGGTGGCATCTGACCTCAATGCGCAGCTCATCGCCACGGCCGCCACGCGCCCCGGAAGCTGCCTTGAGATCGGCGCCGGTCGTGGCACCAAGACCTATGTGATGATGTGCCAGGCCAAACGTGCCGGTTATGAGCGTCAGCATACTGCGCTCGATCTGCACGACCGCAAGTGCGACCTCAATCTCGCGCGCCTGCACAAGGCGGGCATCAAGGGCGTGCGAACTGTCTCGGGCGATGCCTGCGAGCTCAACGAGGTGCTGACTTCTTTTGACGCCATGCGTGGCGAGCAGGTCAAGTTCGATACCGTGTTTATCGATGCGCCGTGCTCGGGCACCGGAACTATGCGCCGTCATCCCGAGATCCCGTGGCGTCTGACCGAGAACGACGTGACGTGCGAGCTGCCCAAGTTGCAGCTAACGATGCTTAAAGAGGCGGCCGCGCGTGTGGCTGCCGGCGGTGAGCTTATCTACGCCACCTGTTCGGTCTTTGATGAGGAGAACACGCAGGTGGTAGACGCGTTCCTGAGCTCTCCCGAGGGCGAGGGCTTTTCCGTGGCGCCGCTCTCCGAAGCCCAGATCCTGCAGCTGCCCGAGTTCGAACAGGCCAAGAAGCTCGTATCCGTACGCCAGAACGACCGAGGACTTTTCCAAAGCGTGCCGGTTAACGCGGATTCCTACGACGGTCACTTCTGCGCCAGGCTGGTCCGCAAGTAACGACTAATTTGCGGTGAAATAGGGATTGAATAGCGGCTTCTGCCCGCCAAACAGTCCTTATTTCACCGCAACTCATAGTGATGCCTGGGTAGCCAAAGAAACAGCCCCGCGATCGGTGTCGGTCGCGGGGCTGTTTGGTTCCTAGTGGCTATGCGGGCAGTTGGCGCAGCAGCCGCTGGTGGCGCTGGTGCTGGAGCCGCCGCTTCGCTGGTCGGTGTTGTAGAAGCCGCTACCCTCAAATTTAATGCCGCTGGCCGAGAACGTCTTGGCCGCCGGGGCACCGCAGCTGGGGCACACGACCTCGGGAGTCTCGGACATGGGATGCTCAACCTCAAACACGTTGCCGCAGCTCGAGCACTTGTAATCGTAGCGCGCCATAATACTTCCTTTTCAGCACAAAGCGGGCAGATTACTCTGCCCGCAAAAATTCAAACGTCTGTAACTGTACCCTATATCGGGGGTTTTATCACGCTTCGCCCCAGAATCTATGGTTGTTGCGCAGGAGCTGTGCGGTTTTGTTCTCGGCGGCTGCAATGTCCGCCTCGTCAGCCTGCCAGGTCCAGTTGCCCGTGGCCACGCCCGGAACGTTCATGCGGGCGCCGTCGCCAAGCCCCAGGATATCCTGCAGCGGCATCATCACCAGGGGAGCGTCGCTTGCCAGCGCGTCGCTCATCAGCTTGGCCGCAAACTCAACACCGCTCGGCTCGTCGCCGCCGGCAAAGGAACGCGTACACCAGCCGGCGAGCGTCGAGGTGTCGTGCGTCGACGTGTACAGAATCTTGCCGGGCGTGGGATGCACACCGCAGCGAACGTCGTAGTCGCTAAACTCCAGCACGTCCATGCCGGGGAAGCCGCAGGTCGAAGCCATGGCGCGAACACCGGGCGTCAAATAGCCCAGGTCCTCGGCGATAAAGTTGAGCGGACCCAGCTCGTCATAGGCGGTCTGGAAAAGGTCCTTGCCCGGGCCTGCCAGCCAACGCCCGTCGGCGCAGGCCTTGCCCGCGGGAATGCTAAAGTAGCTGTGGAATCCCAGGAAGTGATCCAGGCGCACACGGTCGTAGAGCGAGAACGCGCGGCGCAGGCGATCCATCCACCAGCGGTAGCCGTTCTGCTTCATGTGGTCCCAGCGGAACGTCGGGTTGCCCCACACCTGGCCCTCGGGTGCAAAGTTGTCGGGCGGCGCGCCGGAAATCTCAATCGCCTTGCCGGTATCGGACAGCCAGAAGTTCTCGGGCTCGCTCCACGCATCTGCAGAATCGTCAGACACGTACATAGGAATATCGCCGATAACCTCGACGCCCTTCTTGTGCGCATAGTTCATGAGCTCGCACCAAGCCAGGTCAAAGCGGTACTGCATGTACGCCTGAAGCTCGGCCTCGTTGTGGAAGCGCTTGTCGTCGATCAGATGCTCGTTGTAGCGCGCGACATCTGCCGGCCAATCGTGGCGCGACTCGCCCTCAAAGTACTTCTTAACGGCCATGTAGACGCAGTACTTCTCGAGCCAATCGGCATTGCGATGTTTAAACGCGGTGTACAGCGGATCGGCATCCTCGCCGCCGCGGGCCTTCCAGGTCTCAAAGTCGGCGGCCAGCTCCTCGTGGCTTTCGGGCAGCAGGTCGATATTGCCTGCAAAGGCCGAAGGACCGGCGTAAGGGGAGCGGAAGAAGTCCGTGGGGTTTACGGGGAGAACCTGCCAGTAGCGCATGCCCATGGCGGCCAGATGGTCGATAAAGCGACGCGTGGGCGCGCCGATCGTACCGGGCTTGCCGTCGTCGGTCGGCACCGATGTGATATGGCACACAACACCCGCACCGTGATCGAGCGGCTCCTGCAGGCGCTGCTCGGCATGGTGATAGATGATCGACGAGCCCAGCGGATACAGATCGAGCGTGACCGTACCGTTGTGGATCTCGCACTCGTGACCGCTGATCACGTCACTCGCACATTCGTCGAGCGCCGGAATCGTCACGCGGTGCGAGTTGCGCAGGCTGCGGTTGATGATGACTGTCGCGGACTCGCCGTCTTTACCGGTACGGTTGTAGGCCAGCACCTCGTCATTGAGCGCGAAGGCCTTGATTTCACCGTCGATCATAAACGGCAGCGCGCGGCGCACAGCAGATGCGTTCTTGACGATCGCAAACGTATCGAAGTCGTGCAGGTCTTCCTTGGTCGGCATGGTGCGACGATTGCCCGGATCGGTGAGACCCTCCAAGCCGTATTCGTCGCCATAATAGATCGAAGGAACGCCCGGGAACGTCATCTGCATGAGCGTCGCGAGCCAAAAACGGCTCTTGGCCAGGCCCATCGCGTTCTCGTCCAGGCGCCACTTGCTGCGCTCGCACTCGGGCAGCTTCGACTCGTCGGGGCCGCCGCCGAGCACCGAGATGATGCGCGGACGGTCGTGGCTCGAAAGCAGATTAAGTGCGCAAGACAGGGCCTCACGCGGATAGTTCTCACGTAGGGTCTCGATATCCTCGGCAGCTTGGTAGGCGTTTTTGTAGCCCATCAAAAAGCCGATGACCATGTCGCGGAAGGGGTAATCCATGGCCGAGTCGAGCTCGGAGCCTTGCAGATAGCGACGCAGATGGCCGTAGCTGATCTTGTTGGAGGCATCTTCCCAGACCTCGCCGAGCAGCAGCGCGTCGGGCTTCTCGGCGAGCACGGCCTTTTTGATCTCGGTCAGGAAGTCATCGGAAAGCTCGTCGGCCACATCCAGGCGCCAGCCGTGAGCGCCGGCGCGCAGCCATTTACGAATGACGCCGTCCTTGCCCAGGAGCCGCTCGCGTACCAGTTCGGAGCTCTCATTGATGGCGGGCATATTGCCCACGCCCCACCAACAGTCGTACGAGCCGTCCTCGTGGAAATAAAACGCATCGCGCCACGGCGAATCTTCGCTTTGCCATGCGCCCACTCCGGGATAGTTGCCGTAGCGGTTGAAGTAGATCGAATCGTCGCCCGTGTGGTTGAACACGCCGTCCAGAATGATGGAAATGCCCAGCTTCTCGGCCGCCTCGCACAGCTCAGTAAAGTCCTGCTCGGTGCCCAGAATCGGATCGATCTTGGTGTAATCGGCGGTGTCGTAGCGGTGGTTGCTCGCGGCTTCAAAAATGGGGTTAAGATAGATGGCCGTAAAGCCTAGCTCGGCGATGCGAGGCAGGTCTTCCTGGATACCCTTGAGCGATCCGCCGTAAAAGTCCCAGGTCTTGATGGAGCCGTCCTCGGCGCGCTCGTACACAGGCGGCTCGTTCCAGTCCTCGACCATGCGGCGCTGAATGCCCTTACGCGGTTTCTCGACCTCGGCCAGCGTGCGCTCGCGCCAGTGCTCGTCGCGGGCATAGCGATCGGGGAAGATCTGGTAGACCATACCGCGCTCGTACCACTCGGGTCGAACTTCGCGGTGCTTGTAGACGGTAATCTGGAAGGATGGAACCTCGGCGTAGTCGTAGGTTACGCCTTCGCCGCCGGTGCGGCCCTGTGGTGCGCCCAGGCGAACCTCGGGCTGGCCCTCGATATTGCAGATGAAGCTGTACCAGATAAGACAGGGCTCGGTGCACTCAAGCTCTACGGTCAATATGCCGTCGCCCTCGTGCGTCATGGGATACCGAGACTCACCGATCTCATCGACCCAGGTGCGCAGCGTAAGCGTTGCCTGCGCGGGATCGGCATCCTCCAGAATCACGGAGAGCGAAAGGGTAGTTCCTGTGGTCACAGCGCCAAACGGAGTGCGAAACTGCGGCAGACGGCTGTTGTGTATCAATCTCATAGTACGGTCCAGTTCAATAGAATCATGGCATGCTGGCCATGGGCTTTACGCACAGGATGTAAGTATATCTGTTGTACACAGGCTGTATAAACAACATCCGTTTACCATCGGCGAACGGTTGTCCTAGAAAATCGTTTTACCAACTACCTACAGAGAAGGGGCGCCCGGTTGGAGCGCCCCTTACTTAGGGTTTGATGAGGTTTTGGATCGCCTGCGGGCTAGCGGCGCTTGCGGGTGGCCGTTGCCTTGCGGACGGAGGTCTTCTTGGTCGGAGCCTTTTCCTCGGCCTGAGCGGCGGGGGAGACCGGGGCCTCCTTGGCGGGCTCAGGCTTGGCCTTTACCTCGGTCTTGGGCTCAACTTTGACAGCAGCGGGCTTAGCCTCTGCCTTGGGAGCGGCAGCTTTGGTCGTGGTCTTTTTGGCCGTCGTCGTGGTGCGCTTGCGTGTAGTGGTCTTGGCGGTTGGCTTGGCCTCGACGGTTACCTCGGCCTTGGACTCGGCGGGCGTCTCCTCGACTTTGGCGGCCGGCTTTGCGGCTGCCTTGGTCGTGGCGGTCTTCGTGGTCGTCGACTTCGTTGCCGTGATCTTTTTGGCTGCCGTTGCCTTCTTGGCGGTCGCGGTCGACTTCTTGGCAGTGGTCTTGGCCGGAGCCTTGGCGGCCGGCTTGGCCTCAGCGACCTCGGCCTTTACCTCGGGAGCAGCCTCAGCTTCTGCGGCCTTCTTGGCAGCGGCGGTCGTGCGCTTGCGTGTGGTGGTTGCCTTGGCAGCCGTTGTTTTAGTCGCGGCAGCCTTGGTCGTCGTAACCTTCTTAGCGGTCGTCTTGCTGGTCGTGGTCTTCATAGCTGCGTGCTTTGCAGCGGGCTTGACCTCGGCCTCTGCCTCAGGAGCAACCTCAGTCTTCACCTCAGGCTCGGCCTTTGCGGACTCAGCCTCAACCGGCTTCTCCTTGGCCTTGGGCTCCTTAGCGGCCACAGGCTCAGCAACAGTCTCAGGCTCGTCGACAACAGCCGCCGGCCTCTCAATTTCCGGGTGCATAAAGAAGTACAGGTCCAGATACTTGTCGGCCGAACGCGTCCAGCTAAAGTCCTGGCTCATGGCCTGCGTGACCAGCTGGTTCCAGGCGTCGCGGTTATCCCAGAACAGACGCGCCGCGCGGAATACCGCATCGCCCATTTCGTCTCCGTTAAAGTTGGTAAACGAGAAGCCCGTGCCCTCGCCGGTAAACTCGTTGTACGGCTGCACGGTGTCCTTCAAGCCACCGGTCTCGCGCACGATGGGCAGGGTGCCGTAGCGCATGGCGATGATCTGCGAAAGGCCGCAGGGCTCAAACTTCGAAGGCATCAGGAACATATCGGCGGCGGCATACATACGCTGCGACAGCGCCGGATCAAACTCGATGCGAGCGGCCATAGTGCCGGGGTACTTGTCCTGGAAGTAGCGCAGACCGTCCTCGTAGTCACGGTCGCCGGTGCCCAGCACCGCCACCTGCACGCCGCCGGCCAGAATGCGGTCGAGCGCGTACATGACCAGGTCCATGCCCTTCTGGCGCGTCAGGCGCGTGACCATAACCATCAGCGGGCGGTCGTCGCGAACCTCGAGCCCCAGCTCCTCCTGCAGCTTGGCCTTGCATACGGCCTTGCCGGAGCGGTCCTCCACGGTGTAGTTGGCGGCAATGCGCTTGTCGGTCTCCGGGTCAAAGCCGGCAACGTCGATGCCATTCAAAATGCCCTGCAGCGCGTAAGAACGCTCGCGCAGCACGCCGTCCAGGCCCTCGCCAAACTCGGGCGTCTGAATCTCGTTGGCATAGGTGGGGCTCACCGTGGTGATGGCGTCGGCATAGCGAAGCGCGCCCAGCATGTAGTTGATGCTGCAGGCGTCGCAACGCAGCTGCGACGCGGCCGCCGGAATATGCGCTACACCCAGGATATCCTCCATTACGGTGTCGCTAAACTGGCCCTGGAACGCCACGTTGTGGATCGAGAACACGGTCTTTACGCGGTCATACAGCGGCAGACCCTGGTAGAACTCTCGCAAAAACACGGGCGCCAGTGCCGTCTGCCAGTCGTTGCAGTGCAGGATGTCGCACTCAAAGCCGGCCGGCAGGTGTTGCAGGCTCTCGGTGATGGCCTTGGAGAAGAACGCAAAGCGCTCGCCGTCGTCAAAGAAGCCGTACGGATAGTCGCGCGCAAAGTAGCGCTCGTTGTCGATGAACATATAGGTGACGCCGTCGTGCTCGAGCTTCTCGAGTCCGCAGTACTCATTGCGCCAGCCCAGGCTCACGTAAAAGTCGGAGAAGTGCTCCATTTGCGCCTTGTACTCGTCCTTGATGGTGGCGTACTTGGGCACCATCACGATAACCTCGGCGCCGGCACGCACAAGCGCCGCAGGCAGTGAGCCCGCCACGTCGCCCAGGCCACCGGTCTTAACAAACGGTGCGCACTCGGCCGAGGCAAACACGATCTGCATCTTTTTGCTGGTTTCTGCCATATTGTCTCCCATGTTGCAATTCGAGAATAGCCGCCTGGCGCTAACCGGGCGGCTATTCTACCGTTTACGTGCTATTTTGCGACGCCAATGTTAACGTACGATGGTGGTATCGGAAGTTAACGGAGCCTTGCCCAGCACCAGGATGTTCTCGGGCGTGCCGCGGAGCTCGGTGTTGCTGGGAACCACGTTGTTCTTGTCCAGGATGGCGTTCTCAACGCGGGCGCCGCTCTTGATGATGCAGCTCTGGTTGATGATCGAGTTGGTCACCGAGGCGCCTTCCTCAACCACAACGCCGCGCGACAGGATCGAGTTGCGCACGGTGCCCTTGATGATGCAGCCGGCCGAGATAATCGAGTTGCAGGCGTGACTGCCGGTCGCATAACGCGAAGGCGGCACGTCGTGAGCCTTGGTCAGGATCGGGCGCTCGGGGTCAAAGAGCTGGTCGGCTACGGTCTGGTCGAGCAGATCCATGCTACGGCGATATAGCGACTTCTCGCTAAACACGCCCACGACCTCGCCCTTGTACTCGTAGCTGCACACGTCGATGTTGCCAAAGTCGCCCTGAAGTGCCTCGAGCAGGTCTAGATAGTCGGCGGCTTGGTAGTGGTCGATGATCTCGAGCAGCGTCTCGCGGTTGACGATGCAGCAGTCCATAGAGGCGTTGTCGCCGTACACGACGCCAGCGCTCACGCCCGTCAGGCGGCCGTTCTCGTTAATCTCGAGCTTGGTCTCGTCATCGACGTTGCGCGTGGCCTTGCAGTACACCACGGTCATCTGGGCACCGGAGTTCTCGTGCGCGTCGATGATGGTGTTGAGGTCCATGTTAAAGATGATATTGGTGCCCATCATCACAACGTAGGGCTTGTCCGAGCGCTGGAACAGCGTCTTGTTGGAGATGATGTCGCGCAGCAGGAAGCGCATGCCGCCCTTGGTGGTGCCATACGCGTTGCCGGGCACCATGAACAGGCCGCCCTTCTTGCGGTCCAGGCCCCAGTCCTTGCCCGAGCCCACGTGGTCGATCAGTGAGCGGTAGTTGCCCGGCATGACGACGCCGACGGTCTTAATGCCGGCATTCATCATGTTGGACAGCGGAAAATCGATCAGGCGGTAGCGGCCCAAAAACGGAACGGACGCGATGGGACGGTCCTTGAGCAGCACGCTGCCGTAGGTCGAAGAGTAGTTAGCGGTGATATAACCGATGGCCTTGCGATTGATCATCGGATCATTCCCCCTTCCCGATAACGACGTCATTTCCAACGACGGCCGTATCCTTGGTGGTATCGACAGAGCCGAGCTTCACGCCCTCTTCGACCGTGGAGTTCTCGCCCAAAATAGCGCGGCAGATGTGCGCGCCGCTCTTAACGTGCGCACCCGGCAGCAGCACGGAGTCCTCGACCACGGCGCGCTCCTCGATGATGACATCGGTCGAAAGGATCGAGTGGCGAGCGGTGCCGTAGATCTTGCAGCCGTTGGAGACCAGGCAGTCGTCCAGGCGTCCGTCCGGGCCAATGTAGTGCGGCGGACGCGTGGTGATGTTGGACATGATGGGGAAGTGCTTGTCGAACAGATCGAACTCTGGGCTGTTGCCCAGCAGGTCCATCGAGGTCTCGTGGAAGCTGGCGATGGTGCCGACGTCCTTCCAAAAGCCGTGGAACTCGTAGCTGTATAGGCGCTTGTTCTCGCCGAGCAGCTTGGGGATGATGTCCTTGCCAAAGTCGTGGCTCGAGCGCTGGTCAAGAGCGTCCTCCTCGAGCGCCTCGATCAGCACGTCGGCCGAGAAGATGTAGATGCCCATGGACGCGAGGTTCGAATCGGGCTTATCGGGCTTCTCGGTGAACTTGGTGATGCGGCCGTCCTCGGGGTCGGTGGTCAGGATGCCAAAGCGGCTGGCCTCCTCCCACGGCACGGGCATAACGCTCACCGTGAGGTCGGCGTTGTTCTCAATGTGCGTCTTGAGCATCTTGCGGTAGTCCATGCGATACAGGTGATCGCCCGAAAGAATCAGGACGTACTTGGGGTCGTTGGCCTTGATGTAGTCGAGGTTCTGCGTAATGGCGTCGGCCGTGCCCGCATACCAGGCGCCGCCGGTCTGCGTCTCGTACGGCGGCAGGATCGACACGCCGCCGTCGCGGCTGTCCAGATCCCACGCCTCGCCGGAGCCCACGTAGGCATGCAGCAGGTAGGGGCGATACTGCGTCAGAACGCCCACCGTGTCGATGCCCGAGTTGGAGCAGTTGGACAGCGAAAAGTCGATAATGCGGAACTTGCCACCAAAGCTAACCGCCGGCTTAGCGATCTTTTGGGTGAGTGCCCCCAATCGGCTGCCCTGTCCTCCTGCGAGGAGCATCGCGATGCATTCTTTCTTACTCATCGATTTCTCCTTCTGTCATCGATGTTCCTAAACCCATTAGCGACGGGCGCGGCGCTTGGACGCGCCCGTCGAATAATGCCGTGCCGGCAAAGGGAATGCGCGCCCTTTACGCGTGCCAGATCTCGTCGCGGTACTCGCGAATGGTGCGGTCGGACGAGAACCAGCCGCTGGATGCGGTGTTGAGCAGCGCCTTGCGGTTCCAGGTCTGCTGGTCGCCGTAGCTGTTCGTGAGCGCCTCCCAAGCATCCACGTAGCTGCGGAAATCGGCCATGACCAGGTCGGGGTCGTTGTTGTTCATGAGCTCGTTGTAGATGCTCTCGAAGTTGCCCGAAAGCCCGGCGAAGGTGTTGTCCTTGAGCTCGTCCATCACGCGGCCCAGGCGCTCGCGGTCGTTGTTGAGCGTATCCCACGCAAAGTAGCTGTTGGATGCCCAGAGCTGCTCGACCTCGGGAGCGGTCAGGCCAAAGATGGCCTCGTTCTCGCGGCCGGCCAGGTCGGCGATCTCGATGTTGGCGCCGTCGAGGGTGCCCAGCGTAATGGCGCCGTTCATCATGAGCTTCATGTTGGACGTGCCCGAGGCCTCCTTGCCGGCCGTTGAGATCTGCTCCGAGATCTCGGCGGCGGGGTAGATGAGCTGGGCGTTGCTCACGCGGAAGTTGGGGATAAAGCAGACCTTCATGACCTCGTTGACGCGCGGGTCGTTGTTGATGACATCGGCCACCGAGTTGATCAAGCGGATGGTCTCCTTGGCGAAGGTGTAGCTCGAGGCGGCCTTGCCGCTAAAGATGAAGGTCGTCGGCGTCACGTGGAAGTTGGGATCGGCGATGCGACGGTTGTAGATGTCCATCACCTTCATGATGTTCATGAGCTGGCGCTTGTAGGCATGGAAGCGCTTCACCTGAACATCGAAGACGGTGTTGGGGTCGATAACCAGACCGGTCTCGGCCTTAACGTAGGCGGCCAGGCGCTCCTTGTTAGCGCGCTTGGAGGCACCAACGGCCTTCAGGAACTCGGTGTCGTCCTTAAACTCCTTGAGCTTCTCCAGCTCAAAGGCGTCCTTCAGCCAGCCATCGCCAATGGCCTCGGTCACGAGCTTGGCATAGGTGGGGTTGGCCTCGGCAAAGAAGCGACGGTGCGAGATGCCGTTGGTCTTGTTGTTGAACTTCTCGGGCGTGATGGCGTAGAAGTCCTTGAGCACGATGTTCTTGATGATGTCGGAGTGAATCTTGGCCACGCCGTTCACGCTGTGGCTGCAGATCACGGACAGGTTGGCCATGCGAATCTCGCCGTCCCACAGGATGGCGGTCTGGCGCAGGCGCTCCTGCCAGCCCTCCTGCGTGGTGTCGAACGACTCGTGCCAGCGGCGGCTGATCTCGTCGATGATCTGGTACACGCGGGGGAGGAGCTTGGAGAACGTGCCGATGGGCCACTTCTCCAGAGCCTCGGGCAGGATCGTGTGGTTGGTGTAGCTCACGACCTGCGTCACGATGTTCCAAGCGTCGTCCCACTCGAGCTTCTTCTCGTCGATCAGGATGCGCATGAGCTCGGGGCCGCACATGGCGGGGTGGGTATCGTTGGTGTGGATGGCCACAAACTGCGGCAGCAGCTCCCAGTTCTCGCCGTGCTCCTTCTCAAAGGTGTCGAGCAGGCTGTAGATGCCGGCCGATACAAACAGGTACTCCTGCTTCAGGCGCAGCAGACGGCCGTGCTCGCCGGCGTCATTGGGGTAGAGGATGGCGCTGATGGCCTCGGCCTCGGCGCGCTCGGCATCGGCCAGGGCGTAGTCGCCGCGGTTGAAGGCCTCCAGATCGAAGTGCTCCTCGACCGGCTCGGCGGCCCAAACGCGCAGCTTGTTGACGGTCTCGCCGGCATAGCCCACGACGGGGATGTCATAAGGAACGGCCAGGATGTCCTGCGTGTCCACCGTGCGGTAGAACGTGCGGCCGTTCTCCTCAAAGCCCTCGACGTGGCCACCAAACTTGATGGTCACGGCCTTGTCCTGACGACGGACCTCCCAGGGATAGCCGTGGGTGAGCCACTCGTCGGTTGCCTCCACCTGGCTACCATTGACGATCTCCTGCTTAAACAGGCCATAGCGGTAGCGCATGCCGTTGCCGTAGCCGGCAATGCCCTCGGCTGCCATGGAATCCAAGAAGCATGCGGCAAGACGGCCCAAGCCACCGTTGCCCAGCGCCGGATCAGGCTCCTGGTTCTCGATGACGGACAGGTCAAAACCCATATCGTCGAGCGCCTCGGCGACCATGTCGCGCACGCCAAAGTTAAGCAGGTAGTTGTCGAGCAGGCGGCCGATCAAAAACTCGATCGAGAAGTAGTACACGCGCTTTTTGCCCTCGGCGGCCGCACGGGCGTCACTCTTGGTGGCAACGGTGTGGGCCTTCTCGGCCACGAGCTTGGCCAGTGCGTTAAAGCGGTCGAGGTCGCTGGCGGCCTCGATGCTCTTGCCGCTAATGCTCATGACGGCATCGCGATAGAGCTCGGTAAACTCCTGCTTGTTGTCGAAGATCTTATTCATACGTTCCTTTCCCCCGGGGATGTTTCTCCCGGAACGGTTATGACTTGTATCCTACGCCCCGGCGGGGCGGGTAATTACAGTGGTAACGGCTTTGTTACGCTTTCTTGGCATGGGCCTTAACAGCAGCTGTCTTAGCCTTGGGGGCAGCCATTTTGGTGGCCGCCTTCTTAGCCGTGGTGGATTTGGTCGAAGCCTTGGCGGCAGACTTGGCAGCCTTCGCCTTAGCCGGAGCCTTCTTGGCGACCGCGGGCTTGGGCTTTACCGAGGACGTCCGCTTACGCGTCGCCTTTTTGGGCTCCTCGACCACGGGCGGCTTATAGCTACTGGGACCGCGGCGCTTGAGCACCACACCTGCCAAACCGGGCACCTTAATCTCGATGGAGTCCATCTGCCCGTTCCAGGGGTAGGGCTCGCTCGAGCAGGTGTAAGGCTCTTCGCCGGCGTATCCGCTGCCGCCAAACTCGGGACGGTCGGAATCGAAGATGACCTCCCAGTCGCCCTCGCGCGGCACACCTACGCGGTATTTCTCGTAGCTCGCAGGGTCAAAGTTGATCAGGATCACCAGGTCGTCATCGACGTCCTCGCCCTGGCGCACAAAGCTCACGATGGACTGCTTGGAGTTGTCCGCGTCAATCCAGGTAAAGCCGTCGTCGGTGTAACCGCGCTCATACAGGGCGGGCTCGGCGGTGTACAGGTGGTTGAGCGCCTTGATAAACGCCTGATGATGACGGTGGGTCTCATACTCCTCGGTCAGGAACCACTGGATGGACTCGTAGTAGCGCCACTCAATGAACTGACCGATCTCGTTGCCCATAAAGTTGAGCTTGGCACCGGGGTGCGTCATCTGGTAGAAGGCCAGCGTACGCAGGCCGGCAAACTGGCGCCACCAGTCGCCCGGCATGCGGCCGATCAGCGAACACTTGCCGTGCACGACCTCGTCATGGCTCAGCGGGCAGATAAAGTTCTCCGTAAAGGCGTACATGATGGAGAACGTGAGCAGCCCGTGGTTGCCGGGGCGCCATGGGAAATCGGTCTGCATGTAGTGCAGGGTGTCGTTCATCCAGCCCATGTCCCACTTGTAGTGGAAGCCCAGACCGCCGTCCTGCGGCGGATAGGTGACGAGCGGCCACGCGGTGGACTCCTCGGCCATCATCATCACGTCGGGGAAGTGAGCCTCCACGGCGCAGTTGACCTGGCGAATGAACGCGCTGGCGTCCAGGTCCTCCTCGGTACCGTACTTGTTGAACTTCTTTTGGCCGGGATCGTCGATGCCAAAGTTAAGGTAGAGCATGCTGGACACGCCGTCCATGCGAATGCCGTCCACGTGGAAGTTCTCGAGCCAGTACAGCACGTTGGACACCAGGAACGAGCGGACCTCGCCACGGGCAAAGTCAAACTTGTGCGTGCCCCAGTTGGGGTGAATCTCGTGCTCAAACAGCATATGGCCGTTAAAGGTGGCAAGGCCGTGGGAGTCGGCGCAAAAACCGCCGGGCACCCAGTCCATGATCACGCCGATGCCCGCCTCGTGGCACGCATCGATAAAGTGCATGAGCTGCTGCGGGTTGCCGTAGCGCGACGTGGCGGCATAGTAGCCGGTCGTCTGGTAGCCCCAGGAGCCATCGAAGGGATGCTCCATGAGCGGCATGACCTCGATATGCGTATAGCCCATGTCGCGCACGTAGTCCACGAGCTCCACCGACAGGTCGTCGTAGGTGTAGAACTCGCCGCGCTGCGCGGGGAAAGGGTCCATGGGGCCGGGGTAGTTGCCGTACTCGTCCGGCTCGCCCTGCGGCGCGTCACCGTGGCGCTTCCACGAGCCAATATGCACCTCGTAGATGTTCAGCGGCTGCGACATATGATTGTGGCCGGCGCGGCGCTTGAGCCATGCGGCATCGTTCCACTTATAGCCATCGAGGGTCCACAGCACGCTCGCAGTACCCGGAGGGCACTCGGCTTTAAAGGCATACGGATCGGCCTTGTAGAGCTTCTCGCCCCCGTTGGTCTCGATGAGATATTTATAGAGCTGGCCCTGCTCGGCGCCAGGAATAAAGCCTTCCCAAATGGCGCTCGTATGCACGGGCACCAGCGGGTTGGCTTGTTCATCCCAATTGTTGAATTCACCGATAACGTGGACGCTCTTAACGTCGGGCGCCCAAACGCAAAAACGCCAGCCGCGCGTGCGCTGCTGCGTGTCGGGATGCGCGCCCATCTTTTCCCAGCTGCGCTCCCACGTACCGATGCCAAATAGATAGACATCGTCCTTGGTGAGCTCCGGTGCGTGCGGGGCGGCTTTACGGGTAGCAGGCTTTTTGGTTGCTGGCTTTAGCTTTGTATCGCTCACGTTTGATCCCATCATGACGCGGCAGCGTGTTGCCTTGGTGACTAGATGCGAAAGGTCCAAGGCTGCACGAATCGAAGGGACGGCGAAGTTTCTGTGATTCGTTCCACCTCGCGTGCTCGGTGGAACTTTCGGCAAAAACTACGATAACACCTGTACGTTAGTTTTATGAACGAAAGCGGAATTGCGGGGGCGTTTAATCGGTAAGCGACATGTTTATACCACTGGCAGAATTGCCGTGGTAAAACTCTTGACAGTTTTACCAATTTGGGTTTCAAAATTGATTGTTTGACGTTGGGTAAAACGTTTTTAGCAGAATGTTTACCATTTGATATCGAAAGGTTCGATTATGTCCCATACCGCCGCTCCCCAGGTTGCTTTTATTTTCGATTGCGATGGCACGCTGGTAAATAGCACCCCTGTTTGGGGCTATGCGCAGCCCGAGTTATTGCGCCGTCACGGGATTGATGTGACCGTGGATGACTTTGCCCAATTTGAGCACCTGTCGCTGGAGGACGAGTGCCAGGCCTACCACGACACGTGGGGCATTGGCGCGAATGGCGAGGAACTGTATCGCGAGCTGGGCGAGATTTTGATTGATGGGTACTCCAAGGTGCCGCCGCGCGAGGGGCTCCTTGCGTTTTTGAAGCAGGCGAAGGCGGCGGGCATTGCCATGTGTGTGGCTACGTCTACGCCGGCCGAGCTGGTGCAGTCCGCGCTCGCTGGTGCCGGGCTCGATGCTTACATGGAGTTCGTTACCACGACGGGTGAGGCGGGACGCTCCAAGCAGTTCCCCGATGTGTACGAGCTGGCGCTGCGCCGCCTGGAGGAGCGCCACGGTCATAAGTTTGATCGCGCGTGGGTGTATGAGGATGCCATCTTTGGCCTTAAGAGCTCTGGGACCGCCGGCTTTAAGCGTGTGGGGATTTATGACCCGCACGGCCGTATGAAGCGCGACGACGTACGCGCCAACTGCGATATCTTTATCGACAGCTATGAGGAACTTGAGCTGGATCGCGTGTTGGCGTTTGAGGGATAGGCGAGGGCTGTGGCTTGCAAGGCATTAGTGGTCTGCGGCTCGCCCGTGGTGGCAAGCGCGGATCTGTTGCGTAGACTAGCGGGGGAGTGCGACCGCGTTGTCGCCGTGGACCGTGGGCTGGATGCCCTGCTGAACGCCGGGCTGGGGTGCGACGTATATGTTGGTGACGCCGACACGGTGAGCGACGGGGGTCGCGCGTTGGTCGATGCCGCCACCGACTTTGAAGTTGAGCGCCACGATCCGTACAAGGACTATACCGATCTGGCGCTCGCGCTCGATACCGTCCGCCGTCGCTGGCCGAGTGCCGAAGTGGTTGCGACCTGCGCCACTGGCGGCCGCCCCGACATGGCCCTGTCCGTCCTGGGCCTACTTGCAGGCTACGCCGACGCCCCCGTCTGGATCTGCGAAGACGAGACTACGGCTCGCGTCCTCCACGCAGGCGAATCCTGGACCATTAAGAATGCAACCGGCAAAACCTTCTCCATAATCGCAATCACCCCAAACACGGAAGTCAGCGAACACGGCCTAGAGTGGGAACTAGACCACAGCCCCCTAGGCTTGTTAGCCGACACCGGCATCAGCAACGTAGTTAGATCCACCGCCAAAATTACCGTTCATACAGGGGTCGCAATAGCGTATTTGCTGCATCAGGGTTTTATCGGGACGGTGGATAAAAATAATCGCTCGTAGAGAGATTATTTTTGCCCCGTTCCAGGAAAACCCGTAAGGAGGATGGCCAATTCAAAATTCCCCCTTGCATCAAGCAAAACATTCCCCTATAGTAACTCCCTGTCACGGGGGCGTAGCTCAGCTGGGAGAGCGCTTGACTGGCAGTCAAGAGGTCAGGGGTTCGATCCCCCTCGTCTCCACCATCGTGAATACAATGGCCTTCGGGATTCCGAAGGCCTTTTTTCATGCCAAAACACTACGCGCCACAAGGCTCTCCCACACCAACAAAAAGTAGCACAATTTATTTCCCATCCCTGTACATAGTTTGTTAGACAAACGCGATTATCAGTGCACCTCGCCGTTCCACTTAGGCTTCAAGAACGCCCCTAATCGCCGCCAACACCCCAATAACCTGCGCCAACGTGAACAACATCCCAAAACAACCCCCTTGAGCACGCTAAATGAACGAAATGTTGTTATCCGCTACCCAAATAAGTTTCACTAACAGCTTGTGCTAGGATACCTTACGTTACATGAGTTCAACTGTGCTCACGGCTCCAGCAAGCCACTAAGTACAGGGTCGATCAGCAACCGGCCGTAACGGCGGTGCCAGAAACACCACGAGCTCCAATAAAGAAGTCATGCGACTTTATTCATTTGCATTGATGTAATCAAAAGATGCGAATGAACAAATGTTGTATGTCAACACGTTGCAGTCCTTCAGCTGTTTGCGTGCGGTCCAGTTTTGTACCCGCTTGACTGGCTCGCACGCAGAAACTGAGGCTGTGGGCAAACTTGCGATACACGCCCACAGCCTCAGTTTCTGCACTTCTACATACCGTTCACGGTGGGGCAGAGCCACGTGCTTGTCTGACTGGGCTCAGGGTTTGAATATGGAGCGCCTTCGCGCACAAGCGCCCTGGCGAAGCCATACCCAAACCCCGTGAGCCACACGTAAGACAGCAAGGGGGTGGTGCTCGTGTGGTATGTGATCCAGGTCATTAACGGTCGCGAAGACGTAATGCGCGAGCGCATCGAGCGCATGGTGCCGGCGAGCGCCATGCAGGAGCTCTTTTATCCCCAATATCAAACCGAAATCAAGGTACACGGCGACTGGGTTAACACAACCAAGCCGTTGTTCCCTGGTTATCTCATCTGCGATACGGCAGATCCCCGTACGGTGCAACAGTACCTGCTGCGCATGGACGACTTTGCCCGGGTGCTTTCCCAGGACGGTCAGTTTGTGCCGCTGGCAAAAGAAGAGACCCAGCTCATTGGCAGTTTTACCAATAGGGGAGACCGCGTAGTGCCCATGAGCGAGGCCCTAAAAGTTGGCGACCAGGTCGTAGTAACGGCTGGTCCGCTGCTGGGCCACGAAGGCCTCATCAAAACCATTAACAGACGCAAGAGCACTGCTTATTTGGAGCTCGACCTTTGCGGTCGACGCGTAACTACGCGCGTTGGCCTTGCCGTGCTTTCAAACGAGCAGCGCGTCATGCGCAATCTCAGGACAAAGATCGCCTAGCTGCAAGCTTGCAAGCGGGCGACCGAAGGCAGAATAGTATCGGGGGAGGGGCTCTTGGAGCCAACGATAATGCCAGTGGCGCAGGGCGCGCGAGAGACGCGCACCGCAGCCACGGCGAATTCCATCCCTGCCGCAGCGGGTGCTGCGGGGGATTACCTTACAAACGAAGAAGCGTACCGGATGCTGCGCGGTGCCAACTCCGGCGTGAAGCCCGAGCTCGGGCGCAGGCTCTACCGCGTTGTTAAGCGTACGGTGGACATTGCCGCCGCCGGCGGAGCCCTGGTGCTGCTCTTTGTCCCCGGGGTAATTCTGAGCGCGGTCATTTGCATAAAGAGCCCGGGCGCCAGCCCCCTATACTCGCAGTGGCGCGTGGGCCGCGTGCGCAAAGACGGCACGTTCTACCTGTTTAAGATCTACAAGTTCCGCAGCATGGTGCCCAACGCGGACCAAATGCTCAAGGACCTGCAGGCCCAAAACGAGGCCACCGGCCCCATGTTTAAGATGATGCACGACCCGCGAATTATCCCCGGCGTGGGCAACTTCATTCGCAAGCACAGCATCGACGAGCTGCCCCAGCTCATCAACGTGTTCTTGGGACAAATGAACCTCATTGGCCCGCGCCCCGGCCTGCCGCGCGAGGTTGCCCTGTACAGCGAGCGCGACATGAAGCGCCTGGCGGTAAAGCCCGGCTGCAGCGGCCCCTGGCAGGTAACGGGCCGCAGCTATTTGGGGTTTAACGAGATGGTCACTCTCGACCTGGATTACATCGAGCGCCGCAGCTTGGGGCAGGACCTGCGGTTGATTATCGGTACGCTGAAGACCATGCTTTCTGGGGAAGGTGCTGCTTAATGTCGGAAACGCAACACATCTTCATTGTGGGCTCTAAGGGCATTCCGGGCAATTACGGTGGCTACGAGACCTTTGTCGACCGGTTGACCGAGGCACACGAGGGCAACCCCCGCATCAGGTACCATGTAGCTTGTAAGGCCCGCGAGAATGGCGAGTTCGAATACCACGGCGCTCACTGCTTCAACGTGAAGGTTCCCGAAGTGGGGCCTGCCCAGGCAATCTGGTACGACGTTGCGGCGCTCGGCCGCGTCTGCCGCTACGTCGAGGACAACCACGTCAAGCACCCGATTGTTTACGTCTTGGCGTGCCGCATCGGGCCCTTCTGCGCCCACTTCCAGAAGCGTATCCACGCTTTGGGCGGAAGACTATACGTGAACCCAGACGGCCACGAGTGGAAGCGCGCCAAGTGGAGCGCCCCCGTGCGCCGCTACTGGAAGGCCTCCGAGTCCATGATGGTCCGCAATTGCGATCTACTGGTCTGCGACTCTAAGAACATCGAGAGGTACATCCACGAGGAGTACGATTCGCCGACCTATAGACCGGCTACTACGTTTATCGCTTACGGTGCGGATACACATAGGAGTCCGCTCGCAGACGACGCCCCGAAGTTTACTGGCTGGTGTGCCGAGCACGGGCTTTCGCCCAAGGGCTACTACCTCGTGGTTGGCCGCTTTGTGCCGGAGAACAACTACGAGACGATGATCCGCGAGTTCATGTCGAGCGGCACCGAGCGCGACTTCGCCTTGATTACCAACGTCAACGACAAGTTCCTCGCCGAGCTTGAGGAGCGAACGCACTACAGCCGTGACCCCCGCATCAAGTTCGTGGGCACGGTCTACGACCGTGATCTCCTCGCGAAGATCCGTGAGCAGGCCTACGGCTATTTCCACGGCCACGAGGTGGGCGGCACGAACCCGAGCCTGCTCGAGGCTCTGGGTTCCACCGACCTGAATCTGCTCCTCAATGTTGGGTTCAACCGTGAGGTGGCAGAAGACGAGGCTCTCTACTGGACCAAGGAGCCTGGCAATCTTGCCGCGCTGATTGAGCGGGCAGATGCCATGGGCGCGGTCGAGATTGCCGAGCTGGGTCGCCGCGCCAAGTCGCGTGTCGCCACTGCCTACAGTTGGCAGCACATCGCCAACGAGTACGAGCGCCTGTTCCTCGAGGGGCCGCAGGCCGTGAAGGGCGAGGTGGCGGAGTGAGCCGCCTTAACTCTGCGACTCCCCGGAAGGCGCTGATCGTAACTGCGTTGGCAGGCTTTATCCGAAGTTTCCTCATGCCAGACATCGCAACCCTTCAGAGCATGGGTTTTGAGGTACATTGCGCTGCAAACGCGAATCATGCGGGAGCAAATGACGTCGTTGAATTCCTTGAGAGTCGGGGCGTTATCTACCATCAGGTTGATTTTTCTTCGAACAAGCCCGTCTCCAAAGATACGCTTACTGCCTTTGGGCAGCTAAAGAAGCTTGCCGCCTCTGAATCCTTCGATTTCGTTCATTGCCACACGCCAATAGCGGGCGCTCTTTGTCGAACGGTCTTCAGGAAATGCCGTAAAGAAGGTCAAACGAAAGTCGCTTACACCACCCACGGTTTCTATTTTCATAATCGAGCAAGCCGCAAGGCATGGGCGTGTTTCTATCCCGTTGAAGATTTGATGTCGCGCTGGAGCGATGTCATGATTACGATCAACCGCGAGGATTACGGAAATGCGCTGAAGATGCATTGTGATGACGTTCGGTATATTCCGGGCGTCGGAGTTGATATTGATAAGTTTCATGACGTTCAGATAAAACGAGATGCGTATAGGGCTTCGCTCAATCTGAAGCCTGATGACTTTGTTATTTTGGCTGTTGGTGAGATCTCCGCTCGTAAAAACCAACGCATAATCGTTGAGGCTCTTGCGAAAAAGCCAATATCCCATGCGGTATTTGTTGTTTGTGGTAACTACATCACAGGAGCTGACACTAAAGAGAGCATCGAGGAGTTTGCTCAACAGAACGGTATGGACGTTCGATTCTTGGGGCGTCGTCCGGATATTCCTGAGATCTGTAAGTGTTCTGATGTTGGAGTACTGCCTTCCACGCGCGAAGGTCTCGGACTTGCTGGCATTGAAATGCTCGCTTCCGGTCTTCCCCTCATTGGGTCGGATGTCCATGGTATTCCTGATTATCTTATTGATGGGTATAACGGTGTGCTTTGCGATCCGTGGAGCATCGACACTTGGGCCGATGCTCTTCAGCATCTGTACTCGGATTACGCTTATAGAGCAAAGCTCGGTTCCGCTGGATATGAGAGCGTGAAGAGCTTCAGCCTTGAAGAGTCTAAGGCATGTATGGTTCGTATCTACAGTGATCTTCTATCGTCTAACGGTGCCGTATCATGCGCTTAGTTCATTATTCATTAGGCTTTCCACCCTTTAGAAGGGGTGGCATGACGACGTACTGCATTGATCTGATGCTTGAGCAAATCAAGCTTGGGAACGATGTCATGTTGCTGTGGCCTGGCGTTCTGAAAGATTTTGGTTCAAAGTGCTCAATAGTTAAGCGCCCACCTTTTAAATCTATGAGGAGCGATTCAATTGCGAGTTTTGAGCTGGTAAATCCGTTACCCGTTCCTTTGCTTAATGGGATTCGGGATGTTGAGCTTTTCTCTCATAAGAAGAGTAAATCAGCGTTCATTAACTTCTTCAAGCGTGTTAAGGCGGATGTCTTTCACGTGCATACTTTGCAGGGATTACCTCTTGAGGCACTGGAGGCCTGTAGGACCCTTGGTGTGAAAACGGTCTTCACCACGCACGATTTCTTTGGCATTTGTTCGATGGTCTCCCTTGAGAAGCAGGGAGCTCCCTGTGTTGACGATCACGGTTGTGCCGATTGTTGGTCGTGCAACGCCGGTGCGTTATCAAAGGCGAAGCTTTGTTTGATTCAGTCAGGGGTGTATCGTTTACTTAAGGAGAGCAAACCGATTAAGGCGCTCCGACAAAAAAACAATGAGGGACTTGGTGATCCTTCTGTACGGCCTGATGTCCAACATGTAGCTGAAGAAGCTAGTCGATATGCTTCGGGGTACAGGGCACTTCGAAGCTATTATGCCAAGCTCCTTGAGGCTTTCGATCTCACGCTTGGTAACAGCTCCATGACGCTTGAGGTGTTTGAGCGTTACGTTAGGCCAAGATCCACCGTCGTGCTCAATGTTACTCATGGGGCAATCGAGGATAAAAAGCAGTTTCATAGCGCGCATCCCGTACTCCAGATTGGTTACTTGGGACCTCGAATGGATTTAAAGGGCTATTTCGTTCTTCGGGATGCTCTTGACCTCCTTGAAGCCAAGTGTCCTAGGTCCTTTGCCTTGCACGTGTTCTTCCGTCAGGGCGAGGGGGAGCGTGAGTATCTCCTCTCTCATGATCCCTATCGTTACGAGGACCTTCCTGTGGTCATGGCCGATCTGGACCTCGTGGTGGTGCCAAGCACGCGCTACGAGACCTTTGGATTCACGGCGCTCGAGGCAATGAGCTTCGGCGTACCCGTTGTTATCTCGGATAGCGCGGGAGCAAAGGATCTGATAACAGACGGAGTTAATGGTATTGTGTGCCAATCAACCCCAGAGGATCTCGCCGAGAGTATTGGATCCATCATTGCATCTCCTAACCGAATCGAGAGCATGAGCAAAGCAATTTGCGATTCATTCAAAGTACCGACCATGCGGGAGCATGCTCGCGCGCTTGAACAAACGTATGCACAGTTGATCGAACAATCTAAGTAAGGAGCCATGTGTGCTGAAGGATGTGCTGAAGAAGGCATACTGGAAGCTGCCGCTGAGCAGCGAGTTCAAGAACAAGCTGAGTGCCAAACGCTATGAGCGGATCTTGGCAAAAGAGGCGAAGGCTGACGCCCGTGGCGATACGCCCGTTTTTGATGATGCCGGGCTGCTGAAAGAGTATGCCGAGTACGTGCTTTCCAGCTACGGAAAGCGCTCGGAGTGGTATTGCGAATACGCCGAGCATGAGACCCGCAAGGCAGACGTGACGCTCGTTGCGTACTACCTGACGCAGTTCCATCCGAACCACTACAACGACGAGTGGTGGGGAAAGGGGACGACCGAGTGGAATAACGTTGATCAGTCAGTCCCGCAGTTTGTGGGTCATTATCAGCCGCGTAGGCCAGGCGAGCTTGGCTATTATGACCTGCGTGTGGATGACGTGATGGCTCGACAGGTCGAAATTGCCAAGAACTATGGCATCGGAGCATTCTGCTTTTACTACTACTGGTTCAACGGACAGCGTTTGCTTGAGTATCCTCTCAATAAATTCCTTAATAATCAGTCGCTCGACATGCCGTTTTTCTACTGTTGGGCAAATGAGAACTGGACGAAGCGGTTCTCGGGAACGAATGCCGACGTGCTCATGGCCATCGAGCCCACGGTGGAAAGCTATCAGAGCTTCATTGAGGATGTTCTGGCTGATTTCAAGGACAGCCGCTATTACCGTATTGATGGCAGACCGGTTCTGTCAGTGTATCGGCCTTCCATGGTCCCGGATACCGAGATGGTTCTTGGGTATTGGCGTAAAAAGGTCCAAGAAGAACTCGGAGCCGATCTGTATGTAATCGCGATTCAGGAGCGAGATGCGACGACGGATTGGGTTGCTCAGGGTTATGATGCCGAATCTGAATTCCAGCCCAAGCAGGTTGAACATAGCTGCAAGAACATCACTAAGGATGTCCGACCGCTTCGAACGGACTTTGGCGGGAACGTTTACGACTACAAGGATCTTGTAGAGAACGGCAGATATATCTCGACCAAGAATCGGAGCGGAAAGGTGTACCCAGCCGTAATGCCCATGTGGGATAACACGGCAAGGAGGAATCACCGGGGCACGATCTTCCACGGGTCAACGCCGGAGCTCTTCCGGACTTGGCTTGCGGATGCCATTTCGGGCGTCGTTGGCAACCCTGCCTTAGACGACAAGATTGTGTTCATAAACGCATGGAACGAGTGGGGTGAGGGAGCGTACCTCGAACCCGACAGGTTCTTCGGCTATGCATACCTCGACGCGGTTTGGCGTGCGCTCGGCGACGAGAACGGCGGTGCGCGATGACGGAACCCCCCAGCGTGCCCTACGCGCAGATTCTCCTTCGCGACTCTACCAGCAACCGAAGGAAGCCGAACAAGTTCCTCTTTATGTTCGTGCTCATGCTCTATCCGATCATGCCCCTCAACTACTACGTGGGGCCGCTTAGCTATGCTAATTTCTGCGGGCTGCTGCTCGTCTTGTTCTTCTTCGTTTTCAGACTTCGAAACTTTGACGCTAAGGTCTTTAAAGAGGACTGGACGGTATGGCTCTACCTCGCCGTATACACGATCTTCAACTTCGTCACTGCCAGCTTCATGAACGGTGTCGCCTGGCTCTTCGCCGAACTCCTTGCGTGCGTCGCCATCATCTTCTCCATCGAGGATAGGCGGGACTTTTTCAGGGCGATAGACGGCATCATCTGCGCTGCGGTACTTCTTGGCATGCTTGGGATTGCCGAGTCGCTGACGGGGCAGTATTTCTTGCAAGGGGCTTTGATGAATCCCGCGGACGGCAGTACTGGGCTGCGCTATGGGGTGCTGCGGTGCACCGGCACGTTCGGTTCGCCGATCAACCTCGGCCTGTTCGAGGCGATAGCTTCGGTCTTGGTCGCCTACCGCCTCACAACCAGGGTGAGCAAGGCGGGCAAGAGGGCGCTCATGTTGGCATATGTACCGCTCGTTGTGAGCATGATCCTATCCGTATCCCGTCTCGGTATCTGCGTTTTTGTTGCCGCCAATTCAATTTTGATCCTGCGCTCCGGCGCGGGCAAGGTGCTCTCCGTAATCGCGGAATTATGCCTGGGGTTATGTGTCCTCGTGTTGGGCAGCGACGCACTGGGCTTCGACCTCAGCCTCTTCTCGAAGGCTTTCAGTGATTTCGCTTCCGCCGTCCTTTCGATGTTGGCCGGTACCGCTCAGTCTCAGAACTCGAGCGTGGTGGGGTTCGGGAACCGCTTTGATCTGTATGCGTGGGTCATTGATTACGTGGGCGATAACTGGCTTGCCGGCCTCGGCGTAAAGGCGGAGTTCAGCCATGTTCTCAACCAGTGGACGACGAAGACCTCCGTCGAGGTCAACTACCTGTACATCTACCTGCAATGTGGCGTCATCGGTCTTATCGCGCTCATTGTTTTCTATTGTGGCAACCTTCGCTACGCATGGCGGCATCGTGGGTGCCGCATTGAGGGGGAAGGCCAGTTCACGTTCGGTGGCATAGCCTTCATCGTCTTCGCGCTCTACTACATCGCGCAGTTCGGGGTGCAGGAGACCGATTTGGCGAGGCTCCACTTCGAGCTTATCGCCCTGTTGATTGCATACGTCATTATTTCTAGAAATGAGCGGGGCCTTGCCCCGTTCGCAGAGAGGAGCACTGCTAGTGATGCGTAAAATGACCGTGGGATTGGTTTCCCATCTCGTAAGAGACTACAACCTGGGATGTTCGGCGCTCGCTGTCTCAAACATCCGTCTTATGGACTCGGTTTTCGCCGAGTACGATGTGCAACCCTGCTATAGGGTGATCTTGCCCGAGCCCAGATACCCCGTGGATCTCGCTTCGTATACCTCGCTTGTGGGCGTGACGTCCAATCCGTACGAGTACCGCACCTACCCGCGCCTAAAGGCGACCATCAAAAACCCCTCGCTCATCCGGAAGAGCGATGCCTTTGACGGCTGCGACCTCGTCGTCGACCTTTGCGGAGGGGATGGCTATACAGACAACTACGGCATCACGCGGCTTATCGCCGAGTCTCTGGCCATAGAACACGCCAAAGCGCATGGTGCCCCCATCGTGTTTGCACCCCAGACAATAGGCCCATTCAACACAAGGTTGGGACGCGCCGTTGCCAAGAGGGAGCTTGGCAAGCTTGCCGCGCTCTTCGTTCGCGACGACAAGTCGCTTGCGTGCTGCCGCGAGCTCGGCATCGACGTCCCGCTCCAGCAGGTGATTGACGTCGCATTCGCCCTGCCTTTCGAGAAACGCGACCAGAGCAACGGCAAGCTCAACGTCGGCCTCAACGTCTCCGGTCTCCTGTATTCCGGCGGATACGACCACAAGAATTATTTCGGCCTCTCCTTTTCCTATCGCGACTTCGTCGACGAGCTCGTGCGGAGGCTGAGTGACGATGAAGGTATCGCCGTCCACCTCGTGCCCCATGTCGTCGCCTCAGACGGTGGAGAGGGCGGCGTGGATGACGACTACTCCGCCTGCGTGGACCTTCGCTCCCGTCACCCCGGAGTCATTCTTCCGGAGCCTTTCGAATCGGCGAGTGAGGCGAAGTCCTACATCTCCTCCCTGGACTTCTTCTCCGGGGCGCGCATGCACTCGACCATAGGGGCGATCTCGAGCGGCGTCCCGGTCGTTCCCGTCGCCTATAGCCGGAAGTTCAACGGGCTGTACGGCACTCTTGGCTACCCCTATCTCATTGATGCCAAGGCTGACCTCACCATCGACGGTGCCCTCGATCTGTTTTTTGACTACTTCGGTCGAAGGGATGAGCTCGCCGAGGCAGTCGAAAGAGCCAAGTCTGTTTACCTCGACGGTTTGTCACGCTACTGTGAGGGTTTCGCCAAGGCGGCGGGACTGGCATGATGGCTTCGCGTGTAGAAAGATATTGCTGCGGGTGCGGCCTGTGCAGCGGAGTTTGCGATCACCATATCGATGCCCGCGGGTACTATCGTCCGACCACCGACCCGGAGGAATCGGGCTTCGATACCTCCGTCTGCTATTGCAACAGCTTGACCGGGGCGGGAAACCCCTCCGCTCCCTGGGGCCCGGTCCTCACTGCGTGCTACAGCTGGTCTTCTAATCCTGATGTGCGTCACGCCGCCTCTTCCGGCGGTACGCTAACGGCGCTTTGCGCTCACCTCCTCCGGAGCGGGAGGGTTGACGGGGTCGTTCAAGTTTCCACCGACCCCGAAGACCCCATGAGGACCACGACAGTGGTCTCTGAGACGCCTGACGAGGTACTGGCCTGCGCGGGGTCTCGCTACACCGCCTCGTCACCCTATGTCGGCCTTTTCGACAGAGTCGACCAAGGCAAGCGCTACGCGGTCGTCGCTAAGCCGTGTGACATCCGCGTTCTACGCTCATGGCTCGCCTGCAATGCCGACTGGAAAAGCACCTTCCCCTACTTGCTTTCGTTCTTCTGTGGGGGAACCCCGACGGCGCAGGCCAACGATCGGCTGCTGGCCTCGATGGGCGGCAGCCGCGATAACCTGTCGAGCTTCCGCTACAGGGGCTGTGGCTGGCCCGGCATGACTACCGCCGCCTTCGAGGGCGGCATGACGGCCGAGATGGAATACGAGAAGTCCTGGGGTCAAATACTCGGCAGGGATCTTCAGGAAGTGTGCCGCTTTTGCTGGGAGGGAACCGGCGAGGCCGCTGACCTCAGCTGCGGCGATGGCTGGTACCTTGTCGGCGGCCACCCATCTTTTAAGGAAGCGGATGGCCGCAACGTGACGTTTGCCCGTACAAAAGCCGGAGAAGAGCTGCTCCGCTCCGCCGTCGCTGCGGGCGTTCTGGAGACGTCTCCCTTGGAGGATCTTGAGGTGGTGAATGAGATGCAGCCCGGTCAGTGCATGCGCAAGTCGGCGATGCACTCGTTTATCCTCGCAATGAGGCTTGCACGTAAACAAACGCCGAGTTACTCGCTCAGGCAGCTTGCCTGCTGGCAAAAGCGGCTGCCACTCGCCGTTCGCTGCAAAATGTTCCTTGGCACGCTCCGACGCATCGCGTCGGGTAAGATCGAGTAGAGCTTAGCTTGGAGACGGGTTTGAACAAATACAAGAGCCTTGCGCAGAACATAGTCCTTTTCGCTGTCAACTCCGTTGCGACGAAGCTTATAGCCTTCGTGCTTGTTCCGCTCTACACTTACTACCTGAGCGAGGGCGAGTACGGAATCACCGACATGTCGCTGACGGTCATCACGCTTATGGTGCCCCTCGCGACGCTTTCGATTTCTGATGCGGTGCTGCGGTTCGTCATCGATGACTCGAAGAACACCGACCGCTACGTGACTGCGGGGCTGGCGATTGTCCTCGTGAGTTTCGCAATCGTCACCGTCATGCTTCCACTGCTCGATCTTGGCATCTTCGGGGGGCTTGGCGATTACAAGCTCTGGTTCTTGGCGGCCTATGCGAGCAATGCCATGCTGACGTACCAAAGCAACGTCGCGCGGGCGCTCGACCAGGTGCGCATCATTCCCTTTGCCGCTGGGATTTCCTCGCTGGCAACCCTTATCGGCGCCTTTGTGTTCATCGCGCAGCTGAGGCTGGGTGTCGAGGGGTATTTCATCGCGACGATACTCGGGGGTGTCTGCGGGTCGTTGGTATACGAGGCTCTTGGCAAACACCGCGACCATTTGCTGCATGTTGGGATGAGCGACCTTCGCGCCGACCTGAAGAAGATGATGTCCTACGCGATTCCTCTGACACCCAACACGCTCTTTTGGTGGGTAAACAATAGCATCAGTAGGTTTTTCGTGACGGGGTTTCTGGGAATTGCCTCGAACGGGCTGTACGCTGCGGCAAGCAAGATTCCAAATCTGTTGAACGCCGTGTTTCAGATCTTTCAGCAGGCATGGCAGATCTCGGCATATCAGGAGTTCAAAAAAGAGGGGGTCGGAGACTTCTTCACGACGGTCTTTTCGGCACTCCAGTTCATCATGTTCTCCTGTGCCGCTCTGCTCGCTGCGGTCACTCCACTCCTCGCCTCGTTGCTTCTGCAAAGTAGCTTCTATTCCGCGTGGAGGTACATCCCGCTTCTCCTGGTCGCCTTCTTCTTCAACACGATTTTCTCTTTCTACGGAACTATTTACTCCGCTAGCATGGATACAAAAAGGCTGTTCGTTACGACGATGATCGGTGCGGTCGCGACCATGGCGGGTTGCTGGGCTCTGGTTCCGACGCTCGGCCTTCTAGGAGCCTGCATAGCCGATGTGGTCAGCAACTTTCTCGTAATGCTGTCGAGGATGCGCGGGGCCGCCCGCGCTGTCGATGTGCGCACTAATTGGTTGGTGTTTTACGCCTGCGTGGCCCTCTTGATCTTTCAGGCGGTCTTGGCAGCGTTGAATGTGGAGAACTACACCTTTTTGGCCGGCGCATGCGCGCTCGCGGTCGTCGCGCTTCAGGCCGCCCAAGCCAAAAGCGAGATACGTGCCTTGTTGAAGCTACTCAGAAGAAGAAAAGGCGTCAAGCATTAGCGGGCGCTGTAAGTGCAGTATTGAGCCAAAGGAGACATGTACCATGAACGCTAAGGCGTTGGCAATAAAACTGAAGTACAAATGGCGCGGTTCCGTTGAGTGGCAGATGACGTCGAGCGAGCTGCGTGCCTATGCGAAGAGTCTGCACGGCGTCGACGTCGACCTCCATACGTACGGCTCCTGCTTCGATGACGCGTTCAACGGCGGAGGGGGGTCTATCCTCGTCGGCCGATACTGCTCCTTCGCCGGGAACGTCCGCTACTTTGGAGCGAACCACCCGACGGAGCGGGCCGTCATGTCGCCCTTGCTCTACAACCCCACATTCACTGGGGTGTCGGATTACGACGTTGAGCGGAGCGGGCTCGTGATCGGTAACGATGTCTGGGTCGGCTATGGCTCAATCATTACTTCGGGTTGCAATCGCATAGGCAACGGCGCAGTGATAGGCGCGGGCAGCATCGTGACTCACGATGTGGAGCCTTACTCGATCGTGACGGGCGCGCCCGCGAGGGAGCGGCGGAAGCGCTTCGACGGCGAGACGATCGCCGCGCTTGAGGATTCTCGCTGGTGGGAGCTGGAGCCCGGCGAGCTCATGATGCTGGTTGAGGACGCGTACGAGCCCCGGAGGTTCGCCGAGAAGGCTCTGCAGATGCGTGTGCAGGGTGAAGCGGGGAGGGTTAGCTAGCCGCAAAGACCGATGGTGCGGGAAGGAGGCTGTCGTACGGCAGTGCTCGCATGCTTCTACCTGCAGATTCCCGTCGGACACGTTGAGGCGGAACTCCGTATGCGCAACCCGTACAGCCCCTGGCCTTAGGAGTTCAGCCGGCAGACTGTGTACGTGCTGGCTAACTGGTACTTCACAGCCACGGAGGCGAGCCGCCGGAACCTGCTCGAATTCAGCGTCGACGCGCTGCGTACGACGGTGCGCAAGGGCTACTCCCAGCCGCGAGCTCGACTGGGCTACCGGGAGCCGCCTCATCCTCATTACGGCGTACCGCCGCGAGAACCTTAGCGAGCCCATACACCGTTTGTTCCGAGCCATTTTATCGCTCGATATAAAACATATTTCGATTGTAAAGGAGAGATTAAATGAAAGGTATTATCCTCGCCGGCGGGTCCGGCACGCGCTTGTACCCGCTCACGCTCGTGACCTCCAAGCAGCTGCTGCCGGTCTACGACAAGCCCATGATCTACTACCCGCTGTCCACCCTCATGCTCGCGGGCATCCGCGACATCCTGGTCATCTCCACGCCGGCGGACCTGCCCAACTTCCAGCGCCTGCTGGGCGACGGCTCCCGCTTCGGCGTGAACCTCTCCTACGCCGAGCAGCCCTCGCCGGACGGCCTGGCGCAGGCCTTCACCATCGGCGAGGAGTTCATCGGCGGCGAGCCCTGCGCACTGGTGCTGGGCGACAACATCTTCTACGGCAACGGCCTGTCGCGCCACCTGACGCGCGCCGTCCAGAACGCCGAGTCGGGCCGAGCCACGGTCTTCGGCTACCACGTGGACGACCCCGAGCGCTTCGGCGTCGTGGAGTTCGACCGCGAGGGGAGGGCCGTCTCCATCGAGGAGAAGCCCGCCGAGCCCAAGAGCTCCTACGCCGTCACCGGCCTGTACTTCTACCCGGGCGACGTGGCATCCCGCGCCGCCGAGGTAGAGCCCTCCGCACGCGGCGAGCTCGAGATCACCACGCTCAACCAGATGTACCTGGAGGACGGCCTGCTCTCGGTGGTGACGCTCGGCCGCGGCTACGCGTGGCTGGACACCGGCACCATGGAGTCGCTCCACGAGGCGGCGGAGTTCGTCCGCGCCGTCGAGCACTCCCAGGACCTGCCGGTCTCGGTGCCCGAGGAGATCGCCTGGGAGAACGGCTGGATCGACACGGCGCGGCTGGAGGAGGCGGCCGCGGCCTACGGCAAGTCGGTCTACGGCCAGCACCTGAAGAAGGTCGCCGCCGGCGAGATCGTCAACAGCCCGCGCGAGTACTAGCGCAAGCTTGTTTTCTTTTAGGGGTCACCGTTTATCTGGTGGCCCCTTTCGTTATGATTACGTTGACCATAAAGACAATATGATTGGGAGTGGATGTGTTAAGCGTCTACTTTGGCGATATGCCAGAAGCGATTTACAACACAGCGACATATTTCAAAAACTCTTACCGGTCTTCTTGGATTACGGATCCCTATGCAGTCTCGATAATTAAAGATGTTGATCGATCGGATGTTGTTTCCGAAAACGTCATCGAAAGCCCTGTGCTTGGATCCATCTCCCCACTCCAGCTTTCTGGTGGCGTGAAAACGCTGCTGCTTATGAGATTTGATCGTAAGCATATTTTTAACGCTTCTACCTGTGGTGACAACTGTGCCAAGTGGATTCTCGACATGGCGAAAGACCGCAAGCTCGTTGTGAATCTCTATCATGTGATGGACTTTGGTCGCGAGGATTTTAAAATTAAAGTCGTGAATAGCGGCCGAATCGTTCACAACATGGCCGATTTGATTCACGAGTCGATTCCGTATCTGTAGGTGCTGCTTATGAACGGTTCGCATCTCGTTAAGATTTCCCGCCGCAGGGGAACCAAGTACACATTTACCATTAAACGGAACATTACTATTGTGCGTGGGGATAGTGGCACGGGTAAGACGACACTGTTTGACATGGTCGCAGACTACATGCGAACGGGCGAGCAGTCGGGTGTTTCCTTGCAATGCGATTGTCCCTGTGTCGCCCTGACCGATTATGATTGGCGAAACCAGCTTTCGTCCGTTCATGACTCGATTGTATTTGTCGATGAGGGCTTAAAAGAGATCCATTCTGATGAGTTTGCCCATCATGTGCTGTATTCCTCGAATTATTTCGTGCTGATCTCAAGGGCTGATTTCCCCAATCTTCCGTATAGCGTGGATGAGATTTACAAGATTAAGACGAGCGGAAAATACCATTCTTTCGTCCCTGTTTATCAAGATCGCGGGAATCATCGTTATGCTATTTCCCGGTCGGCGCCAAAACAGGACTTTTCTATCCTTCTATGCGAGGACAGTAAGTCTGGTTTCCAGTTCTTTGAACGGCATTTCGCTGACAGTGAGCTTACCTGCGCTTCGGCCATGACGAACAGCGCGATTTTGGGCTGGTTGGATCAGCATTTCGACGATCGCGTGTTTGTTGTCGCGGACGGAGCGGCATTTGGGTGCTATGCGGACCGCGTCCTTAAGCTGCAAGACATTCACCGCGATACTGTTACGGTTTGTCTTCCCGAGTCATTCGAGTGGCTTCTGCTGAGCTCCGGCGTAATTTCAGGGTTAGATGTTAAGGCGGTTTTGGAAACCCCAGAAGCCTTTATAAACAGTGAGAAGTTTAAAAGCTGGGAGGACTTCTTCTATAAGTACTTACGCGATAAAACTGGGAATTCGGTCTTCCGTTACGACAAAGACTGCATTCCGGAGGCGTTTTGTAGGGGAAGTAATTCTGCGAAGGTTATGGCTCTTATCGCATGCCGAAATGTCCGATAGTTTTGTTGAATAGTGTCGCGGCGTCACTTCCTGCGGCATACTAAAGAAGCTGTACATGCTTCAGATTGGATTTTCATGTCTGAGATTTTCGAACCCAAGAATATCATCGTCACTGGCGGCTGCGGCTTCATCGGCAGCAACTTCGTGCACTACGTCGTGAACAACCACCCGGGCGTCCACGTCACCGTCCTGGACAAGCTGACCTACGCCGGCAACCCCGAGAACATCGCCGGGCTGCCGTCGGACCGCGTGCAGCTCGTCGTGGGCGACATCTGCGACGCGGAGCTGCTGGACAGGATCGTCCCCGGCCACGACGCCATCGTGCACTACGCCGCCGAGAGCCACAACGACAACTCCATCGCGGACCCGGAGCCGTTCCTGCGCACCAACGTCGAGGGCACCTTCCGCCTGCTGGAGGCCGTCCGCAAGCACGGCGTCCGCTACCACCACGTCTCCACCGACGAGGTCTACGGCGACCTGGCGCTCGACGACCCCGCCAAGTTCACCGAGGAGACGCCCTACCGCCCGAGCTCGCCGTACAGCTCGACCAAGGCGTCCTCCGACATGCTCGTGCGCGCCTGGACCCGCACCTACGGCCTTCGCACCACGATCTCCAACTGCTCCAACAACTACGGCCCCTACCAGCACGTGGAGAAGTTCATCCCCAGGCAGATCACCAACATCATCGACGGCGTGCGCCCCAAGCTCTACGGCCGCGGCGAGAACGTCCGCGACTGGATCCACACCGAGGACCACTCCTCTGCCGTCTGGGACATCCTCACCAAGGGCCGGATGGGGGAGACCTACCTCATCGGCGCAAATGGCGAGAAGAACAACATCACCGTCCTGCGCATGATCCTCGAGGCGATGGGAAAGGACCCCGAGGACTTCGACTGGGTCGCCGACCGCCCCGGCCACGACCGCCGCTACGCCATCGACTCCACCAAGCTCCAGCGCGAGCTCGGCTGGAGGCCGGCCCACACCGACTTCGCCGAGGGCCTCAGGGCCACCATCGACTGGTACGTGGAGAACGAGTCCTGGTGGCGCCCGGCCAAGAAGGCCACCGAGGCCCGCTACCGCGCGCAGGGGCAGTAAGGAGAGCAGAGACATGGCAGACATCGAGTTCGAGAAGGACCTCTCCGTCACCGAGACCGGCATCGGGGGCCTGAAGGTCGTCGACCTGGCCGTCCACGGCGACTCGCGCGGCTGGTTCAAGGAGAACTGGCAGCGCGCCAAGATGTGCGCGCTCGGCATCCCCGACCTCCGCATCGTCCAGAACAACATCTCCTACAACGACAGGAGGGGCGTCACCCGCGGCATCCACGCCGAGCCCTGGGACAAGTTCATCTCCGTGGCGCGCGGCAGCGTCTTCGGCGCCTGGGTGGACCTGCGCGAGGGCAGCGAGACCTACGGGAAGGTGTTCACCTGCACGCTCGACCCGTCCAAGGCCATCTACGTCCCGCGCGGCGTGGGCAACTCCTTCCAGGCCCTTGAGGACGGCACCGCCTACACCTACCTGGTGGACGCCCACTGGTCGCCGGAGCTCAAGAGGACCTACACCTTCGTGAACCTCGCCGACCCCGAGCTCGCCATCGAGTGGCCCATCCCGCTTGACGAGGCTACCGTGTCCGAGGCCGACCTCAACCACCCGATGCTGGCCGACGTCGCGCCCATGGCGCCCAAACGCACCCTGGTCACCGGCTGCAACGGCCAGCTGGGCCATGCGGTCCGCGCGCTCGCCGAGGAGCGCGGCGTCGCCAAGGATTTCGACTTCTGCGACATCGACACCTTCGATATGTCAGACCCGGACGCCTACACACAGTACGACTGGTCGCTCTACGGCACCGTGATCAACTGCGGCGCCTACACCGCCGTGGATAGGGCGGAGACCGCCGAGGGCCGCGCGACCGCCTGGAAGGCCAACGCGACCGGCCCCGCCCTCCTCGCCCGCACATGCTCTGATCACGGGATCACCCTCGTCCACGTGTCCAGCGACTACGTCTTCGACGGCACCGCCGAGGTGCATGACGAGGACGAGCCCCTCAGCCCGCTGTCCGTCTACGGCCAGACCAAGGCCGCCGGCGACATCGCCGTGGCCGGGTGCCCGCGCCACTACATCATGCGCTCCAGCTGGGTCATCGGCGAGGGCCGCAACTTCGTCAAGACGATGAAGGGCCTGTCCGACCGCGTCGCCGACCCCGAGGACGGGCTCGAGCAGGTCACGGTCGTTGACGACCAGCTGGGCCGCCTGACCTTCACGCGCGACATGGCCGAGGCCATCTTCCACGTGCTGGGGACGCACGCCCCCTACGGCACCTACGACTGCACCGGCTCCGGCACCGTCAAGTCCTGGGCCGATATCGCCCGCGCCGTCTTCGAGGCCGCCAACGGCAACGGGGACAGGGTCGTGCCGGTATCGACCGCCGACTACTACGCGAGCGCCGAGGGCCCCGTCGCCCCGCGCCCGGTCCACTCCGCGCTCGACCTGTCCAAGCTCGAGGCTGCCGGCTTCCACATGCCCGACTGGGAGGAAGAGCTGGGGGAGTACATCAAGACGCTCTAGCCGCTATTAACTTTTCGAGAGTAAAAGCCGCCGTTCTTTAACGGCGGCTTTTCTTGTTGGTGGCTATCTGCGCAGTGGTGCCAATAGTATTTTGCGGAAGATCTACCTCTCGCTTGGCATGGAAGTAGGGTGGCCGGGCTGGTCGTCGTAGGCGTATTTGCTGTACACGTTGACCTCCCACTGCTTTTTTTCGACCTTTGCTACAGAATCTAGGATGAAGCCGGTCGCAAGGCTCAGGCCGCACAGGAACATAAACGAGGCGGCGAGCATAGCGGTGGGGAAGCGCGGGACGAGGCCGGTCTGGAAATATTCGACAACGATGGGCATGCCCAGGGCGAGGCCGAATACCGCGAACAGAAGCGCAACGAGGCTGAAGAACTTCAGCGGGCGGTAGTCCTTGAACAGCGTGCCGATCATCGCAACGACTTTAATGCCGTCGCTCACGGTGTTGAGTTTGGACTCGGAACCCTCGGGACGGTCGCGGTACTCGATGGGCACATCTTTGATGCGCCAGCGGTGGTCGACGGCGTGGATCGAGAGCTCGGTTTCGATCTGAAAGCCCTCGGAAAGCACTGGGAAGGTTTTAACGAACGGGCGGCTCATGGCGCGGTAGCCTGTCATGACGTCATCGAAGCTGTAGCCATAGATCCACTTGATCATGGCGCGGACCAGATTATTGCCAAAGCCGTGGAAGGCACGCTTGTTCTCCTCGGCGTAGGTGCCGTTGGAAAGGCGATCGCCTACGGTCATGTCGGCCGTGCCGTTAAGGATGGGCTCGCAGAGGGCCTTGGCCGCCTCGGCGGGGTAGGTGTCGTCTCCGTCGACCATCAGGTAGCAATCGGCGTCGATATCGCGAAACATCTGGCGGCACACGTTGCCCTTTCCCTGACGGGGCTCAAAGCGGACTGTGGCGCCGTGCTCGGTGGCAATGCGTGAGGTATCGTCCGACGAGTTGTTGTCATAGACATAGACCGTCGCCTGCGGAAGCTCGCGGTGAAAGTCGTCGATGACTTTGCCGATCGTGAGCGCTTCGTTGTAGCAAGGGATGATGACGGCGATGGATTCAGAATTCACTTAATGCTCCTTATACATTCAATCCTAGAAAGTATAGCCGTTTGGGCCTGGCATCCTAAGATGTGGGTTAGTTCTCCAGTTTTGTTGCGCGAATCGTTTGCATGGCCGTCGGGTCTATACTGTTCGTTTGTCAACGATTACGAGTAAAGGAGTTGCATCCGTGTCGGATCAGACAAAGCAACAAGAAACTCGCAGTCTGCCTGCGACGTTTGCTAAGAACGAATTTGAGAAGGACGCGTTTATCCTTCGTCAGCTGGTTACCAAGGATTTTAAGATCAAGTATCGTCGTAGCGTTCTGGGTGTCGCATGGTCGGTGCTCAACCCGCTGCTGATGATGATTGTCATGGCCATCGTGTTCTCGACGATTTTCGCCCAAGGCCGAAATGGCTCGATTACGCCCGAGATGTACCCACTGTACTTGATCGTGGGTAACGTTACCTTTGCCGTCATGTCCGAGTCTACGAACCAGGCCCTGACGTCGATTGTGGGTGCGGCTCCGCTGCTCAAGAAGGTTAAGGTGCACCGCTGGGTCTTCCCGGTGCAGAAGGTGCTCTTCTCGCTGGTTAACTTTGCCTTCTCGCTGGTCGCCGTTGCCATCGTTATGCTATGGTTCCGCGTTATGCCTTCTTGGCACCTGATTCTGCTGCCGGTCTGCCTGCTGCTGCTTATGTGCTTCTGCATGGGCCTGGGCATGATGCTCTCTGCCCTTACGGTCTTTTTCCGCGATGTCATGCATCTGTGGAGCGTCGTCATTACGGCTTGGACCTACATTACGCCCATCTTCTGGACGACCGACTTCGTTGCGCAAATGCCGCATCTCGTGCGCATTCTGGTCTATGCGAACCCCATGTATAACTACCTGCAGTTTATGCGCGATATCTTCCTGTTCCAGACTACGCCCTCGCTTATGACGTTTGGTATGTGCGTTGCTTGGGCGGTTCTTGCGCTTGTTATTGGCTACACCGTGTTCCATAAGTCCGAGCGCAAGTTCATCCTCTACATCTAAGGAGTGCTGTGATGACTGAATCTGTTGTTGATTACAGCGAGCAGCCTCTGGCTGTCGAGGTCGACGACGTCACCATGATCTTTAACATGGCGTCTGAGTCGCTGACCAACCTCAAGGAGTACTTCATTAAGCTTGCCAAGCACGAGCTGTTCTTTGAGGAGTTTCGGGCGCTTAAGCACATCTCGTTCGATATTCATCGCGGCGAAGTTGTGGGTCTGGTCGGCACCAATGGTTCCGGCAAGTCTACGATGCTCAAGATCATCGCTGGCGTGCTTGAGCCCAGTGAGGGCAGCGTTAAGGTGCACGGTAACATCGCGCCGCTGATTGAGCTTGGTGCCGGCTTTGACCCCGAGCTGACCGCCCGCGAGAACATCTATCTGAACGGTGCCCTGCTCGGCTACACCAAGGAGTTCATCGACGCCAACTTTGACGGCATTATCGAGTTCGCTGAGCTGCAGAACTTTGTCGACATGCCGCTTAAGAACTTCTCCTCGGGCATGGTGGCGCGTATTGCCTTTGCAATCGCGACGATCACCGAGCCCGATATTCTGATCGTTGACGAGACGCTGTCCGTCGGCGATGTGTTCTTCCAGCAAAAGTGCGAGGCGCGTATTCAGCACTTTATCCAGAGCGGCGACGTGACGGTTCTGTTCGTTTCGCACTCCATGGAGCAGGTTGAGCGCATCTGCCAGCGCGCCGTTTGGATTGAGAAGGGCGACCTTCGCATGGACGGCCCGGTTGATGAGGTCTGCAAGGCGTACCGCGAGCAGTTCAACTAGGTTATAATTACTAGCGCCTGGCACGCGTGCGCGTGCTTGGGCGTGCGGTTATTTGCTCCATTAGCTCAGTTGGATAGAGCAGGGGACTTCTAATCCCAAGGTCGACGGTTCGAATCCGCCATGGAGCACCATCGTTTATTAAGCCCGGACCGCTTGGTGGTCCGGGCTTTTTCCATCTTGTGTGCTTTCGTTTTGAAGGGTTCGCCATGGGAAGCAAAAGGCTCGACTGGATAGATATTGCAAAGGGGATTGCAATTATTCTGGTCATTGTGGGGCACACCGTCCCAAATCCCTCTCCCTTTCGGCACGCGATCTTCTCGTTTCACATGCCGGTGTTCTTTATTCTTGCCGGGTATACGTTTAGGCCTAAGCCGTGGTGTGAGCTGCTGAGTGGTTCGGTGTCTCGCCTGCTGGTGCCGTATGTGGTTCTTGCACTGGCTTGGCAGGTGCCGACGTTCTTGACGAGCGGCGCTCCTTTGACGAGCGGTGCGTTTGCGGGCGGGCTCGAGACACTCGTGTTTGCCTCGGGCGTTGATGTGCATGGGCTTGGCGTTGCCGCCGTTGGCATGGCATGGTTTTTGGCGGCGCTGTTTACGTCGCGCTTGCTGTTTAATGCGCTCGTGCGGCTGTTTGATCGCCGCGGGATTGGGGTTGTTTGGCAGGGCGTTGTCTGTGCCGCGATTGCCTTTTGTGGTTTGAGCGTGTCTCGCTTTTTTGGTGTTTACCTGCCGCTCGATTTGGATCTGAGCTGCTACATCGTCTTGCTGATGTGGATTGGTTATACGGCGCGCCAAAGGGGGCTGGAGCCGAGTGTGGGCAAGCCTCTGCTGTTTATTGGAGCCGGTGTTGCTTGGCTTGTCCTTGCCGCGCTGAGTGGGCTTGAGCTTTCGAGCCGCCGCGTGGATGGGTTTGTGGTTGCGACAGTTGCCGCTCTTGCCGGCAGTTACTGCGTGTGCTGGGTTTCCATGGCGTTGGAGAAGTTGAAAGACGCGCCGGTTTTGGGGGCTTTTGAGCGAGGACTCGTGTTTTGCGGACAAGCCAGTCTGGCGATCTTTGCGATCCACGCGGTCGATTGGTTTATTCCTTGGCAGACCATGCCTCTGCTTATGACGCTGCCAGCATCGTGGCTCTTCGCGTCAATTGTGCGTTGCGCCTGCGATATTGGATTGGCGTACGTGATCAAGAAGGCGTAATAACAGCGGGGAGGACCAACTTGGCCCTCCCCGCTGTTATTTATTCAGTAGTGTTGCAGTCTTACTTTTCGAGATGCTCCCTCAGCAGCTCCAGCGCGTGAGCGTAGCCCTGCAGGCCCTCTCCGGTGATGGTGGCGAAGCAAGCTAGGCGTGCATAGCTCACCTGGCGGAAGTCTTCGCGCGTCTCTACGGCGCTGATGTGTACCTCGACGGCAGGGATGGCAACGGCCTTGAGGGCGTCGAGGATCGCGACGCTTGTGTGCGTGTAAGCCGCCGGGTTGATGACGATGCCGTCGACTTTGCCGTAAGCCTCTTGGATCTTGTCGACGATGCTGCCCTCGTGGTTGGACTGGAAGACCTCGACCTCGTTGAAGCCCTGTGCGGCACCCGCTTCCTGACAGATCTGCACTAAGCGGTCGTAGTTGTCGCTGCCGTAGATGCCCGGCTCGCGAATACCGAGCATGTTGAGGTTGGGGCCGTTGATGACGAGTGCTTTCATGGCTGCTTCCTTTGTAGTTGGTCGATTTGGCAAGGCGGAATGAAAAACCACCACAAAGGTGCCTGTCCCCTTTGTGGTGGTTTTTGTTAGAGAGCGGGTGGGAGGGTGTCGAGGAGGGCGCGGGCGGTGTTGGCGGCGCAGTCGCGTGAGTCGATGATGTAGTCGGCCCAGGCGCGGTAGCGCGGCATGCGCTGCTCGGCGAGCTTATCGATGCCGTCGCGGGCGGTGATGGGGCGTCCCTTATGGGCGAGTTCGTCGAGCTTGCGGTTGAGCATCACGATCTGGCTGTTCTGGTGCAGCAGCGGGTAGTTCTCGTCGCGCGTGACCACGCCGCCGCCGGTGGAGAGCACCAGGCCGCTGCGTTTGGAGATGCCGGCTAGGGCTGCCGTCTCCTGCTCGCGGAAGGCTGCCTCGCCGCGCTCGACGATAAAGTCGGCGCAGGGCATCCCCAGGCGCTCCTCAAGCGCGGCGTCCAAGTCGATGTGCTCGCGACCCGTGAGCTGGGCGATCTGCTCGCCCACACGGGTCTTGCCCGAACCCGGCATGCCGATCAGGGCAATGTTCTGCTCGCGGTGGGACAGCCGCTCCGTCACATCCAGAATGCGCTCACGCGGGGTGGCTTGGCCGGTGTAACGCTCGACAGCTTGTGCTGCTTGTGCCACAAGCATGAGCAGGCCGCCGATGCAGGGAATGCCGCGGCGCTCGGCCTCGAGCATCAGGCCCGTGCGGGCGGGGTTGTAGACAATGTCGATGACGCCCTCGAGCGCATCGAGGCCTTCGAGCGTGCAGGGGGCGTCGGGACAGTGCGGGAACATGCCGGCAGGTGTGCAGTTGACGAGCAACGCGGCATCGGACTGCAGTGCGATGTTGTCGTAATTGACCTTGCTCGTGCGACCCACGGGTACGACGATGGCGCCCAGGTCGCCGAGTACCATGCTGGCCGTAGTGCCCGCACCACCGGTGGCACCGAGCACGAGGGCCTTTTTGCCGGCAACCTCTACGCCCAGCTCCTCGACAAGGCACTGAAAACCGAAATAGTCAGTGTTGTCACCGCGCAGGCGGCCGTCGGGCAGGCGCGTTATGGTGTTGACGTTGCCCATGCGCTCGGCCAGCGGGCTCAGCTCGTCCAGGTATTCCATGACGGCGCGCTTGTAGGGGATGGTCACGTTGGTGCCCTCCCATTCGTCACCCGTCATAAAAGTCTCGAGGTCCTCGGGCTCGCGTTCAAATCGTACGTACTCAAGCCCAGCGAGTTCCTTGTAGATGGTTGGGGTGTAGCTGTGGCCCAGCACACGGCCTAGCACGCCGTAGGGGCGGGTTGCGGCGGTATCGGTCATCTAGAGCACCTCCGTGTAGCTGCCAAAGTAGGTGAAGCTCTCGCACACGTCGTCGATTGAGTCGAGCAAGTCGTCGAGTGCCTTGCTGCCAAAGGGGCAGTCCAGGTCAAAGTAGAACATAAACTCAAAGTCATGCCCGGGGATGGGGCGGCTCTCGAGCTTGATGAGGTTGATGTTGAGTGCGTAGAAGCGCTCGAGTACGCGATAGAGGGCGCCCGGCTCGTTTGCCGTAGTGATCATGAGCGAGGTGCGGTTGGCACCGGGATAGACGCGCGGCTCGCGGCTGATGACGACAAAGCGCGTGTAGTTGTTGTCCGAGTCCTGGATGTTGGGCTTCAGCACCTCCAAGCCGTAGAGCGCCGCGCAGCTGCGCGAGGCGATGGCGGCAACATCGGTGCGCTCGGAGCTGGCGACCATCTCGGCCGACATGGCGGTGTTGGGGTACTTGGTGGTATGCAGGCCGTGGCCCTCGATAAAGCCGGCGCACTGGGCAATGGCTTGGCCGTGGCTGTAGACCTCGCGCACGTCGGCGAGCTTGGTGCCGGGTTTGACGAGCAGGTTGTGATCGATCTTGAGGCGCAGCGAGCGCACGATATGGAAGTCGAACTGTGCGAGCAGGTCGTAGACGGCGTTGACCGAGCCGGCGGTGGAGTTTTCGATGGGCAACACGCCAAACTCGCAAAAGCCGTCACGTACGGCGCGCATGACGCCCTCGAAGGTATCAAAGAAGGCAATATCGGGCACGTCGAAGAGCTTGCATGCGGCGATCTGGCTGTAGGCGCCCTCAACGCCCTGGCAGGCGACGGTGGCCGTCTGGGGGAAGGGTGTGTCAAAGGCTGCGGCCGTGGCGCGGGCTTTTTGCGACACCGTGGTGCCCTTGAGCTCATTGATGTAGCGCTGCTGCTCGGCCTTGCTCATGCTCATGAGGAGGCGGAACAGTGTGATGGTCTGGGCCTCGTAGCGCTCGGGTGCGCGGCTGGCGAGGTTGTTGAGTTTGGAGCGCTCGCGGGCGGGGTCAAAGACGGCCTTGCCCATCTCGATCTTTGATTTGGCGACCTCGGTGGCAATGTCCATGCGCTCGATAAAGCTGTTGAGCAGCGTGGTGTCGATGCCATCGATGGCCTGGCGAATATCGACAAGGTCCATGGAGGCCCCTTTCACGTGTTGGTGATTTTTCTGGGACGGGGATTAAAAAATCATTGTGTACCTAATGATTTTTTAATCCCCGTCCCAGAAAAATCACTGGGTGGGCGTGGGGGCCGGAGTCGGCCCCCGGAGATTTTTAGCGCTGGGCGGCGTCCTCGAGGAGGGCGTCCCAGATGGCCAGCGCCGCGGCTGCTTCGGCAACGGGGACGGCTCGGGGGACGATGCAGGGATCGTGACGACCGTGGATCGAGAGTTCGACATTTTCCATGGCGTTCATGTCTACGGTCTGTTGCTCGCGACCGATGGAGGGCGTCGGCTTCACGGCCATACGCCACATGACGGGCGCGCCGGTGGAGATGCCGCCCAGGATGCCGCCGGCGTTATTGGACTCGACTTCGATCTCGCCGGTCTCGGCATCAACGCGATACGGATCGTTGTTCTCGCTGCCGCGCATGGCGGCCACGGCAAAGCCCATGCCAAACTCCACGCCCTTTACGGCGGGAATGCCAAACGCGATTTGCGCGATGCGGTTCTCGATGCCGTCGAACATGGGGTCGCCGATGCCCGCGGGAAGCCCGTAAATGCCGCACTCCACGATGCCGCCGATACTGTCGAGTTCGTCGCGCGCGGCTAGGATTTCCTCGCGCATACGGCCGGCTGCGGCGGCGTCAATGCACGGCAGATCGTTCGTAAGGATCGCCTTGCGGTCGGCCTCGCGATAGACCATATCGTCCATCGGCAGGTCGGAGATGCCGCCGATCTGCGCGACGTGCGCCATGACCTGAATGCCGCGGGCCTCGAGTGCCTGCAGCGCAATGCCGCCGGCGATGCATAAGGGTGCCGTTAGGCGGCCGGAGAAATGCCCGCCACCAGCGACATCGTGCATGTTGTGATACTTCACGCGCGCAGGGAAGTCCGCATGTCCGGGGCGGGGCTTGCGGCGCAGCTCGGAGTAATCCTTGGAGCGCGTGTTGGTGTTCTCGATAATCGCGGCGATGGGCGCGCCGGTGGTATGTCCATCGACAACACCGGCGATGATGTGGGCGGCGTCGGCCTCGCGGCGTTTGGTCGCGGTCTCGTCGCGACCGGGGGCGCGACGGTCGAGGAAGGCCTGCAGCTTCTCCTGGTCCACGGCGATGCCCGCCGGGATGCCATCGAGCGAGCAGCCGATAGCGGGGGAGTGCGATTGGCCGAAGATGCTCAGATGCAAGACGTTGCCAAAGGTCGAGGACATGCTATTCCTCCTCGAGTGTGACCTTGCCGCCCAGCAGGCGGTAGTGGTCGAAGAAATCGGGATAGGACTTGTTGACGGCTTCGGCGCCGTGGATCACGACCTCGCCGGTGGCGCGGCTCGCGGCGATGGCGGCCATCATGGCAATGCGGTGGTCGTTGTGCGAATCGACCTCGCCGCCGGTAAGGGCGTCGACGCCCTTGATGATGAGGTCGTCACCGGCAATGCGCACTTGCGCGCCCAGCGCGGTGAGCTCGCGGGTGGTGGTGACCAGGCGGTCGGATTCCTTGATGCGCAGGCGCGCACAGTCACGGATGAACGTGCGGCCCTGAGCGAGGGAGGCCACAGCCGAGATGACGGGCACCAGGTCGGGAATGTCGTGGGCACTCATCTCGAAGCCGGCGAGCTTGTCGGACTGCACGGTGGCGGCGTTGGTGGAACGCACGATGCGGGCGCCAAAGCGCGAAAGCGCGGCAAGTACGTTGCGGTCGCCCTGTGCGGAGCTCAGGGACACACCCTCGACGGTGATGGGGTCGGTGCCGATGGCGCCGGCACACAGCCAAAAGGCGGCGTTGGACCAGTCGCCTTCGACAGCAACGCTGCCGGGCGTGCGATACGAGCCACTGCTCACGCGGAAGTTTGTGACTTCGGGCTGGCCGTCCCTGGCGGGAATACGCTCGACGTTGACCTCGACGCCAAAGGCCTTCATGGCCTGGATCGTCAGGTTGATGTAGGGGCGGCTCTCAATGAGGCCGGTCACCTGCACGCAGGAGGGCTGGGCGAGCAACGGGGCTGCCAATAGCAGGCCCGAGATGTACTGCGAGCTTACGTTGCCCGGCAGCACAAAGGTGCCCGGGCGCATGCGACCGCTCGTCTTGAGCGGAAAACCGCCCAGACCCTGTAGGTCGCAGCCGGCGGCGATGATCTCGTCCGAGAGCGGGGACAGCGGGCGGGCGCCCAGGCGTCCCTGACCCACAAAAGTTGCTTCTGCGCCCAGCGCGCAGGCGACGGGCAACATAAAGCGGAGCGTGGAGCCGCTTTCGCCGCAGTCGAGCGTGCCGCCGGCAAGGGCCTTGAGCAGGCCAAACTCAACGCTCTTCATGGTGGGGTGGACCTGGAAGCCGTCCTCGACGGTCTCGATGCGGGCGCCGAGCGCCGTGAGGCAACGTACCGTGGCCTCGATGTCGGCGCAGGTGGTGTTGCAGGTAACGTGCGTCTCGCCGTTGGCAAGCGCGGCGCAGATGATCAGGCGATGCGCCATCGACTTGGACGCGATGGCGGGAACGGTGCCCTTGAGCGGGGACGGGGTGATGCGGGCTAGCATGCGGAAGCGTCTCCCTTCTGGCCGAGGCCCTCGGCAATTAAATCGTGGAAAGTGGAAAGCGGCGTGCGGTCGATGCTGCAGCGGCCAATGCCGTGCGGAATCACCAGGTCGATGGTGTCGCCCGCGCGCTTCTTGTCGTGGAGCGCCTCGGCAAAGATGGCATCGGCATCTAGGTCGCAGCGGGTCTTGAGGCCATGGCGGGCGCAGAGTTCCTCAATACGACCGGGCAGTGCAGCATCGCAAACGCCGTGCAGGGCCGCGGCGCGCGTGATGATGCCCATGCCGATCGACACGCAGTTGCCGTGTCCGAGCTCAAAGTGCTCGCAGGCCTCAACGGCATGTCCGGCGCTGTGTCCAAAGTTGAGGAGCTTGCGCTGGTTGGTTTCGCGCTCGTCGGCGACGACCACGGCGCGCTTGATGTCGATATTGCGGGCGATGATGAGCGCTACGCGGGCCACATCGCGGTTGAGCAGCTCCAGCGTGAGCGGGGTCTTCTCCAGCTCGGCGAAAAGCTCCGGGTCGGCGATCACGGCGTGCTTGACGACCTCGCCGCAGCCGTCGGCGAACTGCTCGGGCGTGAGGGTGGCCAGGCACCCCACGTCTGCGATAACCACGCTCGGCTGCCAAAAGGCGCCGGCCAAGTTCTTGCCGGCAGCCAGGTCGATGGCCGTCTTGCCGCCCACCGATGAATCCACCATGGCGAGCAGGCTCGTCGGGATCTGCATAAACTTGCAGCCGCGCATGTAGGTGGCGGCCACAAAGCCCGCCACGTCGCCCACGACGCCGCCGCCGAGTGCCACGATCACGTCGGAGCGCGAAAGCTCGTGCTCGGCCACAAACTCCAAAATGGCAACATAGGTTTCGGCGCGCTTATGGGCCTCGCCGGCCTCGAAGGTGCAGATGCTCGCCTCGTAGCCCGCTGATTCCAGGCTCTGCTTGACGGGCATCTGGTAGAGGGGACCTACGTTGGTGTCCGTCACGATGACGGCCTTGGTGCCGCCGGCAGTGGCGCGCACGAGCGGTCCCGCCTGCTCCAGCAAAAACGTGCCAACATGCACTTGGTAGGGGCGTGCAGTGTCGATATCGATGGTAATCGCCATAAGCTTCGGTCCTTTCGACCTGGCGTGATAGGTGGTCTAGTGGGAGGCCTCGTCGTCGAGCGCGCGCTTGATGCGGTCGCCCTCGGCAAGGAGATTCTCCAGATAGCGCTGGTCGCGGTCCTTAAGGGCGCGGCTGTAGGCGCCGAGCGATTCGATAAGATGGTCGATCTCGAAGGCGAGCGCATCGGCGTCGTCGATCATAAGCTCGGACCACATCTGAGGATTGAGGTGCGCCACACGGGTGAGATCGCGGTAGCTTCCGGCCGAAAAGCCGTGGTGGACCTGGGCGGTGGGGCTCTTGACGTAGGCGTTGGATACCACGTGCGCAAGCTGGCTCGTGAAGGCGATGACGCGGTCGTGTTCGGCGGCGCTGGTCACGCTGAACTTGCCAAAGCCCAAGGGGCGCACCATCTCGCGCACCTGGCCCAAAAGCTCCAGCTTGAGCGCATCGTCCACCGCGGGCGGTACGAGCACCAGCGGGGCGCCCTGGAACAGGTCGGCACGGGAGTGAGCGTAGCCCGAGTACTGCGTGCCCGCCATGGGGTGCGCACCCACAAAGTAAAAGCCGTGCTCGCGGGCAAGCTCAAAGGCGCGCTCGCACACGATGCCTTTGACGCCCACCGTGTCGATCACCACGGGACCCATGATGGCCTCGGTGTCGGTGGCGTCGGCGAGGGCCTGGGCATGCGTCTCGAGCCACTCGATGCAGGCCTCGGGGTAGCAAGCCAGGACGATGATGTCGCATTCGCCGAGTGTCTTGTCGTTGAGCTCTCCGGCGACAGTGCCCATGCTGGCGGCCGTCATGACATCGTCATCGGGGTCCCAGGCCAGCACGCGGACGCCCGCCTGCGCATAGCCGCGGGCAAAGCTACCGCCGATGAGGCCAAGGCCGACGATACCGGCGCACTTGGGGCCGCCCTGGTTAACGCGCGCGTTTCTCACCGTACCCATGGGCTACTCCATGGTCTCTTGGCAGACAACCTCGCGGATGGCTCGGATGCGGCGCATGGTGTCGTCGAACTGATCGGGGGTGAGGGCCTGGGCGCCGTCGGACCAGGCACGGCTCGGCTCGTCGTGGACCTCGATCTCCAGGCCGTTGGCACCGCAGGCGGTCGCGGCGAGTGCCATGGGTTCTACGTAGCGGGTGTAGCCGGTGGCGTGGCTGGGGTCGGCAACGACAGGCAGGTGCGACAAGTGGTGCAGCACCGGCACGGCGTTGAGGTCGAAGGTGTTGCGGGTGCGGGTCTCGAAGGTGCGGATGCCGCGCTCGCACAGGATGACGTTGTCGTTGCCCTCGCTCATGATGTACTCGGCTGCCATGAGCAGTTCGTCGATCGTGCCGGACATGCCGCGCTTAAGCAAGATCGGAGTCTTGGTCTTGCCGACCTCCTTGAGCAGGGGGAAGTTCTGGGCGTTACGGGCGCCGATCTGCATGACGTCAATCTTCTTGTCAAGGAAGACCTGCACGTCGCGCGGGTCCATGATCTCGGTGACGATCGGCATGTCGAGCTCGGCAGACGCCTCGCACAGCAGGTCGAGGCCGGCAGGGCCCATGCCCTGGTAGGCGTAGGGGGAGGTGCGGGGCTTGTAGGCGCCACCGCGCAGCATCGTGGCACCGGCGGCCTTCACGCGGCGTGCGATGCGGATGAGGTTCTCGCCCTCGACGGAGCAGGGACCGGCGATGACCTGGAACTGGTCGCCGCCGATCTTGACGCCGTGGCCGCAGTCGATGACGGAGTCCTCGGGGTGGAACTTGCGGTTGGCGCGCTTAAAAGGCTCGGAGACGCGCTGCACGCGCTCGACGACATCCATGGACTCGAGCAGGAACGGGTCGATCTTGGTCGTATCGCCCACCAGGCCGATGATCGTCTCGTTCTCGCCGCGCGAGACATCGGTCTTCAGACCCTTTTTCTCAATCCAGCTGACGATATGGCTTACGGCCTCGTCGCTGGCGCTCTGCTTTAAAATTGCAATCATGGTGTGCCTCTCACCTCGATGGATAACTTTTGCAAAAACGGCCCGCATCGCGAGCCGTGTATATATGGTGCATGAGAGTTTATACTATCTGACTCGCTTTTGCCTTCTAAAGTGGGCCGTTGCGGCTCGTCTTCCTCGGAATTGCAAAGCTTTTTCTTTTATTTTGATAGCCCGTGGTGCACTTGGGTATAATGCCAACCGTTGGCCCTATTAGCTCAGGGGATTAGAGCGTCTGCCTCCGGAGCAGAAGGCCGTTGGTTCGAATCCAACATGGGGCACCATCGAACGTAAGATCGTCCGAACCTCGCATGGTCCGGGCGGTTTTCTTATACCGACGCGACGTGATGGGACGTGGTATGGCAGCAACGGATATCGAGCGCGGACTCTCGACCGCCGAGGTCGAGGAGCGCATCGCCGCCGGTAAGATCAACCGCAGCATGGAGCTCAAGACCAAGTCGGTCAAAGAGCTCATCATCGAGAACCTCTGCACGCTGTTCAATTTGATCAACGTGATCTTGGCGTTCCTGGTCATTTTGACCGGTTCGTTTAAGAATCTGACGTTCCTGTTCGTGGTGTTCTTGAACACCGCTATCGGCGTCATTCAGTCCATGCGTTCCAAGAAGATGGTCGATAAGCTCACGCTTCTGACCTCTAAGAAGGCCATCGCGGTGCGCGACGGTGCCGAGGTGGAGCTCGACTTGGACCAGATCGTGCTCGACGACATCATTCGCCTCGGGCGCGGCGACCAGATTCCCGCTGACGCCGTGGTGGTTTCGGGCGAGGCGCTCGTGAACGAGAGCTTGCTGACGGGCGAGAGCGACCTTATTAAGAAGCAGCCTGGTTCTGAGCTCATGAGCGGCAGCTTTATCGACTCGGGCCTGCTGCGCGCCCGCGTGATCCATGTCGGCGCCGACAACTACGTGGCTAAAATCAATAACGAGGCGAAGTACGTCAAAAAGGTCAATTCCGAGATCATGAACGCGCCTAACGCCATCGTGCGCTTTGCGAGCATCATCATGATCCCGCTCGGTTTGGCGTTGTTTGCCTCGAGTGTGAGCGAGCTGTGGGATGCCGCGGGAACCCCGGGCGATAGCGCGCTTTCGTGGTGCTTCTCCGAGCTGCTGGCTGGTCATGTGCCTTCGTCGGCGCTGCTGTCCACGGTGGGCGCTCTTTTGGGCATGATTCCGCAGGGCCTGGTGCTGCTGACTTCGTCGGTGCTCGCGATTGCCACGGTGCGCCTGGCGCGTCGCAAGGTGCTGGCACAGCAGCTCTACTGCATCGAGACGCTCGCGCGCGTCGACGTGCTGTGCCTGGACAAGACGGGCACCATTACCTCGGGTCGTATGGAGGTCGAGGGCACCTACCCGCTGCCTGTTGAGGGTGTTGGCTTTGGCGTGGACTCCGACGAGGCGACCGTTCCCGTCGATACCACGGTGCTTGATTTTGCGCTGGCTAACGTCGCGCGTGCGACTTCGGCCGAGATCGGAAGAGCGTCGTGTAGGGAAAGAGTGTAGATCTCGGTGGTCGC
>UQMV01000010.1 GCA_900542315.1 uncultured Collinsella sp.
CGCTGTTCAACCGCATCCTGGGCGCCGATCGCTCCATCGTGTCCAACATCGCCGGCACCACGCGCGACGCCATCGACACCGTCGTCGAGCGCAACGGCAAGCACTACCGCATGGTCGACACTGCGGGTATCCGTAAGAAGAGCACCGTGTACGAGAACATCGAGTACTATTCCATGGTCCGCGGCCTGCGCGCCATCGACCGTGCCGACGTGGCGCTGCTCGTCGTCGACGCCTCCGTGGGCGTCACCGAGCAGGATCAGAAGGTCATGGGCCTTGCCATCGAGCGCGGCTGCGCCATCGTAGTGCTGCTCAACAAGTGGGACCTGCTCGATGACGACCGCAAGCGCGAGGCCTGCATGGAGACCGTCGACCGTCGTCTGGGCGTCATGGCTCCCTGGGCCCAGTACCTGCGCATCTCGGCCCTGACCGGCCGCAGCATCGAGAAGATCTGGGCGATGGTCGACGCCGCCGAGAAGACGCGTTCTCAAAAGATCTCCACCTCGCGCCTCAACACGTTCCTCACCGACCTGCGCGAGTTCGGTCACACCGTGGTGGACGGCAAGCGCCGCCTGCGCATGCACTACGTGACCCAGACGGGCGTCAACCCACCGACGTTCACGTTCTTCGTCAACCACAGCGACCTGGTCAACGACACCTACCAGCGCTACGTGGAGAACCGTATGCGCTCGACCTTCGACTTCGCCGGTACGCCCATTCGACTCTTCTTTAGGAAGAAGGAGCAAAAGGATGCTTAATCCGATTCTGCTGGCCGCCATCTGCGCCGTGGTCTCGTTCTTTATCGGAGCGATTCCGTTTGGCCTGATCCTGGGCCGTGTGTTCAATCACACGGACATTCGCAAGGCGGGCTCCGGCAACATCGGCACCACCAACGCGCTGCGCGTGGCCGGCCCCAAGGTGGCCGCGCTCACGCTGCTGCTCGACTGCCTTAAGGGCGCCATCTGCGTTCTCATTGCCCGCCCGCTTATCGCGAGCGTAGGCTACGGCTTCCCCGTGAGCATCATGGCTCCCGGTGCCGCCGGCGACTGGATGCTCGGCGTCATCTGCCTTGCCGCGGTGTGGGGCCATATCTTTTCGCCCTACCTCAACTTCCACGGCGGCAAGGGTATCGCCGTGGGCCTGGGCGTGATTCTTGCCTGGTATTGGCCCATTGGCCTGTCGCTGCTGGGCATGTTTATCGTGGCCGTCGCCATCACCAAGTACGTGTCGGTCGGCTCGCTTGCCGCCGCCATCGGCCTTCCCATCGCTGCCTGCGCAGTCTTTCCGTACAGCAGTCTGGGCCTCAAGTTTTGCATGGCGATGATTGGCATCACCGTGGTGTGGGCCCATCGCTCAAATATTCAAAAGCTCATGGCCGGTAAGGAGTCCAAGCTCTCGTTTACCAAGCGCGTCACCGAGCCCGACGATAAGTAGGAGAGAGTCATGAATGTTGCGCTGATTGGCTCCGGCTCCTGGGGAACCGCCGTCGCCGGCCTTGCCGCCGCGCGAGCCGAGCGCGTGACCATGTGGGCCCATAGCGAGCAGACGGCTGCCGGCATCAACGACGAGCACCGCAACCCCCGCTATCTGGTGGGCTACGAGCTGCCCCACAACGTCGTCGCCACCACGGACCTGGCCCAGGCGCTCGATGGAGCCGAGGCCATCATCTTTGCCGTGCCTTCCTCGCACCTGCGCAGCGTCTGCCATCAAGCGGCGCCATTTATCGCGGACGTGACGCCGGTTCTGTGCCTCACCAAGGGCATCGAACCCGAGTCCGGCCTGCTCATGAGCGAGGTCATCGCCAGCGAGATCGGCAACGAGTCGCGCGTGGCGGCACTCTCGGGCCCCAACCATGCCGAGGAGATCTGCCGCGGCGGACTTTCTGCCGCCGTCATCGCCAGCGAAGACCAGCAGGTGGGGGAGACTTTTAAGGATTTGCTCCTGTCCACGGCCTTCCGCATCTACTTATCGCAGGACATGACCGGTGTCGAGGTCTGCGGCGCCATGAAGAACGTCATCGCCATCGTGTGCGGCATCTCCGCCGGCTCGGGCGCGGGCGACAACACGCTCGCCCTCATCATGACGCGCGGCCTGGCCGAGATCAGCCGTCTGGTGCACGCCCGCGGCGGTCAAGCTATGACCTGCATGGGGCTTGCCGGCATGGGCGACCTCATCGCCACCTGTACCTCGGAGCATTCGCGCAACCGCACCTTTGGCTACGAGTTTGCCCACGGTGTGTCGCTCGACGAGTACCAGACGCGCACGCACATGGTGGTCGAGGGCGCCGTCGCCGCCCGCAGCGTCAGCGAACTCGCCCGCTCACTGGGCGTAGACATTCCGCTCACCTTTGCCGTGGAGCAAACGCTCTACAACGGTGTTACTTTGGATAGGGCGCTCGAAATTCTTACCGACCGCGTCCCTTCGCAAGAGTTCTACGGACTCACCGACTAGCGCAGAAAGGCTTCTACCATGGGTTCCATCAAAATCGCTCCGTCCGTCCTTTCGGCCGACATGGCCAACCTCAAGGGCGAGCTCGACAAGATCGCCGGTGCCGACTACGTGCACTTCGACGTTATGGACGGTCACTTTACCGGCAACCTCACCTTTGGTGTCGACATTCTCAAGGCCGTCAAGCGCTCCACCGATGTGCCAGTTGACGCGCACCTGATGGTGTCGAACCCCGACGAGACGGTCGATTGGTACGCCGACGCCGGTGCCGACATGATCACCGTGCACTACGAGGCTTCCACGCACCTGCACCGCACGCTCACCCACCTGCAGCAGCGCGGCGTCAAGGCCGGCGTGGTGCTCAACCCCGCCACACCCGTCTGCGTGCTTGAGAGCATTATCGATGTCGCGGACATGGTGCTGCTGATGAGCGTGAACCCCGGTTTTGGCGGCCAGAGCTTTATCCCGGGCACTCTGCCTAAGCTTCACGAGCTTACGGCCATGTGCGAGCGCCACGGCGTGTCGCCCCTGATCGAGGTCGACGGCGGTATCTCTTCCAAGAACATCGCCGAGGTCGTCAAGGCCGGCGCCAACGTGCTCGTGGCCGGCTCTGCCGTATTTAAGTCCGAAGATCCCGCTGCCGAGGTTGCGCTGCTGCAGAAGCTGGGCAACGAGGCCGCACAGGAGGCATAAACCCTTATGACCGCAGGTCAAAACCGCATACCCGTGAATCTTGACTATGCCGCCTCGACGCCCATGCGCGCCGAGGCGTGCCTTGCGCAGCGCGAATACGACGAAAGCGAGCTTGCTGGCGTCAACCCCAACTCGCTGCACTCGCTTGGCCGTAAGGCCGCCGCACGCCTGGAAGTCGCCCGTCGCGAGATCGCCCGCAGCTTTGGTGCACGCGTACGTCCGTCCGAGATTGTCCTGACTAACGGCGGCACCGAGGCCAACCAGCTGGCCCTGCTCGGTCTTGCCGAGGGCGCCCGTCAGCGCGACCGTAAGCGTGACCGCGTGATCGTTTCGGCCATTGAGCACGATTCCATTCTGGATAACCTGCCGCTGCTGCGCGCCGCCGGATTTACCGTCGACCTGGTGCAGCCCTGCCGCATGGGCTACATTGAGCCTGCCGCGCTTGTCGAGCTGCTAGGCGACGACGTGGCGCTCGTGAGCATTATGGTTGCCAACAACGAGACCGGCGTGGTGCAGCCCATCCGGGAGCTTGCCGCTGCCGCACACGCCGCCGGCGCCCTGTTCCACACCGATGCCATCCAGGGCTATCTGCATATTCCACTCGATGCCGCCGAGCTGGGCGTCGACGCCATGTCCGTCGCCGCCCACAAAATTGGCGGTCCCGTGGCATCCGGCGCACTCTACCTTAAGAGTCGCACGCCGCTGCGTCCGCGCATCTTTGGTGGTGGACAGGAAGCCGGCCGGCGCGCCGGAACGCAGGATCTGCGCACGCAGCTGGCCTTTGCCGCTGCCGCCCGCACGCTGGCGCCCCATGTGGCCCAGGAGCGTGCGACGCTGCAGGCCTTATCCGATAAGCTCTACGCCACGCTTACGGCCCATCCTCGCATTCACGCCACGATGGGCGACTACGCCCAGGCAGATCGTCTGCCAGGTATGGTTTCGATCTACGTCGACGGCATGGACTCCGAGGAGCTCATCGTCAAGCTCGACGCCGCCGGCTTTGAGGTATCGGCAGGCTCGGCATGCTCGAGCGGCAGTATGGACCCCAGCCACGTTTTGAGCGCGATGGGCATCGGACGCGAGCAGGCATTGGGCGCACTGCGCATCTCCTTCGATGACCGCGTGAACCCTGCCGACCTGAATGAGTTCGCCCAGGCGCTGCTCTCGATCGTAGGCGCCGCATGATCGTCTCCGAGCTTGAACGTGCGCTGCTGGCACGCTATCCCAAGAGCGATGCCGAGAGTTGGGACCATGTAGGACTCTCCGTCGGCGACCCTGCCGCGGAGATTACCGGTGTTGCCTGCGCACTCGATGCGACCGAAGCCAATGTGCACCGCGCCCAGGAGGCCGGCGCCAACGTGCTGCTGACGCATCACCCCATCTATATCAAGGCACCCGAGGCGTTTTGTCCGGCGGATGCCGCACGCCCCCAATGCAGTGCGGCGCTCTACGAGGCAGCGCGTTGCGGCGTGAGCATTATCTCGCTCCACACCAACCTGGACCGCTCGCACGAAGCCCGCATCTGCCTGAGCGAGCTGCTGGGTGCCGCACCCGTGAGCTCACTGGAGCACGTGGACGACCCCGAGACCACCGGCCTGGGCGCACTTGCAACGCTCAACGACCCGTGCACGCTGCGCGATCTTGCCACCCGTGCTGCCACGGCCTTCGGCAGCGACCCGCGCGTATGGGGTGAAGCCGAGCACCCGTGCCGCACCGTCGCCATTTTGGGCGGCTCCCTGGGCGACTTTGGAGAGCTCGCCATCGCCGCGGGCGCGGACGTTGTCGTGACGGGCGAGGCGGGCTACCACGTGGCGCAAGACCTTGCCTTACGCGGGCTGCCGGTGATCTTGCTCGGTCACGACCGCTCTGAGGAACCGTTCGTTGATATATTGATGAACTCTGCAGTTGACGCCGGGGTCAACCCCCGTCATGCGATTAAAATACTGAACCCTTGCCAATGGTGGACTGTGACAAAAGGAGAGAACTTATGAGCGCCGGCGCTACGCTACTCAAGCTGCAACAGATCGATTTGGACCTCGCCCGCAACAAGAGCGAACTTGCCAATATGCCGGAGCTCAAGGAGCTCGCCTCCAAGCGCAAGACCTACGTTAAGCTTAAGTCCGAGATGACCAAGCTCTATGCTCAGCGCAAGGACCTGGATATTGAGCTGGATGATCTCAACACCACTGAGATCCAGACCAACAACGCCATCGAGGCCGCCAAGAAGCGCCACGTCGACGGCTCTGACTACCGCGAGGTCCAGGATCTGGAAAACGAGCTCGCCACCCTGGCCAAACGCCTGGACAAGATCGAGCACACCCGCAAGGACGTCGTCGTCGCCCATAAGGAGGCGCTCGACCGCGAGACTCGCGCGCAGGCCATCATCGCCAAGTTCGAGGAGGGCGTGAAGGCCGATACCAAGGCTGCCCGCGCCAAGGCTGCCGACCTGCAAGCTCAGATTGACGCCGCCACTAAGGAGCGCACCGCGCTTGCCGCTACGCTGCCGGCCGACGTGCTCACCGACTACGAGCGTCTGCTCAAGCAGTTCCGCGGCCTGGCCGTCGAGACCATCCAGGGCAACATCCCCACGGTCTGCCACACCGCGCTGCAGGCATCGTCCATGAGCGACCTCAACCACGACGGTAGCGAGATTACGCACTGCCCGTACTGCCACCGCCTCCTGGTACTCCCGAGCAAGGAAGCGTAGCGATGACGACGGCATCCAACAATTCAATGCAACTTGAGGGAAAAACGATCCTGCTGGGCGTTACCGGCGGGATCGCCGCCTATAAGTCGTGCAATATCGTGCGCCTGCTGCAAAAGCGCGGTGCGCGCGTCAAGGTTGTTATGAGCGAGCATGCCACGGAGTTTGTGGGCCCGCTCACCTTCCGTGCGCTCACCAACGAGCCCGTTGCCGTGGGCCTATTCGACGATCCCTCCGACCCCATCCACCACATTTCGCTGGCGCAGGAGCCCGATCTGGTGGTCGTGGCGCCCGCGACGGCCAATATCATCGCCAAGATGGCCAACGGCATCGCCGACGACCTCATCTCCACCACGCTGCTCGCCACGCCACGCCCTATTGTGATCGCCCCGGCCATGAATAACGGCATGTGGAAGGCTCCGGCCACCCAGGCCAATATGGCCACGCTGCGCGAACGCGGCGTACACGTGGTTGGCCCGGGCAGCGGATACCTTGCCTGCGGCGACATCGATTCGGGACGCATGAGCGAGCCAGATGAGATTGTCGAGGCCATCTGCGCGTTGCTTGACCCCGCACCGCAAGATCTCGCGGGCAAACGCATTGTCATTACTGCCGGCCCCACGCACGAACCGATCGACCCGGTGCGCTTTATCGGCAACCGGTCGTCGGGCAAGATGGGCATCGCCCTGGCGGGGGAGGCCGCTCGCCGCGGCGCTGCGGTCACGCTTGTGTTGGGCCCGACATCGCTCGATGTTCCCCGCGGCGTGGAGTGCGTGCGCGTGCAGACCGCCGCAGAGATGCTGCAGGCGGCGCTGAGCGCCTTTCAGACGGCCGATGCGGCCATTTGCGCGGCCGCCGTCGCCGACTACACGCCCGCGGCCCCTGCCGACCATAAGCTCAAAAAGGCCAACGAGCGCTTGGATCGCATCGAACTGGTCGAGACGGTCGATATCTTGGCCGAGCTCTCGCGCCAAAAGGGAGAGCGGTGCGTGATCGGCTTTGCGGCCGAGACCGATAACGTCGTGGAGTACGCGCAGCGCAAGCTCGCGCGCAAGGGCTGCGATGCCATTATCGCCAACGATGTCTCGCGCGCCGATTCGGGCTTTGGGACCGACACCAACAAGGCCTGGATCGTAAGCACAACGGGCACGCAAGAACTTCCCGTGCTAACAAAACCCCAGCTCGCAGATACAATTTTGGACTTGCTTCAAAATTTGTAAAAAAGTTCTTGCACAAGGACAAAGTTTCGGGTTAATATACTCCCTGTTGCGAGCGAGAGCAGAGCAACAAACAAAAGCTTCGGGACGTGGCGCAGCTTGGTAGCGCACTTGACTGGGGGTCAAGGGGTCGCTGGTTCGAATCCAGTCGTCCCGACCAGAAGTTTGCAGGTCAGGCACTTAGTGCCTGACCTTTTTTATACTGAATCCCCAAGTGAATCCCCAGTGAATCCCCAACTGTTTTTAACCAATCACGGCACCCCCTTCTACCTGCGGTTTTGTTGATTCCGGGTTTAATTGATTCCCCTTTCACTTTCCGTCTGCATTTGTAGAATCTAACGATTCGTTTTGATTCCGCTCTTGTAGCCTACTTAGCCCGTACTTTTCTACATGCGCGAAAGCCACCTGCCTGCGCCTAGCTACTACTGCTACTTGTGTCGTGCGCCCACGGCAAGACCCCTTGAGACGATCCAGCGCGGGCAGCAGGTCGGGCGCCCTGTCGCACGTGGCATGGCTGTGTGGCTGTGTTTGTTAACGTCGTGATTACGGATTTGTTAACGTCGTGATTGCGGATTTGATCACGTCCTTTTTTCGGAATTGAGGGTCAAAGTTTTTCGGTTTCGAGCTCTGCCACGGCCGGAACAAGACGTACCACCTCATCAGGTCGGGAGAGATTGACTCGTACAGGCCCGGCAGGTAGCTCCTGGTGTCGAGGGCTTCTGTGGACGCCTACATCGAGTCGAGGAGCGGCAGGAAATGACGGCAGCGACCGCCCCGCGGAACACCCGCCACGAAAGCCGCCCATCTACTACGTTTGGCCGGCATCCCCCGACCATACCGTCATGGCAAAAAGAAAACCGCAGGTAGACGGCCTGCGGTTTTCGCGAAATCCGGGGCATGGTCGGCAGATCGGGGTCAAACGTAGTAGATGGGCCGGTTTCGTGGCGGCGGCGCCCTCGACGGTAGGCCCGGGGTGCCCGGAAGCAGGAAGGAGGTGGAGGGATGGGATTCGCGCCCCTAATCCTCGGCGGACCAATCGAGTCCGAACTCCTTTCGGGCATCCTCTTCGCTCATGACTTCGAGAAGGTCTCCGGGTTGGCAACGAAGGGCGAGGCATAGCTGCTCGAGTGTGTTGAAGCGAATGCCGCGAATATGCCCTTTTTTTATACGGGACAGGTTCACGGGCGTGGTTCCAATGCTTTCGGCAAGTTCGTTCGAGGAAATCTTTCGCTCGGCCATGATCTTGTCGAGGCGAACAATTACGGGCATGGCGTTTCCTTACGCAATCTCGTCGGAGTCGAGGTACAGCTCTCGGGCGTACAAGAAGAGCTGGGAAAGCATGAGCAAGACGATGCCGAGAACCAGAGAGGTCCAGTCGAATGATGAAGCGATCTCTTGGGCGCCGACGGCCCCCTCGCCGCCAAACATCGAAACGGAGGTTTCGAGTGAGCCGGCGTAGAGGCTGGTGGCAGCTTGAACAACGAAGAGAATGCCGAGCACCTTCAAGCATGTCGCAGACCCTTTCTTGAAGGGGTCTGCGCTCTTGATCGTCCACACGAGAACGGCGCTGAGGACGGTCGTGGCGATACCGATGACGGCAGGGGCCAATGTCGAGATCGCAAGGGCTGGATACGCGGGGGAGTCTGCAATTACAGGGTTGTCGAGCACTTCGATTGCTGGCTTTAAGGAGAACGCCACTTGTGCGATGGCGGTGACGCAAAGGGCTGTAGAGGCTATCGCACACGCGATGCGGAAGGAATGAAGCCGGGGAGTGCGATTGTCGGAACTCATAACAACCTCCGAAGAATTTAAAAAACTCAGGTTACTTTTTAACAGTTTATGTTAAATTGACTTTACCGGCAAGTAATCACAGCATGCTGCAACCGAAACCCCTCTAGATTGGAGAGGATTATGTTCAGTACTGTTAAGTCGTGTAAGCTCTTGGTTTTCCTCGGCCTCGCTCTTTGTCTGTTGCTGCCGGGAGCCCCCGCTTTTGCGGATACCCCGATGCCTCCTTCCCAGGAGAGCAGCCAGTGTGCCCTCGTTGAGCCCCTCGGGTATACGGACGACGTCGTCGATACCTACTGGAGCTACAGCTGTCCTCGCGGCGTGAGCGGGCACAGCATCTCGATGTTCAACATCTCTTACAAGACGATCTCCTACCGAAATGGCTATCGCCGATCCGCGCATCATAGGGAATCACGCCTCGCTGCAATGTGTTCCTGTGGTGTTCTTGGCACAACTGATAAATGGCAATTTGTCTATAGCACCTACTAGATGCGAGGAGGGGCCGAGCATTTTGTTCGGCCCCTCTGTTCCGACTGGATGAGGTTAAGGTTGGCGATGAATATGCTCAAAATCTCGAAGGCAATCTTTAGGTCGCTCCTCTCCTCCAGGTCGCTCTGTGTTGCCGTTGTTGCGTTGATGGTTCTTTGTGCTCTGCCCGTCTTCAGGAGCGCGGCTGGCATCGACGGACGGGTTGAATACCTCGAGTCGGGAATAACCCGTGTTGAGCAGGAATTGTCAGCATCCTATGCGGATGCGCTTGTGAATGCGGGGGAGGAGGGCGTCTATACCTCTTCATCAAGCATGCCCGCGCTTCTGTACCCTCTTGCCGCGGGGCGTCTTGTCTTGGCGCCGCTCTCTCCTCTGCTTCCGTTTCTGCAGGTATCGGATGGAGCGTACTCCTTTTATGACGGATCGAAGGAGTACTTGCTATGGGCCGCAACGGCCGTTGCCGTCCCGTTCCTTGCCGCGCGTCTTAACAAACGTGAAAAACTCATCATCCAGGCACCGATGGGTGAGCTGGGCAGGCTTGTTGCATCGAGCGTATGGGCGAGTGTTTTTGCGATGCTTGCCGTCTTCGCCGTCAATCTTCCAGGGATAATCGCCGCACTTGTGAAGAATGGCCCGGGCTCGCTGTTCTATCCGATAGGCTACGTTCAATATGCGACTCCGGTTATCAAACCGGCTTGGCTGGTGTTCGCACAGACGGCCATCTTGCAATTCTTGGTGGCGGCGTTCATCTCGCTCGTCGTTCACCTTGCCGTGAAGATTGCCAATAACCCTACGCTTGGAATCGTGTTCGTATGTGCCCTGATGGGGGCGACGATGGTTCCAGGGTATTACGGAAGATCCATCGCTTTACGTGAGTTCGCCCTGTTGAATCCCCTTACGTATGCGAACACTGAGTTGACCGTCGGCGCCTATAGCCCGTACCCGACAACGCAGATAGTGAATCTGCCTGGACTTTGCTTCGAGCGTGGCGCGATTACCCTCGTATGCGCAATCGGGATCGAGGTGCTGGCAATTAGCCTGCTTTGCGTTGCTGGAAAGAGCGGCTGCGCGCGCCCGATGTCCCCGATTTGTCTTGAGAGAGGTTCCTTCACCGCATCGAGAACGACAGCCCGTTCGAGCGCTTGTGCCTCCGCCGTTGCATACGTAAGAACGATGGGGAAGCTGCTCCTGCATTCTCCTGCCCTCGCCGTATGCGCGATTGCAATGTCGACGGCGATGCTGGCCCCGGCTCTGGTCGAGGTGTTTCCTGACGCTGGTGACGTTTCCGCTGTTCGGTATAGGGATGGGGAGCTCCGTTCAATAGATCGGTATCTAGAGCAGGACGTTGCGAATATGGACGTCGAGGGCAAAGCGGCCCTGGAAGGCATGCGAGATGCTCTTTCGGGTTTCGTGTACGCGCCCACGCCTGCGGAGGGGTTTCGAAGCCTTGCGACGTACGAGCGCGCTCGAGGCGAGCTGGGCGCGGCAGATGCGACCCTCCTGCAATCGATCGGAATCGAGCCGGAGACTCCTTCTCGTGCGGAGGCGCGCGCCCTTCTGCTCGAGTCGATCGCGAGCTTGCCGGACCCCAAGGTTTACGAATTAAGTACGAAGATGCCCCCATTAATCCTCCTTTCCTATCTCCAGGCAGCGCTTCCTTCCTTGTTTTGGCTGTTGCCCGTGGTTGTCACATCGCTTGCGTGCACCTACCTGCGGTGCCGTTCCCTTCTGGTTTTCCAAGTCCCCGCAACAGCGCATGTGCGTTTTCTGACGGCTGTTGCGCTGTCTCTCCTGCTTGGCTTGGCGCTGCTTTTGGTGTCGATGGTTCCCGCTGCGGTTGTGTCCTTGATTAAGAACGGTGCGGGTGGATCGGAGTATCCCGTCGCTCTCATTCGGGCGGGAGCTTCGACAACGTCCATGGTGGGGGAGGCGGTGTTGTGCAGTATTCCGTTGCTGGTCATGGCATACGGCGTGATTTCCGTCGTCGCTGCGTTGACAGCAGCGATTAGCCGCAACCCCGTTGTCACCGGAGTGGTTTGCGCGGTTCTCCTGGTGTTGGGTTCGTTGAGCGCTCATGTTGAAAGCGCGGGCATGGGCGTCGCGCTGCTGGCTCCATTCGCCTCGTTTGATCCCGCTTCCCAGGTGGGGACGATTGGGTTCCTTGGGCGAGGGACGAACGCGATGCCTTTTGGAGAGGTCGTCGGCGCATCGGGCGCTCTGCTGGTGGTCTTGGGCGCCGTATCTCCGTTGATGGTGCGCCTGAGTGTTCCAAAGATCGAAAGGGGATGATCTCGATGATTGACCTTCAAACGCTGACGATCTCTTATGGAAAGAAGGTGCTCGTAGATTCGGTGAACGCTGAGTTTGCCCCGGGTACGGTCTACGGTCTCGTCGCTCCGAACGGGCATGGAAAGACGACGTTGCTGCGTGCGATGGCAGGTTTGCCGGGTCCTCGCGTGGACGGGAGCATCGTTCTGGATGAGGTGCAGGGTACGGGTGCGAGAGAGGTCCGTTCTATGATCTTCTATGCACCTGGTGAGGGGACGCTGCTGTATCCCGGATTGCGTGCGGAAGATCACCTCAAGATGGTTTGCGATATGTGGCCGCATGCTCGCGATATCGAAGAGATAGTGGAACAAACGCAGATAGGCGAGTTCGCGAAGATGAGGATCCGCGCTCTGAGCCAGGGCATGAAGCAGCAGCTTACCCTGGCGATTGCGTATGCGACGGGCGCGCGGTACCTTCTATTAGATGAGCCCATGAACGCGCTCGACCCCAGCAGGGTGGACTTGCATTCCGAGATTCTCAGGAAGCTGGCCGATTCTGGTACGTGCATCATCATGTCATCCCACATCTTGGATTCGGTCGATAGGCTGTGCGATGAGATTCTGTTTTTGAAGGATGGGAGGCTCATTAGAAGCATTCCGCAAGATGATGCTGCGCCGAAGTCTCCTGGATCCCATTTCGCAAAGCCTGCCGGACGCGCCGAGGGTGCGCTAAGCGCGTATCGGCGACTCTACGAAAAGGGCGGGTAGAAATGCAAGTTAAAAATCTATGTGGCCAATGTGATACCGTTGAACCCGCATATCGATACCGCTCAGCCATTCGCCTCGCCCCCGTCGCACGTATCTTCATCCGGTCTGTTACTTTTAATCTAACAATTCTTTGAGGAACGTAGGTGCTTCCAAATGTACTGTCGACTTCTTCTCAAACTAATCCTAAGAGACAAGGCCGTATGGATTTGTACGCTCGTTCTCGCTGCAGCCTTTTCCGTCCCCATTGCGTTCAATTCACCCATCTACGGGCCCTTCTTTATGAAGCAGGGCATGCAGAGCTTTGTCGACGCATTCAATACGCGCGCGCCCCAGGCCAGCGGCACAGACCTATCGCCAGAGCAGCAAGCTGACGCGGAGCTTGCAAGATACGCGAACGCCGCCCTCGCCGCTCAAACCGACGCCGCCTTTCTCGATTCTGCCGAGAGCTACTACGCGCTCATGGACGAAGGCTTCCAATCCGGGTCCATCGTGGGAGACCGAGAGACCAATGACGCAGACCTCGCGTATTGCCGTGCCCTGAGCAGCTCCGGCATCACGGATATCCCGGCCTCCGCAAACGACCTGCCGTTCCTTTCCTTCCTGCCTTACGCCATTGCCGCGGCGCCGTCTTTCCTTCCCTTCATCCCCTTCCTTCTCTCGTCGATACTCGTGCTCGGCGCCACAAGGCCCGGGACCCTGGCGGCAAAGGCGCCCGCGCCCAAATTCCGGCGCCTTATCCAGATCGTGTTTTCGATAATCGTCGCGGGGACCGCGATGCTCCTCGCCGGCCTCGCACCCGGGGGCATTTACGCCTTGGTCCTAAACGGCTTCGGGCAAATTGGGTACCCGATCGCCTTCTTCCATGACGGCGCACTTACCACCACGACCGCGGGAAACGTCTTCACGACCCTGCTTCTCGCGCTGCTTGCGGGCGGAACCTTGATATCCGTTTGCTCCGCCGTCCTATCGACCGCAACGAGGCGCGTCTTCGCGGGCCCCCTTACCTCAGCGCTGCTTGTCGCGGCCCCGGCATTCCCGTTGCTGTCCGATTCGGCGCTGGAGCATAACGCCGCGCTCAATCTCCTGCCGCTGGCCGTGTTCTCGCCTATCGAGGCAACGGGTTACGTAGGATGCTTCCCGACGGAATTCATTGGCTCCGGTTCAGGCAGCGCATCGATGCTTGCCGTGGCCCTGGCATACGTCGCGGTCTTTTTTGCGGTCGGCGCCGTTGCGACACGTTCGCCCAAACAGTCTGGACCCGCGAAAAAGCACCATGGGCTCGAGCTTCTGGACGCGAGCGTGGGATACGGAAGCACGACGATACTTTCAATCGGGTCGCTTTTCCTGAGCCCGGGAACGGCGGCGGGCCTCGTTGCTCCCAACGGCTCGGGGAAAACCACCCTCCTGGAAGCGCTGTCGGGCCAATTTCCCACCCGCATCCGCTCGGGAAGCCTGGTGGCAGACGGAATCAGCCAACGTCGATCAGCCGAATTTGCAGAACTCGTCTACCTGAGCTCTTCGGGCAGCGCGGATCTCTACCCCACGCTATCGGCCCTCGAGCACCTTGCTTTCGTTAGGGATGCGTGGAAATCGGCCGCCGACATCGACTCGCTCTGCAGCTCCCTCGGAATCTCCCCATATCTCGACAAGCCGACCCGTAAACTCTCGACGGGAATGAAGCAGCAGGTAAAGCTTGCCATGGCGATAGCGACCGATTGCCCGTACCTCATCCTCGATGAACCGCTGAACGGCCTCGATCCGGGAAAGCGGAAAACCTCCTGCGACGCGATGCGCAGCGAGGTGGCGCGGGGACGCAGCGTGCTCATTTCAAGCCATCTGCTCGACGACCTGGCAGACCTCACCGACTCGTTCTACTTCATCGAGGCCGGCACGCTCGTGGAAAAGATCGAGTCGTCCTCGCAGACGCTCAAGCAGGAATACCTCGATACATACGAGGGAGGTGAATGACATGAAGACCGGCTCCGCCAAAATACCCATTGCGCTGGCGTTATTGGTCGCGATAGCCGCAATCATAGTCTCTGCCGTATCCATAAAAGATGCGAACACCTTGAAACATGGCATTTCCGAAGGGTTCCGCCTAGGCGGAGTGTACCGAGACCGGGATACCGGCTTAACCCAGCTCTCCTTCCTTGGGGAAGACGAAAACAGGTGGCAAATCGTCGACAGCAATGGAAATGTGACCGACGGTTCATTTGAGACAACCGGCGATCCGAACATCTTCATGTTGGCCGACCAATCAGGAGATGATTACGGATTTGTCCACCTGGCTTACGCCTCCGCAGACGGAAACCAAGGAAGCCTTTATTTGAACACCGGAACGTCGGTGCTCGAATTTGACAAGGTAACCAGCGGCCCGGCTTTCGTCGTGCCGTAAATGCAAATCGAGCGTCATGAGAGAAGAGGGGACTGGCCTTGCCAGCCCCCTCTTCCTTTTACGGCCAAACGTCCAGTTCGTGAACGGAATCGCAGTACCGATGCAATTCCTATACCCTGTTCCTGTGCGCGACATCGAATTGCTCACGCTGTCGATTGAGATCGTTGAGCCCTTTCGTAAGTGCCGTCTTGCTCTCGGGCGAGCTCATCGATGCCCACGTTCACGTTCGGTTGCCGTCCCAAAGCCTCGTCTATAATGATGGGATGGTCTTTCTCAACTGACCGAACCGTAGCAAATCAGGAAATCCCTGCCGCAAAGATTGCGGCCATATCCTCGGGCGAGATTGATGGTTCGCCTGACATCTCTCTTGTTCGCCTTCATGTCGTCCTCCTTGTCTATTCGACAAGGATTGACCGAAAAACTGGATTTCATCTTCTCATGCCGCCGTGGCATCCAACACATTTACGCAATCTCGGAAGCATCAAGTCAGCGGCGGAATATATAAGACCGGTTGATCTGGCAAAAAAGAAGGAGAGGCATTACGCCCCTCCTTCTGGACAGCCTGCATCCCGGTTCCCTGCCTGCCAGTTCGCCCTCCCCGAAACCCTCGGGGCGCTATGGGGTCGAGCCCCTCCGCATGGAAAATTCTATCGCGGCCATGCCCGCTATGCGCGTCACGCACACCACGCCAAACGTCAGGTTTACCAGCCGGGGCTGAGCCCTCTTTCGAGAGCAAGGTTATTATAGTGTCTACAAACTCTAGATACCCTGCCGCATTTGAGGACTACCAAGAAAACGGTCTACACCTTGAATATCAACTTCACCCGAACACCTCCCGCATTCATACGAACATGTACGGATGAATGCGGGAATCCGATACCCTGAGGGCCGGATCGGCCGGCCCACTGAGCACGAGCGAGACACGGTCCAGAGGATGCCGGAGCGCAGAACCCCGTGTAGGGAGATCGCGAGGGAGCCGGGCAGGTCGCCCTCGACGGTGAGCGCCGAGGTGCCGCGCACGGGTTCATCGCCGCGCCCACCCATGAAAAGAGGGTTCCCTCGCAGGCGCCGCATCCGCACGCCCCCGCAAAGAAACCCTCGCACTCGCATCTCTACCTGCAAACCCGTATGCACCCTCGCGCATGTGTTCCGCAGTTGCTAGTCGCGGTAGAACGAGCCCATGTAGCGGATGTACTCGTCCTCGGTGTGGTTTGCCTTCCAGTCGTGGACGGAGTCCTTGTTGCGCTGGCCGGCGATGACGGAGAGCTCCTTACCCAGCTTCTCAAAGGCCTCGTCGACGCACTCCTCGGGGGTGAGGGCGATCTTCATGACGGCCTCGCCCTGCGGGCCGCCGGGGAGGTTGGACAGCAGACTGGGGGTTAGGGTGGTGCCGAGGGTGATGACCTCGACGTCGACGCCGGTGCCCTCGCACTCGCAGGCCACGGCCTCGGTCATCTTGAGGATGAAGGCCTTGCCCGCGCCGTACTGGCCGTTCCAGGGGCTGGAGCTGATGCCGGTCATCGACGAGACGTTGATCACGGCGCCGCGGTCCTGGGCGGCAAAGATCCGCATGTAGTGGTGGAAGCACTTGAGGAAGGTCACGACGTTGACGTTGATCATGGCCTCGTGCTTCTCCCAGGGGGTGTCCTGGATCTTACCGAAGCTGTGCAGGCAGGCCACGTAGCTCATGAAGCCCATGTCCAGGCCCTCGGTCGCGGCGAAGACGGTCTCGGCAGCGCCGGGCTGGCTAAAGTCGGCGCGCACGACCTTGGTCTCCACGCCGTAGGTCTCGCGGATCTCGCCTGCGAGCACATTCAGCTTCTCCTCGCGACGGCCGACCATGACGACGTTCATGCCGCCGGCGGCGATCTTCTCGCAGAACGCCTTGCCGACGCCCTCGGTCGCGCCCAGGATCAGGCCCCACTCACCGTACTTTTCCCTCAGGTTCATGCTGCATCCTCTCTCTCGATGCCCATGCGGGCACATCTCCTTTAGCGTGCGACCGCACAGCCGCACACGGTGCACCATTATGCGCTGAACAAGAGGGGAGCGTGTTCACGACTTTGCGAACGAGCCCGTAACAACGATGAACGGTGTCGGTCTATCACCGCGAAGAAACCCTTGCGGCATCGAGAGAGGAGGTGCTGGCAGGTGGAACCAAAAGGTGAACGCCGCCATCTCTAGCTCCACCTTATCGGGTTTCCCGTCGCAAGCGATGCTTCAAAGAGCTTGCGCAGCGAAACGTTGGCGAAGGTCCAGGACCACGCTTTGCTACTGCCCACTGTGACTCGGCCCTCGGCTCTGCGTAGAACTCGAAGCCGCTTTTGCAGTCGATGCGATTGACCCCGTCGAGGTCGGTGAGGGTGTAGCTTTCGCCCTCTCCATCCTGGCTCGAGCGTCCCTTGCGCTCGAAAGCAAAGTGACTTGACGCGAAGAGCACCTCACCAGCGCCGTTATTTTTTGGCATCTTTGGGGGCTGATGTACACAAATGCGACTCCACGTGCCGACCAGCAACGTCCTCCACATGTCTGGACTCTCTATGCTTGCGCTGGATAGACATCGCAGGAACGGGTATAGTATCGAAAGTTTTGTCGTTAACCAGCGGGGGAGTCCTGTGGGCATCAAAAAGAAGATCAAAAAGGAGCTTATCGGCACTTCCGATTACCCGTCGAATAAGATCTTTACGATCTCCAATTTCATCACCTTTACGCGCCTGATCCTCACCCTGGTATTTCTGTACCTGTTTGTGACGGATAACAACCGCGTCATCGCCATCGCAATCTACGCCGTTGCCGCCTCCACCGACTGGATGGACGGCCAGATCGCCCGCATGACTAAGACGGTCTCGTGGCTCGGCAAGGTCATGGATCCCATTTGCGACCGTGCGCTGCTGTTCACCGGCGTACTTGGACTGGTGGTTCGCGGAGAGCTGCCCATCTGGGTCTGCGTGCTCATTATTGGCCGCGACATCTATCTGGGCATCGGCACGCTTATCGTGCGTCATTATCACCGTCGCCCCATCGATGTCGTCTTTCCCGGAAAGATTGCCACTGCGCTGCTCATGACCGGCTTCTCGCTCATGCTACTCGGGTTCCCCGTTGTTGACGGCCTGCACCTTTTACCTTCAACCCTTACGGCCTTCCCGGGCCTCAACGGAAGCTCGGTGCCCCTCGGCATCTTCTTTGTCTACGGTGGCGTGATCTTCTCCATGCTCACCGGAATCATCTATACGGTAAAGGGCGGCATGGCCATTAAAAATGCCGTCGCACATCCCGAGGACGAGGACATTGACTTTCTTAACCCCGAAATCGAAGACTGATTCGTTGGGGTATGATTACGTACAGTTCATTTTTTGCGGCATGTCCGCGTTAGTTAGGGGTAGTCATGGATAACATGGTTAACAATACGCCTCAAAACGATAAGGCCGCCGACGCTACCTGCGTATTCCGGGTGCCTTCGAGCGATGTCACCGTTCCCGACCTTATGGCCAACGTGCGCATCACCGCTCCCGTCCTGTCCATCGTCAAGGGCCCGCAGACCGGTGCCGCCTTTGAGCTCGAGGACGACGTGACCACGATCGGGCGCGATCCGGCGAACGGCATTTTCCTCAACGATATGACCGTGTCACGCAGCCACGCGCGCATTATTCGTGAGGGCATGGGCGCTCGCATCGAGGACCTGGGCTCGCTCAATGGCACCTGGGTTGACGGTGCCATCGTCAATGCAGCCCCGCTGCACGACGGTTCTTCCGTCCAGATCGGTACGTTTACGCTCATCTACCACGAGAGCACGCCGGAGCGCATCGAAACCGGTGAGTAGGGCATGGCCGAACGCAACTATCTGAGTATCGGCCAAGTCGTCAACCTACTTCGAGGCGCATACCCCGATCTTTCGAACTCAAAAATTAGATTTCTAGAGGATGAGGGGCTCATTACCCCTCATCGTACGCCTAAGGGATACCGTCAGTACTCCAAGGAGGACGTTGATCGCCTGGAGGTCATTCTGCACTTGCAGAAGACTCGCTACATGCCGCTCAACGTAATTAAGCAGCGCTTGGAAAACGCCACGGACCTGTCCACCCTCGCCTACGAGGTGGGCCTGCTGTCCGACGTTCCGCTTAAGACGGAACCCAAGGAGACTAAGCAAAAGCTACATCCCATCGAGACCATTCCCGATATGCTGGGCGTCGAGATTTCGTTTATCCGCTCGCTCGCCGAGAACGACCTCATTCGCATCATCAAGAGTCCGCAGAATCGCGAGCTTGTCGATGGCCGCGATTTTCCGATCATCCGCTACTGCTCCGAGCTGTCACGCTTCCATATCGAGCCGCGCAACCTGCGTCAGTACGTGTCTTCCGCCAACCGCGAGTCCTCGATGTTTGAGCAGGTGCTCGTGAGCATGCTCGGAATGGATACTTCCGATGACGAGCGCGACGCCAAGCTCGAGCGTGCGTTTAAGAAGCTTCACGACCTGACGGAAGGTGTGCACACTGCGCTGCTCAAGAACCGCGTTTTTGAGTCGCTCAACGCCGTGGTCGAGGACGCCGACATCGATGCACTCGATGAGGAAATCACTCGCTCCGAGTCCACCAAGGCCAAAAACGAAGAGGCAGACGCGCCGGCTTCGCACGAGGATTCTCTCGTAAAGCCGCTCAAGGTCGTCGCCCCTTCGCACTCCGGCACCGCCACCGCGGCCAAATAACCTCTGCCGCTTATCCGGCAACCCATTGAAAGGTCATGCAATGTACGACTTCGAATCTCAAATCGTCGACATCCCCGACTATCCCGAGCCCGGAGTCATCTTTAAAGACATCACGCCGCTCTTTGGCAATCCCGAAGCGCTTAAAGCCATGACCGATGCCCTCGCCGAGCACTTTGCCGGCATGGGAATCACCAAGGTCGTGGGTCCCGAGGCTCGCGGCTTTATGGTTGGTGTACCGGTGGCTGTAGCCCTTGGCGCCGGCTTTGTTCCCGCACGTAAACCGGGCAAGCTGCCGCGCGAGACCGTAAGCCAGAGCTACGAGCTCGAGTACGGCACCGATTCAATTGAGATCCATGCCGACGCTATCAGCTCTAAAGATACCGTGTTGATTCTGGACGACTTAGTCGCGACGGGCGGAACCGTCGAGGCAACAGGTAAACTGGTGCGAGATATGGGCGCAAAGCTTGTCGGTTACGGTTGTATCCTTGAGCTTGCGTTTCTCAACCCGCGCGAGAAGCTCACGCCGTCTGATGACGATGTGGAGCTCTTTAGCCTGGTGACGGTGGACTAGCCGTTACCCTTAGTTACTGGAAAGGAAGCTACATGCGCACAGCAAACACGCATAAAAACATGGCACGCTGCGCTGCTACGGCAACCCTCGCTTGTGTTTTGGGCTTGGGCCTCGCGGCTCCTGCCTACGCCGATACCGCATCCGACCTTGCTGCTGCTCGTACTAAGCTCGAGCAGATCGGTACCCAAACCCAGCAGATTTACGATGAGCTCGCCACGCAGACGCAGGCGCTCGATCAGACTGCTGGCGAGATCACGCAAAAGCAGCAGGAGATCGCCGATGGTCAGTCCAAGCTCTCGACCTATGTCGCCGGCGAGTACAAAACCGGCGGCCTGAGCCTACTTCAGGTTCTGACGGGTGTCGATGACCTGAGCGATATGCTCAACCGTCTGTTCTACTACGGCAAAGTTTCCGATAAGCAGGCTCAGACCATTCAAGAGGTCAAGGAGCTTAAGCAGCAGCTCACCGATAAGCAGGCCGAGCAGGAGAAGAACGTCGCCGCCACGCAAAAGAAGGTCGACGAGCTTAACGCTCAGCAGGCTGAAGCACAGAACGTCGTAAACTCCCTGGATTCGCAGCTGCAGGCCGAGCTTGCCGCCGAGGCCGAGGCCAACGCCGCACTGCAGGCCGGCATCAACGCTAGTACCGCCGAGAAGGCCACGGTGAGCAACGAGACTGCCGGTACGACCGAGAACACCAACAACGGTGGCCAGACCAGCAATAACAACAACCAGGGCGGCAACACTCCGGCTCCTACGCCGACACCTGCTCCGACGCCGCAGCCCTCCACGCCTGCTCCGGCTCCGACGCCTTCTGCTCCGAGCCAGTCCGTTGATGGCGGTTCTGTTGTCTCGCGTGCATACAGCAAGCTTGGTTGCGCCTATTCCTGGGGCGGAATTGGCCCGAACAGCTTCGACTGCTCTGGTTTTGTTAGCTATTGCCTCACTGGTCGCTATTGCCGCCTGGGCACCACGGGTACCTTTATGGGCTGGACGCGTGTGTCCGATCCGCAGCCTGGTGACGTTGTGGTCAACTCGTACCATACCGGCATTTACATCGGTGGTGGTCAGATGATTCATGCTTCCGACTACAACACGGGTGTTATCATCAGCTCCGTTGCCGCCGGCATGAACAATAACTATATCTTCGTGCGTTACTAAGTATTCAGATAAAGCAAACGGATATGGACCTCATGGCTTTGAGTCATGGGGTCCATTCTTTTGCCATTCGTGCAGGCCGCTATCTAGTTTTGAATACTAGATAGCGGCCCAATCGGTCTGCAAGAAGGCTATAATTGTTAGGGAACAATTAGAAAGGACCCTCTATGAGCTGGGCACTTATCTCCGATTCAAGCTGCAACCTCCGCGATTGGCAACCGACCGCGCTTCATACCACCTTTGCATTTGCACCCCTCAAAATTCGAGTGGGGGAGCGTGAATTCGTCGATGACCTTTCGCTCGATGTTCATGAGCTCAACTGCGCTGTTCAGGCGGAGACGAACGCTTCTTCGAGCGCTTGTCCCAGCGTAGGGGAGTGGGCCGAGCTCTTCAAATTGGCAGACAAGACCATCTGCATGCCGATCTCTGAGGGCGTGTCGGGCAGCTACAACGCGGCAGCCACGGCTCGCGATATGGTTCTTGCCGAGGAGCCCGACCGGCAGATTCATCTAGTCAATTCACGCGCAGCTGGCGGCAAAATGGACCTCATTTTCTTGCTGTTCGACCGCTATCTTGCAAGCAATCCGGATGTCACATTCGAGGACGCTTGCGCATACTTCGATAGCCTTGAACAGAACAGCAAAATCCTCTTCAGTTTGTGCAATTACGAAAACCTCGCCAAAGCCGGACGTATCCCTAAGGCAGCCGGCGTCATTGCCAACAAGCTCAATATCCGCATTTTGGGCACAGCGAGCGAGGCCGGTAAAATCGAACTCGTCGGGCACACGCGTGGCGAAAAGAAGATGCTCAACAAGATCATCGATACCATGGAAGCCGAGGGTTTTACGGGCGGCGAGGTCGTCATTGATCACGTTGAGAACGAAGCTGGAGCCCAGGCGCTTACTGACCGCATAGTCGAGCATTGGCCCGGCTCCAAGACCATCATCATGCCCTGCAACGGCCTGGATTCCTATTACGCCGAAATGCACGGCCTCATCATCGGCTACGGCATGGGCGTAGCTTCGGGCAAATAAAGTCCAACCAAGCAAAAAAACGGGCGGGACAAAGCGACAGATGGCTCTTTGTCCCGCCCGTTTTATACGTCGGCTAGCTATTAAACCCGTTGAACTTGAGATAGCTCATCAAGTAAGCCTTCGAAACGAAGGACGATACCGCGCTGCGCACAAGCAGCGACTCACGCGTTACCTGATGCGCCGTATCGGGAACCGGCGTCTGCTCGACGGAAAACGCCGAACGAATCGATGCCTCGAGCTGATCGACCACATAATCAAAGGCCGTCGGGGCATCGTAGCTCAAACGCTGAATGTTAAAGAGTGCCTGCACAGCAGCAATAGGTAGCACCTGCTTAAAGATGCAGATAGCGATCAGGCGGGCAATCTGCTCGCGGCCATATTGCTTTTTGACCGGAGCAGGCACCAGGCCAACCTTTACGTAGTTATTGATCATTGATGGCGTAATGATAGGCTGCTCAACGCAAAGGGACAGCGGCTCCATCCACAGCGCAACATACTCAATGACCTGGTCGCGGTAGAGCGTCACATTGGGCAACTGGTCATAGCGCGGCAGACTCAACGTATTGAGTTTGCGTACGATATCGGACTGAATAAATGCATCGGGCAACACAGTGGGCTGAATATCCTCAGGCTTAATGCTGACCGACGAATCAGACATCGGAATAACGTGTTTAACGTGGTTCATAAAGGTCCTCCGTTCATTTTCTATATTGTATTCTACGTTATCTAGTTTTGCATACCACATAGCCGGCAAGAAAATTGGCGGGACAGTGCACTGATGCATCATCCCGCCATTTAGTTAATTGATAGCAACCTTACATAAGATATATTATCGTACTTATCCACGGAGAAACGCGTATGCGCTCGTTGCTGCTATGGCTCCGTCCGAAACAGCGGTCACAACCTGGCGTAAACGTTTGGAACGGATATCGCCAGCGGCAAATAGACCTGGCGTGCAGGTCGCCATGGAATCATCAGTAACAATACCGCCGTCCGGCGCCAGATCGACTAAATGCTCAACAAGCTCGGTATGGGGCTGCGTTCCGGTAAAGACAAAGATGCCAAACGAGCCGGGGTCAAATGACTCGGTATGAGTCTCGCCGGATGCATTGTCCTTAAAGGAAATCGTCGTTGGCATGGCTTCGCCCGATAGCTCCACAATACTAGTTTGGTACCTAACTGAAATATTGTCTTTTGCAAGAACTTTTTGAACAACACCATCGGGGGCACGGAACTGATCGCGGCGCAAAACGATGGTCACGCTGCTGGCAATTTCTGACAAGAACAGAGCTTCCTCGCAGGCAGCATTGCCGCCGCCGATGACAAAGACCTGCTTGCCGCGAAAGAACATGCCGTCGCACGTCGCGCAATACGAAACGCCACGACCGCGATACGTATCCTCGCCAGCGAAACCTGCCGGACGCGGCGTGGCACCCATGCAAGCGATAACGCTCGAGGCCAGCGTATCGCCCATATCGTGATGCACCGTAAACAGCGCTGCATCGGCATCGTAGTCGACGCCCGTCACCATACTCCATTCAACCTGAGCCCCCAAGCCTTCAGCATGTTGTTGGAACCGCTCACCAAGTTCAGCACCACTCAGCAGCGGAATGCCCGGATAGTTCTCGACCTCATTGGTTGTGGCGATCTGCCCTCCCGACATGCCCTGTTCAATCACGGTCGTCGTTAGGCTGGAGCGCGCAGCGTAAATGGCGGCAGCATAGCCCGCGGGGCCGCCACCGATAATCGCAACATCGATCGGCTGATGGGTAGCCATGAAGAGACCTCCTGTCGAAAGATTGGCGTTCTTTGCGCTCATACCCAAATTTACGTGGACATGACACTCATGCACTACAATGATAAATCGCATATCAAAGCTGAAGGGGAGTTATCGATGGATCAAACGCAGACGAGCAACGACGCTCCCCTGCCCACGCAAAGCACTCCCCAACCGGAGCAAATGACCGTTTCACCTGCACAAAAACCCCTAGTAACCATTGTGCACGCATCGGTTGGATCGGGCCACAAAGCCGCCGCCAACGCGATTGCACAAGCATTTGATCTTATCCGCGGCACCAAGGGAATCCCTGAGGATGTTGAGATCGAAGTCCTGGATATCCTCGATTTTGGACGCATTAGGTTCGATGGTAATAAAACAGCAGCTTCGTTTACCGGCGCCACGCGCCCCATATATGACCTAACCTGGCGATATACGTTTACGGGACATCTGCTCTGGGGTGGCGGCACAGCATGGTCGCGAATTATGTTCCCCGCCTTCAACGATTATGTCCGCACCCGCAGGCCCATGGCCGTGGTTGCAACACACATTACGGCAGCCAATGTTGCTGTGGGCGCCCGCGTCATCACGGGTATCGATTACCCGGTCATCTGCGTACCAACAGACTATGAAGTCGAAGGCTTTTGGCCCCACAAGGACACCGACCTGTTCTGCGTAGCCAACGAATTTATGGCCGAGACACTTCGCCCCCGTAAGGTTCCCGAGACCAAAATCCGCATTACAGGCATCCCCATTCGCGCCGGGTTTGATACGAACTACAATCGCGAGGAAGAACTCGAGAAGTTCAATCTCCCCGCTGACAAGACCGTTGTGTTGGTGATGGCCGGTGCCAGTTTGCCTCAACCGTACGTTCGCTTTCGCGCGGAGATGGACCGCACACTCCCCTTCCTGCGCAGCTTCGAGGACATGCACTTTGTCTTTTTGCCGGGCAAGGATGAGGAATACGCCACCCGCCTCAAGACGCTCTTCGACGCCATGAAGCTCGAAAACGTCACGGTTCTGGACTACGTGGACGACATGGCGGCCCTCATGCACGGCTGCGACCTGGCAATCCTCAAATCGGGCGGACTCACTGTCACCGAATGCCTGTGCGCGCATCTGCCGATGATTCTGCTGGGCAAATCATACGGTCAGGAAAAGGCCAACACCACGATGCTCACCGGCATGGGCGCCAGCATGCATGTCACCACCGCACGAGAACTCATCGTGACGTTGCGCCATCTCCACGATCATCCGGAGTCGCTCAAGGCACTGCTCATCAATGGCGAAGTGCTGCGCCGCCCACGCGCAGCGGAGGACATCGCCATCGCAACCATGGAGCTCGTAGGCAAACCCCAAAAGCGCAAACGAGCCTTCTGCCGCTTCTACTGGGGAGGAAAGCCCGCGCACATCCGCTAGCGTCTTAATGTCCGCTTGCCTGTGGGAGGCCCCTATATATTATCCAGTGCTCAATCATTCTCGCTTCGCAGGGCGCACTAATCCCTCCCGTCCGGGGCTCACCCATATCATTCCATGCTCAAACATTCTCGCTTCGCTGCGCTCGCTGCGAAACTGCGCGTGGAACGATATGGGTGGGCCCCGGACGGGAGGCTTCTTGCTTGAAAACAAATTGAAATCCAACTAGTAAGCCGGTGCGACAAAGGAGAAATCCCCTTGTCGCACCGGCTTACCAATTGATTAATGCTAGCGGTTACCAGCGAAGATACACGGTAGTTGCAAGCATGCAAACGTAGCTCACCCGTGGGAGGTCCCTATATATCGTTCCACGCGCAGTTTCGCAGCGCAGCGAGAATGTTTGAGCATGGAATGATATATAGGGACCTCCCACGGGTGAGCGGACATTACAATACGCCGCTGGAGCCGAAGCCTCCGTTGCCTCGGTCAGTTTTGTCTAGTTCTTCTACTTCTAGGAGATTGACCGTGGGGACTTCTTGGATGACGAGTTGGGCTATGCGGTCGCCTTTGTTGATATGGATGTCGTTGGTGGGATCCAGGTTGATGAGGATAACCTTGAGTTCTCCTCGGTAGTGAGCGTCGATGAGGCCAGGCGTATTGACTATAGACAGGCCCTGTTTGATGGCGAGACCGCTACGGGGCTGGACGAAGCCGGCGTAGCCATCGGGCAGGGCGATGGCCAGCCCAGTGGAAACCAGACGGCGTTCAAAGGGCTTCAGGACGCAGTCCTCGTTGGAGCGCAAATCCAAGCCGGCATCGGTGGGATGGGCGTATTTGGGAAGCTCGACGGTGGGGTCGAGACGCTTTATGTTGACGGTAATGTTGGGCATGGAATCACCTTAGCTTGTCGAGCTCTTGCAGAAACTCATCGACGTCTTTGAAATCGCGGTAGACCGAGGCAAAGCGGATGTACGCCACCTTGTCGATCTTGGCCAAGCGCTTGAGCACCATGTCACCCAACTCATGCGACGTGACGGCCGTCAGCGTGCGAGAGCGCAGCTCGACCTCGATGTCGTCGATAATCTCATTGAGCTTCTTAGTGTCGATATCACGCTTAATGGTGGCGCGCATCAAGCCGACGAGCAGCTTATTGCGATCGAACCGCTGCTTGGTTCCGTCTGACTTAATGACCTCGATTGGGTCTTCGCATCGTTCGAACGTTGTAAAGCGGTAGTTACACGAGCAACATTCGCGACGGCGCTTAATGGTGTTATTTGACTCCTGCATACGGGAATCAACGACGCGGGTATGTGCCTTGCCGCATTTGGGACAGCGCATGGTACCTCCTCTTAAACGATAACAAGGGTACCATGCGCAGCGCGATAATGATTACGAACGAGCAGGAACCTTAAGATGCGCACCGGCGGCGAGCGAACCATGCTCCAGATGATTGACGTTACGGATCATGTCGGAAGTCTCTTGCGTGGAAAGGCCTTCGATTGGATATTCCTCGGCAAGCGACCAAAGAGAATCGCCAGGCTGAACGCGAATGGTCTCGTAGGTGACGTTGGAAACGGACTCGGCATACGCGGCGTGACGAGCGCTAAAGACCGACGTAGCGAGGACAAAGAAGAGCGTAAGCGCAACGGCAACGGCGACAATCGTCTGAACCTTCAGGGCAACGCGGGCCGGCGCGACTACAGCCTGCTGATTGCGAGCAGACTTTACGGTCAAAGGCTGAAAGCCGGAGCGGCCACCCCGAACAACCGTAAAAGTGGGTTCTGCAGGCGTCTCGAGCTTAAGGGCGAGGTTTCCCTGGACCATATTCGTTGCGTTCATCATGTTCTCCTCTCGCGTGTTTTGCTGAGAACAGTTTTATCAAGCCGCGCGGACAAAAATGTCTAGCGCGAGAACGAATGTTCGGTTATTATTATCTTCGAACAGTTGTTCCTGTCAAGCAAAATTCGAACATTTGTTTGACATGGGTAGAGAGGATGCCCTGATGGCTCGCAAAATTACCAAGCGTCAGCAGCAGATTTACGACTTCATCAAGGAATACCAGCAGGAAAAGGGTTATCCGCCCAGTGTACGCGAAATGGCTTCTGCCGTGGGCCTTTCCTCCCCCAGCACCGTGCACGCCCATCTATCTGCCCTGGAGGCGCGCGGGCTACTCAAGCGCGATGCCACCAAACCGCGCGCCCTGGAACTCTTTAACGAGGACGGCTCCTCTGTCTCAATTTCTAAATCTGACGAGCCCACCGCACCTCGCGGAACGGTCTCGCTACCGCTCGTTGGTCGCGTCGCGGCTGGGATCCCCATTCTGGCCGAGCAGAACATCGAAGACACTTTTACTATCCCGACCGAAATCGCCACCGATCAGGGTTCCTTTATCCTTGAGGTGCATGGGAGCTCAATGATCAATGTCGGCATCTTCAATGGCGATTACATCATCGTCCGTGAACAAAAGAGTGCCATGAACGGCGAAATTGTCGTGGCTATGATTGATGGTTCAGCGACCGTCAAGACGTTCTACAAGGAGCAGGGACGCGTACGCCTGCAACCTGAGAATGACACCATGGAGCCTATCTATGCAACGAATCCCGTTATCTTGGGCAAAGTCGTCGGCTTGATGCGCCGGTTCTCGTAATGCAAAAACGCATCACCATCTTTGATACCGTCCGCGGGTTTACGATGATTTCAATGGCAGGTTTTCACGCTTGCTACGATTTCGCCTACCTGTACGACTGGGATATGCCCTGGTTTACCCAGACTGTCTTTCAAGACATCTGGCGCGCCAGCATCAGCTGGGTATTTTTGTTTATCGCGGGTTGGATGTGCACGCTCTCACGCAACAATGCTAAACGAGCGGCCAAGTACGCTGCCGCAGCTTTGGTCGTCTGGATTGCAACAACGCTCGTATCAGTCGACGATTCAGTGAACTTTGGCATCATTTATTGCATGGCGGCGTGTACCGCTGTGGCAGCCGCAGCACGACCGATACTTAAGAAAGTGCCCAGCACGTGGGGCATTGCGATATGCCTCGCTCTCTTCGCGGCGACATGGGGCATCCCGAAATCGACCTATTCATTCCCCTATTTGGCGTGGCTAGGATTTCCCGGCCCCCGGTTTGTTTCAGGCGACTATTATCCAATCATCCCGTTCATATTCATGTATCTCACAGGATATTTTGCTGCGCGCACTGCTCAAAGATGCGAACATCCCGCTCCAAGCTGGGCCTACGCCAACCCCCTGCCGGCGCTCGCCAGCCTTGGACGTCATGCACTCCCCTTTTATCTGCTGCATCAGCCCATCATACTGGGCATTTTGGAGCTCGCCTACTCGGTGCGATAACGCTCAAGCCGAGGTGCAATACGAGCCGGCAGTTTCGCCACAATACGAACGCCATCCTCAAGATATTCCTCGTGTAAAAGGGTCCCCTGCTCATGCACGAGCGTGATGAGCGCACCTTCGCGATATGGAATGTCGGCGGAAAGCAGCACATCGGTGGCGGCCGCCTCGCGAGCAATGCGATCGACGAGATCGTCGAGCCCCTCGCCCGTTTGGGCCGAGAACAGAACAGTTTCCGGATAACGACGACGGAAACTCAATCGATCGACGCTATCGAGAAGATCGATTTTATTGAATACGGTCAGCGTTAAACACTCTCCGGCGCCGATCTCATCAAGCACGCGGTCGACAGCCTCCAGCTGCCGCTCATAGTCCTCGTCAGACGCATCTACGACTTTGAGAATTAGATCGGCACCCAACACCTCAGACAGCGTCGATTTAAAGGCATCGACCAGACCATGCGGCAGCTTTTGAATAAAGCCGACGGTATCGGTGATCGTCATGCCGCGACCGCCGGGCAGGCGATACGAACGCGTCGTCGGGTCGAGCGTAGCAAACAACTTGTCCTGCGAAAGTACCGTAGAGCCGGTCAGACGATTGAGCAACGTCGATTTACCAGCATTGGTATAACCGGCTAACGCTACGCGAAACGCCGGTGACTCAATGCGACTCTTGGACTGGACATCGCGACGCTGTTCAACCTGCTTGAGCTCACGACGAAGCGCAGCAATCTTATTACGAATGAGGCGACGGTCGACCTCGAGCTGACTTTCACCCTGACCAAAGCGTGAGCCGATGCCGCCGCGCGTCTGCTCCTTGGCGAGGTGGCTCCACATGCCACGCAGACGAGGCAGCAGATACTGTAACTGTGCCAACTGTACCTGCAGACGTCCCTCACGCGTCTGAGCATGCAGGCCAAAGATATCCAAAATCAACGCAGTGCGGTCAATAATCTTGACCGGTTCACCCACGGCTTTCTCCAAATAGGATTGCTGCGAGGGCGTCAGGTCGTCGTCAAAAATAACGACATCGGCATCCATGCGATGCACCAGGCCGCACAGCTCTTCAACCTTACCGGAACCGATAAACGATTTAGGATACGGCTTTACCAAACGCTGTGACAAGCGTGCCACGCACTGGGCACCAGCCGTGTGCGCAAGACGCTCCAGCTCATCAAGCGAGCGATCGAGCGGCCATGCATTGTCGCGCCACTCAACACCAACTAATATGGCACGCTCGGGCTCGGGTGCCGTGGGAACAAGGGGGAAACGGGCCATTAGGCAGCCTCAATACGATGTAGGATGTCCTCAACGACCTCATCGATCGTAAACTCGTCCATATCGAACCACACGATGCGGTCATCGCGTTTAAACCACGAAAGCTGACGTTTGGCATAGCGACGCGAACGCATCTTGATGAGTTCGCGAGCCTCGTCCATAGAAATCACGCCATTGAAAGCATCAATGATCTCTTTATAGCCAATTGCCTGCATCGGCGTCAGGGCATCTCCCAGCCCCTGGCCCATAAGACTGCGGACCTCATCGACAAGACCCTGTTCAAACATCAGATCGACGCGCAGGTTAATGCGCTCGTAGAGCACCTCGCGATTACGCGTCAGACCAAACCATAGGGCATGATAATGCTCGCGCGGAACACTAAACTGCGACTTTTGTTGCGCATAGGAAACGCCATCATCGTGCATTTCGAGCGCGCGAATCACGCGTCGAACATTATGGGGGTGGATGACCGCAGCGGACTCGGGGTCACGCTCAGCAAGCAGCGCGTGCAGCGCTTCCTCGCCTATGCGCTCGGCAAGCTCCTGATAGCCCGCACGGCGATCGTCCTCAAGTTCACCCGAGGGAAAGTCCATCTCATCGAGGGCGGCCTTGAGATACAACCCCGTACCTCCGCAAAAAACCGGCAGGCAACCCAAACCAAGGAGACGTTCAACATGCGCGCGAGCGTCAGCTTGATAAAGCGCAGCAGAATATGCCACACCCGGCTCTACAATGTCAACAAGACGCAGCGGCGCCGTACACTCATTGGGCGCCATCTTTGCGGTACCGATGTCCATGCCGCGATAGATTTGCATCGCATCACACGACAGCACTTCGGACGAAAGACGAGCGGCCAAACGGTCGGCAACATCACTCTTACCTACCGCCGTCGGACCAACGATCGCAACGGCGGAAAGACCTGCCCCGGGAGAAACCATTAGCGCGGCTCGCCCACAACGGAGCCGGACAAATACCAGGTCTTGGCAACGTCAACGTCAACATCAACGATCTTGCCAACAAGCTGATCGATGCTGTAACCCTCGGGGATAGGCGCATGCACGGTCTGATTCTTGGGACTCTTGCCCAGCAGGACAGCGTCGTTCTTTTTACTCGTTCCCTCAATGAGCGCCGGCACCACAGTATGAAGCTCGCCCTGGTTATACTCGTGTGCCGTGGTCTCGATAACCTTAACCAGGCGGTTGAAACGCTCGAGAATAACCTCATGCGGCGTAGGATCGTCAATCTCTGCGGCCGGGGTACCAGCGCGCTTGGAATAGATGAAGGTATAGGCCTGAGCATAGCGGACCGTCTCGGCAAGTGAGAGCGTCTGCTCAAAGTCTTCTTCAGTCTCGCCCGGGAAGCCCACGATAATGTCGGTCGAGAGCGCGATATCGGGCATGCGGTTGCGAATGCGATCGACCAGGCCCAGATAGTCCTCGCGTGTATAACGGCGATTCATCTCTTTGAGGATCCGCGTCGAACCTGACTGGACGGCCAAGTGCAGCTGCGGCATAACGGCAGGCGTCTCGGCCATGGCGTCGATGGTCTCGGGCAACAGATCCTTGGGATGCGAAGACGTAAAGAAGATACGCTCCACACCCGTATCGCCCACGGCACGCAGCAGATCGGCAAAACGCGGCTTACCAAACAGATCGCGACCATATGAGTTAACGTTTTGGCCCAGCAGCGTAATCTCACGCACGCCCTGGCGTACCAAACCGGTCACCTCGTCGACAATCTCCTCGAAGGGACGGCTCTTTTCGCGACCGCGCACGTACGGCACGATGCAGTAGGTGCAGAAATTATTGCAGCCGGTCATGATGGGCACCCAGGCGTGATACTGGGTCTCGCGATGCCACGGCATGCTCATGGCATCCGTATCCTCATGCTCATTGGTGCGGATATGACGCTTGCCGTCAAGGAACGCCTCGGCAATGAGCTCGGCCACATGTGCGATAGAATGCGTGCCAAAGATGACATTGACGTTATCGACGTTGGTGAGCAGGCCCTCGCCATCACGCTGCGCGATGCAGCCGCCTACGGCAACCACACGCTTGCCCGAAGGCGAAGGCGGCAGGCTTTTGCAGGAATTGCACTGACCGTACAGGCGAGTATCGGCGGCCTCGCGCACACAGCATGTCATGAAGACAACGATATCGGCATGCTCGGGATCGAGCGCCATGAGGCAACCATACGAATCGAGCAGACCGCTCACGCGCTCGGAATCGTGCTGATTCATCTGGCAGCCAAAGGTGCGGATAAAGTAGGTTTTACCGGCAAGAATATCGCGTACGGAACGCTGGTCCATGTGCATAAGTCCTAACGATGGAAGGGAGGCGAATCGAGGCAAGCAGAAGCTATGCCACAGGCTTAACATCATCCATGATGACGTTATCCATAGCAGCTCGATTGATCTGGTGAACGTAAATAGAAAGACGGATGGCCGTGCGCGACTCCCCGTTAATAAGGATGTCGGAGAACACGGGCGCGCAGGAAATATCAAATCCGGTTGGAATCAAAAAACCGCGCGCAATAGCCACGGCCTTTATGGCCTGGTTGACCGCACCGGCGCCGACACACTGAATGTTGACGGGCACACCATCCTTGACCATGCCGGCGATGGCGCCGGCAACGGACGCGGGCGATGATTTGCTTGATACCTTCAGGCAATCCATGAAGAAACTCCTGCGTTTAAAAGTACGTTTTAACTGCAATAACTGTATCGTACCGAGTGGACTCGGTAAAGGCACTATTCCTCTTTGGCAAGATCGAATGTCACGGTGATTCGATCACGCGAAACGCGAATCTTTGGGTCGCCGCAAAGGTTGAGATAGTACCGGGCGGCAAGGTCATTAAAGTCGCGCTCCACAGCACGCGAAAACTGTGCCATGTCATCCTTGGCAATACGTAGCCCACGACGATCCTTCGCGAGATCGACAGGAGCTGGCGCATGCGAGGATGAGTCACGCGCGCGCAGCAGACGTGCAGTCACACCGCGAACTGGCTTAATCTGCCCTGCCAAAATGCGATGGGCCGTGCGCTCGGACATTTCAAGACCCAAACCCGAGCAGATACGGATAAAGTCCTCGGCATCAGAGGCAAGGCCTAAACGATCAACAACCGGAAGCTCGCTCTCGTCATCAATAAACAGGAGACGAGACGTATCGAGCCGACTTGACGCCTGGGCATAAAGGGTCGCGGCAATCTCAGACGGAGAACCAAGATAGACATCGCAACCACGCAGCTCCTCGAGCGCAAACTCACAGGCAGCGCGAATAATATTATGCGGACCGCGAGCACAGACATAACGTCCGTCCTCATCCTTGACGGCCTGGGGCCAGCTGGACTGATCGGCACGCTCACTAAGGCGGTCGGCCGCAACGCTCACCTTAAAGGCTGAACCAAGATCGACGCCGGACGTGACCACACGGGCCTCGTCGGTGTTCTGCTTGATCGAAAACAATGCCATGCCACGACCGTGAACGCCCCAACGGTCCATCTTCATGCTCTCGAGCTTTGAGGTAACGCGAGCATCGAAGATTCGCTCTTGCATATCCTGCGGAACACCCGAGCCGTTATCCAGAAAGACAAGCGTGCGGACGCCATCTTCCTTGGTCGTGGCGAGATAGACCTTGTCGGCGCCGGCATCGCGAGCATTACGGAGCATTTCGATGACGATATCCTCGACATGCTGAATGTCGTGCTTTGCCTGGCGCCGCTCGGCCTCCGAAACGCGGAGGCGGACATACCCCTCGCCAAGGTTCTCCTCGACGCGAAGGTTGCCCTCCCCCGACATCGACGCGATAAATGAGATGAGCTCGTTCGCGTCGCTCATGTTATTTAGCGATATCGACAGCGCGGCTCTCGCGAATCACGACGACGCGCACCTGACCGGGATACTCCATCTCTTCCTCGATCTGATGGGCGATATCGTGAGCCAGAACCGTGGACTGGGCATCGGAGATCTTGTCCGGCTGAACCATGACGTGGACCTCGCGACCAGCCTGCATGGCATAGGTACGCTCGACGCCGTCATGGGAGTTGGCGATCTCCTCGAGCTTCTCAAGGCGCTTGATGTAGTTCTCGGCAGACTCGCGACGGGCACCGGGGCGAGAGGCAGAGACAGCATCGGCGGCCTGTACCAGGACATCGAGCACCGTGTTGGGGTCGACATCGGCATGGTGAGCCTCGATAGCGTGGACGATAACGGGCTTCTCGCCATAACGACGGGCGAGCTCGGCGCCGATGACGGCATGCGGGCCCTCGACGTCGTGGTCAATTGCCTTGCCCAGGTCGTGAAGCAGACCGGCGCGCTTGGCGGTCACAACGTCCAGGCCAAGCTCGGAAGCCATCACGCCGCACAGATCAGAGACCTCGAGGGAATGCTGAAGCACGTTCTGACCAAACGAGGTACGGTAGCGCAAAGCACCAAGGGTCTTGACGATCTCGGGGTGCAGGTCGTGGATGCCGGTATCGAAGGCAGCCTGCTCGCCAGCCTCGCGCACGCGCTGCTGAACCAGGTCGGCAGCCTTGTGATACATCTCCTCGATGCGGGCAGGGTGAATGCGGCCGTCGGCGATGAGGTTCTCGAGGGCGACACGGGCGGTCTCACGACGGACCGGGTCGAAGCTCGAAAGAACAACGGTCTCGGGCGTGTCGTCGATCACGAGGTTGACGCCGGAAACCTGCTCGAAGGTGCGGATGTTGCGACCCTCGCGACCGATGATACGGCCCTTGAGGTCATCGGAGGGAATGTGCACGGAGGTAACGGTGACCTCGGCAGTGTGGTCGGCAGCGCAGCGCTGAATCGCCAGGGACAGAATCTCCTGGGCGGTCTTGTGGCACTCGGCGCGAACCTGTTGCTCGGACTCGCGAATAATCGTGGCGGCCTCGTGGGTGACCTCGCCGCGAACCTTATCGAGGAGCTCCTTGTGGGCGTCCTCGCGGGTAAGGTCGGCGATACGCTCAAGCTCGGAGGTCTGCTTTGCGCAGAGCTCCTCGAGCTCACGGGAGCGCTTCTCGACCTGACCGGCCTGGCTGGACAGCTGATGCTCGCGCTTGTCGAGAGCGTCGTTGCGGCGATCGAGGGATTCCTCGCGTTGCATCACGCGATTCTCGAGCGTACGAATCTCGTTCTTACGCTGCTTGTCCTCGGCCTCGGCGGCTTGCTTGTTCTTGATTATCTCTTCCTTAGCCTCGAGCAGAGCCTCTTTTTTGAGGGTCTCGGCCTGACGCTTTGCATCACCGATCAGGGACTCAGCCTGTGCGTGTGCCGACTGGATCTTTTCGTCGGCCTCGTGAAGACTACCCTGCTTGGCGGTGCGCATGTAGGCAATGGCGGCGATAGCACCCAAAACGATGCCAACGAGCGCTGCGATGATAGGCATGCTCACTCCTTTTTATGGATTCGTTACACAACTAAGCGAACCGTCCTTACGAACGGCTCGCGACATTTGAGTAATATGGGCGCAGCTTATGCGGGTCGGATACAGATAAACATATAAACAAACTCATCACAGATGAGCACATATCACAAAGCAAATGACAGTGTTTATCGTACGTTGAACCACAACAACTGTCAAATAAATAGCCCCAGCACGGCGGCTAAAACGCGGTGAACGGCAGGACCACAAAACGCATATGCCTAAACCGCACATTCCTCGCATTCGGCATCGAGGCGTGCCTTAACGGCATCGGCGGCAATGTGATACGAGAAGCCCTTGCCCATCAAAAACCGAACCAGTTTTTCGAATCCGCGCGTCTCTGGAACACGCCGCTTGGCAAGTAGGGCTGACGCACGCGCCAAATCGTCTTCGACGGCAAAATATTCCTCGGGATAACCGGGAATGTCATCGAGCACGACATGACGACGCTTGAGCTCGGTCTCGATTTTGCGCTGTCCCCAACCGCGCCGCTTGCGTTCCTCGATAAAGTACGAGCAAAAGCGGTTCTCGTCTAAAAAGCGATACTCGATGGCGCGCTCGACGGCGAAATCGATCGAGGGCTGGTGAAAGCCGTAGCGAGCCAGCTTGTCACGGACCTCACCCGTCGCATGGTCGCGGCGCGATAACATCTCAGTCACCATGGTAAGTGCACATTTACGCTCGACGAGCTGCACAGCCTCACGAAAGTTATCCCAATCACAGGGAAGATCGGGGCGGTTTTTGACATACAGGCGCGCAACCCGCACGGGAATCCAAATGGACCGCTCAAAACCGCCCTCAAGCTCACAATCGATATGTGCGCAAGGCTTTTTGGACGCATACCCGCTCGAGAACGAGGAGGCCGCCTTCTTATCGGGAAAGACGACCGTGGCCTCGGTCACCGTATACGACATACGAGAATCCGTTACTCGTCGTCATCATCGAGCATGGCGGAACCATCGATGGCGTAAAGCTCGTCAAACTCCTCAGGCGCTGGCTGATCGGTCAGCTCTACCTCGGACGGAGCATCGTCATCAAACTCAAGCCCGCAGGCAAGACGAACCTTATGCTCAATCTCGTCGGCGCAATCGGGGTGTTCGCGCAGGAACGCCTTGGCGGCCTCGCGACCGTTGCCGAGCTTGTCCTCGCCATAGGCAAACCAGGAGCCCATCTTCTTGCAGATGCCGCACTCGACAGCCATGTCCAGAATCGAGCCCTCCTTAGAGATGCCCGTACCGTACATGATGTCGAACTCAGCAGAACGGAACGGAGCTGCCACCTTGTTCTTAACGACCTTGGCGCACACGCGGTTACCGATAACCTCGTCCTTAAGCTTAATGCTGTCGATGCGGCGAATGTCGATACGCACCGAAGAGAAGAACTTAAGGGCGCGGCCGCCCGTCGTAGTCTCGGGGTTGCCGAACATGACGCCGATCTTCTCACGCAGCTGGTTAATGAAGATGCACGTCGTGTTGGACTTGGACAGCGAGCCTGCGAGCTTGCGAAGCGCCTGGCTCATAAGGCGAGCCTGAAGACCGACCGTGGTATCGCCGATTTCTCCCTCGATCTCGGCACGCGGGGTCAGCGCGGCGACAGAGTCGACGACGATGGCGTCGATTGCGCCAGAACGCACGAGCATATCGACGATCTCGAGCGCCTGCTCGCCCGTATCGGGCTGAGAAATGAGCACCTCGTCGATATCCACGCCGATGCGCGCGGCATACGTGGGATCGAGCGCATGCTCGGCATCGATAAATGCCACAACGCCACCCATTGCCTGGGCCTCGGCCAGGATCTCGAGCGAAAGCGTCGTCTTACCGGAGGACTCGGGACCGTAAATCTCGACGATACGGCCGCGCGGCACGCCGCCGATACCCAGCGCGGCATCGAGGGCCAGAGCGCCCGTGGGAATGGCCTCGACCTCGAGCTCGGGACCACCGTCGCCGTACCTCATGATGGAACCCTGGCCGAATTTCTTCTCGATCTCGGCCTTGGTGGTGGCGATCATCTCATCGCGCTCTTTACCCGTCGTGCGAGCATGAACGGTACGTACGGGACCTGAATTCTTGGCCATGAATAGCCCTCCTCTTAACAACCTGCATCGATAATAAACGAACGGCTGTTCGTGGTCAACCGTTCAGATAAATCATATGCAGGCGGTCTTTCCAAAACCCAACCAAACGCCGACCAAACACTGACCAAATGCTTGACCGCAGGCGAACCAAAAAAATCATGACGAGGAAAAATACGACAACTACCTGCACAAAGCTATAATTCGCCGGAGGTCCCTATCTCCACAATTAAGGGGCCCAGAGGCCCCTTAAAACACGTCTATTCCATAGAGTTGAGCACAAGGGCAATGCGTCCCAATGCCTCCGCGACCGCATGGGCACGAACACACGAACGGTCGCCCTCATAGTGGCAGCGCACAGAGTCCACGACCGGCACTCCCCCATCGGCGGAACGATGCGCCCAGCCAATAAAGAAAGTGCCCGCAGGATCGTCCTCAGTACCACCGCCGGGGCCGGCATAACCCGTTGCGCTCACTGCAATATCGCTCTGGTACAGCTCCAGCGAACCCACCGCCATCTCGCGCGCGGTCTGATGCGACACCGCGGTATAGCGGTCGAGCGTCTCTTGCTCAACGCCGAGCACGCGACGCTTAATCTCGTCGCAGTACGTCACCGCACCGCCACGCAGCACCGCCGAGGCGCCCGGGATATCGGCAATCGTCGAGGCGATCATACCCGCCGTCAGCGACTCAGCCGTCGAAACCGTCATACCCCGAGCGCTCGCGCGCTCGACGATATCGCGCGCCAGCTCCTCGCTACGTGTGGAAATCTGTTCAAAAGAGTCCGTCATACCCACCAGGACCTAGACCGAAAAGACGATCTTGCGGCAGTTCCAGAAGTACTGGGCGCCCGAGATAACGGTCAAGACAACGGCAACGGCATACAGGAAGCGCGACACCGAGTAGATGCCGAGCGTCAGCGCCACCGGGCCAAGGTGCAAGCCGGCCATAGCAAAAACGCACAGGTAACCGCAGATGGAGACCATCGTGGTCGCCGTCTTGTACTTGCCGAGCTTATCGGCCGCAACGACCACACCGGCCGCACTCGCGACCATGCGAAGGGCGCTCACCAGAAGCTCACGGAACAGGATAATGAACACGGACCACACGGTCACCGCACCAAAATCCAAGAACAGCAGCAGGGCCGAGAACACGAGCAGCTTATCGGCGATGGGGTCCAAGAATTTACCGAAGTCGGTGATCTCGTTGCGCGAACGCGCCAGATAACCGTCGACCTTATCGGTGCACGACAGGATCACATACAGAATGAAGGCAGCGGCGGCGAGCGGGCCGTCGAAGGTGCTCCAATCCGTACCGGCAACACTCGTGTGAGAAAGCGCCGACACGATCATGAACACCGGGATAAAGACGATGCGAACGCACGTCACGATGTTGGCGGGCGTCCAAACACTCGTCAGTTCCTTATTGCTCTCGTTTGCCACGATGCTCTCCTACTCCACAACATGACCGATAAGCTCATAGCAGAAGCTATCGGTAAACTCGACCGTCAGAATATCGCCCACGGACGCCTCGCTGGCGTCCAAGTGCACCGCGCCATCGGAATCGGGCGCCTGGAACCAGGCATGGCCGATCAGCTCGGCGCCGTCCTCGGTTTCTTCGATACCGTCGACGATCACCTGGGCGCGCTCGCCCACATGCGCGGCGGTGGCGGCAAAACCGAGCGATTCGGCCAGGTCCATGGCCTCCTGGGCGCGCTCGAGCTTGACCTCCTCATCGACCTGACCCTCCATCTTGGCGGCCAGGCTGCCCTCCTCACGCGAGTAGGCAAAGACACTCGTGTAGTCGAAGCCGACGGTGTCCATAAAGTCGATAAGATCGCGGAACTCGTCGTCGGTCTCGGTCGGAAAGCCGACCATAGCCGTGGAGCGAATCACGATGCCGGGGATGCGCTCACGCAGATCGCGGAACAGGTCCTCGAGCTCCCGGCGCGAACCAGAACGGCGCATAGCCTTGAGGATGCGCGCGTCGCAGTGCTGCACGGGGATATCGATATAGGGCAGCACCTCGGGCGTATCGCGAATCGTATCGATAAGCTCATCGGTCATGCCCTCGGGCTGCAGATAGAGCACGCGGACCCAGACGTTTTGCGGGCGCACGGCCTCGGCGACGGCACGCAGCAGCTGCGCCAGATTGCGCGGCGAGCCCTCGGCGACATCCTCGTCAGCAAAGTCGGTGCCCCAAATACCCGTGTCCTGGCCGATCAGCACGATCTCGCGCACACCGCCGGCAACCAGGTCGCGCACCTCGGAGATAATGCTCTCGGCATTGCGCGAATGATAGCGACCGCGAATATAGGGGATCATGCAGAAGCTGCAAAAACGATTGCAGCCATCGGAAATCTTGACGTAGGCGACAGCGCCCTCGACAGTACGCTTGACCTGAGGGATATAGGCCGCGATTTCACGCTCGACACCCAACACGCCATCGATGACCGCCACAATGCCGTCCTCCTCGTCGGCCTTCACAAAGGCAGCGACCTCGGGCAGCTCGTCAGGCAGGTCGTCGCCATAGCGCGACGGCACGCAGCCGCACATGACGATGGGGCAAGAACGAACGCCGTCCTGAACCTCGTTGGCGAGCTCGAGCGTGGTCTCGATGCTCTCGGACGTTGCGGAGGCGAGGAACGAGCATGTATTGACGATGGCGATATCGGCATCCTGCGGGTCGAATGCTTCCTCGTAGCCTGCGGCGGTCAAAAGAGAACGCATGCGGTCGGTGTCAACCTCGTTCTTAGCGCACCCGAGGGTGATGTAGAGCACGGAGCCCAACGGTGTATCCATGTTGGAAAGCGGTCCTTTCGAATGATATTAGCGGTAGTTGGTGAACTGAAGCGGCTGGCCGTAGTCCTGGTCGCGCAGGAACTGGATCACAGTCTGCAACGCGTCCTTCGAAGCAGAGGAAACACGCAGCTTATCGGCCTCGATGGTCACCTTGACCTTGAGCTTTTGGTCCTTGATGTCCTTGTTGATCTTCTTGGCGGTCGCCTGGTCGATACCCTCGACGATATGGCCGAGCACGCGCACGGTGCCGCCCGATGCCGCCTGCGGAGCATCCCACGAGACAGCCTTGAGGTCGATGCCGCGCTTGATGAGCTTGGAGCTCAGCACGTCGATAATCTGCTTGGAGACAAAGTCGGCCGGGGCGTTGATCGTAAAGAGCTTGTCGCCCTTCGAAAGCTCGATCGTGGCCCCGGAATCCTTAAGGTCATAGCGCTGGGAAATCTCGCGCGTGGTCTGCTGGAAGGCGTTGTCGACCTCTTGCATGTTGACCTCGGACACGACGTCGAAGCTGGAATCTTTAGCCATGATGTTTCCTTTCGCGTACGAGCGGCTTAGTAGCTATCGTACGAATAGTCGGTAGAATCGGTGGGTGTCTGACCGTCAGTTGCGGTATCGGCGCCATCCGTGGACTGGGCATCGGTAACGTCGGTGGTATCGGCACCATCGGTGGTGTCGGTACCATCAGAACTTTCACCATTCTCGGAATCAGTCGTCTCCTTCTTGGGAACGGTGATCGTCACACGCGCCACGCCCGAGGTCTTGGTATCGTAACGGACCTTTTCACCGTTCTTGGTAACGGTGACATCGGAAGGCTTGGACGTGGTGATCTCGATCGAGGACTCGGGCGTGTACTCCTGCTCAAAGGGGCCAGTCGCTTGGGCGCCATAGACCGACTTGCCGTCGACCTTGACCTCAATCCACGCGGTCTTTCCCTTGGCAACGGAGACTTTGACCTTCGTGACCTCGTTCTCTTCCTTCTTGGCCGTTGTCTTGGTAGCGTCCGAGTCAGTCGACTCATCCGTCGCCTCATCGGTGTCTTCGTCCTCGTCGACCGTTTCGGTCTTCTTAGAAGACTTCTTGGTCGTCGTCTTGGTAGCAGTGGGCGTCTCGGGCGTGGTCTCGGGCGCCGAAGATGCGCAGCCGCGCAGAAGCACCACGATGAGCACAATCAACAGCAGCGCAACGGCACCGATGCCGGCGTAGACGATACGCGGATCGAGCCCGTTGTTTTGAGGAGTACGTGATCCGCCGCGTCCACGATTGGAACTGCTGCGGCCGCCTCCCTGAGGCATACGACCACGATTGCTATCGGAACGGCCGCGATAGCCACCCTGGCCCTGAAGGCTGCGCTGACCCGAGCGGGGCGCAAGTTCACCGCGGCCTTGATAGCCACGCTGGCCCGAACGCGGAGCCGAAGAGCGCTGGCCATACGGCTGTGATTGAGAGCGAAGACGCGGCGTCACCTGCGTGGTATCGGCATCCGCATAGCCACCGCGAGAGCGTCCCGTAGAGGCACCACGGTAACCGCGATCGGAATAGCCGCCGTCGCCGTAGCCGGCACGAGGGTCACGCGCCACGCCTCGGGCAGCGGGAAGTGCACGGTCCTCGGGCATCGGCGTACTGCGGAACCGGTCACGCTGTGAGCGAATCTCCTCGCCCGAACCCGTCTCGGTAATATAACCGGCCTGCTGAGGACGCTGTCCATAACGCGTCGAACGACCGCCCTGAACCATCAGGAAGCGCCCGTTATCGACCGAGGAACGCGAATTGACGTAGCCAGCGGCGTCCTGAAAACGACCGCCCTGCTGCGACGTCTCGCGCTCATATGCCATCAGATCGTCAAAGTAGGCATTGACGACCTCGCGCGGATTGAGGCCCAAAAAGCGAGCATAGCTCGAAATCATGCCCTGCGCATAGCCGCGCGGCGGCATCGAAGCAAAGTTACCGGTCTCGAAAAACTCGATGATCTGCGGCCTGATTTTGATGGTGTTGGCGACCTGCTGAATGGAAAGGCCCATTCGGCGACGCTGCTCGAGCAGCATGTCACCAAAGCGTGCAGCCATCAGAATCCTCCAAACTCACGATCTTCACGTGCCATCTCGGCGTCGACAGATTCCAGCGCGGCAAGCCCCTCCTCGTCCAACAGGACCTCGCGCGGCTTGGAACCGTCGGGCGGTCCGACGACACCCTTTTCTTCCAGCATGTCCATAATACGCCCGGCACGTGCATAGCCAACCTTCAGACGGCGTTGCAGGCCAGATGTGGAGCCAAGCTGCGATTCCACCACAATATGGGCGGCTTCCCAAATGAGCGGATCATCGTCTTGCGGCTCGGCGACTCCGGTACGGACAATGCCGCCGCCACCCGCCATGGACATGGAAGCGGGCGCCACGGCAGACAGGATCTCCTCGTGGTAGTCGGGCTCGCTCTGCGACTTGACAAACTCGACAATCTCGTTGATTTCGTCGTCCGAGACAAAGCAGCCCTGGATACGGCGAGGCTTGCCCCAGTCGACCTTGGAGAACAGCATGTCGCCCAAACCGGTAAGCTTTTCGGCACCCATCTGGTCGATAATGACGCGCGAGTCGATGCCCGTGGCGACGTTAAAGGCGATGCGGTTGGTGATGTTGGCCTTGATGAGGCCCGTCACCACGTTGGAGCTGGGGCGCTGCGTAGCCACGATAAGGTGAATACCGGCGGCACGGCCCAGCTGGGCGATACGAACGATCGAGGCCTCGACATCCTTACCGGCAACCATCATCAGATCCGAGAGCTCGTCGATGATAATGACCAGATAGGGCATCTTCTGGGGCGGGTTGTCGTAATGCTCAAACTCGCCGGCGGCCTGCTTTTCGTTGTAGGTCGAGATCTTACGCACGTTAAGGCGCTCGAAGACCTTCAGGCGACGCTCCATCTCGGACACGGCCCATTGCAGAGCGCTCGCGGCCTGCTTGGGCTCGGTCACCACGGGCACATAGAGATGCGGCAGACCGTTATAGCCCGCAAGCTCGACGCGCTTGGGGTCGACCATGATCAGGCGAACGTCCTCGGGAAGCGCGCGCATGAGCAGGGTCGTGATGATGGAGTTGATCATCACCGACTTACCAGAACCGGTCGTGCCGGCGATCAGCAGGTGGGGCATCTTGGCAAGGTCGGCGACGACCGGCGTACCCTCGGCATCGCGACCGATGGCCAGCTCGAGCGGACCGCCCTTCACATAGGGCAGCACGTCGCCCAGGTTGACGTTCTGACGCTTGCGATTGGGGATCTCGATACCCACAAGCGAGGTGCCGGGGATCGGGGCAAAGATACGCACCGACTGGGCAGCGAGCGATAGCGCGATATCGTCCTCGAGGCTCGAAATCTTGCTCACGCGCTCGCCCTCGCCAGGTTGCAGCTTAAAGGTCGTCACCGTGGGGCCGGCGATCCAGCCGACCACGCGGGCACTACGACCAAACTCCAACAACGTGGACTGAAGCGACTCGGCAGTCTGTTCCAGCTCCTTGTCAGAAGACGCGGAGGACGCCGACTGCGGGTTGGCATGCAGGATTTCGAGCGGCGGAAGCTTGAGGCCGTCCTCTTCTTCGCCCTCGTTATCTGCGGCGCCGCCGTCCGCTCCCCCATCACTAGCCGCAGCCGATTCAACAGCACTCGAGGCAGACGCATCGGCAACCTTGGGATGCTTCAAGAAGTCGGGAATCTGAGGTGCTGCCGAAACAGGATTCACGGCAAACGGCGGCTCGGACTCGTCGATCTTATCGGGGTCGTCTTCCATCGAAAGCTGACCGGTTACCTGGTCGCGCTTTGCATGGCGACGCGGCAGCAAAGTTGTCTTAGCGGTCTCAATCGGAGCCTCGTCGTCCTCGTCATCGCCCTCGGTGAGCTCAATCTCGCTATCGGACCAAGACGGGTCGGGCTCGCTTGTATTGAGCTTAGGCGCAGCCTTGCCCTTCTTGGCATGGCGGCGCGGCAGCAGCGTCGTCTTAGCGCGCTCAGCCTCAACCGACTCGGACACGTCGACAAACGGATTCTCGTCCTCGTCGTCATCGTCCAAAACCGGGTCCACATCGTTGCCCATAACCGTGGTCACGGCAGCATCGGAGCCCTTTTGACGAAGAATGCTCAGGTGCGGACGGGCAACGCCGGGCACCGACAGGGCTTCGTCGTCACCCCACGGGCTCGCGTTAACATCGGCACGACGGCGCTCGGCAAAATCGGCCGCGCGGTCGCGAGCAGAGCGCAGCACGCCACCCACCGAAAAGCCGATGATGACAAAACCAACGACGGCCAGACCCAACAGGACCACCATCGCGATAGGCTTACCCAGGGCATTCTGCAGCGCACTCGCAATAAACGCACCGATGTAGCCACCCGAGGCGGACAGATTTTGCGGCGTGAACATAAGGTCACACGAGTTGCTCGTACCCGACACCATCAACGAAAGAATGGAGACGACGGCGATAAAGACCACGGCTCCGCCCGCGACCGAGCGAATGTTGAGCGGCGAGTCCTCACCTAAAAAGAGCGTGGCGGCAAACAGCAAAATGACGATCGGCAGCACGTAGGCGCCCAGACCAAAGCCCAGGTGGTAGAAACCGGCAACCGCAGCCGTAACGGGTGCTGTTGCCGGAGAAATCACGGCAATGAAGGACGCAATCGCCAAAACGGCGATGACCACGCCGGCAATATCGCGGTTGGCCGAGGGCTCGACCAGGGGCTCAAAATCGTCGAAGTCGGCCTCGTGGCCCTTATTGGCACGAAGATGGGAACCGGCACCCTTAGCAGATGCCGGTTGGTTATTGGCCTTATTGCCTTTGGCGTTTTGTGCAGATCCGCGCGCCAAACTAAACCTCCATGACGACCGGGATGATCATCGGACGGGTGCGCGTACGGCTCCAGATAAAGTTAGAGAGCGAATCGCGCACGGCCTTGCGAATGGCATCGGAACCGCTGCTCGTAAAGCTGAACTTGCCCTTCTCTATCGTCTTCATGATGGACGCGGAGGCATCCTCGGAGAACTGGTCGTCGATGGCAAACGAGACGCCGCGGCCCGAGAACTCGATGGCCTCGATCTTCTTGTGCTTGAGCGAGACGATGGCAACAGCGGTAACCATACCGTCGTTGGCGAGCTTCTGGCGATCGCGCAAGACGATGGGGTCGGTATCGCCGATACGCAGGCCGTCGACGTAGACGACACCGGACTCGACGGGCGTACCGCGCTTGACAATACCGCCGCGCATCTCGAGCGTGTCGCCGTTATCGAGAATAAAGATATGATCGTCCTTGATGCCCATCTTGCGGGCCAGCTGGGCATGGGCGCGCAGATGCACGGCCTCACCGTGAACCGGCATAAAGTACGTGGGTTTGGCCATGGCCATCAGGAGCTTGAGCTCCTCCTGGCTGCCGTGGCCCGAGACGTGGACGAGAGCGCGGTTCTTATCCCACACGTCGCAGCCGAGCTTGGCCAGGCTGTTGACGACCTGCTGGACGGCTTTCTCATTGCCGGGAACAGGAGTTGCCGAGAGGATAACGGTATCGCCCTCATGGATGGAGAGCGTCTTGTGCTCGCCATTGGCCATGCGGGACAGGGCCGACAGCGGCTCGCCCTGCGAACCGGTGCACATGACGACAATCTTGTCGTCGGGCAGGTTATCAATGTCGAAGGCATCGATGATATCGGCATCGTCGATGTTGAGGTAGCCCAGCTCACGCGCCACGCGGGTGTTAGTGAGCATGGAGCGACCGGTCACAACGACCTTACGGCCGCACTTGCGGGCAGCATCGCAGATCTGCTGCAAACGATGGATGTGGCTCGAGAACGACGCGACGAACACGCGGCCCGGAGCATTTTTGATGGCGTGTAGCAAGTTGGGACCGACCTCGGCCTCGGACTTGGTAAAGCCGGGAACCGTGGCATTGGTGGAGTCGGAAAGCAGCAGGTCGATGCCCTGCTTGGCAAAGCGGCTGATAGCGGCATAGTCGGGCGTGACACCATCGATGGGCGTCTGATCGAGCTTAAAGTCGCCGGTGTGCATAACGGTGCCCTGGTTGGTGCGAATGAACACGCCCAGAGCGCCGGGGATGGAGTGCGTCATCGAGAAGAAGTCGAGCGAGATGCCACCGAGGTTGACATGGCTGCCGCCCTTGACCTCGCGGAACTTGGGCGCGCGGATGCGGAACTCAGAAAGCTTGCCCTCGATAAAGCCAAGCGTCAGCTTGCTCGAAAAGATGGGCACCTTATTGTTGAGGTCCTGCAGCAGGTACGGAAGCGAACCGGTGTGGTCCTCGTGGCCGTGGGTGACGACGATACCGCGGAGCTTCTCCTCGTTCTCCAGAACATAGGTGTAGTCGGGAAGCACCAGGTCAATACCGGGCTGGGAATCGTCGGGGAACATGAGGCCAGCGTCAACGAGCACCATGTCGTCGCCGCATTCGAAGACCGTCATGTTCTTGCCGATGCCGTCAAGGCCGCCGAGCGGAATGATCTTCAAAGGAGATGATTTTTTAGCTGCCATAGGTTCGTGTGGTTTCCTTTCTTCGAAACGGGTCTGGAACAACCGACGGGGCGCTTCTGGCAAACCGACCGCCGGGAACGTACGAACATGCATCACAGAGTCGATGCAATAACCACAGTATGATACCCATTTGCACAACAACAGACCACCCATGCATCAAAGCCCCATCTGAGGCGGTCGATCCCGCCGGTTTGGGCCCTGTGGCCCCGGCACGGGCTAAGTTTCCTGCTCTACAGTCCTGCTCACGACGGAGGCCACATTTAGTGGCCTCCTGTTCGTGCGGAACTCGCGATAAACTTCATCAGTGCCCGCCCCACGGGAAACCTGCCAATAAGGGATAGGTTTGTTTTAGTAGGTTTTATCTGCGGGAATGCCGAGGCTATGATCCAATTGCCTCGTTGTAGGCATTCAGCTGGCCTTGCCAGAGCTTGCGATCGCTGTCGGTAATCTCTCGAATGATATGAGCTGGATTGCCGCCGATGATGACGTGGCTTGGAACGTCTTTAACAACAACTGAACCTGAGGCTATGACCACATCGCCTCCGATTGATACGCCCGGATTGATAATCACCCCGCCGCCCATCCAGACGTTGTTGCCGATTACGACAGGCTTAGCATACTCGAGGTCTAGATTGCGCACATCGGCGTCAATTGGATGCCCAGCAGTAAATATACTCACATGGGGTCCTAGAAAGACGTTGTCGCCAAAGGTCACGTAATTTTCGTCCAGAATCGTCAAACCGGTATTCGCATAGAAATGGTTACCAAACGAAACCCTGTCGCCGTGATCAAAATAAACGGGAGCCGTTAAGACCATATCGTCCGGAGCAACGCGAAAACACTTCTTTAGTTCCTCAAAGGCGCTCGAATCAGCCCAATACTCCGACTCATTAAACAACTTCTGAGCCGCATGCACCCTACTAAACGAATGGTCGTTAACCCGAGAGGGGCTATAGAGCTCCCCGGCAATCATGCGGTCCCATTCAACCTTATTTATCATGCCAACCCCCTAGGCTAAGCGTTAGATGCGAAAAAGTATATCAACTAAGAACAGAAGACCAGCAAGCTACCAACAGCGTTAACCAGCCCTTTTGCTTGCGCCCGGGAGGGACTCATATGAAGTTTATCGCGAGTTCCGCACGCAAAGGAAAGCACTTAATATGCTCTCCGTGCGAGCAGGACTGTAGAGCAGGAAACTTTACCTGCGGCCCCGCCGGGAATAGCAAAAGGGCGACCCCCTTAGGAGTCGCCCTTGTTGAGCTGCTTATGTACGGCTGTTACTCGGCGTCGTGATGACGGCGGGGCTTGCGGCCTCCGTTGTCGCCGGGACGACGCGGACGATCGCTGCGCTCAGAGCGCTCGCGACGCGGACGCTCACGGCGCTGGAAGTGCTCGCCGTCGCCCTCGGAGGCACCCTCGGCACGAGCCGGGGCCTCGGGCTTATCAAGACGATCGAGCGAGATCTTGCCGCGATCGTCGACCTCGATGACGACGACCTTGACCTCGTCGCCCACGTTGAGGACGTCCTCGACCTTCTCCACGCGGCCCTTGGCGACGCGGGAGATGTGCAGCAGGCCGTCCTTACCGGGCAGCAGGTTGACGAAGGCGCCGAAGGGCTGGATGGAGACCACGCGACCGGTGTACTCCTCGCCCGGCTCGGGAACCTTGATGATGAGCTTGATACGCTCGACGGCCTGGTCGACGGACTCGCCGGTGCCGCCGACAAAGACGGTGCCGTCCTCCTGGATGTCGACCGAGGCGCCGGTCTCGTCCTGGATACCGCGGATGACCTTACCGCCGGAACCGATGACGTCGCGGATCTTGTCGGTCGGAACCTGGATGGAAACGATGCGCGGAGCGGTGCTGCGCGTGGTGTGGCGCGGCTCGGGGATCACATCGAGCATCTTCTGCAGGATGAAGGCGCGACCCTCCTTGGCCTGCTGCAGGGCGCGGGCCAGGATGTCGAAGGTGAGGCCGGTGGCCTTGTTGTCCATCTGCAGGGCGGTGATGCCCTCGGTGGTGCCGGTGACCTTAAAGTCCATGTCGCCCAGGAAGTCCTCGAGACCCTGGATGTCGGACAGTACCACGGTCTTGCCCTCCTCCTGGATCAGGCCCATGGCGATACCGGAGACCGGGCGCTTAATGGGCACGCCGCCGTCCATAAGGGCGAGCGTGGAGCCGCAGGTCGAAGCCATCGAAGAGGAGCCGTTGGACTCCATGACCTCGGAGACGACGCGGATGGCGTAGGGGAACTCGTTCTCGTCGGGAAGCACCGGAAGCAGAGCGCGCTCGGCCAGATTGCCATGGCCGATCTCGCGACGCTTGGGGCTGCCCATGCGGCCGGTCTCGCCGGTGCAGAACGGCGGGAAGTTGTAGTGGTGCATGTAGCGCTTGCCCTCGGTGGGCTCGATGGTGTCCAGACGCTGGCCCTCGTTGAGCATGCCGAGCGAAAGAACCGAGAGCACCTGGGTCTGGCCACGCTGGAACAAACCGGAGCCGTGAACGAGCGGCAGGTAGTTGTCCTTCACCATGATGGGACGGATCTCGTCGGCGGCACGGCCGTCGACGCGCTCGCCGGTCTCAACGACCATGGTGCGCATGGCCTTCTTCTCGAGCTTCTTGAGCGCCACGGGGATCTCGCGCTCCCAAGCGGCCTGCTCCTCCTCGGTGAACTCGGCGCGGATGGACTCCTTCAGAGCCTCGACCTTACCGATACGGGAGAGCTTGTCGGCGTCGCGAAGGGCGGCTGCCATCTCGTCGTAGTGTGCGAAGATGCGCTCCTGGACCTCCTCGACGGGCTGGTCGAGCGGGTACTCCTTCTTGACGATGGGGCCGTTAACCTGCTCCCACTCGGCGATGAACTCGTCCTGAGCCTGGCAGAAAGCGGCAAGGGCCTCCTGGCCAAACTTCATGGCGGCGAGCATGTCGTCCTCGGAGATCTCCTCGGCGCCGGCCTCGACCATCGAGATGAAGTCGGCAGAGCCGCCCAGCTCCAGGTCCAGATCGGAGTTCTCGCGCTCCTCGTAGGTGGGGTTGACGATAAACTCGCCTGTCTCCACGTTACGGCCGATGCGCACGCAGGCAAGCGGGCCCTCGAAGGGCACGCCGCCAAGCGTCATGGCCAGGGATGCACCCATGACGTTGATGACATCGAAGGGGTTGACCTGGTCGGCGACGAGCGAGGTGGCGACGATGTGCACCTCGTTGCGGAAGCCGTCCGGGAAGCTCGGGCGAATCGGACGGTCGATCATGCGGGCCGTGAGCGTGGCCTTCTCGCTGGGACGGCCCTCGCGCTTGAGGTAGCCACCCGGGATGCGGCCGGCGGCGTACATCTTCTCGTTGAAGTCGACGGTCAGCGGGAAGAAGTCGTAATTCTTGCGCTCCTTGGAGACGACCACGGTGTCGAGCATCGTGGTGTCGCCCTGCTTGACAAGACAGGCGCCGGTAGCCTGCTTGGCAAGCTCGCCCGACTCAAAGGTGTAGGTCTTGCCGTACAGCTCAAAGGTCTTGGATACGAGTGTCATTGTTCTCCTTTACCCCACAGGCCCCTTGCCTGCGGGCTTCTCATGTGACGCGAGCCCCCTGCCCCCGCCACGCTTCAGAGCGTGATTGTTCACGCCCTTACACAAAAAGAGCGCCCCGCTGCGCAGGACGCTCTTAGCATGTACAAATCCTACTGGATGTTGTCGCGGATGCCCAGAGCCTTGATGAGCTCACGGTACTCGACGATGTCGTTCTTCTTGATGTAGGAGAGAAGACGACGACGACGGCCGACGAGCATGAGCAGACCACGACGGGTGTGGAAGTCCTTCTGGTGGGACTTCATGTGCTCGGTCAGCTCCTTGATGCGCTCGGACAGGATGGCAACCTGAACCTTGGGGTTACCGGTGTCGACCGGGGTGTTACCGAACTGGGCAGTCAGCTCCGCCTTGCGCTCTTTGGAAACAGTCATTGTTTCACCTTTCGTTTTACGTCGCCCGCGGGCGACTCGATTCGCCTCGGACTGGGAAGCCGCCGGTGGAGCGAGCAACCAAGGTCGAGGTACCAACAGGTCGGTATGTTACCACAAGCAGCCTGTGCCTGCGCATCATCACCGACCCAACATGAATTCCATCGCGCGGAGGCGCTGATCGGTGTGCGTCGCAGCCCAAACATGCGAAAGCCCGAGCAGGAATGCCGCCGTATGCGGGTCGATTCGCTCGGCCATGAGCGCATCGAAGGTCATGGACATGAGGGCGCGCAGCCATGCGGTCTCACCGGTCGACACCAGTTCGGCACCTGGAACGCTCGACGCGCACGACCCGCACATGAGACCGCCCGCCTGGGCTGAAAAATACGACAGCATGGGGTCTCCGCACAGCACACAGGCCGAAAAATCGGGTCGATAGCCAACGTGCGACAGCAGCTTAAAGACATATGCCGCCACAAGTAGGTCCATATGAGCCGTGTCGAGCCCGCTGCCCACCAGGGCAAGAGCTCGCTGCGTTATGGCAAAGGTAAACGGGTCCTCGGCGTCCTCGAACGAGCACACGCGCGCGACCTCGGTGATCGCGCTTGCGGCGCAGGTCGTCTCGTAATCGGGCGCAGCGCCGAGCGGCGCCTCCATAAGCTCGGCCTGGGAAACCACGTCGAGTGACCGTCCATGTGCAAGCAGCATATCGACCGTACAGAACAGCTCGCAGCGCGCAGCCAGGCGTCCGCCGGGTTTGCGGGCGCCCTTTGCCACGGCGCGAACCTGCCGCCCCCGCTCGTCAAGCATCGTCAAGATCAGGTCGGTCTCTTTGAGCTTAGTCTTATCGAGCACGAGCACTTTCGTGCGATATGTCCGGGAGCCTGCCATGCGCGCCGCGCGTCCTTAGTCCTCGGCGTTGTAGCCAAAGCGGCGAATCTGGGCCTCGTCGTCACGCCAGCCGGCCTTGACCTTCACGTCCAGCTCCAAAAAGACCTGCGTGCCAAAGATGCGCTCAAGATCGCGACGGGCGTCGATACCGATATGCTTGATCATCTCGCCGCCCTTGCCGATGATGATGCCCTTTTGGCCCTCGCGCTCGACGTAAATGGTGGCGTGCACGCGAAGCACCTTCTTGGTCTGCTCGAGCGCATCGCAGATCACGCCAACGGAGTGCGGGATCTCATCACGGGTGCGGCGCAAGACCTTCTCGCGCACAAACTCGGCAACGAGCGTCTCGTCGGAAGCGTCGGTGCCCATGTCCTCGGGGAACCAACGCGGACCCTCAGGCAAAAAGTGCGCAACGGTCTCGATAAATGCATCGACGTTGAAGTTCTTGACCGACGACGTCACGATCTCGTCGTCATATTCCATGAGTTCGTGGGCTGCCTTAAGCTGCTCCATGACCTGTGTGGGGTCGGCCTCATCGGCCTTGGTGAGCACCAGGACCTTCTTGGAACGAGCGCATCTGACGCGCTCGGCAACCCAGGCGTCTCCCCTGCCGATCGGTTTGGTGGCATCAATCAAAAACGCGACAACATCGACATCGTTCAGCTCGAACAACGCGCTCTTGTTGAGCTCGGATCCCAAGCCGTCCTTGGGCTTATGAATACCCGGGGTATCGACAAAGACCAGCTGGTAGCCGGGGCGGTTGACGACGGCGCGCATGCGGCGGCGGGTCGTCTGGGCCACCGGCGAGGTGATGGCGACCTTTTTGCCATAGCAGGCATTAAGCAGCGTAGACTTGCCAGCGTTGGGACGACCGACCAGGGCCACAAAGCCGCTGCGGAAACCGGGCTCAACGTCACCAAAGCCCGCGAGGTTGTCGTCCTCGTCGCACAGGGCGTCGAGTTCCTCGTCGCTCATACCCTCAAACGGGTCGAACTCCTCGACATCCTCGAGCTCCTCGGTATCCACCGCGTCCAGGGACTCGTCGTCCAAAATCTCATCGGCAGGCTGCATATTGTCGGACATGGGAATCCCTTTCTAAATAAAGCCGAGCGCGTGGGCAAATACCAGCAAGCCCACAATCGCGGCGGTGATGGAAAGAACGTATACGGAGGCGGCGGCGATGTCCTTCGCACGCTTGGCCAGCGGATGGAGCTCCTGGGTCGCCAGGTCGACGATGGCCTCCATGGCGGTATTGCAAAGCTCGCCGTGGATCACCAGGCCGCAACAGATGATAATCGTGGCCCACTCGGCAATGTCGAGCCCCACGATGCAGCCTGCAATGACGGTGCACACGCCCGCCACGAGCATGACCTTAATGTTACGCTCGGTCTTGACGGCGGTGACGAAGCCCTCCATGGCGTAGGAAAACGACTTTAAGAAGGACGGATGGTCCTTGTTCGATCCGGGAATCATAGACGGCTCCTAGTCGTGGGCGTGGTTGGTGATGGGGCCGACGTGGACCAGCTTGGGGTCCTCGCCGCGCTCGAGCGCCAGATCGCGCAGGATGGCGTCCTCGCGGGCCTCCATGACCTCGGCCTCGTCGTCCTCGATGTGGTCATACCCCAGCAGGTGCAACATGCCATGCACGAGCATCAGACGGCACTCGTCGGCAGGGCTATTGCCAAAGCCGGGGGCCTGACGGGCAATAACCTGCGGGGCAAGGATAATATCGCCGAGCTCGAGCGTCTCGTCGGCGGGAATGTCATCGTCAAAGGCCGAATCGCACTCAAACGAGAGCACATCGGTGGTGCGGTCGATACCGCGCCACTCGTGGTTGAGCTCGTGCATCTCGTCCTCGTCGACATACGAAAGGGAAATCTCGACTTCACGTTCAACGCCCTCGGCGGCAAGCACGACCTCGCAGATGTGCTCCACCTCCTGCGCGTCGAGCAGCGTATCGAGCTCGGCATCGTTGCTGATCAATACACTCAACGGGACTCCTTTCGGTCGCGCGAGCGCTGCTCACGCACGTCATCATAAGCATCATATGCCTCGACGATACGACCCACCAGGGCATGGCGCACCACGTCGGCGCGCTCCAGGTGTGCAAACGCTACATCGTCGACACGGCCCAAAATCTTCTCGACGTCCGACAAGCCACCACGACGACCCACTAGGTCGCGCTGGCTCAGGTCGCCGGTAATCACGAACTTGGAGTTAAAGCCCAAGCGCGTCAGGAACATCTTCATCTGCTCGGGCGTGGTATTTTGCGCCTCGTCGAGCACCACGAAGGCATCGCTCAGCGTACGGCCGCGCATGTAGGCAAGCGGGGCGATCTCGATCACGCCGCGCTCCATAAGCTCATCGGTGCGCTCGCGATCCATCATGTCAAAGAGGGCGTCGTAGAGCGGACGCATGTAGGGATCGATCTTTTCCTCGAGGGTACCGGGCAAAAAGCCCAGATTCTCCCCCGCCTCGACAACCGGACGGGTCAAGATCAGACGGCCCACCTCGTGACGCTTGAGCGCGGCAACGGCGAGCGCCATGGCCAGATAGGTCTTACCGGTGCCGGCAGGACCCAGGCCAAACGTGATGGTATGCGAGCGAATGGCATCCACATAGCGCTTTTGGCCGAGCGTTTTGGGGCGAATGGCACGGCCGCGATACGAAAGCAGCACGTCATCGCGAAGCGACGTAGCCTCGTGCTCACCGTCGCGCAAGACGGCCAGGCAGCGAGAGACATCGTCGGCAGACAGTGTGCGCCCGGCGGCCGCCTCGCGAAAAGCGTGTTCGAAAAAACGCGCCACGAGTTCGACCTCATCCGGGTCACCGCTCACGGCGATGCTATCGCCACGGGCGACCACATGGGCGCGAACCAAGGTCTCGAGCGCACGAAGGACGCCGTCGCCGGCGCCCAAAACGCGCGAGGGATCAATCCCCTCGGGAACGGTAAGTCTAATCTTCGAGGCTTCCATGAACCTCCCTGCGCGCATGGACCAAGCCGGAATCATCGACTCCGATGATAGCAACATCGAGCAGGCACGGGGCTGTGAGTCCACAGGTATCGTCAAGACGGGCATGATGGAACGAGCCGAGCGTCAGGTTGTCGCCGTACTCGAGGACGGCACGCTCGACGGTGCCCACGCGACGACGAGCGTCGGCAATGGCGAGTTCCTGCGCCGCGGCTCGCATACGACGGCTGCGCTCGGCCATAACCTCGGGCGGGACCTGGTCGGGCATATCGGCAGCAAGGGTACCGGGACGCTTGCTATAGCGGAACACGTGCATACGCGAGAAACCCACACGACGGCACAGCGCCAGCGACTCCTCGAACTCCTCGTCCGTCTCGCCAGGAAAACCGACGATGACATCGCACGAAAGAGACGCCTGGGGCAAGTTGGCGCGAATCATGCGCACCGTGTCCTCAAAGGCCTCGGCGCTATAGGGACGGCCCATGCGATGCAGAGTCGCTGTGCAGCCGGACTGCACGGGCAGGTGCAAAAACGGGGCGATACGCTGCGGATAGCGCGCCATAACCTTAAGCAGGCGCTCAGAGATATCCATGGGCTCGACCGAGGAAATGCGCACATGCGGAATAGACGTGCGCTCCATGATGGCCTCGAGCAGCTCATCGATTTCGACATGCTCGTCGGTCGCGCTCTTGCCATCGTAGGCACCCAGGTTCACACCGGTCAGCACCACCTCGGGCACGCCGGCCTCCTGGGCCTCGCGAACTTGCTCGAGCACGGACTCGACGGGCACGGAGCGCTCGGGGCCGCGTGCCTTCCACACAATGCAATAGGTGCAGCGGTGGTTGCAGCCGTCCTGAATCTTCACGCCCAGGCGAGAGCGACCGAGCGCATCGACCACCTCGCCATCGCTGCAGGCGGGAACGCTATCGGACTCAACGCCCAGCACCTCACAGACGCGTTCGGCGACATCGATCTTGGACGGCTCGGCGATCACGCGATCCGAAAGCTCCAACAACTCCTCAGGATGCAAATTGACCACGCAACCGGTCACGAGCACAAAGGGCTCGTTTGGATAGGCCAGCGCATGACGAACTGCCTTACGGGTCTTGGCCTCAGCCTCGCCCGTAACGGCACAGGTGTTAATGACGATCAGATCGGCATCCTGGGGCTCCACAATAGCAAAGCCCAGGCGCATAAGATCGGCAGTGATACGGTCGGACTCAACCCGGTTGACACGGCAGCCGAGGTTGACGACGGAAATATGGGGTGCGAGCACGCGGGCTCCTTAATCGAGGATATCGTCGAGGGCACTCTTGATACGGTCGGTCACCGACTTCTTACCAGAAGCAACGTCATCGCCCATCTCATCGGCAAAAGCACGGAGCAGCTCGCGCTGCTTATTGGAAAGATTGGTGGGAACGACCACGCGCAGTTGCACGATCAGGCGGCCACGCGAACCGCCACCGCCAATGCGCGGCATGCCGTAATTATTGACGCTCACGGTATCACCGTACTGGGCGCCGGCGGGAACCGTCACCTTAACGACCTCGTCGGGCATAATGCCCTCGACCTCGATCTCGCAGCCAAGCGCAGCCTGCGCAATCGAGATATCACTCACCAGGTACAGGTCGTCACCGTTGCGCTTAAAGCGCTCATGGTCGGCAACGCGCACGTTGACAATCAGGTCGCCCGAAGGCTCGCCGCGAAGGCCGGCCTCGCCAAAGCCGCTCACACGCAGCTGGCGACCGGTCGAAACGCCGGCGGGAATATCGATGTCAATCTTTTCATGCGAAGGCGTGCGGCCCTGACCGTCGCAGGTCTCGCAGGGATGGTCGATAACCGTGCCCTCGCCATGGCAGTCAGGGCAAGGCGAGGAAGACTGAACCTGGCCCAGGAACGAACGCTGAACCGTCGTGACGTAGCCCGTACCGTGGCAGCGGCCGCACTGCTTTTCCTGTGCGCCCTCTGCCCTACCGGTGCCATTGCAGTCCTCGCAAGGAGCAAGGCGGTCATAGCTGATCGTCTTTTTGCAGCCGAGTGCCGCCTCCTCGAGCGTCACCGAAAGGGAGATGGCCATATCGCGACCCCGGCGGCGCTCGCGACGGCTGCGGGCGCCACCGCCGGCACCGCCGCCAAAGAACGACGAGAACAAGTCGTCCATGCCCATGCCACCAAAGATATCGTTGATATCGACGTAGCCTGAACCACCAGGGCCGTCGGCAGTGCCGTAACGGTCGTAGTTAGCACGCTTCTGCTCATCGGAAAGAACGGAATACGCCTCGTTAAGCTCTTTAAACTTGGCCTCGGCCTCGGGGTCGTCCGAAACGTCCGGGTGTACGGTACGGGCCTTCTTTAGAAACGCGCGCTTGATCGTCCGCGCGTCGGCATCCCTGTCGACGCCAAGCACCTCGTAGTAATCCCTATTTTCCGACACGACCGAATCCTTCCGACTTTCATTATTGTCACAGTGCGTCCTATACCCAAGCAGGGCCGGCCGCAAACAGAGGGTTTGATGTTATTGCATTTGGTACGGCGAAAGCATGGCCCGTTGCGAGCAGCTCGCGAACCAAACCGACACGAGCGCGAACATGAAGCCGTTGGCAAAACCGTTGGCAAACTGCATCGCACCGCGCTTCCACCACAGCAAGCTGCGATGAAGCACGCCGTCCGAAAGCACCATGAACAGGCCCATGGTAAACGGAATAAAGCACATCACGGCAAAGGCAGAGAACACGCCCGAGATGGCCGAGAGTACCAAAAACGGCGCCACGATGCCCATCAGGTAAAAACCGGTACGAGCTTTGCCTTCCAAGCGCTCGGCCTCAACATGGGCGCGGCCCACCAGGTCGCCGCCCGCGGCACCGTTGGTGCCAGCATGACCCATGCCGCTAATGCGGACCTCGTCGCCATCGTGCGTGCCGGCAGGAAACTCAATCGTCTGCTCGGAGGTTACGCGAGTACGACCGCTGCCACCGCAATCAGGGCAGGGGTCTGCCACGACCTTACCGGAACCGCCGCACTCGGGGCAGACCGACTGGAACGTGCCCGCACCAAACAGGAAGGACAGGTCGACGTCGATGTGGCCGCGGCCGCCACAGCTTGGGCAGGTATGGGCATGCTCGGAGGAGACAGAACCCGAGCCGCCGCAGTGACCACAGGTATCGAAGTGCGTATAGCGGACGGTCTTGCGGGCACCGCCCTTGGCCTCCTTGGCGTCCAGTTTGATATCGACGACCACGTTGGCGCCGTTCTCGGGATTGTAGGCAGCCTGGCCGCGACGCTGCTGGCCCCAGGCGCCACCAAAGGGAAAGCCGCCCTCAAAGGGATTGCCATAGCCCGTGTTGCCGGCGTAGCCGCCACCATAGGGCGAAGCTGTAGGAGCACCGGCAAAGGGATTGCCAGAACGCATGGCGTCGTAGCGCGCACGTTTTTGCTCATCCGAAAGCACGGCGTAGGCCTCGGAAACCTCTTTAAACTTTTCCTCGGCATCCGGCTCTTTGTTGACGTCCGGATGGAGCTTGCGGGCCTTTTGCTGGAAGGCCTTCTGTATATCACGCGAGGTAGCGTCCTTGGAGACACCCAGAATCTCGTAATAATCTTTTTCGTTCATCGTCGCCATGCGCGGCAACCTCCTGCTCACAGCAGCGTATATATTCCGGTAATTCTACCCGAGCGGCCTAAGCTAGATCCCAAAACAGCTCGAACAGAACATTTCCATCGAGCCAGCCCAGGTGTGTCGGTGCTAAACGAGCTCGAACATGGCCCGCGACGACATCTGTCGAAGTGAAGGGTCCCTCATGGACCCCGAGCGTCTCGGGCACCCAAGTGGCAAGACCTAATTCGAGCGCGCGATCGCAAGCGGCTGTCAGCCCATCGGCCGGGATGACACGAGCCGCGCGAACCAACAGGTCGGACGCGACACCGCGCGTCATGCGACAAGCAAGCATCAGGTCTTCGGCCGCAGCCTCGCGCTGCGAGAGATATTCGGCCTCGAACGCCGTCGCGTCATCGTCACGTTGCACCAGACGCACGCGGTACGCATCGCCTCGAGAAGATACACCGGGGAACAAACCTGCAAGACGGTCGAAATCCTCGGCGTCGAGCATGCCCGCGGCAGAACGACCCAGGCCCAGGTAGCCCCGTCCGGTCCAGTAGGCAATGTTATGGGCGCACTCATGGCCGTCGAGCGCGTAACTCGCCACCTCATACGGGTGATAGCCGGCGGCACCCAGGAGCTCGCGTGCCACGTCCATGCATGCGGCCTGAAAATCCTCATCAGGCTCGAGCGACTCGTCACGGCACGCCATGCGATAAAGGGGCGTCCCCTCCTCGAGCGTGAGCGGGTAGACCGACACATGATGCGGAGCCGCCGCCAGCACGCCAACGAGCGTGCGATTCCAACTCGTTGCGGTTTGCCCGGGAAGTCCGCACATAAGGTCGCACGACACATCAAGCCCAGCGTTCTTGACCGTCGCGATGGCGGCGAGCGCCCGATCGGCATCGTGAATACGGCCGATGGCAGTAAGTTCGATGTTATCGAGCGTTTGCACGCCCAGAGAGACGCGTGTGACACCAACCTTGACAAGTGCAGTAGCAAGCTCGGCGGTCAGCGACTCGGGATTGGCCTCGCAGGTAAACTCAACGGGGGCGCACCACGCACGAATACGCCGCGCCAGCTCCACCAGGCGCTCCGGCCGGGCGGAGGCGATGCGCAGCACCGACATGGGCCAGCGGACAATGCCCGCCTTGACGTCGGAGAATCCGGAAAATTCCACGTCCCGGTCCACCGGGGCCTTCTCCATGGGGAAGGCATAGTGCCCGCCCTGGAAATGGTCATGGGCCAGGATGGAGCCGCCCACGATGGGAAGGTCCGCATTGGACCCCACAAAGTAGTGGGGGAACTGTCCCACAAAGTCCAACAGCTTGGCAAAGCAGGCCCGGTCGATCTTCATGGGCACATGTTGGCTGT
>UQMV01000011.1 GCA_900542315.1 uncultured Collinsella sp.
GAATTGAAGGGAGCGCTCCCGCAAACTGCCTCTTGACAACTTATAGGAGCGTCGGTTTTATTGAGTATTTGTTGCGATGTGCTCGGCATATCCAAATAAGTCTACTCACTTGCATCTAAGACGCACCAGATAGGCAAAAACCGCCGCAAAAAGGGGGCCGGTTCCCTTCGCGGCAGCCGTTAATACGCCGAGCTTGTTATCGTAAAAGCCAATCACGCGCCGAAACCACACTACAGTCTTTCGACTCATACGTTGAGTCCACGCGGGCCACAACATAGCGCGCATCTTTTGCAATGTCGATCTCATCGCATACAGTCTGTAGATGGCGGGCGTACTTATCGTGATACGTTCTGGATGATTTTATTTCGATAGCCTTGGGACTCCCTGAGTTTGTACAGTCGAGCAAATCGATTTCACGCTTGCTGTCGTCCCTATAGAAATACAGCTCGGGATTCTCGCCCACGTTGAGATGGCTCTTCGCCGTTTCGGAAACGATGAGGTTTTCGAAAACGGCCCCCAGATAAGGGCTCTCCAATAGTTGCTCCAGTGATCCAATTTTGAGCAAGTAGCAGAGCAGCCCCGTGTCGTAAAAATAGAGCTTGGGCGTTTTAGTTAGACGCTTCTTGGCATTTGCATAATAGGGCTGCAGCGAAAACGTCAGGTAGCTCTGCTCCAGAATGGACAACCAGCTTTTAATGGTCGATACGCTCACGCCCGTATCTCGAGAAAGCGAGGATATATTGATGAGGGCACCGACGCTCTGAGCAATTATGGACAGAAACTTATGAAACTCCGCCTTATTGCGCACATCAAGCAAGCCCACAACATCGCGCTCAACATAGGTATCGATATAGCTGGGAAAATAAACCGAGGACGGCATTCCGGCGGAACGCAGGCGAGGGTATCCCCCTTCGAGCGCGAACAAATCCACTTCCAGCTGCCCCTGCTGGCCCCTCTCCGCTTCTCGAAACGATAATGGCAGCAATTTTAAGATCCCGACTCGCCCGGCAAGAGACTGCCCGATGCTTTTCATCATCAAAAAGTTTTGCGAGCCTGTAAGGATGTATTGACCGGCGTCTCCCCGCTCATCCGAAACAACCTGGATCATTGAAAACAAATCCGGGGCGTATTGCGCCTCATCGATGATGAGTCCGCCCTTTCGGTTGCGGATAAAACTCACCGGATCCTCCAAGGCCGCGCGCCTCGTTTGAGGGTCCTCAAGCGTGACGTAGGAATAGTCGGGAAAGGCATGCCGAACCAGCGTAGACTTACCACTCTGCCTAGGCCCTGTCAACGACACAACAGGAAACCAGCCTGCCATGCGAATGAGCAACTCATGCAAATCCCTGTTAATGAACTCAGCCATATCAACGCCCCTTATTACGCTGTTACCATAATCGAATAGTTTCATTCTCCATAATCTTATAGTAGCGTTTACCATAATCTTATAGTAACCCAGTTCAAAAGCATTATTTATAGAGCCGAAATCTCAGACCCTAAATAACAAAAGCCACCACAATGGGGGCTGTCCCCATTGTGGTGGCTTGCAGGCGAGTTAACTTGTTCGACTATCGTACGCCAGCCATGTCCGAGCCTAGAGCGTGGCAAGGCGCTTGGACTCGTGCGCGGCGAGCGCAATGGAGATGATGCCAGTAATGGCATCGGCCACCACCAGGGCGATCCACACGCCCTCGACACCCATCATGTTGCCGAGGAGGTACATAAGCGGCACCGAGCAGATCACATAGCGAAGCAGGCCCGTAAACGTGGCGACACCCACCTTCTCGACCGCCTGGAAATACATCGACATGGTCATGGCAAGATAGCCCAGGGCAACAGCCAGGATGACAGTACGCGTGGCGTTGGCGGCAACCTCAACGAGCGCAGGATCGCTGCCGGCAAAGAAGGCGCACACCGGGGTGGCGGCAAGCCAGAGCGCGACGGTGACCAGCGCCAGCGTCACAACCTGGTACTTAAGCGTGCAGGAGAGCGTCTCCTTAAGGCGTGCCCAAGCCTTTGCGCCGGCGTTGAAGGCAGCGATGGGCTGCAGACCGTAGGAGAAGCACTGGGCAACCATCATGGTAATGTAGAGGATGTAGCCGTTGATCACGCCAAAGGCTGCGATGTAGAGCGAGCCCATGTCGCCGCCGAGCGAACCCAAAAGCGAGTTGGCAACGGTATTAAAGATAAAGGTCGCACCCTGGACCAGGAAGAACGGGAAGCCGATCTTGAAGATCTGGCCGCAGATGGCGAGGTCGAGCTTAAGGTCGGCCAGGCTAATCTGGAGCTGGGACTTTTTGCCCCCGATGAACCAGAAGATACCGATGGCCCAGATACCGATGGAAAGCCCGTAGTACACGCCGGCGCCCATAACGCCAAACTTGAGCACAAACGTGGAAAGCGCGAGCCAACAGATGGCGACGATGGCCGAAACGGTCATGAGGTTGGCCTGGATCTGAACCTTCTCGTCCACACGCATCACAGCGGTGATCATCTGGCCAATGACCGTGAGCGGCAGCAGCACGGCGAAGGTGCGCACGCCGGCAACGGTATCGGCCATGATGTCGGGCGTGGCGCCAAAGAATGTGCAGATGGGCTCGGTAAACACTGCCATCACCACAGCAAGCAGCACACTCACGATCGTGGTGAGCCAAAAGCCCTGGCTAAAAGCCTTGCTTGCGCCCTTGATGTCGCCGGCACCCAAAAGGTTGCCCACCACGGCGGGCACGCCGGTGCCAAACAGGTTGCCAAAGGCCAGGTTGATGTACTCGACCGACATAATGATCGAGACACACGCCAGGCCGTGGGCACCTAGGCCCCAACCCATCACGAGGCCCTCAAGGACCACCATGATGATCTGGGCGAGCATGCCCTGGCCGGTGACGATGGTGTACTTACGCACCAGACCGGGAATCGGTTGGGAGGCGAGCTCGCGCTCCTCCTCCACGGCAGCGGTTACTTCTTCTGCCATTGTTCTCCCCTTTCCTTGAGAGAGTAGTGCTGAATGGATGTCAGGCGGCTGACAACTGGCACCAAGCCGCCCAATCAAACGATGGCGCTATGCCTCAAAGACCACCTTGCCGGCGATCATCGTGAGGGCTGCGGTAGCCTCGAGCACCTCGGCCGGCTCGCAGGTAAAGAGATTGCGGTCGAGTACGCAAATGTCGGCTTGCTTGCCGCAGGCGAGTGTGCCGATGCGGTCCTCAGCATGCATAGCGTAGGCGCTGCCGTAGGTGTATGCGCGCAGGGCCTCGGCCATAGTGATTCGCTCCTCGGGGAACCAACCCTCAGGATTAGATCCATCCTCGAGCATGCGGTAGACCGCTCCATAGACTTCCTCCATAGGCTCAAGCCCCACGACCGGGAAGTCGGAGCCCAGATGCACGCAGGCACCGCTCGCGAGCAGGCTATGAATTGGCCACGAGAGCGCCGCGCGCTCGGGACCAACGGCGTCGTCCTTTGCCAAGTCTGCCATATCAAGCAGCATATGCCACGGCTGCATGGCCGGACAGACGCCGAGCTCCGCATAGCGCGGCAAATCCTCAGGTTGAACAGTCTCGTTGTGCTCCATGGAGTGACGACAGCCCATAAGACCGTAACGCTTCTCGCCCTCCTCGAAGCAGTCCAGGATAAAGCGTACGGAACGATCGCCTATGGCATGGATGCGCGTGTCGACACCCCACTCAAGCGCTTTAAGGATGGCTTTGCGCACACGCTCAGGTTCCTCAGCCGGCTCGCCACAGGTCTCGGGAGCATTAGCATAGGGCTCGAGCATCCAAGCAGTATGATCGGAACACACACCGTCAATGAACTGCTTAAAGCCATGCCACTCGACTTGCGTGCCCGGGAAGTCGTATTTCGCCCGAATCTCCTCGAGCGTCATGGCCTCGTTCTCAAAAAGGTCTGTGTACATGAACACGCGCAACGGAAGTTCGCCCTTGCGGTTAAGCTCCGCGAGGAATTTATAGGGGTTATCCATGCTCACAAAAGTGGGGTTTACCATGCCGACTGTCGTAATACCGAGAGCGTTGGCACGATGCGCGGTCTTGGCAAAGGAAGCACTAGCCACCTCGGGGGCAGGATTGTATACCTCATCCAAGAAAAGGGATCCCGCGTTGTTCGAGAAGACCCCAGTGGGGTTGCCAGCTTCATCCCTAAGAATCTTGCCGCCTGATGGGTCTGGCGTTTCAGCAGTAATGCCGATTTTCTCGATTGCGCAGGTGTTGGCACTAAACGTGTGCACGTCAACCTGCTGCAAAAAGACCGGACGGTCCGAAATGTACTCATCGATCATTGCCGCCGTAGGCATCTCGGGCACGTCCCACTGGAACTGGATAACCTGATAGCCCACGATCCACTCGTTGTTCGGGTGGTCTTCGGCAAACGCCTGCACGCGTTCCATACACTGCTCAAAGCTTGTGCAATCGATGAGATTGACGGCGAAATCGGGATCGGACACAAAGGCGCCCTGGGCATAGTGAGTGTGTGAGTCGATGATGCCAGGCATGACGAGCTTATCGCCATAGTCGCGCACCTCGGTAACGGGCCCGATAAAAGCGTCGAGGTACTTATCCTCGCCGCACGCAACAATCCTGTCACCTGCGACGGCAACGCCGCCCTTGAACGGGGCCAGCCCGTCACCAGTGAACACAGCATTACTTTTGATGACTAAATCCGCTTTGTCCATATGAGCCTCCTCAGACGTTACAGGACAATGGATGAGCGCCACGATACGACGCGCCCAATCGGTGAGGGAGCATTTGTCGCTCCCTACATGACACGTGCCTACGAGCGGTCGGGTGTCTGTCCAGCGCCCTACGCCCCGTGTCAACACCCATTGACGCACCTCCTGCACAAGCTGCCAAGATGGAAGCGAGCGAACGGACGGCTTAAGATGGTTTACACGTCTGAGCAGGTATTTTATTGTCAAAGTTTATTGTCGCTTCATTACGCCAAGTGGTCTGCGATACGCCGTCAGCCGAACCACTCCAGCCTTACGAGCGCCAGAATGTCTCAATCAAGTCGTCACGCGCCTTGACTTCGCTCTTTACATAGATGCGATGCAGGTGAGCCTTGACGGTACCCGGACTAATCACAAGTTCGTTAGCAATATTTTGGACATCGAGTCCACGCAATACGAGTGTAAGCACTTCCTGTTCACGCTTTGAAAGCCCATGCTCGTCCGAGAAAATCACAACACGCGAGACAAGGTCCTCCCGTGCATCACGGCGCTCTGTCGCTACCTCTTCATCGGCACGAGGGTGACGCGAGAACACACGTAAGATATGGCTGAACTGTTTAAATAGCTGAACGGCTGCAGCCACAAACAATAAATTCTCTGAGATATTCCGCTCGCCCAGATACCATAAAAAGGCGCTCACCATCACGTTGTCAACGTCAGGCGTGCAGAATAGGATCATATAGGTATCCTCGATAACCACCATCACGGTAAGCACGCAGGCTATGCGAAAGAACGTCCGAGTGCGCTCAAGATCGAGCCGCTCAGCCCTATTCTCCGTCTTGCGATAGCGAGCGTAAGCATATACCAAGCAGAATGCCATTCCCAAATCGCGCGTAAGCCAAAAAAGATATTGCTGAACCTGGCCCGCAAAGCCAGTACGAGGCACCAGAGCAAGCTGAAGCACGGCGATCGGTACGACATATGCGGCAACGCGCTTAACGGTCACCTCATCGTGTAAGCGAAACGTTACCCAAAGCCATACGCACGCAAGAATCGCCACGCCCAGCGCGCAGCGCAGTAACGGATGTTGAAGCGGCTCATTAAACGTCACCACATAGTCATATTTGAGCCGGTTGTACTCATCAAAGAAGATCACCGACATATCGAAGATATAAAGAAGGAAGCCCGCGGCCGCCACCAAACAATCGCGTCGACGAGTCATGAGCCATATTACGAGTGCAGTTGATGCCGTCACCAATCCAACGCCCATGACAAGAATCGTGTAGATAAAGAATGCGAAGCTCATACTACTCTCATTCCGCACACAACCAGCTTGATTCCGCATTACAGTTATGGTAAGACATCGAACGAATACCAAGATTGAAAGGAGATGCCATGGCGCCGATTGCACCGCTCAAGATTATTGTCGCGCCCGCCGCCAAGGCCATCGCCAAGATCGGTTCGACCATGACCTACGATGACGTTCCCTGCATCGTTGATGAGCGCAACGACAGCTGCCCTTACCTGGGCCACGTCCCCTACTTTGCGCCTAAGCTCGCTTCCAATCCCGAGCACCGCGAGCAGCAACCCCAGATGCACCAGGTGCCGCGCTGCCCGTGGCGCTACTCTTTTGGTGCATAGTAACCTGTCCCCCTTGCACCAACGCCGGGGTTGTCGATGCTGCGGCCGCGACGCGACACGAGACGCGACACCTCGCCCAACAACACGCCGATCACCACGCCTGCGAGAATGGGCAGCTTGGCCATCTCGGCAGGTGAGCCGTTGAGCGGCACAATCGTAGCAATAATCGAAAGCACAAGCTCTACCACCGGAATCGCGAGCGCGGCCGCGAGCACCTTACCCTCGAAGGGCGCACGGAACACACGCGAGCGGCGGTCATGCTGGCGCAGACGCCAAAACGCCGGGAACATGGGGATATAGCTCATGAGCAAAAAGACGACGTTCATCGAGAAGAAGACCCAAAAGACGTCGGAGCCCTCACCCAGCGGAATCTGGAGCAGTAGCACCAGGCTGGCAAAGCAGCCGTTAATGAGTGCCGAGCCGTTGGGCATGCCGGTCTTCTTGGACACCAACGCAAAGAGACGCGGCATGTTACCGTGACGCGCGGCATAGCCCGCCACGTTGTTGACGCCAAAGCTCCAGCAGATCATGTTGGCGAACAGCGTCACCAGAAAGGCTATGCCCACGATCATGGTCAGCGGATGACTGCGCCCCACCATGGCGGCGACCGCGTCCACAATGCCCGAGTCGAGCGAAAGCTGCTCGGTGGGAACCGCGGCTCCAATGCCGATGCCGCAGATGATATAGATTGCCGCAATGGCAACGCCACCGGTGATAACCGCCTTGGGGATATCGCGCGACGGGTTTTTCATCGTGCTCGCAAAGGTCGCAACCACTTCGAACCCCATAAAGTTGAATAGGATGATCGATAGGTATGTCAACGAATTGGTATCGCCCAGATCTGGAATGAAGGTCTTGAGCGACATATCGTTGGCAAAGCCGTTATTGCAGGCAAACCAGATGCCGACGATTCCCACCACGGTGGTAATGAGCACCTTGATGATGGCACCGCCATCCATAACCCAATCGGCCTCCGATACCGGCTGCATCGCCATGAGCGTAACGCCCCACACAAAGACGAGTTCAAGGACGATCCTGGCACCCATCGAAAACTCGATGCCCCAGACCGCGTTAATCACGCTGGGAAACATGCAAGCGATACTTGCCACCCACAGGGGAAAGTTGACCCAGTAGCACCAGGAGCAACGTGCGCCCCAGCGATCGCCCAGACCCAGGCGGACCCAGTCGTACAGACCGCCCTCGGAATCAAACGCCGTGCCCAGCTCGGCCACCACCAGGCCGTAGGGCAGCAGAAACGTGATGATGAGGAAGATCCACCAGAAGAACTGCACGTTACCCATGGCAGATGCCGGAGCGGCCGCCTCGATGGTAAAGACGACGCATATGACCGAGAGGATGACCTCGATCAGGGAGAACTTTTTACTTGCCACGGCGCGCTCCCCCTACAGCAAAAAGGATGGCATCTGCACCGAAGGCGCAGCCCAAGGTAGGGTTGCAGGCCGCGTCACCGGTGCAGGTGCCATCCCAAAGAGAGGAGAGGATGCAATTGTTGGACCAGCGCTCGCGGAACAGGCGCGTGTAGATGACGATACGCTGGTACATAGACACTCCGATCAAAACGGCCGCGTATACGACCGGAAACTTTCGGCAATTGAAGACGCGTCTGACCTGGGATATTCAAGCGAACAATTGGCCTAACCCGCAAAAAATCCCAGGCCAGACGCGTACTCAATCAAGGAGGCGGGCACTCCGAAGTGGAGGCAACGGAGTGCCCAAAGAAAACCCAACCGACCAATCAGGTAGCCCCTGTCCGATTGATCGGCTGGATATTCCTGGCACCCAGCCGGTCCGATTGATCGACTGGGTTTCTGAGGTGCGGCAGATTCCCGTGAAAGAGGAGCGCCGCGTACTTTGGTACGCAAGCGACGAATGAACGGGAAGGTGCCGTGCCTCAGGAAGCCAGACGATTAAGCGGACGGCTCCTGCTGCGTGATGCAGTGAATATTGCCGCCGCCGAAGACGACCTGCTCGGACTGAACGCCAACGCACTTGTAGACGCCCTCGCCCCAGACCTCGTCATAGATCTTCTGAAGCGTGTCAACGGCCAGCTGGTCGTTCTCGTCGCCGTACTGCGGGACGATAACGCCGTGGTTGGTGACCAGGTAGTTCATGTAGGAAGCGATCAGCGGCTCGTCGGGAACGCGCGGCTCGGCGTTCTCGTCGGCGTCGATGGTGTCGCAGGAAGCCTGGTCCATGAACAGCGGGTTCACGGGCATGCAGAGCTTGTAGACCTTCAGCTTGCGGCCCTTGGCGTCAACGGCGTTGGAGAGGGTCTCGTAGGCAGCGTGGCACTGATCATAGAACGGGTACTCGGGATCGTCGGTCCAGATGCAGGCCATGACGCCCGGGGCGATGAACGTAGCGACGTCATCGATGTGGCCGTTGGTCTCCTCGGGGTCGATGCCCTCCTTGACCCAGATGACCTTCTCGACACCCAGGTAATCCTTGAGGTGCTCGTTCATGTACTCGCGAAGCTCCTCGCTCCAGGGCTCGAACTTCTTGTGGTACTTGGGCCAGATGGACTCGGGATCCTCTTCCTCCTCCAGAACCGCAGAGCAGGTGCGGCCCGGGGAAAGCAGGCACTGGTCGGTAACGACGAGGGTGCCCTCGCCGTCGACGGTGATGGAGCCGCCCTCGAGGATCATGTCATCGGGACGATAGCGACGGCAGCCGGAGAGCTCAGCCATCTTAAGGGCGATCTGCTCGTCCTTGTCCCACGGGAAATAGAGGCCGTCGACGAGGCCGCCGTAGGCGTTGAAGTGCCAGTGGTTGGCGCGCTTCTCGCCCTTGCCGTTGATGACGTAGGTGGCGGCGGTGTCGCGGAACCAGGCGTCGTCGGTGGTCATCTCGATGACGGTGACGTTCTCGTCGTTCTCGAAGACGGCCTTGCAGTTGGCATAGTCGACCTGGTTGGCGCACATATAGACCGGGGTGAACTCGGAGATGGCGCGGGCGATGGCGGCATACTGCTTCTGAGCAGGCTTGGCGCCGTGGGCCCAGGTGTCGGTGCGGTGGGGCCAGCCCATCCACACGCGATCCTGCGGGGCGAACTCGGCGGGCATGAAGAAGCCGTCGGCCTTGGGGGTGGACTCGGACTCGGTGATCGTACGCATAAGATTTCCTCCAAATCGAACGATCGTTTGCCGCGGGCGGGTTACCCGCAGCCTAAAACCAAGAGATGGTAGGCGCCCGTTCCCCGGCAAAGGTCGGGGCGCCCGGCGCCGGTTTTCACGGAGTCGCACCGGCAAGCGACGACGTAACCTGGTGCGCGGAGACAAAACGCACGAAGGATACGGAAGAGAGATTGGGTAGGCGGTGGTTACCGGAGCAATAGCTCACACCCACCCCAGGGAATGGTTAGCAAACCTGTCGCTTGGGCACGCCTCCGAAGAGGCCGGAGTGCCCGGAGTCGGGAGCGACAAGCCCGACGAAGCGCACGTTGGTACGCGAGGAGGGTCGGAGCCCCAGAACCGAGTGCTCTAGTTCTCCTCGGCCTCGACGGCCTCCTCAGCGAGACGCTGGGCTGCGAGCTCAGGGGTCAGACCCTTGTACTCTTCCTTGCGGCCCTTGGCGCTGACGACGCGGACGACCTCGCCGATGAGCACGAGCACGATGAAGATGACGATCATCGGGACCTTGTCGCCAATTTCAGCGGCGGAGAACGGTACCAGCGTTGCAACGATGGCAAGAACCAGCTCGATGCAGGGGATGGCCAGCATGACCTTCATCATGGCGCCCTTAAACGGGAACGTGAAGATGCGCTCACGGTTCGGGTCGTTCTTACGAAGGTTGAGGAATGCCGGGAACATCGGGATGTAGGTGAGCAGCAGGAAGACGACGGAGGTGCCGAAGAGCATCCAGAAGACACCGTTGGAGATGGCGTCGATGGGAACGAGCTGCAGGCAGAGAACCAGGGAGGCAACGACAGCGTTGACCAGGTTGGCGCCGTTGGGCATGTCGTCCTCGGAGATCATCGAGGCGAAGACCTTGGGCATGTTGCCGTGCTCAGCAGCATAGCGAGCGACGGAGTTGACGCCGAAGGACCAAGCAGCCATGTTGGCGAACAGGGTAATCAGGAAGGCGATGCAGATGACCTTGAAGATCATGGAGTCGCCCACCATGGTCTGGACTGCGACGATCATGCCGTAGTCGGGGTCGATGGAGTCGGCCGGCACAGCGGCGCCGATGCCGAAGCCAGCGAACAGGTAGATGACGGCAATAGCCACGCCACCGACAATGATAGCCTTGGGAATATCGCGAGCGGGATCGGCCATGTCGTCGGTCATGGTGCAGATGACCTCGAAGCCCATGAAGTTAAAGATGATGATGGACAGGTAGCCGAGAGCGTTGGTGTTGGTGAGCTCGGGCAGGAAGGTGGCGGCGGACATGTCGTTCGCAAAACCGTTCTCCATGGCATACCAGATGCCCAGAGCGCCGACGATAACGGCAACGGCGACCTTGATGATAGCGCCACCGTTGAGGACCCACTCGGAGTCGGCCGCCTTGGAGCGACCCATGAGATACACGATCCACACGAAGGCAAGCTCGATGCCCATCTTGGCGATTAGGTTGAACTCGACGCCGAAGACCATGCCCAGGATGTCGGGGAACATGGTTGCCAGCGAGGCGATCCACAGCGGGTAGTTGACCCAGTAGTAGTACGAAATGCGGGCGCCCCACTTGTCGCCCAGGCCATCGCGTACCCAGTCGTAAATGCCGCCCTCGCCGTCATAGGTGGTGCCGAGCTCGGCGACGACCATGCCGTAAGGGAGCAGGAAGGTCAGGATCAGGAAAATCCACCAGAAGAACTGCTGGTTGCCAATGGCAGCAGCAGGAGCGGCGGCCTCGCAAACGAAGACGACGCAGATGATGGTCGAAATGACCGTCAAGAAGGAAAGCTTTTTCTTTCCGTCGCTCATGATGAGCTCCTTTGCTCAGTCTTGGACAGATCCGAGGCCCAAGGCACTAAGGCAATCGCTTGGGCCTCGGTGAGCGGGCGACAGGAGACGAGCATCCGCCGCCCGCAAACGTGCTTTTAAAAGCCTTGGGGCTTAGAGCTGCTCGAGAGCCTCGAGAGCGGCGTGGAGCTCAGCCTTGGCGGAGTACTCGATGCCCTCGTCGTTGAGCGGGGTGCGCTTGCCCAGAGCGGCAAGGAGAGCACGGATGGAGTGCTTGCGGTTCTCGGCCTCGACCCAGCACAGGGAGCGCTCGGGATCGTCCATGACCTCGTCGACGACCTCCTCGTTGCGGGTGGCCGGCAGGCAGTGCATGAACTTGGAGTTGGGGCCGGCGAAGTTCATCATGTCCATGGTGACCTGATACTTGGGATAGAACACGTCCATGTAGTTCTCGCCAGAGACCTCCTCGTCGTACAGGCCATACCACACGTCGGTGTAGATGAAGTCGGCACCCTTGATGCACTCGATGTCGTCGGAGATGACGATGGAGCCGCCGGAAACCTTGCAGTTCTCCTCGGCGATGGCCATCATCTGCTTGCCGAACTCGGCGCGCTCCTCAACGGTGCCAACGTGCAGGCCGCCGTCGGGGATCTGGTGGCCCTTAGGTCCAAACTGGACAAACTTCATGCCGACCTTGGAGGCGATGAACATGAGGGAGACGCAGACCTGGGTGGCGTCGCCGATGAAGGCCAGGGTGCAGTCCTCGATCTTCTTGCCCTCGGGGAGGTTCTCGAGCATGGTCATGAGGTCGCCCATCTCCTGCGTGGGATGATTGAACTCGGACATGCCGTTGATGACGGGCACAGCGGAGCCCTCGGCGAGGCCGACGACGTCCTTGTGACGGTCAACGCGAGCCATCATGATATCGAGCAGCGAGCCCATAACGCGAGCGGTGTCGCCCAGGGACTCGTGACCGCCGAGCTGGATGGTGCCAGGGCCATAGAACTGAGCATGGCCGCCGAGGTCGGTCATAGCAGTCTCGAAGGAAAGACGGGTGCGGGTGGAGACCTGCTGGAAGATCATGCCAAGGCTCTTGTTACGGAGCAGGTGCGGATAATAACCGTCAACCTTGATGGCCTTCTTCATTGCCAGGCCAAGATCCTCGATAGCCAGGATCTGCTCTTTGGTGAAGTCGTTGGTGTCGATGAAATCCTTAGGCAGTGCCATGTCGATTTCCTTTCCGCCGGTCTTGCCGACTATTACTGAGAGGCGCTCGTACATCACGCCTCGTGTTGACAACACCATCATTCACCTGTATGCAATTTTTACCTAGTTTATTCGGGATTAAAGACCGTTCACGGAGTTACACCCCCTCTAAACCAATATAAACCCGCAGGTAGCTGGCTTGCAGGGGGTTTACTATCTAGAACCGTGAACGGTATACGGGTATCCTGTATCACGTCCTCTAATCCGCAACGGGACATACGGTTGAGGGCGGTATATCCGTAGGGTTTACGGAGCTTATCCAAAGATCAGATGAGATGGGACGGCGACAGATGAACACACTCATGTTCTTCTACACCCTAGCGATACTTGTTATCTGTATTGTGACGGCGGTGCTTTCGCTTGCCGCCTATGCCTCGTCCCGTCGACGCTTCTTTATCTATGGCAGCGGCGTTTTTATTTGCTACGCCATCGAGATGACCGAGATCTTCTTTTTTGAATACACGTTGCAAAACCAGAGTTTTCCGGCCAGCGACTATTACTCAATTACCATGCCTGTGTTGCGGACCCTTGTGGCGACCGCTTCGCAGGCTTTTATTTGGCTGATCGCCATGGACTTGCTCGACAAACATTCTAAGAAGCAGTTTGTCATCCCCGTCGTAACGTTCCTGCTGAGCGAGCTGCTGATTATCGTCGCCATCCCCTATGGCCCCATGCACCAGTGGCTTTACTACACCATGCGCCAGGTGTTCCTTGTCTTTGTGGGACTGTATATCTTTTGGACAGCTCGCAAGAGTACGAAGGTTGAGCTGAAGGCGCGTGTTAACAACCAAAAGAAACACCTGATTATCGGCGCTATTCTGGTCGGCTGCATCGTTGCCGAGGACTTCTACAATATCCTGGTAGTTCCCATGAGCCTGGCGCCCTCTTGGCTGCAGCTGTACCTGTCCGAGCGCAACTTTAGCGAAAACATCTTTGCGTGCTACTTTGCCATCCTGCTGATCATCTACGCCTATCACGTGCTTTCGATCCGCATGCAAGAGGCGCCCGAGGAAAAGAACGTCAGCGATCTTGATCGACACATCGAAGAGCAGATGCCCTTCTATCGCAACGCCTACAAGCTCTCCAACCGCGAGACCGAAGTCATGCGCCTGGTCGTGCTGGGCAAGTCGAACCAAGAGATCGCAGACGAGCTATTCCTTGCCGTGGGCACCGTCAAGACCCACATCCACAACATCCTGGTCAAAACCGAGCAACAAAACCGCACCACGTTGATCCTGCATTTCTGGAAACGATGAAGTTACGCGGTTTTACCAAACCGCGTAACCGGTCGACGCTACAAGCGCCCCTAGGCGGCAATCTGACGTTCAATCGTCGGTCGCGTACCAAAGTACGCTTCCCTCCTCTTTCACGTCACCTTGCTCGCCTAGGGGCGCTTTCGCTGACTTATGCTCAACCTGCGATGATTTTACTTTTCGCCAGGTTGGCTACTCGCTGTAGCGGGTGGCGATGGCAGCTTGTACCATGCCGGCGCTCATGAGGTAGGTCACCAGGAAGTAGCCACCGTATGCTGCCAGGAAGATTGCACAGGTGAGGCCCACGGTGCCGCCTATGCTCATGTTGCCGAACGTGCTCACCAGCTCGATGATCACCTTGAGCGCCACAAAGGAGTGAGCCAGCCCCACTGCCAGCGGGAACAGGAAGAATACCGCTTGCTGCGCCATCACCGAATGGCGGATCTGGCGGTCGTCACAGCCGATCTGTGCCAGTACACGATAGCTGCGGCTGCCGTCGGCCACATTGGAGAGCTGCTGGATCGACAGTATCGCCGCGCACGCAACGACCAGTACAAAGCCAATATAGATGGCCAGATAGCTAATCATGCCGTTCATCTGAGCCGCCTGCGTATACATCTCGGAGCGCGTGATGAAGACTCCCCACGACCCCGGCTCCTTGCCGTCAACGAGCAGATTGTCGAGCACAGTGTATTCAATGCTCTCGTCTGCCTCGGTCGTATCCATCCCCTGTTTGTAGTTAACGAGCAGGCTACTGGAATACGGCTGCAGATTAAGTTGGGACAACAGCTCGTCGGCAACGACGACGGTACCCGGATTACTGCCCATCGCCGAGTTGGCGATGGCCGCCGTGTCCTTGTCCGACTTATCGGTTGCGGGCTTGAGCTCATGCCCGCCCAAGGTGAGGGTATGGCCGCCGGCCATGTATTTGGTGTACAGGTCACCCAGCTCACCGCCCATATCACACGTAAGCAAGTACTGGTCGCGGCCAATGCTCACCGGTTCCTCGCCCATCATCTGGCGCAGTTTGTTGTACTGGCTCGCCGGCGTCACAAACAGACCCATCGCATCGGCATTGCTACCCCCGAGCGCCTTGGGAAGCTTTTCGCCCATGATCTTGCACATTTCACTTGGGGTCACCGAAGGATTCGAGCCGCCAAACGGGTAACTCAGATACGAATCGATTTGCACATGCTCGCCGGCAACATCGGCGATATTGACCTTCTTGACGGTCTCGTCGTTGTTGTCCGCCGACTTGCCCTTACGATCGCCGTGCCATGGATCGCCGTGCCATGCGGAGTACAAATCGACCGTACTATCGGCCAGCACCATGCGATCGGCTTCAGACGGATTGATGTACTCTTTGTAGTAGTCGAGCGTATCGGGCGTGTAATAGACATACGTCTGTGACACGTCAACAGGGTTATAGCGCTCCAGGTTTTCGTTCATCACATTGGCAATCGACATACCGCACGTCACCGAGGTGATGGCCAAAAACAGGAGCATCGCGATGACGCCCATCGAAAAGCACACCGTGTTGACCTTGGCCGCAAGCTGGCGCACGGTAAACATGTTGAGGCCGCGCCAATACACGCCGCGCAGGCTCTGCAGCAGCTTGATGAGCATGCCCGAGAGTCCCCAGAACAGGGCAAAGGTGCCCACGGTAACCATAGCGGTCGTAATGCCAAACTGGTTCATGGCCTCTTGCAGCTTGCTGTCCGTCGCGGTTAGCGGGAACCCATCACGTAGCAAACGGTAATAGGCCACGCCCACAAGCACCACGCCCACGGCAAAGATGGCAATCGCAATCCAGGGGTTGCGCGTCTTGATGCTCTCGTTGCGACGCTCGGCACCCATAAGCTCGATGAGTTTGGTACGACGCACGGCGCGAAGGTTCAGCAGTAGCGTGAGCACAAACATTACGAGCATGCAGGCAAGGGTCAGATTGAACGCATGCACCGAGAAAAAGAAGTGGAAATTGGCAATCTGTGTCTTAAAAAGCGAGGCCGTAAAGAACGTCATGAGCTGGGAGAGTCCCACACCCAGCACAATGCCGGCGACAAAGGCCACGACCGAGACAATCACCGTCTCGAGCGCCATGATCGTGGCGACGCGTCCGCGCCCCATGCCGAGCACCTGATACAGGCCAAACTCCTTCTTGCGGCGTTTCATGATGAAGTTATTGGCATACACCATCAAAAAGGCCATGACACCGGCCAAAAAGTACGTCAGGTCGCCGAGCATACTGCCCATAACCTGCGCCAAGCCCTCTTCATCGATTCCGGCGATGTCGACCTGCATCGAGATGGTGTTAAAGGCATAGAAGACCGTGACGCCCAGGGTGAGCGTCAAAAGGTAGACGAGGTAGTCGCGGCCGGCGCGGCGGACGTTACCCCAAGCGAGTTTACAGAGCATCGGAGCCCTCACCGCCCATCATGGCAACGACCTCCATAATGCGGTCGAAGAACTCGCGACGGTCGGTGTCGCCGCGGCGCAGCTCGGTGAAGATCTTGCCGTCGCGGATAAACAGCACGCGGCTCGTGTAGCTGGCGGCAAAGCTGTCATGCGTGACCATGAGCACGGTGGCGCGCAGGCGGCGATTGAGGGCCTCCAGACTCTCGAGCAGCAGGCGGGCGCTCTTGGAATCGAGGGCGCCGGTGGGCTCGTCGGCCATGATCATGGTGGGGTCGGTGACGAGCGCACGAGCTGCGGCAACGCGCTGCTGCTGACCGCCGGACATCTGGTAGGGATACTTGTCGAGCACCTGACTGATGGACAGGCGCGCTGCCACATCCTGCACGCGGGTCGAGATCTCTGCCGAGTTTGTGCGGGCAATGGTGAGCGGCAGGGCGATATTCTCGCGTGCCGTGAGCGTATCAAGCAGGTTGGAATCCTGGAAGATAAAGCCGAGCTCCTCGCGGCGGAACTGCGAGAGCTTGGCCTGCTTCATGCGCGTCACGTCCTGCCCGTTGATGCGGATCGTGCCACTTGTGGCGCTATCGATGGTCGACACGCAGTTGAGCAACGTCGACTTGCCCGAGCCCGAAGCGCCCATGATGCCAACAAATTCGCCGCGGTTGACGGTAAAGCTGACGTCGTTGAGCGCGCGGGTCACGTTGCCCAGCGCTCCATATACCTTTTCGAGATGCGCGACCTCCAGTACCGGGGTCGCCATGTGCGTGGTTTGCATACCGAGTCCTTTCTTGCGATTAGTCTACGGCATCTATAGTCGCAAGAAGACGAGTCGGCTACCATCGATATGGCTTACGCTTGCCTTACCGTTGTGTAAGGTACGGGTAGCTAACCTGCCGCGTGTTGATGTTGAGAGAGGACTCCTGTTGAAGACTGTTCATGTTGCCGCTGGGATCATTCGCAAGGAAGGATCTGACGAGCTGCTTGCCGTGCAGCGCGGCTATGGCGACATGCTGGGACTTTGGGAGTTCCCCGGTGGCAAGCTCATGCGCGGCGAGACGCCCGAGGACGCCGTACGCCGCGAGCTCATGGAAGAGCTGCAGGTAAAAGTCACCAACCTGCGCGATTTCTATACCGTTGAGTATGACTACCCCGATTTCCATCTCTCCATGGAGTGCTACTACTGCTCGCTCGCCGATGAATCCGATGAACCCCAGAAGCACGACCGCCAGCTCGATATCCGCTGGATTCCGCGTACCTCGCTTGCCACGGTGGAATGGATGCCCGCCGACAAGGGGCTTATCGATGCCCTGATTGAGCTGAAGGAAGACCGGCTCGAGGCAAGCTCCGCCGATGACGCCACGCCCAACACAGCCGACAAACCCGCCACCAAGCCCAAGCGCGCACCTAAGCGCCGTAGCAAAAAACGCCCCAAACCAGGTCTGCTCGACGGCATCGATACCTCGGACCTCTCCGCTGACGAGCGCGAACTGGTCCGCCGTCGCGCCGCCATCAAAAAGTCCATGAAGGGCAATAAGCGCGCCAATACCAAGCCAGAGCTGCTCGTTCGCCAGCGCCTGCGCGCAGCGGGCCTCACCGGCTATCGCCTGGAATGGAAGGTTCCCGGCAAGCCCGACATCGCCTTTCCTGGGCGCAAGATCGCCATCTTCGTCAACGGCTGCTTTTGGCACCGCTGCCCCAAGTGCAACCCCAGCCAGCCCAAGCGCAATGTTGAGTTTTGGGAGGCAAAGTTTCGCCGCAACGTCGAGCGCGACCGCGCTGCCGTGGCAGCACTCATTCAAATGGGCTGGACGCCCATAACCATCTGGGAATGCGAACTCAAAAAGGACCGCATCGACGCCACGATGGAAAAGGTCATCGAGCAAGTTCGCGCCGCGACCCCGCAGCGCTAAAACGAGTCATTCACAGGTCCCGCACAGACGAGCCACATCCGCGTCACAAACCTTAGAAAGCCCTTAAGCTCAAAACCTTTCAAAGGTGTTACTCGATAGCTCTGACCTGCGGTTTCATCGTAATTGCAAACCTCATTAAGCCTTTCTTTAGCGCTTCTTTGCAACGGGCGCGGCATAATACTGCCAACGCACGGGACCTAGCAGCACACCCCGTGCGCAACCTTTTGGTGGATATCGAGGAGGCCGCATAAGCATGCATTCTTCCAATGACGCAGCACAGCAGCCATCCCTAAAACATGCAAACCTTTTCTCCTTCCCCCCGACACAGAGAAACGGTCTCCTCGACTCCCCCACCACAAATACCAAGCGCTCAGCTGATCAGAGCCTCAACTTACGAGCATCCTTCGAAAAGCTCCAAGCATCCCTAGACAAGTCATTCCCCAGCCAAGCCCGGGCATACTAATCCCCCATCAACAAAGAAGCCCTAACGCCCCACCCATTTCCGCCCTAACGCCACAAGGGCGACGACCTCGAGTAGGTCACCTTGGGAGGGACGAGGGCTTAGTTCCCCAATCTTTCCGCAGGGGGCAAAAAGCCTCGCCGCACGAAGTGCGCAGCGAGGCTTTTTGCATGCCCGAGGACGATTGGGGAACTAAGCCCTCATCCCTCCCCGGGATATGTAGCGAGTCGGAGTACCCTTGCTGTTACTCTGCTTTGCCCACAGAGTTGAGGTTGGTCATGCGGATCTTAACCAGCTCGGTGATCTCACGCATACCCTCCTTAGCCGGCTTCTTGGGGTCGAAGCAGGCGGGGTTCTCGGCCATGTAGGCCATGAAGCCCTTGGTGTAGGCCTGACGCAGCTCGGTGGCGTAGTTAACCTTGCAGATGCCGTTCTTCACAGCCTCGGCAACCTGCTCATCGGGCACACCGGAGGTGCCGTGCAGAACCAGCGGCACGTCGACGGCGTCGCGGATGGCCTTGACCACGGACTGCTCGATGTGCGGATCGCTCGTGTACACACCGTGGCTGGTGCCAACGCCAATAGCGAGGGAGGTGCAGCCGGTGCGCTCGACGAACTCCTTGGCCTCGGCAGGATCGGTGTAGGGGCTGCTCTCGCCCTCAACCGCGGGACCGTCGTCCTCCTTGCCGCCAACCTTGCCGAGCTCGGCCTCGACGGGCACGCCCATGGCGCGGCCAGCGTCGGCAACGGACTTGGTCAGGGCGATGTTGTCCTCGAAGGACTCGTGCGAACCGTCGATCATGACAGAGGTGTAGCCCGTGCGGAAAGCCTGCATGCAGCGGTCATAGCCATCGCCGTGATCGAGGTGCAGAGCGACGGGCACGGAAGCGCGCTCGGCGGCAGCCTTGACCATGCCGTAGAAGTAGTCCAGACCAGCGGTCTTGATGGTGCCCGGGGTGGTCTGCATGATGACGGGGGACTTGGTCTCCTCGGCAGCGGCCAGAACGGCCATAACAAACTCGAGGTTCTCGACGTTGAACGCGCCAACAGCGTAGTGGCCGGCCTGAGCGTCCTTGAGCATCTTTTCGGTGGTAACAAGTGCCATGAGCGTTTGCTCCTCTCCCTCGCCCGCATCTGGACATCGGGCGTAGTTGTTCACAAGGCGTTTTACCTTGCGTTTTGCTGCGCTCATTGTATGAAATTCAGCAGCTTTGCACGTGCGAGATATTGAGCCCATGCAGGTCAATACAGTCATTTTTGAAAAGCAAACGGAAGGAATTTGAGCCGAGTGGACATGTTCGATATTGAATTTTGTGCGTTCAGCGTCTTTCTTTTATAGAAAAGATAAGTAATCGAAAGGCGTTTTCTTACTCAAAAAGAAAATGAACGAAAATAGAGTCAACACAATTCCTGCAAATTTCAGACGATGATGGAGCAAATATGGCCCACGCAACAACCCGAGCTTTCGCCGACGAGCGTCGTTCCGCCATTTTGGAAATGCTCGATCATAATGCCTCGGTGCAGGTAGCAGAAATCGCCCAGACCTTTGGCGTGTCCTCCGTCACCGCCCGCGCCGACCTTGACGCGCTCGCCGAAGCAGGCAAGCTGCGCCGCACACATGGTGGTGCCGTATCGCTCCACAAACGCCTAACCGTTTCCACGCAGGATCGCCGCATCAATGTCAACGTCGCCGCCAAGCAGGCCATCGCGCAAAGCGCCATCGAGCTCGTCAACGACGGCGACACGCTGCTCGTCGACTCGGGCACCACGGCGCTCGAGTTCGTCCGGCTCCTCGATCAGCGCAACGGCATCACCGTTATCACGGCCGACATTACCATCGCCGATTATATCGACGAGAGCATGCCCTCGGTCGATGTCGTCATGCTGGGCGGGGCGCTGCGCAAAGGCCATCGTTATTTGTACGGACCGCTCACTATGCAGGCGCTCCAAATGGTCCATGCCGATCTGGCCGTCATGTGCCCCGGTGCCTTTGTCTCCAGCTGCGGCTTTACGACTGACTTTCCCCAGATGGCCGAGACCAAAACGGCTATGATCGCCGCGGCCCATCAAAGCGTCGCCCTCATGGACGCCAGCAAGGTTAACGGACGCGGCATGTACCGTTTTGCCGAGCTGACCGATGTCGACACCATCGTAATGGACCGTGACCCCGATCATGCCGTCGCCACCTCAATCGCCGAGGCCACCGACAGCGCACGTCCAACCCTCATCATCGCCACCAGCTAAAACAAAAACCACCACAAAGGTGCCTGCCCCCTTTGTGGTGGTTGAGCGTCAAAAGTAAACGTGTCGCTACTTGGAGAGCTCGTCGGCGAGGGCCTCGATCTGAGCGCGCGAGGCGTCGTTGAGCGAGCCCAGCACAGTCACCTTGTTTTGCGTCAGGGTGATGTCTTTCATACCCTCGAGCTGCTTGGTCATAACCTTGGCGGCAGCGGGCGCCCAGGAGCCAGCCTCGACGAGTGCCACCGTGCGGTTCTGGTAGGCATGCTCGGCAAGTGTGTGGATAAAGGTGCTCATGCACGGGAAGATCTCGCCCTGATAGGTGATGGAAGCGAGCACCAGACGGTCGTAGCGGAACGCATCCTCAACGGCCTCGGCCATGTCGTCGCGAGTCAGGTCAAAGACGGAAACCTTCTGGCCGCGGGCCTCGAGCGCTGCGGCGAGCTCCTCGACGGCAGCCTTCAGGTGGCCGTACACGCTTGCATAGGCAATCGTGATGCCCTCGTCCTCGGGCTGATAACTCGACCAGGTGTTGTAGGTGTCGAGGTAGTAGCCCAGGTTCTCGGTAAGAACAGGACCATGGAGCGGGCAGATGATCTGGATGTCCAGGTCGGCGGCCTTCTTGAGCACGGCCTGCACGAACTTGCCGAATTTACCGACGATGCCAAAGTAGTAGCGGCGCGCTTCGCAAGCCCAGCCTTCCGGGTCCTCGATGTCGTTAGCACCAAACTTGCCAAAGCCGTCGGCACTAAAGAGCACCTTGTCGGTGGACTCGTAGGAGAAGATCACCTCGGGCCAGTGCACGTTGGGGGCGCCGACAAACGTTAGGCTGTGGCCACCCAGGTCGAGCACGTCGCCCTCTTTGACGACCATCTTACGCTCGGGGTAGTCGGTGCCAAAGTAATTGACCATCATGCGGAAGGCGCCCATGCTGGCTACAATCTGTGCCTGGGGGTAGCGCTCCATAAAGGCGGCGATGCCAGCAGAGTGATCGGGCTCCATGTGATGGATAACCAGGTAGTCGGGCGTACGTCCATCGAGCGCGGCCTCGAGGTTGCCAAGCCACTCGTTAACAAAACCACCGTCGACCGAATCGGCAACAGCGATCTTTTCGCCCAAGATAACGTAGCTGTTGTATGCCATACCGTTCTCAGACACATCGTACTGGCCCTCGAACAGGTCAATGTCGTGATCGTCGACGCCAACGTAGCGGATATCCTTGGTGATCTCCATCAGGCAAAGCCTCCTAGATAGACAAAATAACCCGTCTATCATAGCACTCGGCAGCATTCCAACTGTTATCTGCCGGCATCCTTACCGATTGTTATTGAAATACGATAAATCGCCGTTTACCTGCGCAAACTATGAGCGTGGTATCGCCGTGCTATGTCGAATAATGAGCTGGCCGGGAATACGAATGGCAACGGTTTTGCCCGCCGTACCCGCCTTGGGAACCGCATGCTCGAATACCTCGCGTCCACGCTGATGCAAATCGAAACGAACGGTCGTGAGCTCGTTATGCGCGACAAAGTCGTCGAGCGAGTCATCGACGCCCACCACACTCACGTCCTCGGGCACGCGCAGGCCGCTATCGCGCAGCGCTGCAATTGCGCCGTTTGCCATCTGGTCGTTTGCCGCGTAAATCGCCGTCATAGTGCGGTCGTGCTCGGCCAGATATCTGCCGGCCTCGTAGCCACTGTTGGCAGACCAGTCTCCCTCGAGCGGCTCTGCCGGCTCGATGTGTTTACGCTCGAGTGCATCCTGCCAACCGGCTCGACGAAATTGCTCGTCGACCGAGAACGACGGGCCGCCGATATAACGAATCTGCTCGTGTCCCAGCTCAAACAGATGATCCATGAGCAACAGCGAACAGCCGTAATGGTCGGAATCGACCGTGGTCACCCGCGGGTGCGCATACATGGTAACGATGACCGTGCCAATGCCCGGCAGTGGATCAAACGTCTCAAAATCGGGCGCCATGCGGCTCATGCCGATGATGATGCCATCCACCGGCAGCGCGGCCATACGACGCGTGGCCTCGGCAAGCGAGAATTCCTCGGTCTTGGACATCTCGACCAGCGTGATGGCGCAATTATGCTCGCGAGCAGCGCTGGCGATGCCGTCGATCATTGAGAGGTTGCCAAACTTGGTGACATCGTTGATGCATAGGCCGACCGAATGGTAACGGCCGTCGCGCAGCGAGCGACCGGCATAACTCGGACGAAAGCCGAGCTCTTGCATAGCAGCCTGCACGCGCTGGCGCGTCTGCTCGTTAACGTTGGGCAAGCCGTTGGCGACGCGCGAAACCGTCTGCTGCGAAACGCCAGCAGCGCGGGCGACGTCAGCCATGGAGACCGGACGCGAACTGGTATCGTTGGACGGGCGCCTTGCCACAGGATCACCTTCACCCTTGCGAGATCTGAATAGCGTGAATGCCGGCCCGGGCAGTAATACATCCCGCGCCGAGGCCCGCTATCGTCGGACGCATGTTAACGTACTCTACTTTTTCTATCTGCATCTCTTCTGCTTTATAAGTCCATACGGCAGTACCGTTCACGGCTGTATTTCTACCGATTACCAGATTCTCAAAAAGTGACAAGCGATGTGTTATGAGTACGTTAACATAGCCCGTAACGTGCGGTATCGTGAACACTTGGTTCATGACGCTACAAGTTGTTAACGTACTCATAACGACGCAAAACTCACCCGTGCGCGCCAAGGAAAGGACTCCCATGACCACTCCCGACGAAAAGACATTCGCCACGCTCACCAAGCTGTTTGAAGAGGAGTTTGGCCCCATCGGCGATCGCCAGGTGCTCTATGTACACGCGCCCGGCCGTTCCGAAATCAGCGGCAACCACACCGACCACGAGGGCGGCCACGTCATCGCCGGCTCGCTCGATGTCGCCGTTGACGGCATTGCCGTGGCAACCGACACCAACAGGGTCCGCGTTGCCGATGAGGGCTACCCCACCTTTGAGATCACACTCGACACGCTGGATGTTCAGGAGTCCGAGAAGGGCACGTCCGCAAGTCTCGTTCGTGGTATGGCCCACGAGATCGCAGCCCTGGGCGTTGAGCCTCACGGCTTTGATTTCGCCTTTACCTGCTCCGTTCCCTCGGGCGGCGGCCTTTCCAGCTCCGCTGCCGTCGAGGCTGCGTACGGCCGCACCATGGAGACGCTCTGGGGCGCACCCACCATCGAGCCTGTGGCGCTCGCCCAGATGAGCCAGCGCACCGAGAACAACTACTACGGCAAGCCCTGCGGTCTGATGGACCAGGCCGCTGTGTGCCTGGGCGGCCTCGCCTACATGGACTTTGAGGATCAAGCTCAGCCTAAAACTCAGAAGCTCGAGCTCAACTTTGAGGATCACGGCTATGCGCTCGTGCTTGTTAAGGTTGGCGCCGACCATGTGGCAGCCACCGACGACTACGCCGCCGTTCCGCGCGAGATGCAGGATGTTGCCGCCGAGTTTGGCAAGGCACGCCTGTGCGAGGTGGACGTTGCCGACTTTGACGCCAAGCTCCCCGAGCTGCGCGCCAAGCTGGGCGACCGCGCCTGCCTGCGCGCCGTTCACTACTGGTACGAGAACGGCCTGGTCGACAAGCGCTGGGCAGCCCTGAACGCCGGCGATATCGACCAGTTCCTGACCCTGACGCGCGAGTCCGGCGCCAGCTCTGCCATGTACCTGCAGAATGTCGTTGCCAAGCTGGGCTCCGAGCAGCCCTCCATGTATGCCCTGGCGCTGGCCGAGCACGTGCTCGACGGCCGCGGCGCCGTCCGCATCCACGGCGGCGGCTTTGGCGGCACCATCCAGGCCTTCGTGCCGCTCGATCTGGTCGATACCTTCATTACCAAGATGAACGGCTGGCTGGGCGAGGGTTCTGCCCGTCACTACGCTATCTCTGACAAGGGGGCCTACGCAGCATGGCTGTAATGACCGACGTGCGCGAAGCCGCGCAGGGCCTCATCGAATATGCCATCCACCGATCGATGATCGGACAGGACGACCGCATCTGGGCCTACAACACCATTCTTGAGTGCATTGGCGCCACGGGCCCCGCGATCGACATGACTTGGGCGCTCAAGACCGAGAAGATTTCGCTTCTGCACCCCGATACGCTCCCCGACTTTGATCTGGAGGGCACGCTCGCCGTACTTTCCGAGGCCGCCGTTGCCAACGGTGCCGCCGAGGACACGGCCTCGGGACGCGACCGCATCGCCATGCGCATCATGGGCGTGCTCATGCCGAGGCCTTCGGTTGTAAACGAGGAATTCAACGGCCGCATGGGCGTCAACGAGCCCCGCGCCGCGACCGACTGGTTCTACGGCCTGTGCTGTGACGCCGGTTACGTGCGCCGCGCCGCCATCGCGCGCAACATCAAATGGAGCACTTCCACCAACTGGGGTGACCTGGAGATCACCATCAACCTGTCAAAGCCCGAAAAGGACCCGCGCGATATTGCCGCGGCCGGTGCCGCCAAAAACACAGGCGAGAAGTATCCCGCCTGTCAGCTCTGCATCGAAAACGAGGGCTACCCCGGACGCTCCGCCGCAGCCGACGGCGGCGCTCACCCCGCCCGCCAGAATCTGCGCGTTATCCCCATCCAGCTCGACGGCGAGCGCTGGGGTTTCCAGTACAGCCCGTATGCGTATTTTAACGAGCACTGCATTGCCATGAGCTCCGAGCATCGCCCGATGCACGTGGACCGCAAGGGTCTGACCTGTCTGCTCGACTTTGTCGACCTGTTCCCGCACTACTTTATTGGCTCCAACGCCGACCTGCCCATCGTGGGCGGCTCGATTCTTTCGCACGACCACTTCCAGGGCGGTGCGCACGAGTTCCCCATGATGCACGCCGCCGAAGTCTCGCAGTTTAGCGTGCCCGGATTTGATCAGGTTAGCGGTACCGTGCTGCAGTGGCCGCTCTCGGTGCTGCGCCTGCGCTCGCATGACCGCGCTCAGCTGCTCGACGCTGCCGAGAAGATTATCCTCGCCTGGCGCGAGTGGACCGATGAGTCTGTGGGCATCATCGCACACACGGCTGACGGTGTGGCCCACAACACCGTGACGCCCGTCATTCGCCGCGTCGACTCCCGCGGCAACGCCGGCGGCGAGATCTACGAGGCCTACCTGGCGCTTCGCTGCAACATCACGACCGACGAGCATCCGCTGGGCGTTTTCCACCCGCATGCCGAATACCACCACATTAAGAAGGAGAACATTGGCCTGATCGAGGTCATGGGCCTGGCCATTTTACCGCCGCGTTTGGTTCCCGAGCTTGGTGCCGTTCGCGAGCACCTGCTGGCAGCCAAGGCTGACGCAAGCTACGATCTTGCCGCCGCACTCGAGGGCGACGACCTTTGCCGCAGCCACACCGCGTGGGCCCTGGACGTCTACACCCGTCGTGCCAATGAGCTTACGGCCGATAACGCCATCGACATCCTGCACGAGGAGGTCGGCGTGGTGTTTGGCCACGTGCTCGACAACGCCGGCGTCTTTAAATGGGACGAGGCCGGCCGCGCCGCCCAACAGCGCTTCATCGACTCGCTGTAGCACGCGAGCTCGAACGCACGCACTTAACAAATAGCGCCTACACGACAACGGCGCCCGCCGGCAACATCGCCGACGGGCGCCGTTTTCTGATGCAAGGGTAGCTAATTTGCACCAAAACAAGGAGTGTTCCAAACTGCCGGCAGAGAAGGAACGCCCCCAGGTGCCGACTTAAACCCCACATTATTCGATGGAAAAACGTGGTTTACTCCCACATTTTTCGATGGAAAAACGTGGTTTACTCCCACATTTTTCGATGGAAAGACCAAGACAGTCTTATACTAACCATGATCGTTAGGGGGCAGTATGCAGCGACAGCTAATGGACGAACTCATCGCTTGGAAATCTAGGTCAAACCGCAAGCCCCTCCTGCTTAAGGGGGCCCGCCAGACGGGAAAAACCTGGCTTCTCAACGAATTCGCAGGCCAGCAGTATCAAAACGTCATCCGTTTTGACTTTATGCTCGAACCGGGCGCACGTTCGCTGTTCGACGGAAGCCTTGACCCCAAACGCATCATCTCCCAGATAGAGCTCCTGCGCGGCCAGACCATAACGCCGACAGACACGCTCATCATCTTCGACGAAATCCAAGAGGCACCGCGTGGCATCACCTCGCTCAAATACTTCAACGAGCTGGCGCCGGGATACCATATCATGGCAGCCGGCTCCTATATGGGGCTCGCGCTCCGACGCGAAAACGAGTCGTTCCCCGTCGGCAAGATCGACCAGCTTACCATGCGCCCCATGGGGTTTGTCGAGTTCGTTCGTGCCGTCGATGGCGATCCGCTCGCAGATGCCATCCTTGCCGCAGACATGGACCTGCTGGCGAACGTTTCCGAAAAGCTCGAGCGCCTGCTCAAGGAATACCTCGTTGTCGGTGGCATGCCAGAAGTTGTCTCCGCTTTCGCCGCCTCCCACGATTTCATCGAGGCCCGCAGGCTTCAGCAGCAAATCATCGAAGCTTATGAATCCGATTTTGGCAAGCATGCGCCAGCCCGCATCGTCGAGCGCATGAGGCTGGTTTGGAAATCCCTTCCCGGCCAGCTCGCAAAGGAAAACAAGAAGTTCGTCTACGGCGCGCTTCGTCCCGGGGCGCGCGCACGCGATTTTGAGGAAAGCCTCCAGTGGCTCATGGACTATGGAATCGTTCATAAGGTACCACGTGTTTCCGCCCTAAGAGCACCGCTCACAAGCTACGAGGATCTCTCGGGCTTCAAGCTGTTCTGCATCGACACCGGCATCCTCGGAGCACTCTCCGGCCTCACGCCAGCCATTGTTCTGAACGGGCCCGCTGTTTTTACGGAGTTCAAAGGCTCGTTGACCGAGCAATACGTCGCACAGGAGCTTTTGCTCCAAGGCAAAACTCCCGCGTATTGGTCATCCTCCTCCGGCAATGCAGAGACTGACTTTGCCATCGACCATGCGGGGACCGTGCTTCCGCTCGAGGTCAAGGCGGCAGAGAATCTCAAAGCAAAGAGCCTGAGGATTGCCTGCGAGAAGTTCAAGCTCGAGCGCTGCGTGAGAACATCGTTAGCGGCATATAGAGACGAAGGCACGCTCGTCAATATTCCGCTCTGGGAGATTGGGCAAATCGACAAGCTGGCATAGGCGCTGTGGAGGGGGTGCCCCGTAAGGAGTGTCCCAAACTGCCGGCAAAAAAGGAACGTCTCTATCTGCCGCATTCCCGAAGCAAGGCGACGCCGATGTTTTGGCAACGGCAGCGAGCGGGCCGCATTTGAGACAAGGTGACGTGAAACGAAAGGGCGCTGACCTTCTGGTCGCGCCCTTGAAGTTGAACGTCAGATTGTCCAAATGCGGCCCGCGCAGCGTCGGCCCGTTACGCGGTTTGGTAAAACCGCGTAACCTTAAAGTTCGGTCACCTCAACGCTGTTGTAGATCTCGTCCCAGCGGTCCATGACCAGGTGACCGGTCTTGGGATCCATGGCGTTGAGCTTGCCGCAGGTATTGGCGGTCTTGAGCACGGTGACGTCGTCGGCACCAGCAGCAATGGCATGCGCAAAACCGGCGATGGTCGAGTCACCGGAACCCGTCGCGTTCACAGCCGCAATCGCGGGCGTCTTGGCGCGGAACGCGCGGCCCTCATGGAAGCCCACCGAGCCGGCAGCGCCCATCGAAACGACAACCCAGGGGATACCGGCAAAGCGGTCATCGGCGGCAAGCGCCTCGCGCAGGGCATCGACATCATCGGTCGTAAAGGACGTACCCAGCAGGCCGTTAATCTCGGTCAGGTTGGGCTTTACGAGCTCAGGCTTAGCGTCGGACTCCAGCGCGGCCTCCAGCGATGCACCCGAGGTGTCGAGCAGCACCTTGGCGCCCGCCTTCTCGGCGATCTTGACGAGCTCGGCATAGTAGCCGGCATCGACGCCGCGCGGCAGCGAGCCCGAAAGCGTCACAACGTCCGCCTTCGCTGCAAGCTCGGCGAACTTGGCCGTAAAGGCCTCGAGCTCGGCCGGGGCGATCTGCGGGCCGCTCTCCAGCAGCTCGGTCTGATTACCCTCGTGCAGAATATTCAGGCAAATGCGCGTCTCACCGGCGATGGGCACAAAGTCGTTCTTGACGCCATCGGCATCCATAAGCTCGGCCATATAGGCACCCATGTGGCCGCCGAGCAGACCAGTCGCGAGCACATCGTCACCCAGCTGCAGCAGCACGCGACTCACGTTGAGGCCCTTGCCACCAGCGGTCTTTTCGGGCGTCACGCGATTCACGTCGTCGATGATCAGCTTGTCGAGCTGATAGCGCGTATCAATCGACGGGTTCATGGTAACGGTCAGAATCATGTTGAACTCCTGTTTAGAAAACCGGCCCGCGCCCCCTCACAGAAACGCGAGCCGTCAACGGACTAGTTAATTACGCCGGATACCCGCTAATCATGGTATTCGCCGCGGTCCCACTTCTCGAGGAACTCGTCAAAGAAGTGCGGGGCAGCCTGAGCCTCGGCGTCGGCCTTATTGCAGGCGTCGATCTTGGCGATCAGGGCGTCGTGCTCGGGAGTCTTCTCGTAGGGCTCCTCCAGGAAGGCAAGCATGATATCGGCCATCAGGAACTCGCCGGTGATCTTGCCACCAAAGCCCACGATGTTGGCGTTGAGCTCGCGACGGGCATACAGGGCAGAGGTCATGTCGCGGACCAGGGCGCAGCGAGCGCCGGGGACCTTGTTGACGGCGTTGGTGATGCCGATGCCGGTGCCGCACAGGGCCACACCAAAGTCGGCCTTGCCGCTGGCAACAGCCTCGCCCACGGCCTTGCCGTAGATGGGATAGTGCGTACGGGTGTGGCTGTAGGTGCCGCAGTCGAGCACCTTGTAGCCAGCCTGCTCCAGGCGGTCGGCCAGATAGATCTTCTCGTCCGTAACGATATGGTCGCAACCGATTGCGATGGTCTTCTTCATCAGAACGTCCTTTCGTCTGAATTCACAAGTTGAGGTAGAAGTTCGAGTTCTCGGTGGCTCTCGTTAGGCCATCTTGTTGAGCATGTCGACACGGATCTGGTGACGGCCGCCGGCGTACTGGGCACGCAGGAACTCACGGGCGATCTTCTTAGCGACCTCGGTGCCCACAACGCCCGGGCCCATGGTGACCATGCGCGAGCCGTTGTGCTCGCGGGTCATGTAAGCGGAACGCTCGTCGGAAATGTTGGCGACGACCATGCCCTTGATCTTGACGGCGGCCATATAGGAGCCGACGCCGTACTTATCGAATGCGAAGCCCTGGGAATCCTTGTGCTCCAGCAGGTCCTTGGCAACGGCGGTCGCGGAATCGACAAAGTCCGCGGCAGGGGTCTCGGAATAGTCGACGACCTCGTGACCGTCGGCGATGAGCATCTCCTTGATGGACTCCTTCATCGACATACCGTCGGCATCGGAAGCGATTACAACCCTCATGACATCCTCCTTGAGAGATACGCAGGTGCGTAGTTTCTGTTTGGAAGTGTTGAATCGCATTCAGGTCCGGGCATCTGAATGTGCGGTTCTTCACTGTTCATGTTTATTTGAACACATTCGAACAGTAACTGCAACAACTATTTGTTTATCTTTGTTCTTTTTTGAACAAATACCGTTCACAGATGATTGCTGACCGTTTGGACCGGGCGCGGACGTAGCGACCATGTGTTCAACAAACAAAAGGGCGGCCGAGAACGTGTCTCGACCGCCCTTCTCACGGTTGATCTTCCAAAGATCGCTTTGCCGCCTACTCAGACTGCCCGCTCTTCTTGGCATGTTTGGACGGACCGCTCAAGAAACGACCCGTCAGATAGTTCGCGGGACCGGAGATATCGATCCCCAGCAGCACGTGTCCTAGCCATAGGAACGCCGCGAGCACCAGTAGAGGAATCACACACGAGGTCACGATCATTACGATGACGCCTTCGATGAGGTCGGTCACCTGCTGCACGATCTCGTCGGTCATCTGCTTGGCACCACTGGTTACCGACGTAACAAGGCTCGATGCCCCATCGGTCAACTGCTCGAGCACGTTTTTGGACTCCGTGGCCTCGGATTTTTTCTTGTTCGATTTTGAGCTGGTCTCGGCTGACTTGTCCGTGGTGTCGGCTGCGTCCGCAGCCTTTTGCTCAGCTTTCTCAATACTTACGCGATACGTTTCATCGACCTTCTGCGACACCCATACGCTCGCGGGTACGAGCGCCATGCCGATCACGGCAACCACCAGCACGCGTGTCGCCACACGGCGCAGGACGGCGCTCGTACTCCAGCGCCCGTGAATGCCGAGCGACACCGCAAAGAGCACCAACGCAAACGGGATTAAGATGCCCAAGCCAACCGACCACAAAATAGTCAGCAGATATTTCTCTAGGTATAGCACGGCAAGCACGATACCAAGGTTGCCTGAAAGCTGTGCGAGCTGCTCGGCGACCGGCGTTCCCGTATCACCAGGCAGCGCGGTAATGCCCGCAGACAGCGCCACGCACGAGGTCGTGAGCGCCAATACGTTACCTTTCTTTTGATCGATGACCTCGATGGTAGAGTCCCAAGTTTTGGTATCGGCGAAATGCGGTCGCGCTACAAAGCCCGACAGCAACGCCAGCACCACGAGCGCAACGATGATACCGATCTGCAGCTTTTTGTTTGCGCACACGACATCGGACAGGCTGGGCTGCAACTCTGTTACCGTCGTGTGCTCGGTTATCTGGACAGGACGCCCATGAGCCATCTCGTGCGCGCCTCTTTTTTGTATTGACCCGTTATCCGGCATTTGGATACCTCCTCAGTCCGGCGTTTAATGCGAAAGGAAGTATACCCACCGAGCATAAATCGAACGGGAGGACGAACGGAGCGCACCAAGACTGTCCCCAATGACTATCTCGGGATGAGTTGCGGTGGATTAGGGATTGTTTTGCGCCCGCCAGCCCCTATTCAGTCCCTATTTCACCGCAACTTGGAGGAGGACAGAAAAAGCCCTGCTGCGGATAGCGGCAGGGCTTATGGAAGGGGACTTGGTTGTGAGGGCTCGTTAGGCGAGCTTAGCCTCGAGCTCGGCGATGCGCTTGTAGGCATCGATGGTAAAGCGGGTCTGCTTCTCCAGAATCATGGTGGTCATCAGGGTGTCCTGAGCGTGGGCCATGATGAAGGTCATCTCCATCTCGCCGCCGCCGGCCTCCTGCGAAAGCAGCTTGGTCTGCGTGTCGTGAGCGCCGATGAGCGCGTCGCTGGCATCCTTGTGCAGCTGCTCGGCCTTCTCAAAGTCACCCTCGCGGGCGGCATCGAGTGCAGCGAGCAGGTCGGTCTGGGCGTCACCCGCGTATGCGACGATCTCGAATCCAACCATCGAGATTTCTTCTTTGGTTGCCATATTGCGTTCCTTTCACACATGAACCAATGGAGAGCATCGCGTCCGGGCATACGCGCTGCGTTGTGTATGTCAGAAACATTAACATTCAAACAAAAAAGAACAATCCAAAACGCAATATCAGGCTATGAACGGTCGATTTTCACCCGTGAACGGTTTTTAAACCATTTCGAACAATATCAAACACAAAGAAGCTCGACCCAAACAGGTCCGCACCTTAGCGCAGACCGCGTACCGTATCGCCCTCGATGAGCACGCCGGGGATCAGCATGTGCTCCACGCTAGGTGCGACGCCCTCGGCGCCGGCAATCTTATCGACCGCCCACATGCCAACGCGCTTGTTATCAAAACGCACCGTAGTCAGGCGACGGTCGGGCACGATATCGCCCAGGCTGTCATCAACACCCACCACACTCACGTCCTCGGGCACGCGCTTTCCGCGCGACTCGAGTCCGCGAATGCAGCCGTAGGCCATGGCATCGTTGGAGGCATAAATGGCCGTGCAGGTCGGATCATCCGCAAGCACCTGGCCGGCGGCATATCCGCTCTGTGCCGTCCAATCGCCACGGACGAGTCGCGGCGGCTCAATACCATGCGCACGCAATGTCTCACGCCAGCCCTCCTCGCGCCGCATGCCCGAAAGCGAGCGCTCGGGACACGAGATAAAGTGCACGGTCTTGTGCCCCTGCTCCAGCAAGTACTCGACCACCTGGCGCGAGCAATCGAACTGGTCGTTATCGACCGTCGAGCACAGCGGGTGCTCCAGCATGGTAACGAGCACCGTCTGCATACCGGGCAGCGGCTCGAAGGTGCCAAAGTCTGCCGGCATGCGGTTCATAATCACGACCATACCGTCCACCGGCAGTGCGCTCATACGCGACGATGCGCTCTCGAGGGTATACGGATGCCCATCTACTTTAGTGAGGGTGATGGCGTAGCCGTGTTTGTCGGCGGCGGCGGCAAAACCCTCCATACGGTCGAGGTTGCCGGTGCCAGTAATGTTGAACATGGCGACGCCGACGGTCTTAAACTTGCCGCGGCGCAGCGATCGACCGGCAAAATTGGGGCGATACCCCAGCTCGCGCATGGCGGCACGCACGCGCTCCTTGGTCTCGGGGCGCACGCTGGGCGAATCGTGCACCGTACGCGAGACTGTCTGCTCCGAGACGCCCGCGAGACGCGCCACATCCTTAACGGAAACCGATTTTTTAACAGCGGCCATAGGTCGATCTTTCTATGTCGACGATGCCATTGGTGGCACCCTACGCAGTCATTTTTAACGCCTTCAAGTATATCCAACGCCTCCCCCACCATACGCTCACCACCCAAAACCTACCGTTCACCGACATTTTTGCTTCCCCAAACGGCTTTTGGCACCCAAATGTTAACGTTGCCATTGTGCAAACACAGAGCCACCGGGCGGCTCAAACGTTTACGCATAAGGAATCGACGGTTCGCAGGCACAGGAACCACCGGTTCGTGTCTTTTTTTGTGTCGCAAAATGGCAACGTCAACATTTTGGCAACCGAACGCCAAAAGCTACCATCGTTGCTAACCCACCGACTCTTAGGAGCATTGCATGGAGCAACTCATCGCCACCATCGAAAAAGGCCAGCCCTTTTTCAACGCGATCGCCCGCAACAAGTACCTCAAGGCGATCCGCGACGGCTTTATCTCCGTCATCCCCATCATCATCTTCTCGTCCATCTTCTGCCTGGTAGCCTCGGTCCCCAACATCTGGGGTTTCTACTGGCCTGATGACATCAACAACGCCCTGTGGAAGTGTTACAACTACTCCATGGGCATCCTGGCCATCGCCTGCGCCGCCACCACGGCCAAGCACTTCGCCGACGCGCAGAACCGCGACCTGCCCAAGAACAACCAGATCAACTTTATCTCGTGCATGTGCGCGGCCATCATCGGCTTCTTGCTCCTTTCGAGCGACACGATCGCCACGGACGCTGCCAGCGGCTTCAACACCACTTACCTTGGTTCCAAGGGCCTGCTGACCGCCTTCATCGCTGCGTTTGTGACCGGCATCATCTACAAGTTCTTTATCAAGCGCAACATCACCGTCAAGATGCCCGAGCAGGTTCCGCCCAACATCTCGCAGACCTTTAAGGACATCATCCCCTTCTCCGTCTGCATCACCGTCTTTTGGGTCTTTGACATCGTCTTCCGCGCTGCTTTTGGCTTCTGCTTTGCCCAGGGCGTCATCCAGGTGTTCCAGCCCCTGTTCACCGCTGCCGACGGCTACATCGGCCTCGCTGTGATCTACGGCGCCATGAGCCTGTTCTGGTTCGTCGGCGTCCACGGCCCCTCGATCGTCGAGCCCGCCATCGCCGCCGCCCTCGTTGCCAACATGACCGACAACCTGGCTGCGTTCCAGGCCGGTCAGCACGCTTCCGCTGTCCTGACCCAGGGTGCCCAGTACTTCGTCGTCTGCATGGGCGGCACCGGCGCCACGCTCGTCCTGGTCTTTATGTTCTGCTTCCTGGCCAAGTCTCAGGAGATGCGCGCCGTCGGTAAGGCTGCCATCGTCCCCGTCTGCTTTGCCGTCAACGAGCCGCTGCTGTTCGCCGCGCCCATCGTGCTCAACCCCGTCTTCTTTGTCCCGTTTGTCTTTGCCCCGATCGCCAACATCTGGATTCTCAAGGTCTTTATCGACTTCTTGGGCATGAACGGCTTTATGTACACCCTGCCTTGGACCGTCCCCGGCCCCATCGGCACCATCATGGGTCTGGGTTTCCAGCCGCTCGCCTTTGTGATGCTCGCCCTTATCCTGGTCGTCGACTTTGCCCTGTACTACCCCTTCTTCCGTGCCTATGACGCACAGAAGTGCGCAGAGGAGGCCGAGATTTCCGACGAGGAGCTCGCCGCCAAGAACGCCGAGAAGGCCGCTAAGCTCAACGATGCCTTCCAGGGCAAGGCCGACGCTAAGAGCGTTGCCGCCGGCGCTGCTGCCGAGGTCGTGAAGTCCGACTCCCCCGCCGCTTCTGCAGCACCCGCTGCCGAGGCAACGACCGCCAGCGACCTCAACGGCAAGCGCGTGCTCGTGCTCTGCCAGGGCGGCGGTACCTCGGGCCTGCTCGCCAACGCACTGGCCAAGGCTGCCAAGGAGCGCGGCATCAATCTTGAGACCGCTGCCGAGGCCTATGGCAACCACGTCGACATGCTCCCCGACTTTGACCTGGTCGTCCTGGCCCCGCAGGCCGCCAGCTACCTGGCCGACCTGCAGAAAGACTGCGAGCGCGTGGGCAACAAGTGCGTCGCCTGCCGCGGTAAGCAGTACATCGAGCTCTCCCAGAACGGCGATAAGTCTCTCGCCTTCGTCTCCGAGCAGCTTTCGAAGTAAGTAACGCTCAGGGCCAGCCGACCATCCAAGACCGGCTGGCCCTTCGATTTAGACGATTGGATCATCATGTCCGTTAACCCTGCTAGCGTCACTAACCCGCCTGCGCAGTTTCCCGAGGGCTTTGTCTTTGGCGGCGCCACTGCTGCCTACCAGGTAGAGGGCGAGACCCGCACTCACGGTAAGGGCAAGGTTGCCTGGGACGACTTCCTGGAGGCCCAGGGGCGCTTTTCCCCCGATCCCGCTTCGGACTTCTACAACCAGTACCCCGTCGATCTGGAGCTGTGCGAGGAGTTCGGCATCAACGGCATTCGCCTCTCCATCGCCTGGAGCCGCATCTTCCCCAACGGCACCGGCGAAATCAACCCCGAGGGTGTGCAGTTCTATCACGATCTCTTCGCCGAGTGCCACAAGCACCACGTTGAGCCGTTTGTCACGCTGCATCACTTCGATACGCCGCTTCCCCTCTTTGAGAAGGGCGACTTCCTCAACCGCGAGACCATCGACGCCTTTGTGGACTTTGCCACCTTCTGCTTTAAGGAGTACGCCGACCAGGTGACCTACTGGTTCACCTTTAACGAGATTTGGGCCGACGCCTCCAACACCTACATCGAGGGCACCTTCCCCGGTGGCGTCAAGGCGCATCTGGCCGAGGCCTTCCAGTGCGAGCACAACATGATGCTCGCCCACGCCAGGGCAGTACTAGCCTTCCATAACGGCGGTTTTAAGGGCAAAATCGGCGTCATTCAGTCGTTGGAGTTCAAGTATCCGCTCAACGAGAACGACCCCGCCGACATCAAGGCCGCCAACAACGAGCACGTGCTGCAAAACCAGTTCTTGCTCGACGCCACCTTCCGCGGCGACTACGCGCCCGACACCCTCGAGTGCGCCAACCGCCTGGCTGCCGTCTCGGGTGGCACCATCGAGATCCTAGACGAGGATCTGGAAATCATGCGCGAGGCCGCGCTCTACAACGACTACCTGGGCGTTAACAACTACCAGTGCCGTTTTTTGAAGGCTTACGATGGCGAGAACGACCTGCACCACAACGGTACGGGCGAGAAGGGCACCGGCCGCTGGCGCGTTAAGGGCATTGGCGAGCACGTGAACAAGCCTGGCATCCCCACCACCGACTGGGACTGGATCATCTATCCCGAGGGTCTGTTCGATCTGCTCGTCTACATTAAGCAGCGCTACCCCAACTACAAGCAGATCTTCATTACCGAGAACGGCATGGGCTACAAGGACCCCTACAAAGACGGCTTTGTGGACGACCAGCCGCGCATCGACTACATCGAGCAGCACCTGCGCTGGCTGCTCAAGGCCATGGAAGCGGGCGTCAACGTGGGCGGCTACTTCCTGTGGAGCCTGCAGGACCAGTTCTCCTGGACCAACGGATACAACAAGCGCTATGGCTTCTTCTACGTTGACTTTGAGACCCAGAAGCGCACACCCAAGGCAAGCGCATACTGGTACAAGCATGTAGCCGAGACCCGTCGTCTGGACTAGTAACTGGCGGGGTTGCCCGCTCACATAACCTGTCCCCATTTCTCAGCCGGGGGCGGCACGTCACACGGCGCGCCGCCCCCGGCCTTTTTGTGCAGGTCGGAAGCCGTTTGTCTCGATCTGTAACATCTAGCCGAGTTTTTTGGTCCCAGCTGCTACAGATTGAGACGAACAGGATTGCTCTTTCCGAAGAATCTAAATCTGTAACACGTAGCCCGCTTTTGACCGTCTACCTGTTACAGATCGAGACAAACGGAGTAGAACCTAACCCCGTATGTCCCTAACAGTCGAGCGTTCGACCAGCGTACTCGGCACATGAATCGCCTCGATAGACGAGTTCTCTCCAATCGCCGCCTCAAACGCAAGCTTACCGACACCGCGCAAATCAAATCGCAGCGTCGTCAACCGATTGTGAGGAACAAGTCCCTCGAGTGCGTCGTCGATACCAACCACGCTCACGTCGTCGGGCACGGACAGGCCCGCGTTCTCGAGCGCGGCGATAACGCCCAGCGCCATCTGGTCATTTGCCGCAAGCACGGCAGTCGGCGCCTGCGACCCGCCGGCAAGCACCTCGGCCGCAATCCGCTCGCCCATGGCGTACCCACTGTCCGCACTCCAATCGCCACGCAGCATCGGAGCGGCATCGACATGAGCACGACCCAGCGTATCGCGCCAACCGGCCTCACGAAAACGCGAGGAAATCGAGTTTTCCGGACCCGCCACAAACCGCATATTCGAGTGGCCATGTTCCAGCAGATAATTGGTCAACAGCTCGCACGAACCATACTGGTCGGAGTCGATCGTCGTGCAGCGCGGATGCGCATACATGGACAGGATGACCGTTCGCACTCCCGGCTGGGGAACAAACTCCTCAAAATCGGGAGCCATGCGGTTCATGTTGAGAATCATGCCGTCGACGGGTCGCTCGACCATGCGGCGCGAGGCATCAGCAAGTGCATAGGGCTTGTCGCCGCCCATCTCGATCATAGTGACGGCAAAATCGTGCTCGCGCGCCGCTTGCATGATACCCTCGAGCGTCGCCAGGTTACCGACACGTGTGATGTTGTACATGCACAGGCCAATAGAACGATACGACCCGCCGCGCAACGCCGTTCCAGCAAAATTGGGACGAAAGCCCAGCTCTTCCATGGCGGCCAGCACACGCTTGCGCGTCTTTTCCGTCACGTTGGGCATACCGTTGACCACGCGAGACACAGTCTGGCGGCTCACGCCAGCGAGCGCCGCAACCTCTGCCGCGCTCGCCGAACGACCATTCCTTGTCTGCTGAGCCATGCCTTCCACGCCAACCTGCTTCCCAACTATTCCCCGCGCCCATGGCGCATCGTACATACATTGATAACGTGCTCATGATACCCGAGCCATATACCACAACATGAAAACTTCTGTCAATCAAAACCGCTTACCGAACAAATACAACCGTTCGCGGCTGTTTGAAGTTGTTTTGTTTCTATACATCCCAGCCGGATGTTAACGTGCTCATTGTTAAATGTTCACGTGCTCATTTTGGTTCTAATCATTTTAAGATAGTGTTTATCGGGCTTTTTCACCGCTGAACGCTAACCAGGGAGCCTCCTGAGCGCAAACGCACAATATCGAACAGCGAGACGAGAGGGTGTATGCATATGTCTTTGCTAAACCGCGTACAGCAGCTGCCGAAGGGCTTTGTTTGGGGCGCCGCAACCGCCGCGTACCAAACGGAAGGTTCCACGAAGGTGGCAGGCAAGGGTAAGACCATGTGGGACGATTACCTTGTCGCCCAGGGTCGCTTTTTGCCCGACCCGGCCAGTGATTTCTACAACCGCTACGAGGAGGATATCCGCCTTTCTGCCGAGCATGGACTCAACGCCATCCGTGTGTCCATCGCCTGGACCCGCATCTTCCCTAACGGCGACGATGCCGAGCCCCTCGCCGAGGGCGTTAAGCACTACCACGAGTTGTTCGCCTGCTGCAAAAAGTATGGCGTCGAGCCCTATGTGTCCCTGCATCACTTTGACTCCCCCGCCGCCCTGTTCAACCAGGGCGACTGGCTCAACCGCAAGACCGTCGACGCCTATGTGCGCTATGCCGAGTTCTGCTTCCGTGAGTTCCGCGAGGTCAAGAATTGGTTCACCATCAACGAGCTCATCAGCCTCTCGCACTCCCAATACATCCAAGGCAACTTCCCGCCCAACCATCACTTTGATGTGACGAGCGGCATCCAGAGCCAGCACAACGAGCTCGTTGCCCACGCCCGCGCCGTCAACCTGTATAAGGATCTGGACGAGACCGAGCACCTGGGCGGCCGCATTGGCATGGTCAACGTCCTGACGCCGGCATATCCCGCCACCGACTCGCCCGCCGACCAGCACGCCGCCGACCTGTACAACGCCTTCTACACCGACTTCATCATGGACGGCGCCTTCCTGGGTCACTACTCCGCGCACACCCTCTCACTCATCAACGAGATTCTGCGCGCCAACAACGCCACACTTACGGTTGAGGACGGCGACATGGAGGAGCTCGCCAAGGCGGCGCCCCGCAACGATATGTTCGGCCTCAACTACTATCAGTCGACGTTTATCGCCGCCTACGATGGCGAGTCCACCAACAGCTTTAACGGCACCGGTGACAAGGGCACCTCGTGCTTTAAGTTTAAGGGCGTCGGGCAGCAGGTCGATATGCCGGGTATCCCCACCACCGACTGGGATTGGCTCATCTACCCGCAAGGCCTCTACGACACGCTCAAGCACATCAGCGCCACCTATCCCAACCTCCCCGTCATCTATATCACCGAAAACGGCCTGGGCCACAAGGACCCCGAGCCCGACGCAAACGGCATCGTCGCCGATCCCGAGCGCATCGACTTTGTCGACCAGCACATGGAGAAGGTGCTCCAGGCGCGCGCCGAGGGCGTCGACGTCCAGGGCTACTTTATCTGGAGCCTGCAGGACCAGTTCTCGTGGGCCAATGGCTATGACAAGCGCTACGGCCTGTTCTACATCGACTTCGACACGCAAAAACGCTACATCAAGCAGTCGGCACTCTGGTACAAGGAGCTCGCCGACACTATGGCGGACGCGCAGTAGCGCATCGCCTCGCTTTCCCCCGAGAAAGGAGCGGCCCTATGCGATACAAACCCAGCCGCTCCCCTCTCTCTGGGACCGACCCCGCCTGCACCCGGGCTTTTAGCAAGCGGGAGACCATATAGGTTTTCAACGTCCATGCCATTAAGATTTCATGCAAAGAGGAGCGTGAACTATGGAATCGATCGTTAAGTTCTTGGAGAAAGGTCAGCCGTACTTCGACAAGGTCTCTAAGAACATCTACCTTCAGGCCATTAAAGACGGCTTTTTGGCAGCAATGCCCATCATCCTGTCTTCTTCTGTCTTCCTGCTTATTTCGACCCTGCCGGGCGTTGTCGCCACGGTCGGCGGCTTTACGCTGCCCGACTGGTGGAACGTCGACGTCGTGAACTTCTGCAACAAGGTTTACAACTTCACGATGGGCGTCGTGGGCATCATGGTCGCCGGCACCACCGCAAGCGCGCTGACCGGCTCCAAGAACCGCCGCATGCCTGCCGGCAAGGCCATCAACGCCACGAGCACCATGGTCGCCGCCATGTGCGCTATGCTCATCTTGGCCGTTACCCAGACGAGTGCCAAGATCGACGGCGCCGATGTCTCGGTGTTCTTTACCGACAACATGGGCACCAAGGGCCTGCTGAGCTCCTTTGTCGCCGCATTTGCCACGGTCAACATCTATGCCTTCTGCATTAAGCGCGACATCACCATCAAGCTGCCCAAAGAAGTCCCCGGCGCCATCGCCCAGAACTTCCGCGACATCTTCGCCTTCAGCTTCTCCATCCTGTTTGTCGCCGTCATCGACGTTATCTGCCGCACCTGCTTGGCCGTCCCGTTTGCCAACGTCATCTCCACGCTGGTGAGCCCGCTGTTCGCCGCCGCCGATTCCTACGCCGGCCTCGCCCTCATCTGGTTCATGATCCCGCTGTTCTGGTTCATGGGCATCCACGGCCCCTCGGTCGTTAAGCCTGCCCTCAACGCTGCGCTGTTTGGCAACATCACCACCAACCTCGCCACGCTGCAGGCCGGCGGTCACCCCGCCCTCGCCCTGACCGAGAACTTCGGTAACTACATCGGCGAACTCGGCGGCACCGGCGCCACGTTCATTGTCCCGATCATCTTCCTGCTCTTTATGCGCTCCAAGCAGCTCAAGGCCGTCGGCAAAGCCTCTGTCGTACCCGTGATGTTCGCCGTCAACGAGCCGCTGCTGTTCGCCGCGCCCATCATCCTCAACCCGTACTTCCTGATCCCGTTCCTGTTTGCCCCCGTGGCCAACGTCCTCATTGGTAAGTTCTTCATCGACTTTTTGGGCATGAACGGCTTTATCTATGCCATGCCGTGGGCACTCCCCGGACCGATCGGCACCTTCATCGACACCAACTTCCAGCCGATTTCTCTGGTCCTGGTTGTCGTCCTGCTGGTCGTTGACTTCTTGATCTACTACCCGTTCTGCAAGGCCTACGACAACGTCCTGTGCAAGCAGGAGGCCGAGACTCTGGCCGAAGAAGAGGCCGAGGAGACCAAGGCCGTCAAGACCGCTGCCGCCCCCGCCGTTGAGGCTCCCGTTGTCGAGACCGCTTCTGCCACTGAGGCCTCCGCAGCTCCGTCCGCCCTTAAGGGCAAGGATCTGAGGGTTCTGGTTCTGTGCGCTGGCGCCGGCACCTCTGCACTGCTCGCCAACGCGCTTAAGGAAGGCGCCGACGAGCTGGGCATCGACATTACCGCCAACGCCGGTGCCTACGGCAGCCACTACGCCATCATGGACCAGTACAACGTCATCGTCCTGGCTCCGCAGGTTCGCACCTATTACAACGAGATGAAGGCCGACACCGACCGCCTGGGCATCACGCTGCTGTCGCCCAAGGGCAAACAGTACATCGACCTCACTAAGGATCCCAAGGGTGCCGTCGCCTGGATCGAGGAAAACCTCGAGGCATAATACGCTGACGCCACCTGCCGCTCGCAGAAAATAATGGCCCGCGCATCGATGTGTGATGCGCGGGCCATTTTGTTTAGACCGCACCCGTCCTCCTGTTCATCTCGATCTGTAACATCTATCCGAGTTTTTCGGTCCCAGCTGTTACAGATCGAGATGAACGCACAGGCCAAGCCGAAAATCTCAATCTGTAACATGTAGACCGCTTTTGACCGCTTAGATGTTACAGATCGAGACAAACAGATGGGCAAATCCAATCAATCTAGATCTGTAACATCTGGCTGGTCATTTCACCCCTAACTGTTACAGATCGAGACAAACGGAATAAGCCGGGCCGAATTGTCTAAATCTGTAACATCTAGCCGAGTTTTTGGGCCCTACCTGTTACAGATTTAGATGAACAGGCCGAGCACGCCTACGCCCGCAGATCCCGCACGCTCGCGCGCTCGACCAACACGCCCGAGACGAGCGTACGGCTTCTGGAGCTCGGGGCTTCCAGACCTGCGACGACCTCGTTAAGCGCACGGATGCCCAGCTCGCGGTGGCGAAACTTCACCGACGTCAGAATCGAGTTGGGAATCGTCTTGTAGAGCTCATCGTCGAAGCCGATCACTGACACGTCGTCGGGCACGCTGAGCCCTTTGTCACGTAGGGCCATCATCACGCCGTTTGCCATGCAGTCGTTAGCAGCGAGGACCGCCGTACAATCGGGTTTATCGGCAAGCACAAGGCCCGCGGCATAGCCACTATCCGCATTCCAATCGCCTTGCAGAGGCTCGGGCGGCTCAATACCACGTGCCTCGAGTGCCGCACGCCAACCTTTCATACGGCACTGGCTCGACAGCGACTCTTTCTTACCAGAGACGAAGTACACGTTCTTGTGACCATGATCCAAGAAGTACTCGCACGCCATGCGCGCACCACCCTCTTGATCGTCACTGACGGTAGAGCAGGTAGGATGCTCCATCGGTGTGATAATCACCGTCTTGAGGTCTTTCGGCGCCTCAAAGGTATCAAAGTCATCGACCATCTGACGCAGGTTGAAGATCATGCCATCAACAGGCAGCTGCGACATCCTGCGCGCCGCATCGGCAAGGGTCATCTTCTCCCCTGCGCGCTTCTTAATCATCGTGAGCGCAAAGCCGCGTTCCTCGGCGGCATCGGCGATACCGTCAATCATGTCCACGGCACCGCCTGACAAGTGAAACAGCACCACGCCGATGCACCCGTAGCGTCCCAACTTGAGCGAGCGTGCGGCAAAGTTGGTGCGGAATCCAAGCGCCTCCATGGCGGCATGGACTTTATCGCGCGTCGACTCGCGTACGCTATCGGGTTCGTTGATCACACGAGACACCGTCTTAAGGGAGACACCTGCGGCAACAGCCACATCGTTCATTGAGACGTTTTTCTTGTCCAACGTTGCCACTATTTCTCCCATCGGCTTCATGTCGCATGCTTTCTGCGTTCTAGCATACACTACCTGCTCAATTTTCAAATCAACCGTTTACCGGATAATATCGACCACTCACCCGTATATCCTTGTTGCTCTTCCAAAAAAGTCTTACGTTGTCATTAACGAAATGACAACGTTGTCATTTTCAAACACCTTCCTTACGCAGGAAGGTTTCCGGGCAGTCCTGACCATCCATCGACGACCAGTTCCATCCACATGCATCGCGCATCAAGCAGCAAAGGAGCTCTATGGACGCCATCGTAAAGATGCTCGAGAAGCATCAACCGTTCTTTGAGAAGATCTCGAGGAACATCTACCTCCAGGCCATTAAGGACGGATTCCTTGGGTGCATGCCCATCGTCCTCACCTCTTCGATTTTCCTGCTCATCGCCACGCTCCCCGGCGTCGTTGGCGTCACGCTGCCCCAGCCGCTCATCGACTGGTGCAACAAGCTCTACAACTTCACCATGGGTGTCATGGGCATCATGGTTGCCGGCACCACCGCCAAGAACTTCACGGCATCCATGAACCGTCGCATGCCCGCCGGCAAAGTGCTCAACGACGGTTCCACCATGGTGGCCGCCCAGTGCAGCATGCTGCTGCTCGCAGTCACGCAGTTCACCACCAAGTTCAACGGCTCCGAACTTTCGGTCTTCGATTGCACCAGCATGGGCACGCGCGGTCTGTTCTCGGCCTACATCGCCGCGTTCATTACCGTGTGGGTCTATAAATTCTGCGTCTCGCGCGATCTGACCATTATGCTGCCCAAGGAGGTCCCGGGCGCCATCGCTCAGAACTTCCGCGACATCATCCCCTTTGGCGGCGCCGTCATTATCTGCGGCATCATCGATGTCGTCGTGCGCAACCTCATGGGCGTTCCGTTCTCCGAGCTGCTTATCAAACTGCTCTCCCCGCTCTTCACCGCTGCAGAAACCTATCCTGGCCTTATCCTTATCCAGGCAGCCACCGCGTTCTTCTGGTTCATCGGCGTCCACGGCCCCTCGATCGTCCAGCCGGGCATCGACCCCATCCGTCTTGCCAACCAGGCCGAGAACCTGCAGGTTCTGCTGGCCGGTGGTCACCCCGCCCATTCCCTCACCTTTAACATGTCGCTCGTGGGTGAGTTCGGCGGCACCGGCGCCACGTTCATCGTGCCGCTTCTGCTGATTCTCTTTATGAAATCCAAGCAGCTCAAAGCCGTCGGTAAGGCCTCGATTGTTCCTGTGGCCTTCGCCGTCAACGAACCGCTGCTCTTTGGCGCGCCGATGATCCTTAACCCCTACATGCTCGTCCCCTTTGTTGCCGCCGGCTGCGTCAACGTGAGTGTTGCCAAGTTCTTTATCGATAACGTGGGCATGAACGGCTTCTCCTTCGTGGTGCCTTGGGCCACCCCTGCCCCCATCGGCATCTTCATCACCACGAACTTCCAGCTTATCGCCCTGGTGTTTGTCGCGATCATTATCTTGCTGGACGCCATCATCTACCTGCCGTTCTTGAAGGCATACGATAAGCTGCTCTGCGACCAGGAGGCCGAGCGCGCCGCCGAGCTGGGTCTTGAGTCCAATAGCGCCGCTTCCATCGCCGCCAACGCCCCTGTGCCCGCTGTCGAGCAGGCTACCGCTTCCGTCGAGCCGACCGCCGCTGCCGCCGACAGCAAGCCTGTCGCCGATCAGCCCGAGCCCGCCGCCGACGTATCCGCTAAGAAGGACGTCGATGGCCTGAAGGTCCTCGTCCTGTGCGCCGGCGCCGGCACCTCTGCCATGCTTGCCAACGCCATCAAGGAAGGTGCCGCGCAGACCGGAGAGAACATCGCTTCCTCCGCAGGCGCCTATGGTCAGCACACTGCCATCATGGATCAGTACGACGTTATCGTGCTTGCCCCGCAGGTCCGTAGCTACTACAACGATATGAAGGCCGACACCGATCGCCTGGGCATTAAGCTGCTCGCTCCGCGCGGTAAGGAATATATCGACCTTACTCGCGACCCCGCCGGCGCCATCAAGTGGCTCCGCGAGAACCTCGACTAGTTCCTCCCTCTGTTGGTGCCCGGATCCCCAGTTCGGGCACCTCTCCCTATTCGTATCCCACAGAAAGGATGACTCATGACCAACCCCATGCAGTTCCCCGACGGCTTTGTGTTTGGCGGCGCCACCGCCGCTTACCAGGTTGAGGGCGAGACCCGCACGCACGGCAAGGGCAAAGTGCCCTGGGACGATTTCCTGGCAGCTCAGGGTCGCTTCTCCCCCGATCCCGCAAGCGATTTCTACAACAAGTACCCGGTCGATATCGACCTGTGCCAGCGCTTCGGCATCAACGGTATCCGCGTCTCCATCGCTTGGAGCCGTATCTTCCCCAACGGCACTGGCGAGATGAACCCTGAGGGCGTCGCCTTCTATCACGAGCTCTTTGCCACCTGCAATAAAGCCGGCGTTATCCCCTATGTCACGCTCGATCACTTTGATACGCCCGAGGCCTTTTACCAGAATGGCGGCGAGGGCTTCCTGACGCGCACGACGATCGACGCCTTTGTCGAGTACGCCAAGTTCTGCTTTGCCGAGTTCACTGAGGTCAAGCACTGGTTTACCTTTAACGAGATTCCCGCGACCGCCGAGGGCAGCTTTATCGTTGGTAACTGGCCGCACGGCGAGAAGTATCGCCTGGACAAGGCCTTCCAGCTCATGCACAACATGATGGTGGCCCACGCCAAGGCTGTCGTCGCCTTCCATGAGGGCGGCTTTGAGGGCGAGATCGGCATTGTCCAGAACCTGGAGCCCAAGTATCCCCTCGATCCCAACAGCGCCGCCGACTGCGAGGCCGCCCGCATGGCCGACGTCATCAACAACCGCTGGGTACTCGACGCCACCTTCCGCGGCCACTATGCAGCCGACACCATGGACGCTGCGACCAAGCTGGCCCATATCGCCGGCGGCGAGCTCGACGTTCGCGACGAGGACATCGCCGCGCTGACCGCCGCGCTCCCCTACAACGATTGCCTGGGCGTCAACACGTACAAGTGCCAGTTCCTGCGTGCCGCCGAGGGCGAAAACGACATCAACCACAATGGCACCGGCGACAAGGGCTCCTCGCGTTGGTTCCTCAAGGGCGTTGGCGAGGCATGCGTGCGCGAAGGCGTTCCCACCACCGATTGGGACTGGATCATCTATCCCGAGGGCCTGTACGACCTGCTGCTGCGCATTAAGAACGATTACCCCAACTACAAGAAGATCTACATCACCGAGAACGGCATGGGCTATAAGGACGACTTTGAGGACGGCTTTATCGACGACGCCCCTCGTATCGACTACATGCGCCAGCATCTCGCGTGGATCCTCAAGGCGATCGACGGCGGCGTGAACGTCGACGGCTACTTTGTGTGGTCGCTGCAGGACCAGTTCTCTTGGACCAACGGCTACAACAAACGTTACGGCCTGTTCTACATCGACTTCGAGACCCAGGCTCGCTATCCCAAGGCAAGCGCGTACTGGTACAAGAACGTCGCGGAGACCGGCCTGCTCATGGCCTAGTTTCAGCCACATACCCCCTGTCGGCCGCATGTGAGTCCCTCCACGGGATCGCATGCGGCCTTTTTGTTTTGGTTCGGCCCGTGCAGGTCGTTTTTCTCGATCTGTAACATCTAGCCGAGTTTTTTGGTCCCAGCTGTTACAGATCGAGACAAACAGAACGCCCGAGCAGAAATATCTAGATCTGTAACACATAGCTCACTTTCGACCGTCTACCTGTTACAGATCGAGACAATAAGATAGTCAAATCCGAACTTTCCAAGCAGTTATGAACTATGGTTTCCAGTTTTCGGTATCACGAACATACTTTCGGTATCATTTAATGATATTATGATATCGAAAGTATGTTCGTGATACCGAAAGGAGCCGCATGCGCCAGTTCGATTACACCACAGTCCCAGCGGAACTCGAAGCAACTCCAATCACCAACCTCCTCCTCTCGATACGCGAGCATAAAGGCCGTCAGCTTGCTCTGAGTCAAGTCAAACCCGAGCTTCTATCGTCCCTAATGGAGGAGGCTAAGATCCAAAGCACCCGATCCTCCAACGGACTTGAAGGAATTGTTACCACCCAAAAAAGACTCAAAGCGATCATGGCGTATTCCGCCAAGCCAAGCTCCCGCGCAGAGGAAGAAATCGCTGGATACCGAGATGTGCTGTCGCTTATTCACGAGCAACACGATTCCATTCCCGTAACGCCATCGGTCATTCTGCAGTTGCATCGTGACCTCATGGCGCACACGGCAATCTCGTATGGAGGCCATTGGAAAGATGGCGATAACGAAATCGTCTCCATTGACGATCAAGGTAATCGATTTGTGTGCTTTAGGCCCCCTTCGGCTCTAGCAACCCCGGGACTTATTAAAGAAGCCTGCCAGTCCCTCAACGATGCTTTATCTCGCCAAGTTTGCGATCCCCTCCTTATATCGCTCCGCTTTATCTTCGATTTTGTTAGCATTCATCCCTTCAACGATGGCAATGGCAGGATGAGCCGGCTCCTTACAACGCTGCTGCTCGAAAAGACCAGATACGACGTTGCGCGTTACATCAGCATCGAACGACTTATTGAAGACAACAAAGCGCTTTACTACAACGCCCTCGCTGCAAGCTCCACTGGATGGAATGAAAATCAAAACACCGAAGTACCCTTTATCCGTTTCATGCTCGGAACAACCCTGGTCGCCTACCGACAGCTCGAGCAGCGTACCTTAATTGAATCAAGCACTCGTCCCATGTCGAAGCAAGCGCGCATCGCTGTTCTATTTCAACAGAGACTCGGCGTCATTAAGAAATCCGACATCCGGTCCAACTGCCCCGATATCAGCGAGGTAACCGTTAAACGAACCCTCGGTCAGCTTGTTAGTTGCAGCGCGATCGAAAAAACAGGAGCGGGTCGTTCGACGGGCTACATACTCAAAGACGTCCATGCTCTAGAACTATTCTTGCAATCCACAATACCCGATAGCGAGGCCGCAATAACAAAAGAGACTCCAAAGGATAAGCTCCTTGAACGTGTAAACCACGCCGAGGATGAAAGCAGAGAGGGGCTCTATGAAGACTACGATTCATTCTCAAGGGGCATAAAAACGAAATACGGAGTCTAGTCATATCCCAGAATAGCCTCATCCTTGTTGCCCAAAGTCATTTACGCGTCATTTTAAAGCGGTACCCCTGCGCCGGCAGGGGGGGCAGAAGTATCGCCTGCCGATCCTGCTGGAGTCGGCAATCAGATAGCGCGTATCGGCCTTGCTAAAGGCGAGCTGCTGGATACGGCCCTCGTCCATATTGGACGTAGATACGTCACCGTCCAAGATGCCGTTGGCACCGATAAACGCCGCGTCAATGCCCAGCGCACGCAGGGTATCCTCGGCCGTGGGTCCCACAAAGGCGGCGGTGCGGCGACGGTACATGCCGCCTACCAGGCACAGGTCGCAGTCTTCGCGCGTCTCGAGCAGGTTAAACACCGAGAGCGAATTGGTCACATAGATGGAAGGCAGTTTGTCGGTGATTCGGAGAGCGCCAATGCGATCTCACGACGGTTGCACTCATTGTCTCAATTAGACACTCAACGAAATACGGCCCCGCAGCTCAATAAACTGCGGGGCCGTATTATACACCGACGAATCAACGACGAAGTGCATCCACTATTTGGCCAGCTCCTGAACGATCCAGTCAATTGCACCTTCGGGATCGTTGGTAAGATCGATATACTGCTTGCCCCTTGTGGTGAGCAGTTTAATTCCAAGGCGATCAGTATCGGCCTTCATAGCGTCATAGTACATGCGTGCTTGGGGCGCCAGAACAATCACGTTGTACTGATCCATCGTCTCATAGTGGCTTCCGTACGCACCGGACTGAGAAACCAGATCAATACCCTTAGCAGCGGCACCTTCGCGGAGAGCATTTGCCAAAAGAGTCGAAGTGCCGGCACCCTGGCAAAGAACAAGCACGCGGATCTGCTCCGCCTTGCTCTTTACTGCCTCGATAGCTTTTGCGGCATTTTCTTGTGCAGCAATAGCAGCTGCGTCCGAGGTTCCTGCAGCCTCCTTTGCAGACTCTTCCAAACAAAGCTGATGGTCGTATGCCTTACAGAACGGATAGTAAATTACAAAGTCAACGACCAACAGCACTGCAATCAATACAAGAGAACGTAGATCAAGACCTGTGGTGAGAAATGCACCGATTGGGCCGGGAAGCGCCCACGGCATGGTATACATGGGGGCGTTCATTCCAATTACGTCAATGAAAAACTTACCGATTATGGCGTTGACCATAGGAGCCGCTAGGAAGGGCACGAACATATAGGGATTGAGAACAATCGGCATACCGAAGAGAACGGGCTCGTTAACTCCAAAAATCACCGGGATAATCGATGCCTTGCCCATGGCTTTAAGCTGCTTGGAACGCATAAACATAATTAGGATAATAGGAACGATGAACGTGCAGCCAGAACCGCCCAGACCGCCGATGAAGCTTGTAAAGTCCTGCGTGAGGGCAATTGACGGGTGTCCACCTGCTTGGAAAACTTCAAGATTGGTAACGGTATTGCCGTAGAGCGCTGCATTGATCGGACTCATGACAACCGAAGCACCGTGAATACCCATAAATTGGAAAAGTGCGACTGCACCCTCGATAAGCGCCATGCCAGGATAGGTGTCGACCGCGGAGAACAGCGGCGAGATTAGAGCGGATACCAAATTGGCGAACGGCACGGCAAGCAGCGTACGGCTCGCGAGATCGATAACGGCGCACGCAAGGATTGAAAACCCAAACGCAAAGATATCGCGAAAACTCTACGCAATAGCGCCAGGGACCTCTTTGGGGAGCTTGATCGTCACGTTATGGCTAATGCACACCTTATAGATATTAACGGTCAAGAACGCTGATACGAACGCAGCAAGAAAACCCTTGGTTCCCATATAGCCGGTTTCAAAAACAGATGTATCTGCCCCGCCAATCGAGACAACATCGTTCGTCACCGACAGCAAGAACATGCCGCACATGGCACAAACCATACACGAGGTGGGGTTGAGAGATTTGCCCGAAGGCATGCGGCGGTTCATCGACATGGCAAGTGAGCTCGCCGTGGTGCCGGCAACCATAATGCCAAGAAGCCCCATGGTATATGCATAGATTTTATTAAAGAAATCCAGCACCTCAGACGGAAGCGTGATGCCTACATAGGCAGGAAGTGTCGAAAGAAGAAACAGGCTCGAGAACAGCACGATTGGCATGTTCGAGAGAAAGCCATCCTTAATCGCCACCAGATAAATGTTCTTTGAGATTTTGTCGAAGAGGGCCTGGTGTTTTTCAAGGAATTTGACGATAGCGTCCATAACACATCCTTTCATGATTGCCGGGCACACAACGATTTATCCGGACTCAACCGTCGTCGTCCCAGTTTGTATCCACGTATGTATGTGAATACGTTCTCGTGCGAAATGTAATATCATTTGCGCGATTTGTCATAACCAATTCTTTTTCCGCTTTGTCGACATGTCAAGAATTCAAAAAGATATTCGGTGAACGGCAGTTGATAAAATCAATATTTTCCCAGCTCAATGCTATTTTTTCTGATCTGTACAATAAGTTTGCAACCGTTTACCGATTGGATATAACATATTGATAATATTGTTGTAACAATATTAGAGACAGTGTCACAAGCCTATCGTTCTAGTCAAAGGAAGTAACAATGCCCAAACGATTGCTGAACATGTCCGCATCCGATTTTGCCACCACGTCACCCATGGATCTAAAGCAGGCAATTCTGGCTTCCGAGGGACGTACCATCATGGCGGAAAACGTACCCTCTTCCCAATTTCTCGGCGGCGTTACAAATGCCGAAATCGAACGCGCCGCAGGTGCCGACTTACTTCTGTTTAACGCACTCGATGTGTTCAATCCAGTGATTGCCGGCATTCCAGATGATCTCGATGAAAACCCGGTCACTTGGGTGAAGCGAGCATGCGGAAGGCCCATTGGCGTCAATCTGGAACCAGTTGATAATGAGGCTGAAATGTCTGAAACCCGTACAGAAATCCCTATGGGTCGACGCGTCTCTCCCAAGACCCTAGAAAAGGCCAACGAACTCGGATTTGACTTTATTTGCCTCACAGGCAACCCTGGAACTGGCGTCTCCAACGATGCAATCGCCCATTCGATTAAACTCTCCAAAGAGCATTTCAATGGCCTGATCATAGCCGGGAAAATGCATGGAGCGGGCGTTGCGGAACCTGTCATGACGCTCGAAATAGCGCGTCAGTTTGTTGACCTCGGCATCGATATCCTTCTCGTGCCAGCCCCCTACACTGTCCCCTGCTTCCAAGAAGCAGACCTGCGCGCCATCGTAGACTATGTACGCTCCCACAACGTAGGCAAGTCAATTGAAGAAAAGGTTCTCGTCATGGCGGCCAATGGGACAAGTCAAGACTCCTGCGACAGCGAGACCATTAAGAAAATAGGCCTTGCAGCAAAAGCAGCCGGTGCAGACCTCCAACATATCGGAGACTCCATGAACGGTATTTGCCTGCCCCAGAATATCTTCACGCTCGGACAAGCCCTTCGTGGCTACAGGCATCAGATCGTCATGCTGAGCCGCTCTGTGATACGTTAAGGTTATCTCGCTCACGCTATATCCCGACCGAGGCAACCATCAGATACCACCAACATGCAAACTGAGGCTCCAATGCTCGACACACACGAAAAACGGCCACTCTATTTACAGCTCACCGACGCGCTGCTCAAGCAGATCGTCGATGTATATCAAGCAGACGATAAACTTCCAACAGAAATGGAACTATGCGACGAATACGCCGTAAGCAGAACGACCGTTCGACTTGCAATGAGTGAACTGGAGCGCCGCGGTAGTATCTATCGAATCCAAGGTAAGGGGTCATTTGTTGCACCAAAACGCGTTGGTGGGCTCAATTCACTTTTAGACTTTGACTTTGCAAGCCATTGCGATGGTGTTGATCCGGATACCGTCACGAAACATTTCGGCGGCCTCACATCAGGTCGTTCAATTTCCGTAATGATGCTCCAACATTTTGGATGCCAAAGTCGCGATGAGATTCAGCGTCTTGAATTGACCTACGAACTTGAAGGCAGCTTCATAGCCGCCGATACGTTCTTTATTTCGAAGTCGCACGTTCCGAATAATCAGTTAGATTTTCAGGCATTTTGTAGAATCATGGATGACTTGTCCGAGTCTATCCAATCTGTTCGAGAGAGTTATAGAGCACGTCAGCTTAGCGATTCCGAAGCCAGCAATTATGGTGTTGCAAAACTTCCAGCACTCGAGTTAACTCATTATGCTTACAACTCCGGCGGCAAACTAATTGCGATAGTCTGCCGCACCGTCTTAACTGGACGAATCCCTTATCAAAACCATTTTTTCAAGTCCTGATGTTCTTTTTCTCTTGTCTCGATCTGTAACACGTAGCCGTTTTTTTAAGAACAGTTACAGATCGAGACAAACAGGGTAGATCCGGCCGAATTGTCTCAATCTGTAACACTAAGACCGGTTTTGGATGTCTAGATGTTACAGATTGAGATGAATGCACAGGCCAATCCTCTCAATCTCAATCTGTAACAACTAGCTGATTTTTACGGTCCTAGCTGTTACAGATTAAGACAAACGGAATAGGCCGGGCCAAAAATCTCAGCCTGTAACATCTGGTTGGTAATTTCACCCCTACCTGTTACAGGTTGAGACAATTTGATAGTGGAGTCCTCATTTACTCGTCTTATCGCGTAACGCTGATGCGCCGATTCCCCACAATGACAGGAGGCAAAAGTCCTCCCGCAGCGCTTGTTGGCAATCCCGTAGCGTTAGCTAGCAGATGACCTGCGTGTGTTCCTCGATGGCGGCACGATCCTCGGCGGTAATACCCGGCTCGCACACCACGGCGTCCAAATTGTCCAGGCGGCAGAAGGTGTAGAAGTCGCGCTTGCCGATCTTGCTGGAGTCGGCGATCAGATAGCGCGAGTCAGCCTTGCTAAAGGCGAGCTGCTGGATACGGCCCTCATCCATATTGGACGTAGACACGTCACCATCCAGAATACCGTTGGCGCCGATAAACGCCGCATCGATGCCCAGCGCACGCAGGGTATCCTCGGCCGTTGGTCCCACAAAAGCGGCGGTGCGGCGACGGTACATACCGCCTACCAGGCACAGGTCGCAGTCTTCGCGCGCCTCGAGCAGGTTAAACACCGAAAGCGAATTGGTCACAATGCGCAGGCGGCACGCCGGTAGCATCGAGGCCACCTGCTCAACCGTAGTGCCCGTACCCAAGAAGATGGTCGAACCCTCCTCGATAAGCTCCACGGCGCGGCGCGCGATCTGCAGCTTTTCCTCGGCATGCTTAGTGCGCTTTTCGTTGTGCGAATACTCATGGCGCAACATAGCGTGCGAACGACTCTGCGCACTACGGGCGCCGCCATGCACGCGCTCGATCTCGCCTAGACTCGCAAGCTCCTCAAGATCGCGGCGGATCGTCATATCCGAGACACCCAACGCATCAGAAATCTCTTTAACCGAGACCGTGCCCTGCTCCTCGAGCAGCTGCCGAACCTTATCCTGACGCTCCGCCTTAATCACGATGAATCCTCGCCGTTCTCTGCGCGCATATCATTCAAACAATAACGAACAAATTGTATCAGACTCGTACGTGTCAAAAATGAACGCCCACACAGCTCCAATCATCACTTTTTTGAGAAAAATATTCCCTGCTTTAGTAGGGTGTAGTGATAATTTGGCCTGTTCGCGCTACAGTTTGTGCGAAATACCTCGATGTTAGGAACCAAATGATCACTTCCGAGCTTTTCGGCACCGCGCCGTGCGGTACCCCCGTTTATCGTTACACCCTCAACGGGCCCGAGATCTGCGTTCGCATTATGAACTATGGCGCCACCGTGCTTGGTATCGACGTGCCTGACATCCCTGGCAACGCGCGTGATGTGGTGCTGGGCTTCGATAAGCTCGAGGATTACTTTGACAACCCCGCCTGCTTTGGCGCGACCATTGGCCCCGTGGCCAACCGCACTGCGGGTGCCACGATCACCATCGCCGGCACGGATTGGCATATGCCGGCCAACGAAGGCACCAACAACCTGCACAGTGACCTTGAGCACGGCCTGCACAAGCGCGTGTGGGACGTTGAGCTCGACGAGGACCACAATGCCGTACGCATGACTGCCTCGCTCGAGGACGGCGAGCTCGGCCTCCCCGGCAACCGCACCTTTACGGCCGTGTTTACCGTAACGCGCACCGGCGTCTTTCGTATCGAGTATGGCTGCGAGAGCGACCGCGCCACCTACGTGTCCATGACCAACCACACGTACTTTAACCTTGCCGGTCATAACGCCGGCATGGACTGCGAACACTTCTTTGTTGCTAACGCCACTCACTACCTGCCCATCAACGACCAGAATATCCCCACCGGCGAGATTGCTCCGGTCGAGGGCACGCCGTTTGACTTCCGTGATCTGCGCCCCGTCGCTCCCGGCATGGAAGCCGACGACCCGCAGATTAAGCAGGCACGCGGCTACGATCACTGCCTGTGCATCGATGGCTATCAGTACGGTCGTAATCTGCGCCGTGCGATGCATGTCGAGGAGATGTGGACCGGCCGCGAGCTGGACTACTACACCACCGCCCCGGGCGTGCAGCTCTACACCGGCAACTGGCTGGGTGACGAACATGCCAAAGACGGCGCCAACTATGGCTGGGGCGCCGGCTTTGCCCTCGAGGCAGAGATGTACCCCGACACGCCGCACCAGCCGCTGTTCCCACAGGGCATTGTTGGTCCGGGTCACCCCTACAGCAATGTGATCGAATACCACTTTATGAGGCCCTAAGCCCGCAACGTTACATACCGCACAAAAATGCCCGCCGATGTTTTCATCGACGGGCATTTGCATTACCACAACCATGTTTTTTTTTTTTCAAGCAGAAGACGGCATACGAGCTACGGAACTGTGACTGGAGT
>UQMV01000012.1 GCA_900542315.1 uncultured Collinsella sp.
GCTGGAAAACGCTTGCGCGTTTCCTCAGCTCCGCACCCTGTCGGGTTCGAATCCCATGCACTGGGCCCAAAAAAGAAAGGCTCCCATTGCTGGGAGCCTATCAAATCAGTGGTGGGCGATGAGGGATTCGAACCCCCAGCCTTGTGCGTGTAAAGCACCTGCGCTAACCGTTGCGCCAATCGCCCGTGCGGAGAGAGTATAGCAAAACAATCGCCTCATTCACCTCATATCCATTAAAGGTAACTCGCGCGTGTCACAGCGGAGCTGATTCAGTTGAGATTGCCTGAACATTCCGCCCCTCTTTACGCCCTCGGGTATACTCAAAAGCTACTGATTCGATTTGATGCCCAGCAACAGCAGAGGGGATAGTATATGTGCGGTTTTGTCGGTTTTGTCGGTGGGACGGATAACCAATCTGAGGTGCTCACCAAGATGATGGACCGCATCGTCCATCGCGGTCCCGACATGGGCGGTCAGTTTATCGACGGCCGCGTTGCCCTCGGCTTCCGCCGCCTGTCGATCCTCGACCTGACCGAGGCTGGCGCCCAACCCATGGCCAACGAGGACGGTAGCGTCGTCATTGTCTTCAACGGCGAGATCTACAACTTCCAAGAACTCCGTTCCGAGCTCGAGGCCAAGGGCTACAAGTTCCACTGCGGCGCCGACACCGAGAGCCTCCTGCACGGCTACGAGGAGTGGGGCGAGGCCGTCCTCGATCGCCTGCGCGGTATGTACGCCTTCGTCATCTGGGACAAAAAGAAGAACAAGCTTTTTGGCGCCCGCGACATCTTTGGCATCAAGCCGCTCTACTACTATCCCATGGCCGATGCGGGCGACGGTGCGCCGGGCGTGCTCTTTGGTTCCGAGATCAAGAGCTTCCTCGACTACCCGCACTTCCACAAGGCGGTTAATAAGAAGGCCCTGCGTCCGTATATGACGCTGCAGTATTCGGCGACCGAGGAGACCTTCTTCGAGGGTGTCTACAAGCTGCCGCCGGCGCATTACTTTACCGTCGATATCCCGACCGGCAAGATGAACATCGAGCGCTACTGGGATTGCGACTACTCTGCCGTCGAGAAGCCGTTCGAGGAGTACGTCGACGAGCTGGACGAGGTCGTGCACGAGAGCGTTGAGGCCCATCGCATCGCCGACGTCAAGGTCGCTTCGTTCCTCTCCGGTGGTGTCGACTCCAGCTACATCGCCGCTTGCCTCATGCCTGACAAGACCTTCTCGGTGGGCTTTGACTACAAGAACTTCAACGAGACCAACTACGCCAAGGAGCTTTCCGATAAGCTCGGCGTCGAGAACGTTCGCAAGATGATCACCGCTGACGAGTTCTTCGGTGCGCTCGAGGACATCCAGTATCACATGGACGAGCCGCAGTCCAACCTGTCTTCCGTGCCGCTGTGGTTCTTGGCCGAGATGGCCCGCAAGGACGTCACCGTCGTGCTTTCGGGCGAAGGCGCCGACGAACTCTTTGGCGGCTACGCCTACTACGAGGACACGGTCCCGGTGCGCAAGTACAAAAAGATGGTGCCGCTGCCCATCCGCCGCGCGCTCGGTAACCTGGCGCTGCATATGCCGTACTTCAAGGGACACAACTTCCTGGTCAAGGGAGCCGAGATCCCCGAGAAGTCGTTCCTGGGACAGGCTCTGGTATGGCCGGAGCGCGAGGTCGACGGCGTGCTCAAGCCCGAGTACAACACCGGCGACGGCGCCTTTGAGCTCGCTGCACCTATCTACGCGCGCGTAAAGGGTCAGCCCGAGCTGGTCAAGAAGCAGTACCTGGACATGAACATGTGGCTCCCGGGCGACATTCTGCTCAAGGCCGACAAGATGTGCATGGCGCACTCGCTGGAGCTGCGCGTGCCCTTCCTGGACCGCAAGGTCATGGAGTTCGCCGAGCACATTCCCGACCGCTACCGCATCAACGAGAACGGCAACAAGCAGGTGCTCCGCCACGCCGCCAACAAGTCGCTGCCCGACGAGTGGGCCACCCGTCCCAAGGTGGGCTTCCCGGTGCCGATTGTCTACTGGCTGCGCGAGCAAAAGTGGTACGACTACGTCAAGGAGTACTTCACCGCGCCGTGGGCAAGCGAGTTCTTCGATACCGACGAGCTCATGCACCTGCTCGACCTGCACTTTGCGGGCAAGGGCGATTTCCAGCGCAAGATCTATACGCCGCTCGTGTTCCTGGTGTGGTACAAGCGGTTCTTTATCGACGAGGATCAGCCTTCTGCTCAGGCTGCCTAGCCTCGGCTTACGAACGCCTGCGCGTAACGGCTCCTCCGGGAGCCGTTTTTGCGCGGGTGCGTTTCGGTTACTATGAAAACAGTCCCTGCCAAATGGCTGAGAAAGGTGAAAGATGCACCATTCGGATTCCGCGACCATGACCACGGTCGATACGCTTGCCAAGCTTCTCGATGTGTGCGGCGAGCTGCGCGCATCAGAGCAGGTTGACGAGCGTGCCGTGACCGGCTGCTCGTTTGATTCGCGCGCGGTCTCGGCAGGTGACGTGTTCTTTTGCAAAGGTGCTGCCTTTAAGCCCGCGTTTTTGAGCATGGCGCTCGATGCGGGCGCTGTCGCATTTGTGTGCGAGGAGTCGCTGGTCGAGTCTCTGGAGCCGCTGGCGAAGGAGAGCGGTGCTGCGATGCTGGTTGTTGATAGTGTTCGCACGGCCATGGCCCTGTTGCCGCCGGAGGTCTACGACCGTCCCGACCACGACGTCAAGATCGTGGGCATCACCGGCACCAAGGGAAAGACCACGGCCGCTTTTATGCTCCAGTCGATTATCAAAGCGGCAGGCGAGTCCTGCGGCATGATCGGCTCGGTGAATACCGACGATGGTATCGAGTGCTACGAGAGCACCAACACCACGCCCGAGGCCCCCGAGGTCTGGCGCCATATCGCCAACTGTCGCGCGTCTGGTCACCAGTCCATGGTCATGGAGGTCTCGAGCCAGGCGCTCAAGTACCAGCGTGTCGAGAATCTGCCGTTTGACGTGGCGTGCTTCCTCAACATCGGCCGCGACCACATCTCGCCGATCGAACACCCCACGTTTGAGGATTATTTTGAGAGCAAACTCAGGATCTTTGACCAGGCAAAGACCGCCGTGGTGAATCTGGGCACCGAAGAGGTCGACCGTGTGCTGGAGGCAGCGTCGACGGCCGAGCGCTTGGTGACCGTTGGCGTCGAGCATCCCGAGGCAAGCCTGTGGGCGAGCGATGTACGCATGGTCGGCTTTAGCATCGAGTTCAACTTGCATGGCCTGTGCGCCGACGAGCCCGAGGCGGGGGAGAAGATCCTGCTGGGTATCGCGGGCGACTTTAACGTGGAAAACGCGCTGGTCGCTATCGCCGCCGCGCGCGAGATCGGCATCGGTATCGATGCCATCAAGAAGGGTCTCTCCAAGCTGCGCGTGCCGGGCCGCATGGAGGTTGTGGAGTCGAAGGACGGTCGCGTGATTTGCGTCGTCGACTACGCGCACAACCAGCTTTCGTTCCGTTCGCTTTTCTCGTCGGTCAAGCGCGCGTTTCCCGCCAGCCCGGTCGTTGCGGTGTTTGGTGCCGCTGGCGGCAAGGCGCAGGAGCGCCGCGAGCAGCTTCCGCGCGAGGCCGCACCATATTCCGATCTGATGATCTTTGCCAACGAGGACCCGGCTCACGAGGACCCGATGAAGATCTGCCGCGAGCTTGCCGAACATGTTCCCGACGATACGCCGAACAAGATCATCCTCGATCGAGAAGCCGCTGTGCATGCGGCGTTCAAGGCGGCGCGCGAGGAGTACGTCAACCCCGATGCTCCCACCATTGTCTTGCTGCTGGCAAAGGGTGACGAGGAGCTCATGCACGTGGGCGACGAGTTCGTGCCCATCGAGAGCGACCTTTCGCTGGCCAATCGCCTGATCGATGTTACCCAGTTTGACTAATGAACCATGATGGCGGCGGCGCCCTGAGTGCGCTGTCGCCATAAGCGTGTTCCCTCAATCAAAACATGCCGTCCAAGTCCAAACCCTTCTATGTAAACGGAGTAACCATGTCCCACAACACCCTGCCGACCGTTGCCGAGCTTTCGGGCGAGATGCGCGAGCGCTTGGCCAAGGTCAAGTACGTCTTTACCGACCTGGATGCCACGATGCTCGCACCCGGCTCGTGCGTGCTGCGCGACAACGACGGCAACCCCTCGACCAAACTCGTCGAGGCCGTCGTGGCGCTCGCTCGCGCTGGTATTCAGGTGGTTCCCACCTCGGGCCGCAACCGTACCATGATCCACGAGGACGCGCGCGTGCTCGGCCTCAACTCCTACATTGGTGAGATGGGCGGCCTGGTCATGTACGACCTCAAAGCCAACGATTGGGAGTATCTGACTGGCGACATGCCTTACGACCCCGCCTGCGGCCTTACTCCGCACCAGGTGATCGAGCAGACCGGCGTGTGCGAGAAGATCCTTGCCCGCTGGCCGCACAAGATCGAGTACCACAACGACATGTCGACCGGCTACAAATACCGTGAGGTCACCGTCGGCATGCGCGGCGATGTGCCCGACGATGAGGTCCAGGCCATCCTGGACGAGGCCGCCTGCGGTCTGATCTGGGCTTGCAACGGCCATCTGACACACCTGTCCAAGCCGACGACGCTCGAGCTCGATCGCGTCGAGGACGGTCGCGCGTTTAACATCAATCCCGCGGGCCTCAACAAGGGTGTCGCCATCGCACGTTTCTGCGAGCACCTGGGTATCGAGCGCGAGGAGACGCTGGCACTCGGCGATTCCGAGTCCGACTTCTTCATGGCCGACCACGTGGGCACGTTCTGCCTGGTCGAGAACGGCCTGACCAGCGCCGGCGCGCCCGAGTTCCTGGATGCCTGCGACAACGCCTACGTCACGCGCGGCAAGATCGTTGACGGCTGGGTGGCAACGGCCGAGCTGCTCGTCGCGGCTCGTTCGTAGCACGGTTCCATCGCGCTGGGCCATATCTTTTCGAGAAAGAATCTGGTGAGGTAATGTCCGATATCGAGAATCCGGCAGGCGACACGCGCCCGATTGGCGTGTTCGATTCTGGTTTGGGCGGTCTGACGGTTGCGCGCGCCATCGCGACGGCGCTGCCGCACGAGTCCGTCTACTACTTCGGTGACACCAAACGCTGCCCCTACGGCACGCGCACCGAGGATGAGGTGCGCTCGTTTGCGTTGCAGGCGGGTCTTTGGCTTTCGAAGCACGACGTCAAGATTATGGTCATTGCCTGCAACACGGCGACCGCTGCGGCCTTGCGTCTGGCCCAGCAGGTGCTCGACGTTCCCGTGATCGGTGTGATCGCGCCGGGCGCACGCGCGGCAATCAACAGCACCCGCACGCGCCGGGTGGGCGTGCTCGCCACCAACCTCACCATTCGCTCGGGCGCCTACACGCGCGCCATTCAGGATCTAGATGCCGGCGTCGATGTATATGGCTGTCCTGCCTCGAGCTTTGTCGAGGTTGTCGAACACGAGCTCGCCTCGGGTGCGCATCTGCAGGAACAGTGGCTTGAGAACGAGGACATCTTCGATACGCCTGCCGTGCGTGCGCTGGTGGGTGCCACGGTTGAGCCGCTGCGCGACCACGGTATCGATACCGTGGTGCTCGGCTGTACGCATTTTCCGCTGTTGGTGGGACCTATCCGCCATGCGCTGGGGCCTGGGGTGCGCGTCGTGAGTTCCGCCGAGGAGACCACACGCGAGCTGACCGATATCCTCACGCGCCGCGAGCAGCTGGCGGGCGACGCCGCCGAGCCGCAGCATCGTTTTGCCACGACGGCCGATAACATTGCCGAGTTTGCGGTGGCGGGCAGCTTTATCTTTGGTCAGCCGCTCAAGAGCATCGAACATATCGATATCGATGAGCTGAAATAGATGTAAGGCAGCCGCCAAAGCCTTCGCCACATCTTTTGCCGAAAGGATATCTTCTATGGAGTACATGCAGGTCAACCGCGCCAACGGCCGCGTCGCCAACGAGTTGCGCCCCGTTAAGCTCACCCGTGGCGTCATGAAGCACGCCCACGGCTCGTGTTTGGCCGAATTCGGCGACACGCGCGTGCTGTGCGCCGCCACTATCGAGGAGGGCGTGCCGGGCTGGCGAAAGGGGGCTAAGGCCGGCTGGGTGACCGCGGAATACGCCATGCTGCCGACGTCGACCGGCAAGCGCTGCAAGCGCGAGCACGCCAACCGCAAGGGTCGCTCCATGGAGATCGAGCGCCTCATTGGCCGCAGCCTGCGTACCGTCGTCAACATGAAGGCGCTCGGCGAGTACACCGTCACCGTTGACTGCGATGTGATTCAGGCCGATGGCGGCACGCGTACAGCGAGCATCACCGGCGCCTGGGTGGCGTTGCACGACGCCCTCGCCATGTGGGTCGAGGCGGGCAAGATCGAGCGCATCCCGCTTACCGGTCAGGTGGCTGCCATCTCCATGGGCGTTGTCGACGGCAACGCGCTGCTTGACCTCGATTATTCCGAGGACAGCCATGCCGAGGTCGACATGAACCTCGTCGCCACCGAAACCGGTGAGATGATCGAGCTCCAGGGCACCGGCGAGCAGGCGCCCTTCGACCGCAAACGCCTCAATGCCCTGCTCGACCTGGGCGACAAGGGTATCGCCGAGCTCATCGAGCTTCAGCGCCAAGCCATCGCCTAACCTGCCAAAAAGGGACAGGTTTATTTTGGTAGGTTTTATTTGCGGAGACGTCTAGACACAAGACTGCCGTTGATTGAGAGGGGAGAGGCGGAGGCCCTCGTCGCCCTCGGCGCGGCATTGATATAGAGACAAGGAGGCCAGTCATGGCACTTGAGAAGATTGACATCGACACCCTCGACCCGGCGGCGACCATTGTCGTGGCCACGGGCAACGCCCATAAGCTCACCGAGATCGAGGCCATTTTGGGCAAGGTCATGCCCGAGGTGCGCTTTGTGGCGCTCGGCCAGCTGGGTGATTTTGACGATCCCGAGGAAAACGGCACGACGTTTTTGGAGAACGCCATCATCAAGGCGCAGGCCGCGGTAGAGGAGACGGGGCTTATGGCCATTGCCGACGATTCGGGCTTGGTCGTTGATGCCCTGGACGGCGAGCCGGGCGTGTATAGCGCGCGCTACGCGGGCGTGCACGGCGACGATGCCGCCAACAACGCCAAACTCCTCGTTAACCTGGAAGGCGTGGCAGATGAGGACCGCACCGCGCGCTTTATGAGCGTCGTCGCGCTCATCGACACGGACGGTCTGGTTACCTATGGCGAGGGCGCCTGCGAGGGCGTTATCGCGCACGAGGGTCGCGGCGATCACGGCTTTGGCTATGACCCGCTGTTCCTGCCGGTCGACACGCCGGGCAAGACCATGGCCGAGCTCACGGCGGACGAGAAGAACGCCATCAGCCATCGATTCCATGCGCTCGAGCACCTATCTGCCAAACTGACGGGCGAGGAGTAGGCCGTGCGTGCGGTGGTGCAGCGCGTACTCAACGCCGGCGTGACGGTCGATGGCGAGTGCGTGGGCCGCATTGGACGAGGCTACCTGGTGCTGCTGGGTGTGGGCCATGGCGATACGCGTGCCGAGGCCGACAAGCTGTGGGGCAAGCTCCGGGGCTTGCGCATTAACGAGGACGAGAACGGCAAGACCAACTTGGCACTGGCCGATGTCGACGGCGAGGTGCTCGTGGTGTCGCAGTTCACGCTGTTCGCCGATTGCCGTCACGGCCGCCGCCCATCGTTTACGGATGCCGGCGCCCCCGATGTTGCCAACGAGCTCTACGAGTACTTCTTGACGCTTGTGCGCGAGGACGTCGAGCACGTAGCACATGGCATCTTCGGCGCCGATATGAAAGTCGATCTTGTCAACGACGGTCCGTTCACCATCGTCTTGGACACCGATAGTCTGTAAGTAGTCAATTTGGGACCGGGCTTTTTAAGCTACTTGCGTATGACGGCAGCAGGGTGCTATAGTATTAGAGTTTTGTCTATCTTAGGGGTATTATCCCCTTTTTGAATTGCACCTTCTGGAGGCCCTGTTCATGGAAGAGATGGAAGTCAATCACGTCGACGACATCCACGAGAAGCTGACCGATATGGTGGGCGATTGCGTCAAGGTTAAGGCCAACATGGGCCGCACCCGCGTTGTCGAGCGCATGGGCACCATCAAGAGCGTCCACCCCGCCGTCTTCATTGTCGAGGTCGACGAGCGCCGTGGCCGTAAGTCGCGTCAGTCCTACCAGTATATCGATGTCCTCACCGGTCAGGTCGAGCTGTTCGACCCCGAGAGCGGCGAGCATATCTTTACCCCGCTCGGCAATCAGCTCGAGGAGCACTAACGGTGACCGATCGGTCCCTGACTCTTTCCGCGCCGGCGAAGATTAACCTCTACCTGGGGGTTCATACCGAGCGCGATGACCGCGGCTACCACAGGGTCGATTCCCTGATGGCGGCCGTCGGTCTTTCCGATACCGTGACGGTCACGCCGGCGCAGGCGCTGACCGTTCAGACGGTTCCGGCATCAGATTTTCCCATGCAAAAGAATACGGCGTATCGGGCTGCGGTTGCTATGGCCGAGCATTATGGTCGCGAGGCAAACATCTGCGTGACGATTGAGAAGCGCATTCCATTGTGCGCCGGCTTGGGCGGCCCCTCGACGGATGCGGCCGCGGTCATTGTCGCCTTGGCGGAGCTCTGGGGCATTGATCGCGCCGACCCAGCGCTCGACGACATTGCGCGGGGCATTGGTGCCGACGTCCCGTTCTTTTTGCACGCGAGCCCTGCGTTCTACGTAGGTGGGGGAGACGTGCTGGCAACTGAGTACCCCGCGCTGCCCGCGACGCCTGTCGTACTGGTTAAGCCGCGGGAGGCGAGCGTTTCGACAATTGAAGCCTATCGACGTTTTGACGAGGTCCCGGTGCCTGCGGACAAGCCCGGCGCGATAGCTTCTGCCTTGCGTGCTGGTGATGCCGAGACGGCATATGCGCTCATCCATAACAACCTGGGTATCATTTCCGCACAGATGGAGCCGCAGATTCAAACGGTTCTCGATTGGCTGCGTAAACAGGACGGCACCGTTGCTGTAGATGTGTGCGGATCGGGTGCCTGCTCGTTTGCCATTTGCGACACCGCCGCCACGGCCGAAAGGCTTGCCGACGCTGCCCAGCAAAATGGCTGGTGGGCCTGCGCGACTGAGCTTATTCCCAACACGGTTCAAATCGACGCGCCAAAGAAATAAAAATTTCTCTAGCATGCGGCGAAAATCTTTGTTACTATAGTCGAGCTAACGGGTTGTGGCTCAGTTTGGTAGAGCACTGCGTTCGGGACGCAGGGGTCGCTGGTTCAAATCCAGTCAACCCGACCAGAGCATGAGGAGGGACCGCTTCTTGCGGTCCCTTTTTTTAGCTATTGTTGTGATACCGCGATACCCGCGGTATACTCATTCGAGCTTGTCTCGCTGTATTGTGGAGGTCTACATGTTTGGACTGAGGGCTCCTGAGCTCATCATTATTCTCGTCGTTGTCCTGATTATCTTCGGGCCCAAGAACCTGCCGAAGCTCGGCAAGTCCCTCGGCTCTACCGTCAAGAATATCCGTGAGGGTATGGAGGGCGACGATAAGGCCGAGACCAAGCAGGCCGAGGAGGTCGTGGTCGAGCAGTCCGAGGAGGACAAGGAGATCGCTGAGCTCGAGGCCAAGCTCGCTGCTGCCAAGAAGAAGCAGGCAGAGGACAGCGACGCGGACGCAGAGTAGTCCCATCCCTTTGGGGTGAGCACCTGACCGGCTTGCCCGCAGGCTAGCCGGTCTTTTTCGTTTTGTTGACAGTTGATTGTTTGATCAGAGTTGGGGAGATATCCGTATGGACGCAAGCCAGATCGTACTGACCGCTGAGGGCCGCCAGAAGCTCGTCGAGGAGCTCGCTTGGCGTGAGGGCGATTACGCCAAGGAGATCGTCGAGGACATCAAGGAAGCCCGCGCGTTCGGCGACCTTTCGGAGAACTCCGAGTACGACGCCGCTAAGGACAAGCAGGCCCAGAACGCCGCTCGTATTGCCGAGATCCAGGCCATTCTCGCCAACGCTCAGGTTGCTGCCACCACGGGCGACCTGACCGTCTCCATCGGTTCCACCGTTTCGCTGATTGATCCCAACGGCGAGGTCATGGAAGTCACGCTCGTCGGTACCACCGAGACCAACTCGCTCGAGCACAAGATTTCCAACGAGTCTCCGGTCGGTCACGCCATCATTGGTCACGGCGAGGGCGACTCCGTCGAGGTCGTTACGCCTTCCGGTAAGACTCGCGTCTACACCATCGCCAAGATCGCACGCTAGACCACGGTCCCGCGTAAAGGTATGTTTTCGCTCCCTGGGACCGAATCCTGGGGAGCGTTTTAGTTTGAGGAGCTAACTTATGGCAGAGAACCAGATCGCCGCCGATCAGGCATCGACGCTCAACGACGAGCGCGCCACCCGCCTGGCCAAGCGCGCCGCCCTGTTCGAGGCGGGCCAGAACCCCTATCCCGAGCACTCTGAGCTCGAGGACTACGTCGCCGATATCGAGGCTAAGTACGCCGAGCTTGCCGATGGCGAGGACACTGAGGACGTCGTGAAGATCGCCGGCCGAGTGGTCGCCAAGCGCGGTCAGGGCAAGATCATGTTCATCGTCGTGCGCGATGCGACTGCCGAGATTCAGCTGTTCTGCCGCATCAACGACATGGACGAGGCTGCCTGGAATACGCTCAAGGCCCTCGACCTGGGCGACATCCTGGGCGTGACCGGCGTGGTCGTGCGCACCCAGCGCGGCCAGCTTTCCGTTGCCCCTAAGAGCGCGACCCTGCTTGCCAAGGCCGTTCGTCCGCTGCCCGAGAAGTTCCACGGTCTTTCCGACAAGGAGACCCGCTATCGCCAGCGCTATGTCGACCTGATCGCCAACGACGACGTTCGCGAGACCTTCCGTAAGCGTTCGCAGATTCTCTCCACTTTCCGTCGCTTTATGGAGTCCGACGGCTACATGGAGGTCGAGACCCCCATCTTGCAGACCATCCAGGGCGGCGCTACTGCCAAGCCGTTCATCACGCACTTCAACGCGCTCGATCAGGAGTGCTACCTGCGTATTGCTACCGAGCTGCACCTCAAGCGCTGCATTGTCGGTGGTTTTGAGCGCGTGTTCGAGATCGGCCGCATCTTCCGTAACGAGGGCATGGACCTTACCCACAACCCCGAGTTCACCACGATGGAGGCCTACCGTGCCTTCTCCGACCTCGAGGGCATGAAGGCACTCGCCCAGGGTGTCATCAAGGCTGCCAACAAGGCCATCGGCAACCCCGAGGTCATCGAGTACCAGGGCCAGACCATTGACCTTTCTGGTGAGTGGGCCAGCCGTCCCATGACCGACATCGTCTCCGACGTGCTCGGCAAGCAGGTCACCATCGACACGCCAGTCGAGGAGCTTGCTGCCGCCGCGCGCGAGAAGGGCCTGGAGATCAAGCCCGAGTGGACTGCTGGCAAGATCATCGCCGAGATTTACGATGAGCTGGGCGAGGACACCATCGTCAACCCCACGTTCGTGTGCGATTACCCCATCGAGGTCAGCCCGCTTGCCAAGCGTTTTGAGGACGATCCGCGTCTGACCCACCGCTTTGAGCTGGTTATTGCCGGCCACGAGTACGCCAACGCATTTTCCGAGCTCAACGACCCGGTCGACCAGGCTGAGCGCTTTGCTGCCCAAATGGCCGAGAAGGCCGGCGGCGACGATGAGGCCATGGAGTATGACGAGGACTACGTGCGCGCCCTCGAGTACGGTATGCCTCCCGCGGGCGGCATTGGCATTGGTATCGACCGCGTGGTCATGCTGCTTACTAACCAGGCTTCTATCCGCGACGTGCTGCTGTTCCCGCACATGAAGCCCGAGAAGGGTTTCCAGTCCGGTGCCGCTGCCGCCAAGGCTGCCGAGGCCGGCAACGCCGCGAGCCCGTTCGTTACGTCGCTTAAGCCCACGCTTGATTACTCCAAGATCGCCGTTGAGCCGCTGTTCGAGGAGTTCGTCGACTTTGATACCTTCTCCAAGAGCGATTTCCGCGCTGTGAAGGTCAAGGCATGCGAGGCCGTCAAGAAGTCCAAGAAGCTGCTGAACTTTACGCTCGATGACGGTACCGGTACCGACCGCACCATCCTCTCCGGTATTCACGCTTATTACGAGCCCGAGGACCTGGTCGGCAAGACCTTGCTCGCCATCACCAACCTGCCTCCGCGCAAGATGATGGGTATTCCCAGCTGCGGCATGCTGATCAGCGCTGTCCACGAGGAGGAGGGCGAGGAGCGCCTCAACCTGATCCAGCTCGACGCCTCCATCCCCGCCGGCGCAAAGATGTACTAACTAGTTACGCGGTTCTACGAACCGCGTAACCGGTTGACGCTGCAAACCCGCCAGAGCGGCAATCTGCCTTTCAGCTTCGGCGGCATGATCAAAAGATCAATGCCGCCTTGTTTCAAGGCACCTTGCTCGCTCTGACGGGTTTTCGCTGTCGTCGCCAAAACATCGGCGTTACCTTGGTCCAGATGTAGTCATTGGCTATTGAGCATATGGCTCGCATGACAGCCGTCTCTTTTATGTTTCCTTTAGCCGTTGCTGCCTAGGATGGGGGTTAGTCGGTAGGAAGGGAGCGTCTATATGGACGACGCGAGCGAGCGCGCAATCGAAGAGGACATGCTCGATCAGTTCAATTACTTTGATGATGAGGACGAGGAGCTGATCGACCGTCGCGAGCCAGCGCCGCTTGATTCCTTTGATCTGGTCGATGAAGAGGCTGATGAGGTTGAGGGTGAATCAGTGGAGCCCCCACAGCCTTCGCGCCTTGACTCACTGCTTTCGAGAGCCCCCATGCACCACGGCGTTCGTGCCGGCGCGCTCCATATGAAAACTGACTGGCACCAGATCGTGACGGCAGGCGATGAGCTTGCCGTCGATGCGCCGCTCACCGATAAGTCATCCATCATCTGCCGCACCGGCATGCTTATGCTGGCAAGCGGAACGGGTGCCTGGCGCGTGCGCGATACCATGAATCGTGTTGCTGCCGTACTGGGCGTCACGATTCACGTCGACCTGAGTCTTCTGTCGTTTGAGTGCACCTGCATCGAAGATGGTCACTGCTTTAACGAGGTTGTCAGCCTGCCCACAACGGGAGTCAATACCCATCGCATTTGGATGATGGAGAGCTTCTTAAAGGAAATCGAGACGTATGGGCGCCGGTTTACCGTACACGAGTATCACGAGATGCTCAGGACCGTTGAGAGCTCAAAGCCCGATTACTCTCCCTGGCAACAGGGCCTTGCGGCAGCCTGTGCTTGCGGCGCCTTCGTCTTTTTGCTCGGCGGCGGCCCTATCGAGATGGCCTGCGCATTCGTAGGCGCTGGTGTCGGCAACTTTGCTCGCTCCCATATTCTCAAGCAGGGTCTTGGCCAGTTTAGCGCGCTGACGACGGGCGTTGCGCTCGCTTGCGTTTCGTATCTGCTGGCATTGCTCGGCCTTGGCCAGGTCGTACCGGGGGCAATGTCGCACCAAGAAGGCTATATCGGCGCCATGCTCTTTGTGATTCCCGGCTTTCCCCTCATTACGGCAGGCCTCGACATCGCTAAGCTCGATATGCGAAGCGGCATCGAGCGTCTTTCGTATGCCGTGTCGATTATTGTGATGGCGACCCTTGTGGGCTGGATGGTTGCCGAGTGTGTGGGACTGGCGCCGGATGACTTCGCCCCGCTCGGCCTCTCACCGTTGGCTCTTACGCTCTTGCGCATACTGATGAGCTTTATCGGCGTATTCGGCTTCTCGGTGATGTTCAACAGCCCGGTAAAGATGGCAGCGGCGGCAGGGCTCATCGGCGCCGTGTCCAATACCTTGCGCCTTACGCTTGTCGATGCGCCGACGATGATTCCCTTCCTGGGCCTCAGTGCGGGAATGCCTCCCGAGGCGGCTGCATTTATCGGGGCGCTCGTATCGGGCCTGCTGGCAAGCTTGGCCGAAGTCAAGCTCACCTACCCGCGCATCGCTCTCACGGTGCCTTCGATTGTCATTATGGTGCCCGGTCTGTATCTCTACCGCTCTATGTACTACATGTGCACCTTCGACACGGTCAATATGCTCGGCTGGTTTGTGCGCGCGGTGCTCATCGTGGCGTTTCTGCCCGTTGGCTTGGGCGTGGCGAGAACTCTCACCGACCCTCGCTGGCGCCACACCAGCTAATTGGTGCAAGGGGGGACAGATTACTTTGCACCAAATGAGTTGCGGTGAAATAGGGACTGAATTGCTGCTTAAAGGGTCAAAACAGTCCGTATTCCACCGCAACATATGGGGTCGGGGGATTATTGGTGCCCTGCATCTTCATAAACTCAACGCTTACGAAGCACGTGCTTTTCGTGCTAGGCTGGTTTTACCACATAAGTAGTCGCAGACGCACGTACCACGGGCGGGCGAGATGAAGTCCCAACAGCTCCATCTTGCCCGCCCGTTTTTTGTTGCGTGGTGTCGCGGCGTAACACAGAAAGGACCATGCCCTTTATGCCTATCAACAAATGAGAGAGCCTGCTGTTCACCTTTATCATGTGCTTTTGCATGGTGCTCTGGATGAGCATCTACAACGTTGCCCTGCAGCATGGGGCCATCAACGGCGAGGTTGTTGCCGCCGCGTGGCTCGGCTTCCCCGTTGCCTACGTTTTTGCCATGTGCTGCGACTGGTTTGTTGCCAGCCCCCTTGCCAAGGGTTTCGCCTTTAAATTCCTGGTCACGCCGGGCAAGAGCTCGCCGCTTGCCATGACGCTCGCCGTCAGCTCCTGCATGGTCGTTCCCATGGTCATCATTATGTCGCTCTACGGCGCGTGTGAAGGCCTGTTCCATATGCCCGGCGGCCCGCTTGCCAATTTGCAGGCGCTGCCGATGATGTGGCTCGTCAATATTCCGCGCAACTTTATCATGGCCCTGCCCTGGAACCTGCTGGTGGCTGGCCCGGTTGCTCGCTTTGTCTTCCGCCGCGCCTTCCCCATGGGCACGGTCTTTGCCGAGCCGCACATGGAGCTTGTGCGCATGCCGGGCGCTCCCGTTGCCGATGCCGTCAATGACGTTGCCGAGGACATGGGTGCCGAGCCCGCCTGCTAGACAGTAGTTCAAAACCAAACCGCCAAACGGACCCGAGCAATTCCTTTTTTGTAGACGTTGTCGCGCGGCTACGGGTGGGAAAGGTCCCAACGGTTAACATATACTCCATATGGGTAAAGAGACCAAAGCGCCGCTACGAGTGGCGCTTTGCGTTTGAAAAACTAGCTCGTCTAAGAGGAACTAGCATGTTAGACCGTTTTACCGATCGCGCGCGCAAGGTCATGTCCATGGCCAAGCAAGAGGCGCTCGATCTGCACTCAAATAAGGTGGGTACCGAGCATTTGCTGCTCGCGCTTGCCAAGGAGGACGAGGGCATTGCCGCCGAGGCACTGCGCTCGCTCGATATCTCCTACGATGACATCATGGACACGCTCAAAGAAGTCCAGACCACCGTTCCGGAGCCCAGTGAGGAGACCGAGGCCGCTAAGCTCGCCTTTACGCCGCTCGTCATCAGCGTGATGGAGCGCTCCTTCCGCGTGGCGCGCGAGAACAACCAGACCTACGTGTCGACTGAGCACCTGCTCATCGGCATCGTCGAAGAGGGCAACGGCATGGCCATGGACATCCTCATGCGCCTGGGCGTGTCGTCCGCCTCCATCAAAAAGGCTATCGAGAAACTCACCGCCAAGGACCAGGACAAGAAGCGTCCGCTCGCCGGTGCCGGTGCTGGTCGTCCCGGTGCGGGCCTGCCGTTCTTTAGCGGCTCGGATGCCTCTCAGCAAAAGGGAAGCGGCACCGACACGCTCAAGCAGTTCGCCACCAACCTCACGCAAAAGGCGCGCGACGGCGAGCTCGATCCCGTGATTGGCCGCGAAAAGGAAGTCCAGCGCATGATGGAGATTCTTTCGCGCCGCACCAAGAACAACCCGCTTATCCTGGGTGACCCCGGCGTGGGCAAGACGGCCATCGTCGAGGGCCTGGCTCAGCAGATTGCAGCCGGCAACGTGCCCGAGAACCTCATGGACCAGAATATCTGGACGCTCGACCTGCCGGGTCTCGTGGCGGGTGCCAAGTATCGCGGTGAGTTTGAGGAGCGCCTCAAGAACGTGATCCAGGAGGCGACCGAAGCCGACGACGTCATCCTGTTTATCGACGAGATGCACACCATCATCGGTGCCGGTTCTGCCGAGGGCTCCATCGACGCGAGCTCTATGCTCAAGCCCGTGCTCGCGCGCGGTGCCTTCCAGATTATTGGCGCCACCACGGCCGAGGAATTCCGCAAGTACCTCACCAAGGACCCAGCCTTCGAGCGTCGCTTCCAGACCATCGATGTCGAGGAGCCGAGCGTCGAGGACACGGTCAAGATCCTGACCGCGCTCAAGCCGCGCTACGAGGAGCACCACCATGTGCGCTATACGCAGGGTGCCATCGAGGCCGCCGCGAACCTTTCCAACCGCTACATCCAGGATCGCTTCCTGCCCGATAAGGCCATCGACCTCATCGACGAGGCCGGTGCCCGCGCTCGCATCGCCGCGAATCGCGCGCCCGAGCCGGTGCGCGAGGCCGAGCATCGCATAGAGGAGCTCAAGGCCGCCGCGCAGGAGGCCACCGAGAGCGACGACATGAATAAGGCCGCCGAGATCACCGAGCAGCAGAAGGCCGCCGAGATTGAGCTCGCCGAGGCCAAGGCCGCCTGGACCGCCGAGCTCGACGCTAGCCCGCTCACCATCGACGTAAGTCAGATTGCCGACATCGTGTCCGTGACCTCGGGCGTGCCGGTTTCCTCGCTCACCGAGAGCGAGAGCCGGCGCCTGCTGCAGACCGAAAGCGTGCTCAAGACGCGCATCATCGGCCAGGATGAGGCAGTCGAGGCCGTCGCCAAGGCCGTGCGCCGCAGCCGCTCGCCGCTCAAGGACCCGCGTCGTCCCGGCGGCAGCTTTATCTTCCTGGGTCCCACCGGCACAGGCAAGACTGAGCTCGCCAAGACGCTCGGCGAGTACCTCTTTGGCAGCAAGGACGCGCTCATCAGCTTCGACATGTCGGAGTTCGGCAGCGAGTTCGAGGTCTCCAAGCTCATCGGTAGCCCTCCGGGTTACGTGGGCCACGACGAGGGCGGTCAGCTCACCAAGGCCGTTCGCCGTCATCCGTACTCGGTCGTGCTGTTCGACGAGATCGAGAAGGCGCACCCCGACATCTTCAACATTTTGTTGCAGGTGCTGGAGGAGGGCCGCCTGACCGATAGCCAGGGCAAGACGGTCGACTTCCGCAATACCGTGATCATCATGACGTCCAACGTGGGCGCCCGCGAGATCGCGCAGGATGCGAGCGTCGGTTTTGGCACCACCGGTGAGCAGGGTCTCACGTCGAGCGAGATCAAGGGCCGCGCGATGGGCGAGCTCAAGCGCCTGTTCCGCCCTGAGTTGCTCAACCGTATCGACGATATTGTGGTGTTCCAGAAGCTCTCGGGCGAGAATCTCACCAAGATCGCGCACCTGCTGGTGGACGACCTGCGCCAGCGCCTGATCGCAAACGGCATGAACATCAAGCTCACCGATGCGGCCTATGACAAGATCGTGGCCGAGGGTACCGACCTCACCAACGGCGCGCGTCCGCTGCGCCGTGCTATCCAAAAGCTTATCGAGGACCCGCTGTCCGAGGAGCTTCTGGCCGGCGAATGGGGCGAGGGCGATACCGTCCTGTGCGACGTGGTCGACGGCAAGTTTGTCTTTAGCCACGGCACGGGTGAGATTCCGGCGCCGCGTCCGGCGGGTGCACTCGGGGGCGATACCGCTCCGGCGGCGCCGCACACCGGAAACGCCGCGCCTGTGAGCAGTGGCGTGAGCTCGGGCCCCGGCGGCATGATGCAAGCCGGTTCCGGCGCGCTGTAGGGCGTGGCGACAATTTGATACGCGCGATCGAGGCGCTCCGGAAAGGGCGCCTCGATTTGTAGAGCTGCGGAAGTTGTGACCGTTACGCTATACGGTCCACCGTTAGCCGATGATGCGAGGGCGCTCGGCGTTTTCGACTGGTTTATGCACGCAAAGTCTGGGAATATACAAGTCGCATGTCTTACTGTCTAACCAGTTGCGCCAAGGAGGCACCATGGACTACAAGATTACTGGCTACGAGCCCGCCCAGCTGTTCCATTTCTTTGAGGAGGTCAGCGCGATCCCCCGTGGGTCTGGCAACGAGAAGGGCATCAGCGATTTCCTGGTCGCGTTTGCCAAGGAGCGCGGTCTCGATATGTATCAGGACGGGGTCTACAACGTCATCATTCGCAAGCCCGCATCTGCCGGCGCCGAGAATGCCCCGACCGTGATGCTACAGGGCCACATCGATATGGTGTGCGACAAGTTGGGCTCCGTTGAGCACGACTTTACGACCGATGGTATCGACCTGGTCGTCAAGGACGGCGTCCTCACCGCCAACGGCACCACCCTGGGCGCCGACAACGGTATCGCCGTCGCTCTGATGCTCACTGTTCTCGATGACGATTCGATCGTTCACCCTGCCCTCGAGTGCGTATTCACCACCGACGAGGAGACTGGCTTGGTCGGCGCCGAGACGCTCGACAAGTCCCAGATTAGCGCCCGCACCATGATCAACCTCGATTCCGAGGAGGAGGGCGTTGCCACCGTCAGCTGCGCCGGCGGCGTCGTCGTTACCTACACCTGCCCGATCGCGCGCGAGCACAAGACCGGTAGCACCCTCACGCTCGACATCTCCGGCCTGCTGGGTGGTCACTCCGGCAGCGATATCCACCTGGAGCGCGGCAACGGCAACCTCATCATGGCCCGCATCATCGACCGCCTGATGGTTGCCGGCGAGCCCGCCATCGTCAGCTTTAACGGCGGCACCAAGGACAACGCCATCAACCGTGAGTGCAAGGCTGTTCTGGTCTACGCCGACCACGCTGCTGCCGAGGCCGCGGCCCAGATTGCAAAGGGCATCATCGCCGACGTCACTGCCGAGCTCGAGGTCTTCGACCCCGGCTTTACCTGCACCGTCGAGATTGCCGACGACGCCGAGGTCGAGGCCATGGACCAGAAGTCCGCGCTTGCCCTCATCCGCGCCCTGCGTCTTGCCCCTAACGGCGTGATTCGCCGCAACGTCGCCACCGACGGCTCCGTCGAGGTTTCCTCCAACATCGGTGTGGTTGCCACCTCTGACGACGAGGTCAAGATCATGCTGTCCCCGCGCTCCTCGATCACCTCGCTGCAGAACGAGTTCAAGGACCGCCTGCAGACGCTGGCCGATGTCCTGGGCTTCGACGCCAAGTTCGAGTTCGAGTATCCCGGCTGGAGCTATGCCGAGCATTCGCCGGTCCGCGACGTCTTCGTCGAGAGCTATCGCGAGCTCTTTGGCTCCGAGCTGCGCATCGAGTCCATTCACGCCGGCCTTGAGTGCGGCCTGTTTGCCGAGGCCCTGCACGGCCTGGACGCCATCGCCGTGGGCCCGACGCTCTCCGATGTCCACACCCCGGACGAGAGCATGGAGCTCGCTTCTGCCGAGCGCTTCTACGAGCTGCTCATCGATGTCCTCAAGCGCCTCGCTGTGTAAAGGTCGCCTTGGTTAAGCCGCTCTAAAACGGCTGGCTATGAATACGGCCGCCTGGCGTAATGCCGGGTGGCCGTTATTCGTTACAGCGCCAAAATCCCCAGATGCTCAAGCAAGATCTTAAGCCCGATGAGAACGAGTACGACGCCACCCACGATGGTGGCGGGTTTTTCGTAGCGCGCGCCAAAGGTGTGGCCGATCGCTACGCCGGCGACGGAGAAGATAAACGTTGTGACGCCGATAAGCGATACAGCGGGAACGATGTCGACCGAAAGCGCGGCGAACGAGATGCCCACGGCCAGGGCGTCGATTGAGGTGGCGATGGCGAGGATCAGATACTCGCCCAGTTCAATCTTTTCGGCATCCTTGCCGTCGCCTTCATCCTCGTCTTCGATAAAGGCTTCCCACAGCATTTTGCCGCCGATAAAGGCCAATAGGATAAAGGCGATCCAATGGTCGATGGGTCCGATGAAGCCCATGAATTGACTGCCGAGCGCCCATCCGATTACGGGCATGCCGGCCTGAAAGCCGCCAAAGAACAGGCCGAGCACCACGGCGACTTTAAAGTTGATCTTCTTCATGCCAAGGCCCTTGCAGATGGAAACGGCAAAGGCGTCCATCGAAAGGCCAACGGCGAGCAACACGAGCTCTGCGAGTCCCATAGTCTGGCTCCCTCTCTGCGGGCGGGCCCGCGTGTACCTCTTGGGGGAGTAACAAAAAAGACCCGTGGCGTACGCGTTGCGCGCACAGCCACGAGTCTCGTTCATTAAGGCAAGCCAGACCGCATCGGCCAGTGTGTTGACTTGCCGCGCCACCGGAGGCGAACCCGATCACGCGACTACTCCCTCATTTATGCGAATCCCGATGCTACCACATAAGCAGCTCATTTGGATTGGGGCTCTCAGCTGTGTTCGCTCATTCTGTAAGCATCGGATTTTGCGGGCGTCACAGGGGCAAACCGTGAGAAACTTATTGACGTTTATGGAGCGTATACGATGGGAGCGATGCCTTGGATAAGAACGAGCTGCAAAAGCGTATGGAACAGGCTATTCGCCTGACTGCCCCCGGCCAGCCGATCCGCACCGCCCTCGACATGATCATTGCCGGTCACCTGGGCGCCCTTATCTGCGTTGGCGACACCGAAAACGTGCTCGCTGCCGGTAACGACGGCTTCCCGCTCAACATTTCGTTTACCTCGAACCGTCTGTTCGAGCTCTCCAAGATGGACGGCGCCATCGTCATCGACGGCGACCTCACCCAGATCCTGCGCGCCAACTTCCACCTCAATCCCGATCCCTCGCTTGCCACGAGCGAGACGGGCATGCGTCACCGCACCGCCGCTCGCATGTCGGTGCTCACCGATGCCATCGTGATCTCGGTTTCGGCTCGTCGCGCCGTCGTTAACGTGTACGTTCACGGCAAGAGCTACGAGATCCAGCCCGTCACCACCATCATGAGCTCGGTCAACCAGCTCGTCGCCACGCTCCAGACCACCCGTCAGTCGCTCGACCGCTCCTTGCTTCGCCTGACGGCCCTTGAGCTCGACGACTACGTCACGCTCGCCGACATTACCGGTATTTTCTCGAGCTTCGAGATCATGCAGCAGGCAAAGACCGAGCTTAAGGATTGCATTGTCAAGCTGGGCAACCAGGGCAAGCTCGTGCAGATGCAGCTCGAGCAGCTCGCGGGCTCCAGCATGGATACCGAATACGACTTGATGATCCGCGACTACGCAAGCGATTCCTCTGAGGCCAACGCCGAGAAGATCCGCGCCGAGCTGAGCCGCATGACGCCTAAGGACCTGTCCGACCCGCAGCACGTGGCGGCAGTTCTGGGCTATGACGACCTGGACGAGGACTCCGTCATGACGCCGCTGGGCCTGCGCACGCTTTCTCGCGTGTCCGTCGTGCGCGACGGCGTGGCCGAGAAGATCGTCGACGAGTACGGCTCGCTGCAGGAGCTCATGGACGACATCAGCGAGGATCCGGAGCGCCTGGGCGACTTTGGCGTTAACAACCCTGCCATTCTTGCGGACTCCCTGTACCGCATGAAGGGCACCAAACAGGGGAACGCATAATGGCGCCCGTATGCGCCGTGGTCGTTGCCGGTGGCAGCGGCCAGCGCTTTGGTAACCCCGGTGGCAAGCAGCTCGTCAATGTAGCGGGCCGTCCGCTTATGAGCTGGTCCATCCGCGCGTTCGATCGTAGCGACAAGGTCGGCCACATTGTGGTGGTGTGTCCTGCCGAGCGCCGTGCCGAGATGCGCCGCCTGGCCATCGACCCGTTTGACTATGACACGCCCATCAGTTTTGCCGATGCCGGCGATACCCGTCAGGATTCCACCCGTGCCGGCGTGCACGCGGTTCCGGCGGGTTTCGAATATGTCGCCATTCACGATGGCGCTCGTCCGCTCATTACCACCGAGGCTATCGACCACGCTATCGACGTGCTCGTGAGCGACCGCGCCCTCGACGGTGTCGTGTGCGGTCAGCCTGCGATCGACACGCTCAAGATCGTCGACGGCGATAATATCGTCGAGACGCCGCCGCGCGAGCTCTATTGGGCCGCACAGACGCCGCAGATCTTTAGCGTCGACGCTATGAAGCGTGCCCACGCTGCAGCCATTGCCGAGGGCTTTATCGGCACCGATGATTCGTCGCTGGTCGAGCGCATGGGCGGACGCGTCCGTTGCGTTCAGAGCCCGCGCGACAACCTTAAGGTGACGGTGCCCGAGGACCTGCGTCCTGTAACCGCGATTCTGCTCGGTCGCATGGCCGAGGGAGAGGACCTTCCCCATGTTCAGTAACCTGCGCATTGGCCATGGCTACGACGTCCACCGTCTGGTGGAGGGGCGTCGATGTATCATCGGCGGTGTCGACATTCCCTACGAGCGCGGCCTGCTGGGCCACTCGGATGCCGATGTGCTCGCGCACGCCTTGGCCGACGCCATTCTGGGCGCCTGCCGCGGGGGAGACATCGGCAAGCTATTCCCCGACACCGATCCCGCCTATGAGGGCGCCGACTCGATGGTGCTGCTCGCTCGCGTGATGGACTATGCGCGCGAGCTGGGCTTCGAGTTTGTCGATGCCGATTGCACCATTGCCTGCCAGCAGCCTAAGATCACCCCGCACCGCGATGCCATGCGCGCCAACCTTGCCCATGCCCTGGGCGTTGACGTCGAAAACGTGGGCGTCGCCGCCACTACGACCGAAAAGCTCGGTTGGGAAGGCCAAGGCGAGGGAATCGGCGCCTGGGCCGTCTGCCTGCTACAGAAAACCGTTAAGGAGTAACGAATGCGTATCTACAACAGCGCTACCCATAAAAAGGAAGAGTTCCAGCCCATCGAGTCCGGCAAGGTCCGCATGTACGTGTGCGGCCCCACGGTCTACGACAACATCCACATCGGCAATGCCCGCACGTTCATCAGCTTCGATGTGATTCGTCGTTGGCTCATCGCGAGCGGCTACGAGGTCACGTTCGCCCAGAACCTCACCGATGTCGATGACAAGATCATCAAGCGCGCCAACGAGCAGGGCCGCACTGCTGCCGAGGTTGCGACGGAGTTCTCCGACAAGTTCATCGGCGTCATGCGCGCCGCCAACGTGCTCGATCCCGATGTGCGCCCCCGCGCCACCAAGGAGATCGGCCCCATGATCGCCATGATCAAGACGCTTATCGAGCAGGGCCACGCTTACGCAGCCGATAACGGCGATGTGTACTTTGCCGTGCGCAGCGATCCCAACTATGGTCAGGTCTCGGGCCGCAACATCGACGACCTTATGGTTGGCGCGCGCATCGAGGAGAACGAGGACAAGAACGACCCGCTCGACTTTGCCCTGTGGAAGGCCGCCAAGCCCGGCGAGCCCAGCTGGCCGAGCCCCTGGGGCGAGGGCCGTCCTGGTTGGCACACCGAGTGCGCCGCCATGGTGCATCGCTACCTGGGCACTCCGATCGACATCCACGGCGGCGGCTCCGACCTTGCCTTCCCGCATCACGAGAACGAGTGCGCCCAGGCCACCTGCGCCTGGCACCAGGGCTTCTCCAACACCTGGATGCACACGGGCATGCTGCTGGTCGACGGCGAGAAGATGTCTAAGTCGCTCGGCAACTTCTTTACGCTGGCCGAGGTCCTCGAGCAGCACTCCGCTGCCGCTCTGCGCCTTCTGATGCTGCAGACGAGCTATCGCTCGCCGCTCGACTTTTCTTGGGAGCGCCTGGAGGGTGCCGAGAACTCGCTCACGCGTATCGCCGGTACGGTCGAGAACCTGCGCTGGGCTGCGAACCACGCGACGGCCGATGCCGATGCGGCTGCCGCCGAGGCGTTTGCCGCCAAGGCCGCCGAGACCCGCGCCACCTTTAAGGAGTGCATGGACGACGACTTTAACACCGCCGGTGCCATGGGTGCTGTCTTTGGCTTTGTCACCGAGTGCAACCAGTACCTGGAGCAGGCGGGCGATGCTGCCGACAAGGCCGCAGCCCTGGCTGCCGCCGATACGCTGGTCGAGTTGCTCGATACGTTTGGCGTCGAGCTTCCCGAGCCCAAGGTGGAGCTGCCGCTGGGCCTGCTGGGCGTTGCCGCCGGTCTGGTTGCCTACACGGGCGACGACGTGGACGAGGCCGCTGCCAAGATTCTCGAGGCCCGCGCCGAGGCCCGTGCCGCCAAGAACTGGGACCTGGCAGACGCCATCCGCGACCAGCTCAAGGACCTGGGCCTCACCATTGAGGATACCGCCGCCGGCACCCGTATCAAATCTCTCTAATCCCCGCGGGTTTCCCAAGCACCCGACCTTGCCGTTCAAACCGTCGCTCGCGTACTCAAATACGCGTCGCTCCTCTTTCACGGCAATCTCGGGCACTTGGAAAACCCGTACCGACCGCTTGAGCTATTTGTCTTAAGCGGTCGCTTCTTTTGTCCTGTTTGAAAATTATTTAAAGGAGGCCGCTTTATGGCCGACAATCGCAAGCGTGCGCCTCGTGGCGGCAAGCAGGCTGCTTCTGGCTCGCGTCCGATTCGCCGCAATGACCGCACTGCCGCTCCCAAGGGCCAGCGCGATCGCGCCCAGGCCGCACGTCCGCAGCGCGATCGCAACCGCGACGCTGTCCAGGCTCCCAAGGGTGAGTTCATCGAGGGTCGCCGTGCTGCTGCCGAGGCGCTGCGCACCGGTTTTCCCATCAAGTGCGCGCTCATTGCCGAGGGCGGGGAGCGCGATGCCGCCTTGTCGCGCCTGGTCGACGACCTCAACGCCGCAGGCGTCCGCATTAAGTATGTGCCGCGCGCACAGCTCGATGCGCTGTCGAGCCATGGCGCTCACCAAGGCATTGCACTCGAGGTTGGCAACTTCCCCTATGCCGATGTTGCCGATATCCTCGACCGCGCGGGCGACGGACCGGCGCTCGTCATCGTGCTCGACCACGTGACCGACGACGGTAACTTTGGCGCCATCGTGCGCTCCGCCGAGGTTGTGGGCGCGGCCGGCGTCATCATCGCCAACAAGCGTGCCGCCGGCGTGACCGTGGGCAGCTACAAGACTTCAGCCGGCGCCGTCATGCATCTGCCTATCGCGCAGGTGCCCAACATCGCCCGTGCACTCGACGATCTTAAGGCCGCTGGCTTTTGGGTGGGCGGTGCCTCTGAGCACGCCGAAGGCAGTTGCTGGGATGCTCCCTTCGAGGGCCGCGTGGCGCTCGTCATGGGCTCCGAGGGCGACGGCATCTCGCGCCTGGTGCTTGAGAAATGCGACTTTTTGACCAAGCTTCCCCAGCGCGGCATGACCGAGAGCCTCAATGTTGCCCAGGCGACCACGGCCCTCTGCTTTGAGTGGTTGCGCCGCAACGCCGGCGAGCTCATGGGGGAGGAGTAGCGCATGTCCAAAAAGAACCGTGCCAAGTCCAAGGCCAAGCGCTTTGGCGAGGGCTCGGCCAAGCCGATTGTTTCGGCCGCGACCTATGGCGTGGGCGGCAATGCGTTTGCGCAGGCCATCGCCGACCCGGTCTCGACGGTGCACTCCAACAAGCCCGAGCTGCTGGTGGTCGACGGTTACAACGTGATCCACTGCACGCCGCGCTACGAAAAGCTCGTGTACGACCATTCCGACGATCCGTATTCCAGCGACGTTCACGATATGGCGCGCACGGCGCTCATTAATGACGTAGCTGCGTTTGCCCAGGGCCGCTACGAGGCTGTGATCGTATTTGACGGCGCGGGCAATATCTCCAGCGAGCGCCCCAACCTACCGGCCCGCGGTGTGCGCATCGAGTTTTCGCCGACGGGCGTTTCGGCAGATACTGTGGTGCAGAAACTCTGCATCGAGGCGCGCGAGGAAGGCCGCGCGTGCTCCGTGGTGTCGAGCGACGGCACGATCCAAGCCGTTGTCATGGGCAAGGGCGTCACGCGCATCTCGAGCCGCATGCTGGTGGACGAGATCAAACAGATCGATAACGACGTTCACGAGGCAGAGGAAGCTCCACAGATCAAGATGACTCTGGGCAGTCGCCTGAGCCCCGATGCCCTGGCCAAGCTCAAAGCCCTGCGCGGGAGGTAGGGGAGCTGACGGCGCGACGCTGTCTCGCTAATTCCATTCAGCGATGTCGATCATTCTTTTGAGGCGCCATGTTAGCGCCTCTTTTAGATAAGGCAGTCTTGCTGTAAGAGCGTCGTTTTTGGATAGGATTTCGATTGCCTCGTCAACGAAACCCTCGAGTTTGTCGCCGTCAAACCAGCTCATATCCTCAACAAGCAGCATTTGTTTCGCGGGGTTTGAATGAAACTGCGCGCTGGTAAAACTGCGCTCTCCTGCCTTAAGCTCCTCTAGAGAAATGTTGCACCAGAGCGATGAGCCCGAATCGAAGATGGGGGCAGGTCTGCAGGCTAGTGTGTTGACGTTTCGCACAAGGCCAAAGTTACGCCAATGACGATCGTAGTTGGCGATGATGTCGTCGCACACGATCATGCGGTCAAGGGCATCCTTGCCGCCTGTTACCCCGAGCTTCTCGCAGTTTGCTACATATCGCTCGTAGTTGGTTAGTCTTTCATCTGCGTTTGCGTACTGGTTTACATAGAACGCAGGGACATACTCTTCTTCATCAGTTAAGAAGACATCGCATATGCTCAGGGCGGAAGTGCCCGTGCCCTCGAGCGAGTAAGGCACATAATCGCAGGCGTTTAGGATGCGACGATGGAGCGCGGTCGCTACCAGCTCGTTATAAGGTTCCTGGTTCAGGTGCGCTCCTGCCTTATGCAGAATTTGACGCCCGCCCTCGCACGTCCAGAACTTTTGAAGATTGCCGTCCGAGGTGTTGTCGGGCTTTGCGGCAGCTGCCTTGCCCTCTGGGGCGAAGGATGCGATGGACAGAGAGACGTCGTCAAAAGCATTATTGAAGAAGTTAATATCCTCCCACGCGAGACCGGAATCTTGGGGTCTAATCCAATACTGGTCGGATAGGGAGAGGCCGAGATTTCGCTGGATGAGTTCGTCGGGAACATCGACTGCTGCTTCTGCCAACAGGGATGCAAGCCCAATGCGCGCGAGCGGGATACCGCGGCCTCGCCACCAAATGCGGAAAGAGTCGAGCGACACGGGACTATTGGGGCCAAGTACTCCAATAGGGGCGTGGGTGTAATCGATGTCGGCACCGATGTGGGTAAAGTCTTTTCGCGATGTGCTGTAGACCAGCTGGGCGACTTCGTGCGTGCGGTTCATGAGGGTAAACGTAATCTCACTTTTTCCATGGCCTCGACGGGGGCGTCCCCCCGTTTTGGTCACGGAGCGGAGTCGTGCGTTGACGCTGTCTTTGTCGATGAGCCATACACCAGAAGCCTTGCGTGCCTCAAGTGCTCCGTTTTTTATGAGCTCCTGCACCCTGCGCGGAGTGATGCCGAGCAGCTCGGCAGCTTCCTTCGTTGTCAACATCGCGAAACCCTTCGCCAGAACGAATAGTTTTATCTATTCCATTGTAATTAATACTATTCGTTCTGGCGAATGGTTTTAAGATTGAGGCGCACTGACAGAAATAAACGGGCCTGGTACGTGTTGTTGCTGGATTTTGCATATTTATATAACGCCGTGCGGCCTGTTGCGCCCCGTCCGCAATTCCTTTATTCTTAACAGGCTTCGCGCGAAAGCGCCAAGTGTGCCAGTGTGGCGCAACGGTAGCGCAACTGATTTGTAATCAGTGGGTTGCAGGTTCGATTCCTGTCACTGGCTCCATGAGAGTTTCGGGCTCTGTCTCTATATGGGACAGGGCCCGTTTCTTTTAAAAGAAACGCCCGCGCTGGTTATGAACTGCGTTCCAAATCTTGGACGCCCTTAATAGCGACTAGGCCGCGAGGGCCCAGTTATGGAGGGTATCCATGGGAGCTGAGGTTGATGGCGAAGGGACGATCGACGAATTGACTACATTGGGGTGGACGGTTTCGGGAAAGATACGAGAGGCGGAAGAACCGTATGCGAGGTTTTCCAAGCGCCCGAGGCATTTCATCGATGCGCTCAAGGTCGGATGGTTGACTTGTGTAATGTCGGCAAACCGAAATACGAGATTGTGGTCGAGTGCGATGTCGCCAAGAGTGTGATGGGGTGGCTGGTCAGGTTGTTCGGCGCGGCCGGGCCGCAGCACGCCGTGGACAGTCGCACGCTCGAACAGAACAGGCCTCTGGAGCTCGAACAAAATATCTGGCGCCACGGCGGTGGTGGACGCTGCGGCGGCACCGGGGTACTTGATGACAGAATAGGCATGAAAAGGCCCCGTCCTTGCGGGCGGGGCCGGAGGCATTATTCGTCGACTTCGATGATCTCGAATTCACAGTCATCCTCTGTGCCGTCTAATGGGTAATCGCCTGGGTTAGACATGTTTAAGATCTCTGCGCCGGAGCTATAGCAGGAAACGCCGTAGCTTGCCACTTCAAAGGCTTCGTCCTCGGTGTCGAAGAGGTCGTCTTCTTCGCCGTCGGACCCATCCGGATAATGGTAAATGACTTTATATTTCGTCACGATTCTTCTCCCAACTTTCTTCCATCTTTTCTTCCATTTGCAAATAATTTGACAGGGCCTGTTTTGCTCTGCTTGCTTCTTCTTTTTTGACTTGATAGTCTGCGTAAAATTTTGCAATCGCAGCACAAACCGGCACGGATATCAAGGTGACAATACCAGCGCCCTTTATAAAACCGCTCGCGCATCCTTCGGCGTGGGCGAAGGCTTTGATCGTGTCGATATACTTGTCGGGGCCGCCGTATACCGCTGCCGTCTTGGTCAATTGTGCATAATCCCACATTATTATCCTCCAATACATTTTGTTTTCTCTTCCTGTGAAAGTTGAAGTATCGCCCCTCTCATCTCATCGATTTTTGCTTTGTCTCGCTCGATCTCCGCCTTTAATTGGGAAGCGATCGTCTCCTTTTGTTCGATGCTTTCCGAGAGTCGTTGGATCTCATCGTTCAGGTAGGCGCAGATTTGATATTGAGTTGCCGTCGAGTTTTCGATCGCCTGTTCATTTCTGGATTTAAGGGCGGCAATTCCGCCCGCCGCGCCCAGAAGCGCAGCCGACATCGCTCCGATAGGGGTAGAAGCTGCGCTGGCGACAATTCCAGCGTATTTTGCATTCTCCTGGAGGAATTTCAGAAGGTCATTCGTGCTAATCGAGCTTCCTTCTTTTCTCGAAGCCCCTCGCGTTGCCTTTAGCTTTCCGCTCCTAATCCATCGGCGGACCGTTTCCGGATTTGTTTTCAGCAGATCTGCAATGTCTTTGACGCTGTAGTTTTCCACGATTCGCTCCTCTCAGCTAATACAATACCATAAAATTAGAATCTTCAGTAGTAATAGAGCAATCTAACACGATGGGTGTAGTACTAAAAGGACGAATGTAGTAATAAATCCGTTTGTGACCGCCCTCGATGATGGTTCCAACGGAAGACGTTAGGAAGTCGTTTGGAATCGATTGTTGTTGCCCTTATTAGTGGTGTCGTCACGCTTGCAGGCGCGCTGTGCTCCAACTCCCGCAACCGCGCGGTGATGGAGATCGAGACCGACATCTTGTCGAAGCGCGTTGAAAAGCACAACACCCTGATTGAACGCATCTACAGGCTTGAGCAGGACATGGCCGTTATACAGCATGACGTTCAGCCACTGGCAGAAAGGTCGGAGTAATGGAAGAGTTTCTGAACTCAAACGAATGGCAGTGGCGATTGGCCCGTGCCATCGTCCAGGGCATCCTCTGTGTGATCATCGCCAACGTAGACCTGATTTTTTGGTCAGGTGGTACTGGACCACGCATGGCGTGCATTGGTCGTGGCTCTTATCATGGCTGCGCTCTCCCCGGTGATGGCGGAGCTCGACTCGGGCGGTACGGTCTAGGAGGTGATTCTGTCTGTCCCAGGGTCGCTGCAGCTCACGGCCACGGTGCCTTTGTTTTTAGGAGGGCTATGAGGAATTAGAGATCGACTGTGTGGCTTGCCGTGCTGGTGGTTGCATTGGCGCTCGCCACGCCGGCTGCGGCCTACGAGAATCGCGAGGCGATTGTGTCGCAAGGGCATGGCGCCCGCTCGCCGACGTTTTTGGCAGTCCATGAGGCGGGGAATGCCGACACGAGCGCTGCCAACCACGTTGCCTACTTGCAGCGTACCGCGAGCTGGGCGCGCATGACGCACTATGTTATGGAGCTAAACAGCGGTGTCGTATACCGTACGCAACCCGACGACACGGTGGCGTGGATGTGGGCAACGATAACTCACTTTGCGCGAGCATTGAATCCGCGCGCGGCCCCGAGCTTGGCAGGGCGTGTGGTCGGCGCGCCGTGATTCGCGGAGAATACGGCGTGGGCGCCGCGTGCCGGAATGTACTGGGCGCACGGTGTAAAACTGTGCAACGACGTGTGAACCAGATGCTGAGATGGACGAACTACTGGCATGGGATAGAAAGTCCGGGCGTTCTTTCATTCGTCTCCCGCACTGTTCCGTTTGCCGAATCGGTCTGGCGGCACTTTTATTTACGCCTATCCTTATCAATGTGTTTGCTGCTATGGGAAGGATTAAGACTATGGATAAGCGATTCGGTGCAGTTCTCTGCGTTGCTGTTCTCGGGCTTTCGCTAATTGGTTGTGGCGGTGTCAATAATGAAGAAGCCCAACGCTAGGCTTCTTTTGTTGATGCCGTTGAGGCTGGTATTGCTGACTGGTCCGACGTTTCTTCGAAGAGGGCTGGTTCTATCGATGAGCAGATTTCTCTCTTGCAGCAGGGCATTGATGTTCAAATTGACGCAGTGAGCAAATTCAAGTCGAAGGATTTTGAGGACGAGTCTTTTGCAGATCTCGTTAAGGACTATAAGTCTGCTTTGGATATGGAAAGCGCTGGCCTCGTTAATTATCCGAACGACCCTGCTACCTACAACGACAACTACGTCAAGGGATGCAAAAAGGCCGCTTCGGTTGTAAAGGAACTTGAAGATAAAGCTGGGCTGAAAATGGATGACGACCATTCCAAGGCACTTTCCAAATATGTGAAGTCGCCTTCTGAGCTCGTTCCTCTTGGACAGACTATTTCATTTGAAACTGAGGCAGGCGGGATGGAATTATCTGTTGACGGTTTTGTCGTTGACGCCGACTCCAGCCAGCGTGCTCGTGAGTTCGATGGTTGGTCTGAGAATCAGAACTATAGCTATCTCCTTTGCACGGTTACGAATGACTCTATCGATCCCAAGACAACGGACGGCATTTCCTTTGGTGATTTGATTCAAACTAAGGGTCCTGATGGTATCGATCTGACTTGCCCTAACTTCTCTTATGAGTGGCCTGGCTACGAGATTGCAACCGGCGGCTATCTTGGGACGATGCCCGAAGGCAGCACCAAGAAGGTGGCCGTTCCTTATTTGACCGACGCGAGCGTTACGGATTACTGCGTGGTCGTTGGTAATGTTCTGTGCTTCGTAAAAGCACAGTAGAGAGACTGTTCGACCTTATTGGCTGTAGGAGAACGCCGCCGCACCGTTGTTTTTTCGGTACGGCGGCGTTTTGTCTCCTGCTTTTTCTTTTTTTCGGTTTGTCTCAACCTGTAACAGTTAGGAAGAAAATATCTGCTCAGTTGTTACAGGTCGAGACGATGCAAAGAGGGGGGCTAACAGACCTACTCGTCTACTCCTACGACGTCGTAACTGTAGCCATCGTCATCGGGGAGGGGATTGTCGCCTGGGTTTAACAGATAGTCTTCTTCTGCACCCGTTCGATAATTGGAAAGTCCTTCGCGTGCGGCGTCGTGAGCCTCAGATTCTGAATAAAAGAGCTCATCCTCCTCTTCGTCGGCGCCGCTCGGTAAATGATAAACGACCTTGTATTTCATAAGAATCCCCTAACGCGAGTTGCGATAGTCCTCTTCGGATTCATAAATATTGGTTGCGGAGATGCTGTTCTTGTAGCCACATTCAGTGCAAACCCACGTGTACTTGTGGTCGTCAAAACCGGGTTGATCATTGAGGTGGGCATTACAACGATCGCACCACCAATCAACATCGGGGAATCTATCGCTCATATCTACACTCCTTAATCGCTAGCTGATATGACGAATCAAAAACTTACTTGTCGAGCCTAATGAGTGCCTGCTCAATGTTGCTCGTCATGTTGTTTTGCTGCGATGCGGCAAGATGGCAAGAAGTGCGAACCACACAGGTGCCAACAACCTTGTGCGAACCGGGGTCTAAGATCGAATTGCCGTCAAAACTGCTCAAGTACTCATCGCGCTTCTTGGCATCTTTGACGTTTGCGTACACCTCGACGGCTCCGCCGGCATCGCATCCGCCGTCCACGACGGGGGTGTAATCTCCGCTAAGATACACGTCGGAAGAGTCGACCAAATCGGAATTAAAGTAGACGCATGCGGTGTAACCGCCCTGTTTGCCTAACTTATTATTTGGATCGTTGCCCTCCGAAACAGCTTCCAGTGCCGTGATGTTGGCAATGCCCGTGAGCCGTTGCAGGATGAATTGCTCTGAGGGGTCGGTCACCTGCTTGAGCTGGTCGATGCTGTCTTGAAGGTTGGACTTGGCTGTGGAAAGATCGCCGATGACGGAATCGTATTTTCCCATCTTGTCGATCTTCTTTGCCATAGCGTTTATCTCGTCGGTATTACCTGGCATTGCGGGGATATCTTCTTTGGCGGCCTGAGCTTGGGCTACCGCATTGGTCGCGGAATCAGACGTCGACGAATCATAGGGCTTATCCTCCGATTTGTTCAGTTCCTGAAGCTCTTTGATTGCGGCGTCTAAGTCATCATTGCGGCTTTGAAGTCCGTCGGCAGCGGCGTTGAAGGCCTCAACCGCCTCATTGTGCGGTATCTGGTAATTGACGTACCAGTACGCTCCGATAGCAACGATTAAGACCGCGACGACAGAGACGATGGCTGTCCTTTTCTTTTTGTCCATAATGAGTGCTCTCCTTTCCCAATATGAAAATGCTAGCGCTTTCTGACTATTCCGCAGATGCCATGGCTTTCTATTCGGTAAACGGATTCCTCTCTTGCTGCGACATCAGTCGAATAACTGCGCGCTTGAACTGAGGCCGCCCGAAATGACGGTGGATGTGATGGGGGTGGCGGGGCAGTGCGTGACCGAGTGAGTCTACTTGCACATATGGGTATGGTGGACGAATGGTAAGACTAAGCTGGCGAAAAGCGAACCTGGTGCTCCTTGTCGGATTGGATCGTGCCGATTTCATTAGGCATCACACGGCAAATTATCGGTAGAACACGTCGAATTCAATTGTGTGAATGCGTGCGTTGTCGGGACCGGCGTCAATCGTAGAATGTTCGGCATCGCTCACTTCTGCCCAGACTTTATGGCCGCCGTTGATTTTATCGACGATCCTCATGACGGCTGCCTCTTCTTCTGCCGTCGCGCTCCAGGGGATGTCGCAGAGTTTTTCGCCGTCTTCAGAGATGACGTCGAGCCAAGCAGCATCCTTTGGAATGTCGGGGTCTTGTTCGAATCGAAGGATGGCTCCAGGTTTAAGCGCTTCGCGCTGGACTTCTACCTCATCTGGTTCGTACATCCAATCGGTGTCTTCAAATTCCTTTTCCCAAAGGTAGCCGTATCCGATTGTTTTCACGCTTACAATGTACGTTTTGCCAGAAGAGAGGCCGATGGCTGTTTTCGGCTTAATAAAGAATGCTCCGAAAGCTGAGGCCGCGAGAACCGTAAATCCGCGTCGAGTTAATTCAAGTTCTTCTAAGTTGCCCATTTGGATCTCCTTCTTTAAGAGCGGGCTGTTCGTTATTGAGAAAAATAGACGTTCGTGGGGACATAAAACTGCAGTCAATTCCCTCTGCTCAATGGCGTTGGAAGCTCTAATACAGCCGATGCGCTAATACGAATCTGGCTTTGAATATTGAAGGTAGACATGAACACGGAGCACTCCTCGATTCGCTCACTGCACTCACCGATTAATAGATGTTTCGCTGTTACGTTTTACGCTGCAAGAATTAGACTGCTTGCTTAGGTGCTAGAGGCATTCGGCATAGACATGAGAAGCCGCGCCAAGTGCCTGGTGCTTCTTGAAAGTCGTGGCCGATCCGGAAAGCGGAATGGCGAAAGGAATAGTTGGATGGCTGTAAATCTTAAAAACGTAAAAGATACGGTGAACCTTGCGGCGGAGGTCCTGGGTGCTGCGGCCGCCGTCATTGAGGGTGCAAAGCAGCTCGGTGTCGATGTTGATGCCGTCGGCGGTGCCGTAAAGGATGCGGCGGGCGGTGCTGCTAACGGCGCTCGTGTCGTTGCCGATGGTATTGGTAAGGGGTTCGGCGCGGCAGCCGATGGCGTCGGCGCGGCAGTTGGCGCACTGGGCGGTGCTGCGAAAGCGTTTCAGGATTCAAGAGAAGCTGCCGAGGCTCGTAAGAAGATCAACGCTGCAAGGCAATCGATTTTTGAAGGAGCGTCGACGGTGATGCCCCTACACAAGTTTGTCTGCCAGCAGGACAAAGCTGCCGATGCTGCGTTTAACGGTTTCGAGATGCCCGGCTGTTACCTTATCGCAAAGTATCAAAAGGGCGACCACGATAAGAACTACAGCGATTACCTGGGTATTTACGTTGGTTCGAGTGAGCACATGTCGGAGGATATCGTATCCACACCCACGCGCCAGGGCGATCCGGACGTTTATGCCGACTACAAGTACCATCAAAATGTGATGCTGTATGTGTTCCCCTGCGAGCTGAAAGACCTCGAAGAGCGTCGTGATCTTCTTCTACGCTCGTTTGATGGCAAGAGGCTCTACAACGACACTGATGCCTCCCTTAGTCGATGGGGCGACAGATGAAGACCTATAACCTGGACACCATTCAGAAGGTTCCCCTGCGCGAGGTGTGGCCGCATGAGGCCCATGACTTCACCAAGTGGCTGGCCGAGGAGCAGAACCTCGCAACCCTCGGGATGGCGGTCGGAATCGAGCTCGAGCTCATAGAGACGGAGTCCTCGGTCGGATCGTTCAACGTGGACATCTACGCGCAGGAGTCCGGTACGGGGCGCAAGGTGATTATCGAGAACCAACTCGAGGACACCAACCACGACCATCTCGGCAAGGTGATCACGTATGCCGCCGGCAAGGGCGCCGAGGTCGTCATCTGGGTCGTGGCGCGTGCCCGCGACGAGCACCGCCAGGCCATCGAGTGGCTCAACCAGCACACCGACAGCGACTTCGGGTTCTTCCTGGTCGAGGTCGAGCTCTGGAAGATCGGGGACTCCCTGCCCGCCCCGCGCTTCGGCGTGGTCGAGCAGCCGAACGAGTGGACCAAGACCGTGAAGCTCTCCGAGGGGCTCAGCGAGACCGAAAAGGTCAAGCTGGCGTACTGGACGGCCTACCGCGATGTGGCGGACGGCTATCCGGAGTTCCTCAAGGAGTTCAGCCCGCAGAAGCCCAGCAAGGATCATTGGTCGACGCTGCGCCTGGGGGTCTCGGCATACCATCTCGCCCTGCTCATCGATACGCATAAGGGGCGCACGGGCATCGAGCTGTACGTGGACGACGACAAGGAGATCGGGCACCGCGCCATCGCCAACAGCGGGGTCTTCGAGGAGCGCCTCGGGCTGACGGCGGCACCCTTCGATGCGAAAAAGGCCTCGGGACTGCGCTTCTACAAGGCGGGCCATCCCATCAAGGGCCACCAGGACGCATGGCCGGGGTACATAAAGGAACAGCTCGGATGGGCCATCGAGATGAAAAAGATAATCACGGAGATCGGGCTCTAGGGCAAGTGCGAAGCCGATTGTCGGGCCTTGTAGATACAGTCGCTCAGTATTGAGACAAAACTAGATAGAGGGATGCCCCCAACCTATATATGAATGGCACTTTCTTCAGACTACGTCGTAACAATTATTGGTGGGTGCAGCTCTGAATGTCTCAATCTGTAACGCTAGGACGGGGTATTTGCTTCAACCTGTTGCAGATCAAGATGGAAGGATGCAGATGGATCAATTGTCTCAATCTGTAACAGGTAGGGAAGGAAAACCGTTCTTACTGTTACAGATTTAGATAACGAGGGAGGCCGGCGGCGAATCGTCTTGATCTGTAACATCTGGACCAATAATCAGCGTCTTGCTGTTACAGAACAAGACAAAAGCGGTGAGGCGCCTGACCGTCCGTTTAGCGTGGATTTTCCCACGCTCGATTTCAAACGGGAGAAAATCCACGCTCGAATCTGCCACGGGAGCCCGATCTCGACCTATATATAGGTGCAAATAGGCTGTTATCGAAGTTCGATTCTGAAGGTGTACTCCACCACACCAAAGTGTTCCCTCGGGAAATGTCGCCAGCGCAGTCAAATCCACCGCTCTCCATATCCAAACTCAACAAAAACGCAGGTCACGGATATATAGATACGCCCGGTACCGTGTATCTAGAGGTTTTCATTGACAGCCCCCAAGGTTGCATCGTATTATCTTTTTCGTTCGCGGGGGCGGCGGTCCAAAAGACCAAAGGACCTGCGGATACTTGAACGATTGGGAGTTTGCCCGAGTGGTTAATGGGGACGGGCTGTAAACCCGTTGGCTCTGCCTACATAGGTTCGAATCCTATAGCTCCCACCCGTCAAGTGCCTGTATAGCTCAGTCGGTAGAGCACTTCGTTGGTAACGAAGAGGTCACCAGTTCAAGTCTGGTTGCAGGCTCCATCCGGCGGTGTAGCTCAGTTGGTTAGAGCACACGGTTCATACCCGTGGCGTCACTGGTTCGAATCCAGTCACCGCTACCATAGGTAACACGGTGGCTTCTCAATAGTATGTTGAGAGGCCACTATGGTATAAAGGCAAAGTCCCGTCCGGGGACGACCTGTTTAGAGGAGGGCTTTATGGCCAAAGAGAAGTTTGAGCGCACTAAGCCGCATGTTAACATCGGCACCATTGGTCACGTCGACCACGGCAAGACCACGCTGACCGCCGCCATCACCAAGGTTCTCTCTGAGACCGAGGGCTGCAAGGCTGACTTCACTGCGTTCGAGAACATCGACAAGGCTCCCGAGGAGCGCGAGCGCGGCATTACGATCTCCGTCTCCCACGTCGAGTACGAGACTGCTGCCCGTCACTACGCTCACGTTGACTGCCCGGGCCACGCTGACTACGTGAAGAACATGATCACCGGTGCTGCTCAGATGGACGGCGCTATCCTGGTCATCGCCGCCACCGACGGCCCCATGGCTCAGACTCGTGAGCACATCCTGCTCGCCCGTCAGGTCGGCGTTCCCTACATCGTCGTCTTCCTGAACAAGTGCGACATGGTCGACGATGACGAGCTCATCGACCTCGTCGAGATGGAGACCCGTGAGCTCCTGTCCGAGTACGATTTCCCCGGCGACGACATCCCCGTCATCCGTGGTTCCGCTCTGGGCGCTCTCGAGGGCGACGCCAAGTGGATGGACGCCATTCGCGAGCTCATGAAGGCCGTCGACGAGTACATCCCGACGCCTGCTCGTAACAACGACCTCCCGTTCCTGATGGCCGTTGAGGACGTTATGACCATCTCCGGCCGTGGTACCGTTGCTACCGGCCGTGTCGAGCGCGGTGAGCTCAAGCTCAACGAGCCCGTCGAGATCGTCGGCATCAAGGATACCCAGAACACCGTCGTTACCGGTATCGAGATGTTCCGTAAGTCCATGGACTTCTGCGAGGCTGGCGACAACGTCGGTCTGCTGCTCCGCGGCATCAAGCGCGAGGACATCGAGCGCGGCCAGGTTCTCTGCAAGCCCGGTTCGGTTACCCCGCACACCAAGTTCACCGGCGAGATCTACGTTCTGACCAAGGAGGAGGGCGGCCGTCACACCCCGTTCTTCGATGGCTATCGTCCTCAGTTCTACTTCCGTACCACCGACGTTACCGGTACGGTCAAGCTCCCCGAGGGCACCGAGATGGCTATGCCTGGTGACCACATCACCATCGAGGGCGACCTCATCCACCCGATCGCCATGGAGGAGGGCCTGCGCTTCGCTATCCGCGAGGGTGGCCACACCGTCGGTTCGGGCATCGTCTCCACGATCATTGAGTAAATTAGCTCTCTGATATAGCTGACTTAGAGAACCCGGCACTTATATGGGTGCCGGGTTCTTTTCTGCAATGGATATTGAGCCGTTGCTGGTGTCGAGAGGATCGATAATAGTCCTGGGTGCACCGTCGATTAGCTCTCGTTGGCTTCATTGATGTGTTTCAAATATGAATGGATCCACCGAGAACCAATTGACTCGAGGTTTTCGTTGACAGCACTTACGTAGAGCTGATAAAGTATCAACTCGTGCCCGTACGGGGCGGAAATGAAAGGTTCAGGATAAATGCGTACTCTAGTTACTCTTGCGTGCACTGAGTGCAAGCGCCGCAACTATACGACCACCAAGAACAAGTCGAACATGCCTGATCGTATGGAGATCAAGAAGTATTGCCCCTGGTGCCGTCACCACACGCTGCACAAAGAGACTCGCTAGTCTCTAGTCACATACGCCAGTAGTTCAATTGGTAGAGCATCGGTCTCCAAAACCGAGTGTTGAGGGTTCGAGTCCTTCCTGGCGTGCCAGTCATTATTCCGTAAGCTCCCAATTGGGGGCTTACGGTTTACTCATGTATAAGCGCATTGCGCGGAGGTAACCCAAATGGCCAACAAGAAGAACAAGAAGAAGGCTCAGCAGCCGGCACCTGCCAACAACGCTGCTGCCAACTCCAAGGTTGAGGCCAAGAAGGCCGTTGCCAAGAAGAACGAGAAGGCTGCGAAGTCCAAGAAGAACGAGAAGCCTGGTTTCTTCGCCCGCACCAAGAAGTATTTCGCTTCGGTGAAGTCCGAGATGAAGCGTGTCACGTGGCCCGATAAGAAGGAGCTCGTGAACTACTCGGTCGTCGTTTGCGCTTCTCTGATCGTCGTCGGCGTCGTCATCGCTCTGCTCGATGCTGGCTTTGGCGAGGCTCTTGCTCTGTTCTCTGGATTGAGGGGCTAAACCATGTCTAAGCGTTGGTACGTCGTTCACACTTACTCTGGATACGAGAACCGCGTTAAGTCCGATCTCGAGCATCGCATCGAGACCATGGGCATGCAGGACCGTATCTTTGATATCGAGATTCCTATGGAGCGCGTCACTGAGATCAAAGAGGGTGGCAAGCGCGAGACCAAGGATTCCAAGATTTTCCCGGGTTATGTCCTGGTTCGCATGGAGATGGATGATGATGCTTGGACGTGTGTTCGCAACACGCCCGGCGTCACCGGTTTCCTGGGCGGCAATGGCAAGCCCGCTCCGCTTTCCCGCGACGAGTACAATAAGATGACTCGTCGTCCCGGTAAGGGCGATTCGCCCAAACGCACCTCGGTTGATATTGAGGTCGGTACGTCCGTCCGTGTCACCGATGGCCCGCTTACCGACTTTGATGGTAAGGTCTCCGAGGTTAACACCGAGGCAGGTAAGCTCAAGGTCACGCTGATGATCTTTGGCCGCGAGACGCCGGTCGAGCTCGACTTTAACCAGGTCGCTGTCATCGCTTAAGTTTTCGTCCGTTCGCGCGAGCGTGCTTCTTCTGTGACTGCTCATCTCAGGAGTGCTTCTAACACGTGCGTGCTTACGATATAGCAAGTACTTCACACTCGTGATTCGAAAGGAATGACCATGGCTGAGAAGAAGGTTGCCAACGTCATTAAGCTCCAGATTCCTGCTGGTGCAGCTAACCCCGCTCCTCCCGTCGGCCCCGCCCTGGGCGCTGCTGGTGTGAACATCATGCAGTTCTGCCAGGCCTTTAACGCCGAGACGCAGGACAAGAAGGGCGACATCATCCCCGTTGAGATCACTGTCTACGAGGATAAGTCCTTCTCCTTCATCACCAAGACCCCGCCGGCGGCTCACCTCATCAAGAAGGAGCTGAACCTCAAGTCTGGTTCCGCTAAGCCTCAGGCCGACAAGGTTGGTCAGCTCTCCCAGGAGCAGCTCACCAAGATCGCCGAGATCAAGATGCCGGACCTCAATGCCAACGACATTGACGCCGCCAAGAAGATCATCGCCGGTACTGCCCGTTCCATGGGCGTCACCATCGCTGAGTAGCGATTTCTTTAGGTAATGACGGGTGCTCCGGCCGGGGCGCCCGTTGAATGTGTGCAATAGGGCACACGATACGATGTGGGAGGGCTCACGCCCGTTTAACCACAGGAGGTAATGCACATGGCTAAGCATGGTAAGAGCTATAACGCCGCTGCCGAGAAGATCGACCGCGCCACGCTCTACACCCCCCTTCAGGCTGCCAAGCTCATCAAGGAGCTCGACACCGCCAAGTTCGACGAGACCGTCGAGGCCCACTTCCGTCTGGGCATCGATACTCGTAAGGCTGACCAGAACATCCGTGGTTCCATCTCCCTGCCTCACGGCACCGGCAAGACCGTTCGTGTTGCCGTCTTCGCCGAGGGTGAGAAGGCCCGCGAGGCCGAGGCTGCCGGCGCCGACATCATCGGTTCCGACGAGCTCGTCGCCCAGATCCAGAAGGGCGAGATCAACTTCGACGCCGCTATCGCTACGCCGAACATGATGGCCAAGGTTGGCCGCATCGGTAAGATCCTTGGTCCCCGTGGCCTCATGCCGAACCCCAAGCTCGGCACCGTGACCATGGACGTCGCCAAGATGGTCTCCGAGCTCAAGGCTGGCCGCGTTGAGTACCGCGCCGACCGCTACGGCATCTGCCACGTGCCCCTGGGCAAGAAGTCCTTCTCTGAGCAGCAGCTCGTCGAGAACTACGCTGCCCTGTACACCGAGATCCTGCGCGTCAAGCCCTCTTCTGCTAAGGGCAAGTACGTCAAGTCCATCTCCGTGTCTTCCACCATGGGCCCTGGCGTCAAGGTCGATCCCGCTGTCCAGCGTGACTTCCTGGCTGAGTAACTGCTAGTTACTGCCTGAGCAAAGCAAGCATTGCTAAAGAAACCCGGTTCTGCCTTGTGCAGGACCGGGTTTCTTGCTATCGCGTCAAAACCACCACAAAGGGGACGGTCTCCCCTTTGTGGTGGTTACCAGGGTGTTCTGGCTGTTGAGGACTCGATGGCATCGTGGCGTTTGAGCTCGCGGCGCATGGTTTGCGAATTGAGCCAGGCTGCCTGCCAGCCACGGATGGGGTAGCGCGTCTGGTCGAGCTCAAACTGCGTATAGCCGCAGGCGTTGATGATCGTCGTTCCACACACATGCTGCCGCTTGCGCTGAAAATCGTAACCGTAGCTTTGGTGTACATGCCCATGCACCATGTAGTCGGCCCCCCAGGACTCAAGCGCCGTGTTAAAGCACTCAAACCCTCGATGCGGCAGATCGTCCAGATCACCCATACCGGCGGCGGGTGCATGGGTAAGCAGAATGTCGCACCCGCCGACCATCCTAACCTTACGCGACAGCTTACGCATGCGCTTGGACATCTCGCGTTCGGTGTACATGTTGGCGCCGTCGCGATAACGCATGGACCCGCCAAGGCCCGCAATGCGAATCCCTCGGTACGTGTACACGCTGTCTTCCACGCAGATACATCCGCCCGGTGCATGACGTGCGTAGCGATCATCGTGATTGCCGCGTACGTAGATGAGCGGTTTGTTGATGACTGTGACCAAAAACTCAAGATAGTCCGGGTCCAGATCGCCGGCGGACAAAATCAGGTCGACACCCTCAAAGCGTTCCTTGCGAAAGCACTCCCAAAGGCATCGTTCTTCGGTATCGGCTATGGCAAGGATCTTCATAGGGCGGTAACTCCCGGCTCATCGTCGAGCTGCGGAATGGTGCCCACCACGTTGTCCGCCAGCCAATTCATCTCGACAATCTGCGTGCTCGGCAACGGAGGGAAGCCTTCGATCTGTACCACGCCGTTCTGGCTGTGGAGCTCGCCGCCAAAGGGGTTGATGGAGCCCTCGACAATGCCGTTGCGGAGCAACTGCACGAGTTTGCGCGTCTGGTAGGGTAGGCCCGGAGCGTAGCGGATGTCGATAACGCCGGAGCTCATGCCGTACCAGTAGTTGACGGCGCGCACTTGGTTGTCGTCGCTGGTCTCGTCCCACGTGCCGTGCAGAAGGCTGCGAACGATGAGCTCGTAGTAACGGCCCCAGTTCCATACGGGCATGGCGATGCCGGTGACTTTGCCGTCGACCAAGCGGTGAAGCCCGTAGGCCGTTGGGTCTTCGAGCGACTTTGACATGTCAGCGCCGGTCATGACACTCACGCCTTCGCGGCACATGGCCTCGGCAAGACCACCGGCGGGCACATCGCCCCAGGTCAGGATAATTTGCGCGCGGGGGTCGAGCAGCGAGGCGCCAATCGCAAAGGCATTGATCTCGCTGAGTGCGCCCGAGGCGAAGACCGACGCGTGGTAACCGATGCGGTGGTTGTCCGCCATGCTGGCGGCAAGGGCGCCCAGCAGAAACTTTGCCTCGTACATCTTTCCAAAATACGAGCGTACGCTTTGGTGGGGAAGGCCGATAGAGCAGTTGAGGAACCGAACCTGGGGATACTCAACGGCAGCTCTGAGCGTGTATTCCATCAGGCGGTGCGAGGTCGAGAAGATGACGTTGTCTCCATGTTTGACAGCCGTTTCCACGGCGGCGTAGAACACGTCCGGATCGTGACAGTCCTCGAACGCCTCGGTGCGCACGATACCGTCAAAGTGCTCATCGAGATACTGACGTCCTTGGTCGTGCAGACTGTCCCAGCTCGACGCCGCACAGGGGAACTCATGGATAAAGGCGATGCGCAGGGGGTTGGCCGCCGAGTAGACGGTCTTGCCCATAAAGAAGTTGAGCACGCCGGAGGTGGACTTGGCGGGCGTCTCCTCCTCGTCGACGCTCGGCGCTTCGACGAGATCGACCTTGTCCTCGTCATTTTTGCCGGCAATGACCAGCTCGCGCCAAATCTTGCACAGGCGGTTTACGACGATATCCGTCGGCGTATCCAGCAGGCGGTCCTGGTTGTACACATTGAGGTACACGAGCATGGCGTCGGCGGGCGTAATGTCCAGGTGATCGCCGCCAGCGCGAAGGTAGGCACGCTTAAAGAGCAAGAAGGTGTGGCGCAGGTAGTCGACCTTTTTCTGCGGCCATTTTTCGATAAGGTTCCGACCGAGCATCTTGGCGAGCGTTTCGTAGCTTCCCTCACGCGAGAACTCGATCTCGTATAGGGGGCAGACGCGCCAAAACGCGCAGAACTCACCGTACAGGCGGCTTTCGACGGAATCCCATGTGCCGGGGTAGAGACGGGTGACCTTGGCCGAAACTGTCGGGGCGTCCAGGAATTTGAGGACACTGACGCGTTTGTTGCCTTCCTGGACATAGAACCGATGCATGAACTCGGTGACGATGATGGGGTCGCGATAGCCCTCGGTTACCTGGATGTCGTAGAGGTTGGACCACTTGCGGGCGAACTCGGTGTTAAACGGCAGCAGGGGCATAAAGTTGCATGAAAAGGCGGACTGACGGCCTTTGGTGACCGTGCCGACGACCATTTCGAGCGGAATATCCCTTAGGCCGACATTCTCTCGCTGACCTAAGGGGAGTTGAGCAACCAAGCTATCGAGGTCCGTAAGGTATGGATGCTCGCTTTGGCTGATGGCGCGACGGCGTCCCTGCTCGCCGCGCTTGCGTGCTTGACGATAGGCCTCTTCCATGGTGTCTACTCCCTTAGTCGTTTAAACAACGATATGAACCATGGTACCACGAATGAAAACCACTACAAAGATGCCTGTCCCCTTTGCGGTGGTTTAGGCGATGATGGGGGCGATGGCGCGGATGCAGGCGTCGGCTGCCGTGAAAGTAGTGTTGTCGTCGCTGACGATAAAGATGATCTTGCCCTTGATGCCAAAGTCGCCGATCTCGCTAAAGAGCACATAGGGCTCCTTGTCAAAGCTCGAGATGGGAAGCACGGCGGTCTTGGTGGCGCTGGTCAGCTCGTCTGCCAGTGCGTCGAGCGAGGCCCACTTGGACGTGTCCTTTACGGCAACGGGCACAGCCACACGCCCAAAGGGCATGAGGTGCACGAGCGTGTTCTTGGAGATATTTGAGTTGGGGACGATGATGGTCTGCCCACAGGCATCCTCAATCGTTGTATGGCGCCAAGTGATGTCTTGGACAACGCCGGATACGCCGCCGACCTCGATATTGTCGCCGGGTTTGATGATGCCCATAAAGGTCACCTGCATGCCGCCGATAAGGTTTGATAACGTGTCCTGAAAGCCGAGCGAGATGGCGATGCCGCCGACGCCAAGAGCGGCGACAAGCGCGTTTGCGTTAATGCCAAAACAGTTGTCGAGGATAAAGCTGCCGCCAATCATCCAGATGACGGCGCGCGCGATGTTGATGAAGATACTCGATGCCGGAAGCGGGTTATCGTCTCGGTTAAGCAGATGGTTCAGGGTCTTGGATACGACCTTGGCGGCGACGGCGGTGCCTATCGCCAAGATGACGGCCCAGATGATGTTGTGGACCCACCGTTGCTCAAAGAAATGAAGAATCGGCTCAAACAATTCCATGTAGGGAAAACCTCCTAATGATCGTTCAACCATGATACCCACCAAGAAGCCCGTCCGATCAAATTCGGACGGGCTTCTGTGCTCGATATAAGGTTTACGCGGCGGGGCTGTAAGGCCCGGCGGTGTAGCTTAGCGTCGACGCTTCCAAATAATACCGAGCATGATGACGATGACGCCGCCGATAAGGCACGCGCCAACTACTGCCAGCGTGCGGTCTCCCGTTGCGGCGAGCTTACCGGTCGTCTTCTTGGTGATGACCTTCGTGGTCGTCGTGTCCGTCTTAGGCGAGGGCTTAGGCGTCGGGGCCGGTGTGGGCGTGGGGTCCACGGCTGCGGAGCCGAAGCCGATGGTGCCGGCGAGCCCGGCCATCTTGCTCTCCCAGCCGTTCTGCCCAATCAGCGCCCTCAGCGCCGCCTCGCACGTGCCCCACTCGGTGTACTTGGTGGCGTGTGCAAAGGTGGGAAAGTCGGTCGTGTTGGTAATGATGTAGTTGTTGGTGGCGACGGTATAGGTCTTGGCGGGGTCGAGCGTACTGCCGTCCTTGGTGAGTGTGGCACTCACAATGCGCTTGCCTTCGGGCTGCGTCCAATCAATCGTCACGTTGATGCCGCCAAAGGAGAGAACGCTGCCAGAGTCATCGCGCCACTTGTACTTGTCTTGCGCCTCCTGCTCGGTATGGCCGGCTGCCACGTAGGCTTGCTGAAGCTCGTAGCTGTGATTACACTCGTCGCTGATTTGCAGCGAGTGCTCGAGTGCTGCGAGGAAGTCCGCGCCGGTCATGGTCCAGGTTTCCACGGTGTTGCCGTAGGGCGAGATGGCGATGACGTTGCCGGCGGTCACGTTGCCCGCCGCGATGCCGCCGCGGATGCCGCCAGCGTTTTCGATAGCGAGGTCCGCGCCCGTCAGGGCAAGATAGGAGCCGCAAATCACGTGGCCGATGGTCTGGGCCTTGGTGGTGTCGCCCTCCTTGCTGGGGCGGAAATCGGTGGTGCGCACCATTTCCCAACCATGCGTGCCTGTGGCGTCCTCGCCGTAGAAATAGTTGGTGGCGGATGTGCCGAGCACCTTGTTCGATTCGTTTTCAAAGGCCTCGTCGAGCGGCTTGATCTTGTTGCGGACGTCTTCAAGGCGGCTTTGGTAGTCGGAGCCCTTGTCGGGGTCTGCCAAAAGGTCGATGACGTTCTTGGCGGTGTAGAGCCTCTCGTCGCTGCCGTCTGCAGGGACCGTGACCGTGTCATCGTTGGTCGTCTCGGTGCCATTCGTGTCGTACCTGTACGGAATGGAAAGCAGCCCCACCTCGGCAAAGGCGCTGCCTGCCTCGACAACGTGGATCGTCTTGCCGTCGGCTCCCGTCACCTTTTCGTTAAGGTTGATGTGCTCGTGGCCTGCGATAAGGGCATCGACGCCGGCGAGTTGTGTGGCAAAGGTCTTGGCGTCGAGCGTGTGCGCGATACACACAACAACATCGCAGCCCTCCTTGCGCAGCTGCTCTGCCTCGGTATTGATGGCGTTCGCGGCACTCGAGAAGCTGGTGCCCGCGACCAGGTCCGCGCGCAGCGAGGAACCTAGCGACTCATCCATGGCTCCGATAACGCCGACCTTAATCTTGTAGTTAAACGTGGAACTGTCCTCGCCGTCCTTCCAAGTGCGGTTGAGCGTCTTCGTGATGCTCGAGCTCCATACGCCGCTCGTAGACTTCGCGTTCGCGCAGAGCATGGCGAAGGGCGTGCCGGTGGTGCTGTAGCCGGTCATGGTGCGGAGTTTGTCCGCGCCGTAGCTCCAGTCGTGGTTGCCTGGCGTGGTCGCGTCGTAGCCGTCGGCGTAGAAGGTGTCCATGAGCTCGGCGATGCTCTTGCCCTCGCTCATGGTGGCAAAGGACTGCCCGTGGAAGGTGTCGCCTGCATCGAGCAGAAGATCGGGGGCGCTGCCTTGGGCGCTATAGAGAACCGCCAGTCCGTCAAAGCCGACAGTGCCGGTGCCCTTGCTTGCGTTGTAGCTGTACTTGTAGCTGCCGTGGATGTCGTTGGTGTGCATGACGGCCACGGAGCCGTCAATAGCGGCGGGCAGGTTCCCCGCGAAAGCGAGGCTTGGGATGCCTGCGAGCGCGCCGGCAAACAACGCGGCGGCTAACGCAAGGCGGGGGAGTCTTTTCATGGCAGTTTCCTTAGTCCTTAGCCAGAATGTCTGGTTGAATATCGGATTATCGACATAATATGCGAAAACCGCCGCAAGGGCGTCTGTCCCTTAGCGGCGGTTTTGACGTTTGCGCAGATAAAACCTGCCAAAATAAACCTGTCCCTTTTTGGTAGGTTTAGCTTAGCAGCATGCGGTCGTTGGCGAGCTCGCCGCCCGAGACCTCCTCGAACTTCTGCAGCAGGTCGGCTACGGTGAGCGACTTCTTCTCATCGCCCGCCACGTCGTAGATCACGTGGCCTTCGTGCATCATGATCAAACGGTTGCCCAGGCGGATAGCGTCGTTCATGTTGTGCGTGACCATGAGCGTGGTCAGGTGGTTCTCGTCGACGATTTCCTCGGTCAGGTTGAGCACCTTAGAGGCCGTCTTGGGGTCGAGGGCCGCGGTGTGCTCGTCGAGCAGCAGCAGGCGCGGCCTAGTGAGCGTGGCCATCAGCAGGGTGAGCGCCTGGCGCTGGCCGCCCGAGAGCAGGCCGACCTTGGCGTTGAGACGCGTGTCCAGACCAAGGTCCAGGCGCTTGAGCAGCTCAACGTACTCATCTTTCTCGGCCTTGGTGACGCCCCACGAAAGGCCGCGACGCTGGCCACGGCGCTTGGCGAGGGCCAGGTTTTCGGCGATCTGCATGTCGGCAGCGGTACCGCGCATGGGGTCCTGAAACACGCGGCCCAGGTACTTGGCGCGCTGCGACTCGCTCAGGCGCGAGATGTCGGTGCCGTCGAGCTCGATAACGCCCGAATCGAGCGGATACACGCCGGCGATCATGTTGAGCAGCGTGGACTTGCCGGCGCCGTTGCCGCCGATCACGGTTACAAAGTCGCCGTCGTTAAGGGTGAGGTCGACACCGGTAAGAGCGCGCTTCTCGGTGACGGTGCCCTTGTTAAAGGTCTTTTTGACGTGCGAGAGCTTAAGCATCTGCCTCATCTCCCTTCGTGTAGGAGCTGCGGAGCTTATAGCGCTCCCAAACCACGGGCACGCACAGGGCCACGGCGACGATCACGGCGGAGAGCAGCTTCATGTCGTTGGCGTCCATGCCCAACTGCAGCACGATGGCGCGGATAAGGAAGTACACCACGGAGCCAAAGACGGCGGAGGCAAGACGGACGCTAAACTGCGTGAGACCGCCGGGCAACAGGCGGCCGAGCACCTCGCCGATAACAATGGCGGCAAGACCGATAACGATGGCGCCGGTGCCCATGCCAATGTCGGCATACTTTTGGCTCTGGCAGATGAGTGCGCCCGAAAGGCCGATGAGGGCGTTGGAGAGCACGAGGGCGATCATCTTGGTGGAGTTGGTGTTGACGCCCAGGGCGCGGATCATGTACTCGTTGTTGCCGGTGGCGCGCAGTGCCGAGCCGATCTCGGTGCCAAAGAACCAATACAGGATGGCAACGATAGCCACGGCGAGCAAAATACCCAGGATGATGGCGACGGTGGACTGCGGCAGGCCCGTCATGTTGCTGACGGCCGAGAACACGGTGCCCTTGGCAAGAATGGGCGTATTGGATTTGCCCATGATGCGCAGGTTGATGGACCACAGACTGATCTGGGTGAGGATTCCGGCGAGGATCGCGGGAATCTCAAAGACGGTGGTCAGAATGCCCGTGACGGCGCCCGCGATGGCGCCGGCGCACATGCCGGCCAGCACGGCGAGCAGCGGGTCGACGTTGTTATTGACGATGAGCACGGCGCAGACGCAGCCGCCGAGGGCAAAGCTGCCGTCGCAGGTCATATCGGGAATGTCGAGCAGGCGGAACGTGATAAACACGCCAAGCACCATAATGCCCCAGAGGACGCCCTGCGAAACGGCGCCCTGCAATGCAATGAGCATGCTTCATACCTCCTAGGATAGGGTGGACACGTGAGTCACCATGATAGCGGTAACAATGCATAAAAGAGCTGCGGCCGGATGTTTTGACTCATCCGAAACAAGCAGGGCGAACGCCGGTCTTTGGCGTTCGCCCCTGTGGCTCAGATATTGAATAACACGTCAACGGCGCGAGTGCGTGCCCTAGACGCGCTACCGCGCATGGCGCTACTCGTCCAGAGCGGAAAGATCGATGCCCAGAGCCTCGGCCATCTCGTCGTTCTTGACGACGACCAGGTCTTTGCTTGAGAGGTGCTTGATCGCCATGTCCTCGGGCTTGGCTTCGCCCTTCAGGATCTTGACGGCCATCTCGCCTGCGGCGTAGCCTAGATCCTCGTAGTTGATGGAGAGGGTGAACAGGCCGCCGGCCTTGCACATGCCCTCCTCGCCGGTCACGAAGGGGAGCTTGTTCTCCTTGCAGATCTGGCCGACCTGCGAGGCACCCGCGGCGATGGTGTTGTCGGTGGGGGAGTACAGCGCATCGACCTTGCCCACGGCAGACTCGACGACGGACTGAATCTCGTTGGAGCTCGAGACGGTGAAGTCAGTGTACTGGAGGCCCAGCTTGTCGAGCTCCTTCTTGGCGGCCTTGATCTGGACGTCGGAGTTGGACTCGGCGGTGCAGTAGAGCAGGCCGACCTTCTTTACGTCGGGCAGGACCTTCTGCATCATCTCGAGTTGCTCGGCGACCGGGGTAAGGTCGGAGGCGCCCGTGACGTTGGTGCCGGGCTTGTCGTTGTCCTGGACCAGGCCGGAGGCGGCGTAGTCGGTGATGGCGCAACCCACGATGGGGATATCGGCCGTGGCACCGGCAGCAGCCTGTGCGGCGGGCGTGGCGATGGCGTAGATCAGGTCGACGCCATCGCCCACGAACTTGTCGGCGATGGACTTACACGTGGACTGGTCGTTCTGGGCGTTCTTCTGGTCGATCTTGACCTTAAGGCCGCTCTCCTTGATGGCCTTGACAAAGCCGTCGTTGGCGGCATCGAGTGCGGAGTGCTCGGTGAGCTGCAGAACGCCGATGGTGTAGTCGGAGCCGGCGGCAGCGGAGCCGGAACCAGAGTTGCCGCCGCATCCGGCGAGCGGGGCGAGCACGAGCAGGCCGGCGGAGACCAGAAGGCTCCTGCGGCTGATGGTGATGTCCTTCATATCATTACCCCCAGTATAAAAATGGCTGGAAACACTGCACTGGGACAAAGTGCAAGTGGAACTATAGTAGCGCTGATGTCCATTTTTACAACAGCCTGGCGGGTTTTTTAATACAGAATCGGATGGGCGGTACGGGTAGTCGAATGGGCGGCGGAGGGTCTTATGCGGCGGAGGAGGCGTCGTCCTCGTCTAGGGCGGCGAAGAGCTTCTTGCCGTCGAGCAGGCGCGTGCTGACGTTTCTCATACGGGCGATCTCGACAGTGCGCAGTGTATCGTCGGTGCCTCGGGCGTCGTAGACCGTTCCCAGCAGATACGAGATGCCATCGCGCTGCCTGATGGCAAAGGGACGGAGTGTCATCCGTGCTGCTTCGGTTTCGCCGCGTGTCGTGACGCTCGAAATATCAAAACTCACCGTGGTTCCGTGGTCGATGGCCTGCTCGACGAGCTCGCACGTGTCGATGCGCTTGATGGGCGTGCGTGTTGCCTTGGTAGCCTTGCTGCCTGCGCTTGGAGCGGGTTCGGGTGTATCGAGGTAGCCGCGAACGTCGGCACTCGCCATGGCAACTAAGTGCTGCGCCATGCTCTTGCGGATAGCGATAGGCGTGGAGCGGTTGCGCATGACCATACCGTGGAGCCGGATGATCTCTTCATCGGTGAGCGGGCGGGTAAGAAGTTTGTAGCCCACGCCGCGTTTGTACTCAATTTCGTATCCGGCATGGCGAAGCGCGGAGATGGCGGTGTAGATGCTGCGCCGCGCCGCCGAGATGGGCATGCGGGCGGGGTCGTCGGGATGGGCGAGGCGCCGGATCAACTCATCGGAAAGCATGGCCTTGTCCTCGCCGGTGTTTTCGCTTAATAGTTGCAGGATGCGAACGGCGCGATAGGCTGCCATCGAGGCGGCGCCTCTAGTCGTGGTGTCGTAGGTTTCAACAGCGGCTTCGGTCATGGTGTCCACGTCCTTTCCGTTTTGGGTGGCGACGGTATGGAGCCTAGGACGTGGGGCTTTCCCAGGGGCGCAGGGCGCTCTGGGCGGTCGGTAGTCGTCGGCAAACGGCGGGTCGAGTTTTCAACAGCCCTGCCCAACTGACCAAAAACTTGCCAAAAGCTTGACGGATGCTGTTGAAAAAAGCGTCTCTCGACCGATGTCGAGAGACGCTTATGCGATGAGCGTTGGCGTGTGGCGACGCGAGCTAGCGTCCGACGATTAGAAGTCGGCGTTGCCCACGGTGCGCGGGTGCGGCAGGACGTCGCGGATGTTGCCCACGCCGGTCAGATACATGACCAAGCGCTCGAAGCCCAGACCGTAGCCGGCGTGCTTGCAGGAACCGTAGCGGCGCAGGTCAAGGTAGTACTTGTACTGCTCGGGATTCATGCCCAGGTCCTTGATGCGGGCCTCGAGCAGATCCAGGCGCTCCTCGCGCTGGGAGCCGCCGATGATCTCGCCGATACCGGGAACCAGGCAGTCGGCGGCGGCGACGGTCTTGCCGTCCTCGTTCATGCGCATGTAGAACGCCTTGATCTCGGCCGGGTAGTCGGTCACGAAGGTCGGGCGCTTAAAGTGCTCCTCGGTCAGGAAGCGCTCGTGCTCGGTCTGCAAGTCGATGCCCCAGCTGACGGGGTAATCAAACTGGTGGCCAGCAGCGACGGCCTGCTCCAGGATCTCGACGGCCTCGGTGTAGGTAACGCGGGCAAAGTCGGAGTTGGCGACATGGTCCAGGCGCTCGAGCAGACCCTTGTCCACAAACTTGTTGAGCATATTGAGCTCGTCGGGGCAGGTTGCCATGACGTCCTTAAGGACGTACTTGAGCATGGCCTCGGCGTTATCCATGTAGTCGTTAAGGTCGGCAAAGGCCATCTCGGGCTCGATCATCCAAAACTCGGCGGCGTGGCGCGTGGTGTTGGAGTTTTCGGCGCGGAAGGTGGGGCCAAAGGTGTACACGTCGCCAAAGGCCATGGCAAAGTTCTCGGCATTGAGCTGGCCGGACACGGTGAGGCTTGCATGCTTGCCAAAGAAGTCCTGGCTCCAGTCGACCTCGCCGGACTCGGTGAGGGGCGGATTTTTGGGGTCGAGCGTGGTCACGCGGAACATCTCGCCGGCGCCCTCGCAGTCACTCGTGGTGATGATGGGGGTGTTGACGTAGACAAAGCCCTGCTCCTGGAAGAAGCGGTGGATGGCGGCAGCCGCGACAGAGCGGATGCGGAAGACGGCGCGGAACAGGTTGGTGCGCGGGCGCAGGTGCTGCTGGGTGCGCAGGAACTCGACGGTTGCGCGCTTCTTCTGCAGCGGGTAATCCGGGGCGCTCGTGCCCTCGACCTCGATGGAGGTGGCAGAAAGCTCGAAAGGCTGGGGCGCATCGGGGGTCAGCTTGACGGTGCCGGTGCAAATGAGTGCGGCCGAGACGTTTTGATGGGCGATCTCGTCGTAGTTGTCGAGTGCCTCGCGGTTCATGACGACCTGCAGGTCGCGGAAGCAGCTGCCGTCGTTGAGCGTAACAAAGCCAAAGTTCTTCATGTCGCGGACGGACTTGACCCAGCCGGCGACGGTGACGGTCTGGCCGCCGAGCGACTCGGCATCGGCATAGAGCTGCGCGATTTTGGTGCGGTTCACGTATCCTCCCATAACGGTTGAATGATAGTTATCCATACAGTTCGATATTCTAGCAGCTCGGCTCATTTGGGCTATACAGATAAGGCATTGGCGGGATGGTTTTTCAAACGAAAAGCGCCCGCGGCCAAATGGTCGCGGGCGTTCGACGAGGTGCCTTTTGGCTGTGTGGCGCGGGGCCTGGCTACTTGGTCTTGGCTACCAGCAGCGGGTCGCCAAGCTTGACGAGCGGGTTGCCGCCAATAAGCGTTCCAGACTCGCCGACATGGTCGATGCTCTTAAGACGATCGAGCTCGGAGACGATGACGGTCACGATGTCCTCGTGACCAGCGGCCTTAATGGCCTCGCGGTCGAAGCCGATGAGCGGCTGGCCTGCCTTGACCACATCGCCCATCTCGACAAAGCGGGCAAAACCCTTGCCGTTCATTTCCACGGTGCCCAGGCCGACATGGATAAACACGCGAAGACCGTCCTCGGTGATCATGCCAATGGAGTGGTTGGTGACAGTGGTGGCGCCGATGCGGCCGTTGGCGGGCGCATAGATGGTGCCGGTAATGGGCTCGATGCCATAGCCCTGGCCAAGCATGCCCGAGGCGATCGTCTCGTCGGGAACCTCGTCCAGGTTGACGAGCACGCCGTTGACGGGGGCATAGATGACGCCTTCGCGGGTGGCGAAGCTTGCTGCGGGCGGAACGGACGCCTCGCCGGTCGAGGTGAAGGTGGACTTAAGCGAATCGAGCAGACCCATAGTTGCCTCCAACTTAAATAGGCGCATATCGCGCGTTTGGTTTGCCGGAAACGTTTCATATGTGTTTCGCGGCTTGGTCAACGCCCCTATTCTACGCTGCTCAGCGATACCTCTGAGCTGGGATTATGTGATATATCAGTTGAAGGGAAACTTATTGCCGGAGTGTTTCTACGTCCTGCACCCAACTGGGGTACGCTTAGATGCGAAAAAGAGTGCGCATAATTTGCGCGAAGGGAGCACATATGATTGTCGAGAACCATGCGCTGTGGGGCGAGGAGCCGACCGAGGATTATCCGGCGACCTTTACGTATCTGGGTGCCGAGCCACTGCCCGACAAGCCCAATGGCCGCCGCCCCGCGGCGATCATCTGCGGCGGAGGCGGGTTCACGCATATCGCTCCGCACGAGCAGGATCCCGTGGCGTTTGCGTTTTTGGATCACGGTTACCAGGCCTTTGTGCTCAACTATGTGACGAGTTCTACGGGCGACGTGAGCTTTCCGCACCCCCAGGCAGATCTCGCCAAGATGGTCGCCACGGTTCGCGCCAACGCCGACGAGTGGCATGTCGATCCCAAGCGCGTGTGCGTCGTGGGATTCTCGGCGGGCGGCATGATTTGCGCTTCGCTGGCAACGCAATGGAAGACCGGTCCCTTCGCTGGCCTGGCAGGGGCGCGTCCGGACGACATTCGTCCCGATGCCGTGGTGCTGGGCTATCCGCTGCTCGACTTTGCCTATGTGCGCGACATGCAGACGCGCGACCCGCGTATCGATCTGCGCGTTCCCAAGACGGGCGGCAAGACGGGGCGCGATTTGCTCAACGACTATCTGTCGATGGTGACGGGCGGCGAGGCGACCGACGAGCATCTGGCCGACATCTGCCCCACCACGCATGTTTCGCGTCAGATGCCCCCGACCTTTGTGTGGGGCGTGTCCGATGATAAGACGGCGCCGATCGCACAGGTCTATCCGTTTGCGCAGCGCATGGCCGAGGAGGGTGTCGTTTGCGAGATGCACGTCTTTGACCAGGGCGGCCACGGCCTTTCGCTCGGCAATGCCAACACCGCGGTCGACAACGAGGACAAGCAGGCGGCGGTCCGCCCTTGGATTCGCCTAGCCTTCCGCTTCCTGGAGCGCCATCTGTAAGAGGACGGGCATCCCAGCCCTTCAATAACTTGCGGTGAAATAGTTCCGATCTGGGGCATCAACCAGCCCATCCAGGAACTATTCCACCGCAACTTTGTTTTTGATGTCCCGTCCGGAAACTGCACCCCAGTCTCGCCCTTCAAGGTGGGGCACGGTTTCCCATAGGGCCTCGATTTGGAAACCACATCCCGTTTCGAGCTCAAATTCTGGGTCGCAGTTTCCCCGAGGGGCCCCGTTGGGAAACTGCGACCCGTTTCGAGCGGGAATAACGGGACACGCTTTCCGCAAGGGCATCGTTTCCTACCAAACGGTGAACTGGGCGTTTTCTGTGTTCCAATGGACATCGCGAACGTAGTCGCGCACGCCCGTCGCATCTCGTGCTTCGAACAACTCAAGAATATGAGCATGTTCGTTGTTGGCTTTATTGAGCAGCTTACACGCCGTCTCCTGGTCAACAGTCTCGTAATCGCGCTTGATAAAGCAACGCTCGAGCTGTGAAATCATGTCGCGCAGACGATCGTTGCCACAGCGGTTGAAGTACGTAAGGTGAAAGTCTCGCTGAATGTCGTCATACTTACGGATGAGACCGCCTTGGATCGCGAGGTCCATGGAGCCGACGAGAAATTTCAGCTGCGTAATATCGTCGTCAGTTAGATTCGGACAGGCGAGATATGCGGCCTGCCCGTCGAGCGGCCCCATAATCTCAAAGACTTCAACGGCGTTTTGCTGATCGAACCCACGGACGCGGAATCCGCGGCGGGGGAGATTGTCCAGGTAGCCGTCGCTTGCCAGCTGGATGAGCGCTTCGCGGACCGGTGTGCGCGACACGCCCATGGCATCGCAGATCGCCTGCTCGCTCAGCCGGTCGCCGGCCGAAAGCTCGCCGGCGTCAATACGGCTCGAAATATAGTCGTATACGTGGTCCTTCAGGGGCCTTCTGAGCGTTTCCATGAGCCTATGTTCCTTAACGGTATATTTCTAAAAGCAAATACGTTTCACTTGAATAGCTCAGTTGAATTATAGAACGACCAGCTAAATCATGCTACTTTGCGCCGATACGTAAGAATACGCTTACCGAAGAATATCTACCGTTCAGGATTGTATACAATATACAAAAC
>UQMV01000013.1 GCA_900542315.1 uncultured Collinsella sp.
GCCCATCAGGAACACGGCGTCGTAGCCCTCGTCGGCGACCTTGTCGGCGAGCGCGATCATCTTCTTGCCGGTCTCGTAGACGTTCTTGCCGTCCTCGAGGTAGCCCTCCTGGTCGAAATGCATGATCTCGATCTTCTCGGTTTCCTTCATTTGTCTCTCCTTTCTGGGGTTGTCTCCACATCCCCCATGCCAACGGGCATCAAAGCCCGCTTACATTCCGTAACACTCAGCCGCTTTGGCCTTAAGCGCATTGACTGACTCTTCGTAGCCCTCCGCCTTGACCTCCATTTGCTTGGAGACGGCATCGAGATACGGGTGAACGTCCCATGAGTTCAGACGCTCGGTGACAATCGCCGCCATCGTCTGGAAGAACACCAGATTGGGAATCGCGACCAGCAGCGGAGCCACCTGCGGCACCGCGATATCGTGAGCCTTGCCCTTGGGGCGCATGGTCAGCAGAACGGCCTTCTTCGATACCTTCGACAGCGCGTCGGCGATATTTTCCAGGCGCTCCGACCCTCGAGGGTCGTCGACGATAAACACCAGGTAGCCTGGGATGATCTGCATCTCGGGACCATGGACGAACTCCTCGCCCTCGTGATGCATGGCCGGAATCTTGATGGTCTCGCTCAGCTTGAGTGCCGCCTCTTCGGCAACGCCGTAGTTGGGACCGTTGCCCACAACCATGGCCGGCACGTGTTCCGACAGTTCGAGTAGATGATCCTGGACATATGCCTCGGCGGTCTTGCACATCGTGGCGTTGGCCTGGATCGCATCGCTCAGATCGCCCAGGCGCTGGGTAACGCCATCGGCGTTAATCACCCCGCGTGCCTGACCACCGTAAATACCAAAGAGCACCAGATACTCGATGAGCGTCTGGACGCCCAGGGTCACAAAGTCCACCGACTCGACGCCCACGCCGTAGTCGAGAACGATATCGGCATGCTCCTTAATGGGAGCCTCGACGTTTGCCGTCAGCGCAACTGCCGCCATGTCGTGCGCTCGCATAAAATCGAGCGCCGCAATCGTATTGGTCGAGTAGCCGCTCTGAGAAATGGCAATGTTGAGCGCGTTTTGCGGATAGGAGTGCTCGAAATCGACGAAGGCCTCGGGCGTCACAACGGACACCTGCATCTGCAGCGCATCCTGCAGGTAATCGCGAGCGCAATCGGCGGCATGACGGGACGAACCCGAAGCAACGATGCGCAGCGCGTTAAAAGAACCGGACTGGAAAATATCAACGAGCTGCGCTACCAGCTCAGACGAACGCTCGAGGTTCTCCCCCATACGCACATGGGCAAGCTGAACGTAATCGAGCATCTTCATCGTCTCACCTCGTAACAAATCATTAGTATTTGATACCAATCACAGTTACAGATTACGGCTTTTTGATACCTCTTTGTCGATTAATTTATCTCCTTCGGCGAACGGTCGATTTTGAGCCATGTATGGTTGTATATACAGTCGGTCAAATTGCCCAAACAGACCGGCTGTTACCGCGCGTGATGCAAAGCCCCAGCTAGTACGTATAGGTGTAGCCACCCGCATCGCCACGATTGAAGGACTTTACGTACTCGATAGCCTGACCGCTCGCGTCATAGCTCACGCATTCCAAAAGCAGAACAAGATCCCCTTGTTCCAAGCCAAGCAAGCCCGCGTCGCGTGCACCCACCGCCTCGATATCGAGCTTCTCCTGCGCCATGACCGGCTTTCGGCCCAGCATCTCATAGGTCTCGTACAAACTGAAGACCGACACGTCAATATCTTCGATTGTGGGAAACAGCAGGCACGGGATGAACGCCATCTCAATTGATACTGGATCGCCGTTGACGCAGTTCAAACGCCGAATCGAATACAGTAAATCGTCCTCGGCAATGCCAAACAGGTTGGCATAATATGGGCCTGCATAGCGTTTGGAGCGCGCGAGGATACGGACGGACGGCTCGCCCCCCGAAGCACGGACCGATTCACGGAAACCGCCCGTGCGTTCAAACATAGCAGGTACTTTCTGCGCCACAAACGCGCCCTTTCCGCGGACGCGTCGAATCTGCCCGCGCCGAACCAGCTCATCGACAGCGCTTCGAATAGTCAGGCGCGTCGTGTCAAACTCTTCGGCAAGTTCATTCTCGGACGGAATCATGGAACCCGTGGGATATATACCGCGCTCGATACGCTCCTCGATGCGGCGTCGAATGCGCATATAAACCGGGGTGGCATCTACTGTTTCAGCCATTGTTCACCTGCCACGCTCCTCATGCCGTTCTTTTCGCCGTTGTCGGCAAAGCGGAACTTTGTGGGCAAAATCACCGATTTGCAATGCTCCACAAAACGCATGTCCTTATCAAATTCGATCGTGCTCTCATAGAACACCGGCGTTCCCTCTTCTTGCTGGAGCAGCTCGGCCTCTTCGGCGTTCAAACGCGAGATGGAGATATGCTCACGTCCATGCTCAACACGCACGCCACCTTCTTTGAGCAAGACATTGTAAAGGCTCTCACACTCAAAATCGTGCTCGAGAAGCGATGGGCACAGGGACAGGTTAACGTGGGCAGTCTCGATTGACGCCGGCTCGCCCTCAATAAGTCGAACGCGCTGCATACGGAGTAAAGGAGCGCCTACAGCCACCCCAAGCTTGTCGGCAAGCGCCTCATCCGCCTCGATGGTCCCGGTGGAAACCAGACGAGAAGAGGGATGCAGACCGGCAGTCCGCACAGCATCGGAAAAGTTATACGTTTCCTGGAAGATGTTCAGCGGCTTGGGAGGACACAGATACGTACCCGATCCGCGACGGCTCTCGAGCGTTCCACACGAGATGAGCCGCGTGATACCGGCGCGCAACGCCGTACGCGAAACGCCAATCTCTTCGCACAGCACGCGCTCGGCCGGTAGGCGATCGCCGCCGGCAAGCTGATGGTGCTGGATATACCAAAGAATTCCCTCAACAGCACGGTCTTTGGGGGGAATTGCATAAGATTCGCCTGCCATTGCACAGACTCCTCATTCAGAAACATATGCCGCCAAAATTAGGCCAGCCCTCCCATGGCATCAAACTCGGCCTTAATCTTCTCGGCGACATTCCGATACGACTTATATAGGCTTGAATCGCGTTTGACTTCGTCGGTCATAACGGGAATCTCTAATTTGGAAACCTCGTCTTTTCCCGTCTGAACCGCCACAACAACGCCCATACCAAGACACATATTACGCTTAGCAGCATTTATTTTCGCCGCCTTGGCAGGATTTGCCAGAATGCGCTGGGCAAATTCCTGTTTTGAAGGCGCCTCGTCGGCCTCCGGATCGCCTGCCTCGGCCACCTCGCACTGAAGCACGTCCGCATAGTCAAAAATCTTCGGCTCGCCGCCGCGTTGATGCACAGCCCATTTGCGGCGCGTGGCATCCTGATAGATAGCCGGCAAAAATGTAAACCGCGGCGGGTCCAAAATCGTATCCGTGATGGTAAACACATCGGGATCAAAGGCATCCTGCGGGTTTTTCTTTTTGAACAGCCCCATATCAGCCCCCCGTACTAGCATTAAACAACTCAAGCTGAATATAGCACCAATTTCAAGCTCATGCTTTAGCGTGTCGGTGCGTGGCATCTATAGCTCGCTCAGCGGGGTAATACGGGCGAGGGCCGGGGCGCCTGCTTTGTTTTGAGAAGTGGGCTTCGCGAACTTCTCAAAACAAAGCAGGCGCCCCGGCCCTGGCGATGTAACCTTGGCTGACCATAGTTGGATGCACGGTCCACAAGGCAGCGTGAGCAAAGTCCCTATTACATTAAAAAGAATCAGCCCCCGCATATCGAAACAGTCGAGAGGGCCCGCTCCGGGCGGGTTGCCTTGCTCCGGGAAGTTCGCGAAGCCCACTTCCCGGAGCAAGGCAACCCGCCCGGAGCAGGCCCCAGCGCGAGACCGTCCCGGATGCTATTCGTTGTCGCCGGCAGTTAGCTGTGTTGCGGAGAGTGCGCCGTCGGCAGCAGTTGCGGCTGCGGCGTCGGGCCAAACCCAGTCGGTAAAGGCCGGGTGATCGAAGCCCTCGTCGCACGCGAACTCAAAGGCCTCGGTGCGGAAGGCCTCCCACTCATCAATCTGCTCGGCAAACTTATCGGCGTCGACCATACGCAACACGTCGGCGGCCAGGGCCCAGCGGTCCATGTTATTCAGGCGCAGCATGTCGAACGGCGTGGTCGTGGAGCCCTTCTCCTCGTAGCCGTGGACGCGGAAGGCATCGTGGCCGGGGCGGTTCCAGATCAGGCGGCGAATCGTACCGGCATAGGCGTGGAAGGCGAAGAGGACGGGCTTCTCACCGCAACCGAACAGCTCAGCCCAGCGCTCATCGCTGATGGCCTGGTCGTTCTCGCAGACGTTCTGAATCTTGAGCAGGTCGACCACGTTGACGAACCACACCTTAATGCCCAACTCGCGCAGCATATCGGTTGCAGCCAGGGCCTCGAGCGTCGGCACGTCACCACAGGTGGCGACCACGACGTCGGCCTCGGCGAGCGAGTCGGCAGTCGACGCCCACTCCCAGGTCGCGATACCCTCGGCGAGCTCGGACTTGGCCTCGTCGACCGTCTGGAAGGTGGGGGCGGGCTGCTTGCCACAGAAGATGGCGTTGACGCAGTCGGTGGACTGGTAGACGCGCTCGGCAACGGCAAGCGCCATGTTGGCGTCGGCCGGATAGTATGCGTTCACGATGTGCGTGTCGTTGGCTTTGTTGAGCAGCAGGTCGATAAAGCCGGGGTCCTGGTGCGAGAAGCCGTTATGGTCCTGGCGCCAGACATGGCTCGACAGCAAAATGTTGAGGCCGCTGATGGGAGCACGCCACGGAATCTCGCGCTTGGTGGCCTCGAGCCACTTGCAGTGCTGGTTGACCATGGAATCGACCACGTGGACAAAGCTCTCGTAGGAGCTCCACACACCCGAGCGGCCGGTGAGCACGTAGGCCTCGAGGAAACCCTCGCACTGGTGCTCGGACAGCTGCTCGACAACCTTACCGGAACCGGCCAGCAGCTCGTCGTTGGCCTCGTCCTCGTAGAAGCCGGCATCCCACTGCTTTTTGGTCACCTTGTAGGCAGCCTGCAGGCGGTTGGACGCGGTCTCGTCGGGACCGAAGATGCGGAAGTCGTCCATGTTCTTGGCCAGAACATCGGCGGTGTACTCGCCAAAGACGCGGGCGGCCTCGGTGGAGCCCCAGCCGTGACCCTTACTTGCGACGGGAATCTCGTGGGCGTGAATATCGGGGAGCTCGAGCTCGCGGCGCACCTTGCCGCCGTTTGCATTGGGGTTGGCGCCGATGCGTAGCTCGCCGGTCGGCATAAAGGCCGTTACCTCGGGGCGCACCTGGCCCTCGGGTGTAAAGAGTTCCTCGGGCTTGTAGGAGCGCAGCCACTCGCGCAGCACGCGGAAGTGCTCGTGGGTGTCCTTGGCACTCGCCAGCGGCACCTGATGCGCGCGCCAGGAGTCCTCGGTCTTCTTGCCATCGATGTGCTTGGGGCAGGTCCAGCCCTTGGGCGTACGGAACACGATCATGGGATAGGCCGGGCGGACCACGGTCTCGCCTGCGACGGCCTGGGCCTGTGCGGCGGCCTTGATGTCGCAAATCTCGTCAAAGACCTGCTCAAACAGGACAGCGAAACGCTTGTGGATGCTTGCATGGCTCTCGTCGTCAAAACCGGCGACAAAGAAGTGCGGCTTATAGCCCATGCCCTCAAAGAACTTGGTGAGTTCTTCGTCGGACACGCGGGCAAGAATGGTGGGGTTGGCGATCTTATAGCCGTTGAGGTGCAGGATCGGCAGGACGATACCGTCGGTTGCCGGGTTCACGAGCTTGTTGGACTGCCAAGAAGTCGCGAGCGGACCGGTCTCGGACTCGCCGTCGCCCACCACGGCCACGGCCAGCAGGCTCGGGTTGTCCATGACGGCGCCGTAGGCATGGCTGAGCGTGTAGCCGAGCTCGCCACCCTCGTGGATGGAACCTGGCGTCTCGGGCGCAAAGTGGCTCGGGATGCCGCCGGGATAAGAGAACTGGCGGAAGAACTTCTGCAGGCCGGCCTCATCATTGGTGATGTCGGGGCGAATCTCACGGTAGGTGCCATCGAGCAGCGACTGGGCGGTGCCGGCGGGGCCACCGTGACCCGGTCCCATCAAGAAAATGGCGTTCTGGTCGTGATCGGCGATGAGGCGGTTGACGTGGCCGAACAGGAAGTTGATGCCGGGCGTGGTGCCCCAGTGACCGACCAGGCGGTGCTTAACGTCCGGACGACCAAAGTCGCGCACCTCACCGGTTTTCTCGTCGACAAAGTCGCTGCGCATCAGCGGGTTGGAGCGAAGGTAGATCTGACCGACGGACAGATAGTTCGATGCGCGCCAATACAGGTCGACGCCCTCGAGCTCGGAAGCCGGTACCTCGTGGCCCAGCTTTTGCCACGGCGTCCCCAGTGTTTTAGCCATTGTTTATGTCCCTTCGCTGTGCGGTCGCCTTCCAATACGGCAACCATTCGTTGGGACTAGTATATTTGCTAAAACGTTTTATCATGTTGAAAAAACGTTTTAGCATCCTGATTTGCCATCTGGAAAGGCAAAAGCAGACATTCACCTGCGGCATTGCCTGTCACAGGTGTTCCACATTCAGTCTCTGCAAATTGATAAACGTGTTTAGTTGTGTTTAGTAAGCTCGAGCACGCTGCCCTTCACGATAAGCGCCGGCTCCAGAACGACCTCTTCGGCACGCCTACCGCCCCTACCGGCAAGACGCTTGGACATGCAGCCAAAAGCATGCTCCGCGAGGACACCAGGATCCTGCTCAATCGCGGTCAGCGCCGGCTCAAAGAGAACGTCGGCCGCCGAGTTGTCATAGCTTACGACCGAGATATCGCCTGGGATGCTCTTCCCCATCTCGTGCAAGCGCTTGAGCAGACCGAGGGCAATGTTATCCGAGCTTGCGAACACGGCGGTGGCGTCAGTTGCGAGCACCGCCTCCGAGGCCTCGTATGCGCTCGGAATGTAGTACTCGCTCTCAAACTCCAAACGCGCATCGATGGGCAGCCCCACCTCGCGCAGCGCACGCTCGTAGCCGGCAAGACGCTTACGACCCGTATTGGAACGGCGCGCATTAACCAAGCAGGCAATGCGACGGTGGCCCTGCTCGATCAGGTAGCGGGTGGCCATGTAGCCACCCATCTCGTGGTCGAACATCACCTTGTCGCACTCGAGCCCCTCAATGGCACGGTCGACCATTACCGCCGGGATGGGCAGATGGCTGACTTCTTCGCGCAGGGCGCGGTCGTCGGAGAACTCATCGCCCACCACCAGAAAGACACCGTCGACGCCGCGCGTCACCAGCTGGCGCAGGAGCTCCAGATCGTCCTCGGCACTTCCACCCGAGCTGGTAATAAAGAGCGCGTAGCCGTCCTCGCGGCAGCGCTTTTCCAAGCTGCCGGCGAGCGAAGCAAAAAAGCGGCTCTCGATGTTAGGGACGATAAGGCCAAGCGTGCGCGACTCGCGCATGACCAGGCTGCGCGCGATCTGGTTAGGAACATAATGGTTGCGCGCCGCAACCTCCTTGATGAGCTTGCGGTTTTCTTCCGAGATGCGACAAGGCCGATTGTTAAGGACAAGCGAGACCGACGAGGGGGAAAGCCCCACCTCCTGGGCAATCTGCTTGAGAGTAACTTTGTTGCCCATCTCGCTCCTTCCGAGTATTCGCGCAATCTCTTGAAAGTATAGCGACCGTCCCTCTACCTTGATGATAAACACTTTACCAATCCGGTAGACGGCTGTTTTATCGCCGCGATTGGTGCAAAGTAACCTGACCCCTTTGCACTATGTGATGCATTGGGGTCAGGTTACTTTGCACCAAATCCATCCGGGTGGGGTATATTGCATTCGATTGATGACAACAACCACCAAAAGGCGGATATTCGTATGCACGAAAATGACTTTTTTAACGAGGACCTGCTCTGCGCGCTCGCTGGAGTTGCCGGCGAGGACAACGTGCTCATGAGCGAGCCCATGCGCGAGCACACCACGTTTAAGATCGGCGGCCCGGCCGACGTCTTTGTCACGCCCGATACCGAGCAGGGACTCGTCGCCACGCTTAACACCTGCTACCGCTGCGATCTGCCGCTCACCATCGTGGGCAACGGCTCCGACTTACTCGTCGGTGACAAGGGCATCCGCGGTGTCGTCGTGGCACTGGGCGAAGGCCTCTCTAACATCACCGTCGACGGCACGCATGTTACGGCGGCAGCCGGTGCCTTGCTTTCCGATGTCGCCGCGGCTGCCGCCGAAGCCTGCCTCACCGGCATGGAGCCCCTCTCGGGCATCCCCGGCTCGGTCGGCGGTGCCTGCTATATGAACGCCGGTGCCTACGGCGCCTGTATGGCCGATGTTTTGGAGTCTGTGCGCGTCTATAAGCCCGCCCGCGTGCTCGACGACGGCACCCGCGGCAGCGGCAATATCATTGAGTTCGATGTCAACGAGCTTAACCTGGGCTATCGCAAGAGCCGCATCGCCGACGACGGCTTTATCGTGCTCTCTGCCACCTTTAACCTCGCCCCGGGCAACGCCGCGATGATCAAGGCCGACATGGACGACTACCGCCAACGCCGCGAGGACAAGCAGCCGCTCGACATGCCGAGCGCCGGCTCCACCTTCAAGCGCCCCGAGGGCTACTTTGCCGGTAAGCTCATCATGGACGCCGGCCTGCGCGGTCACGCTGTCGGCGGCGCCCAGGTGAGCGAAAAGCACTGCGGCTTCATCGTCAACGCCGACCATGCCACCGCCGCCGACGTCGACGAACTCATCCGCTACATCCAAACAACCGTCAAAGACCAATTCGGCGTAGACCTAGAACCCGAAGTCCACCGAGTAGGCGAATTCCTTTAACAAAGAAGGCCCCGAAAGGGGCCTTCACCATATTTATTCAGATAACCCAGTCCGGTGTGTCGCGCTCAGGACCCGAGAGGGCCGGGACAGTCCGAGAGGCATAAGGTTGATCGCGAGTTCCGCACGAGCCGGAGAGCACTTAATGTGCTCTCCGTGCGAGCAGGACTGCCCGAGCAGGCAACCTTATGCCTCTCGGGCTGTCCCGGACCAAGCCGCAGCTACGACAGCGCAATACCGCCAAGCCAGCCCCAACGCACGCCAGAGCCAGTGCCATAGAAGCTAATAAACGAATCGAGCGACTTAGACGTAATGGCACCCTCGTTGCTCATAACGATGCCGCCGCCAACATAGATGCCCACGTGTCCGTACAGCAGACCCGGCGTACCGGTGCCGCTGTGCGACGAGTCGGCCACGATCATGCCCACCTGCAGCGCCGAACGATTGGAGCTGTAGCACCAGGCGTTAAACATGTCGCACGCATTGCCGCCAAAGTAGCCCACGCCGGCGTTACGGAACACGTTGGTAACCCACGCCGCGCACCAGTTCTGGCCAGGCGAAGGCGTGGAGTAGCACGCGTTGACGACAGCCTGCTGCTTGCCCGAGCCGGCATTCTGTTGCGGAGTTCCGGGCGCATACGATCCGCCACCCGAGTAGGAATTGTTCTTGTTTGCGGCAGCCGCGGCAGCGGCAGCCTTCTTGGCAGCCTCCTCGGCCTGAGCGGCAGCGAGAATCTCGGAATCGCGCTGGGCCATGAGCTCCTTGACATCGTCGGAGAGGCCGTTCAGAACCGTCTGGACCTCCTGCTGCTTGGCCTGCATGTCCTGCATCTGAGCAGTCTGCTGGTCCTTGAGCTTCTCCAAGTCGGCTTTTTGCGACTCGAGCTCGGACTTCTGTGTATCGAGCTCTTTCTGGATGGTCTGAATGTCCTCAATGGCGTCACGGTCGCTCTTGTTGATCTTCTCGACGTAATGCGCGTTGGCGACGAGCTCCTCAAACGAGCCAGAAGCGAGCAGCAACGACAGGATATTGGTACCGCCCGACTTGTAGCTTGCCGCCACGCGATCGGAAAGGTCGCCGCGCTTCTCTTTGAGCTCGGACTTCTTGGTGTCGATCTGAGCCTGCGTCTCGTCAATCTGGCCCTGTACGCCCTCGATATCGCTGAGGGTCTGGGCATTCTTGTTGGCGAGCGTCGCGTACTCATTAGCGATGCTGTCGAGCTGGGCCTGGACCTCGTCGAGCTGGGCCTGGGCGGCATTCAGTTTGTCGGTGGTTTCTTGGCTGGCCTCAGCCGCATGGGCGCGGGCGGGCAGGCCAAAAAGAACAGCCGCGGAAGCGGCGCCGAAAAGAGCCTTAAGGGCAGTGCGGCGCGAAAGCTCCTGCGTAAAGATGGAATCGTTGTTTGGTGACATATGTACTCCGTTACATGCTTATTTATATGTCGCTCAACTCAAACATATTAACGCACATCGCGCTTGTCCCAACTATTTCCACGAACGGCTGGAAAAGTATGGTCAGCGGCTCGCAAATACGTCCCACACCAAAGGTAAGGATTATGCAAATAACACCCTATGAGTACGTTAACATCAATCCTCTGGTTTTCCTGCCCCGCGTGTTTTGGGCGCCCCCAGCTGCGCTATACTCCCCTCAAGAAGTGTTCCTGATTCGATAGGAGACTACATGTCCAAAGCACTCGACCCCAAAGACACCTGCGTCCTCGTTACCGGCGGCGCCGGCTTTATCGGCTCGCACACCGTCGTTCAGCTGCTCGAGGGTGGCTACCAGGTTGTCGTCGTCGATGACCTCTCCAACTCCAGCGCCGTTGCCATCGACCGCGTCAAGACCATCGTGGGCGACGAGGCCGCCAAGAACCTCACCTTCTACGAGGCCAACGTGCTCGACCGCGATGCGATGAACAAGATCTTCGATACCCACCAGATCGACCGCGTCATCCACTTCGCCGGCTTTAAGGCCGTTGGCGAGTCGGTGAGCAAGCCCGTCGAGTACTACCACAACAATATCGAGAACACCCTGGTGCTCATCGATGTCATGCGCAACCACGGTTGTAAGTCCATCATCTTCTCGAGCTCTTCGACCGTCTACGGCGATCCGGACAATCCGCCCGTCACCGAAGAGGACCCTAAGAAGCCCGCGACCAACCCCTATGGCTGGACCAAGTGGATGATTGAGCAGATCCTCATGGACGTCCACACCGCCGACCCCGAGTGGGACGTCGTGCTGCTCCGTTATTTCAATCCCATCGGCGCCCATCCGTCGGGCCTGATCGGCGAGGATCCCAAGGGCATCCCCAACAACCTGGTTCCCTATGTCGCCCAGGTCGCCGTCGGTAAGCTCGAGGCCGTTCAGGTCTTTGGCAACGATTACACCACCCCCGACGGCACCGGTGTGCGCGACTACATCCACGTGTGTGACCTGGCATCTGGTCACGTGGCCGCCCTCAACTGGATGAACGGCAAGACCGGCGTCGAGATCTTTAACCTGGGCACCGGCACCGGCACCTCGGTACTCGAGGTCGTCGCTGCCTTCTCCAAGGCCTGCGGCAAGGAGCTGCCCTATGTGATCCGCGAGCGCCGTGCCGGCGACATCGCCGCCAACTGGTGCGATGCCTCCAAGGCCGAGCGCATGATGGGTTGGAAGGCCCAGTACGATATCGCGGACATGTGCCGCGATAGCTGGAACTGGCAGAGCCACAACCCCAACGGCTTCGCCGACGCCGAGTAGCACTCAACCGCGGTAGATTTCTAGGCATATTCCAAAATCTACGGGCCCCGGCCTCCAATGTGAGGTCGGGGCCTTTTAGGAGCTCGTTCTCGGGCTCGAGCTCGCGCATGCACTTGCGGCCGCCGCGACCGGGTGGTTGGTCAGCTCCTTCTTCCTGACCGTCACCCATCTTCCCAGGGTCTTCTCGTTGATGCCGAGGTCGGCTGCCACTTGGGCGATGGGCTTCCCCGACGCGGCGGCGAAGTCTGCGGCCTCGGCGCGGTACCCCGCTGTGTAGGAGGGCCCGTCTGCCATGACTGACACTCCTTTCTTTTTGGCGCTGAAACGATTATCGCCGCTCAACGCCATTCCTCTAAGTCAAGTGTCCTTGAATACGATACAGTTCAAATGGACGAGGAGAATCTGGCGCTCCTCTCGATGAGCCCGGAGAGGTCCCTGGTCGTCACCTTCCCCCGCGCGAACGCGAAGCGGACGGCGGCGAGCCATGTCCTCACCGCGCGTTCCATTTAGGGAGTCCTCGAGAAGTCGATCTCTCTGTGCGATAATCGAGCTATTGAGTCTCGCGAGTTTAGAGCTGGTGATATGCATTGAAAATCAAGATGAAAAACATCGGCAGGGTCGCTGAGGCCGATATCGAGATTAATGGTATTGCCGTGATCGCCGGGGAGAACGGGACGGGGAAAAGCACGGTTGGAAAAGCGCTTTATGCGGCCTTCAACAGCATGTCCGATTCGGAGAACAAAATCGACCGCATGAGGCGCAATAGTGTTGAGCGCGCCATCAGGAAGGCATATGTGGGAAGCCCTCTCGACTCCACGTCTCGCCACAGGCGAACTGCTGGAAGAATGAATAGTTTCATCGACAGGGTTTTTTCGGGCGAGTGCACGAGGGACGAGCTTATTGATGAGATAAAGGAGTATTACGGGGAGGAGATCTCCCGTGAGATCGAATCCGATTTCACGAATGGCGTAGCAGGAGTTGCCGATCAGATTATCGAGATCATGGATATCTCCGATGATGAGGTATTTCGTGCGATTGCGACAAACAGGTTCCGAAGCGAGTTCAACGGCCAGATCAATTCGGTTTTCGGCGAAGAGCCCGGGAAGGTCGAACTCCAGATAAAGGACGCATCTACGGTTTTCTCGGTTGCAAGTGACGAGGTGGCGGAGGTGCACGATAGGAGGGTTTTGCGATTCAGGGCGCATTATCTGGACGACCCGTTCCTGATCGATTCTCTCGGAGGACCCTACGGCCCCGCTTTTCGGTTCAAGCCCCTCCTTGGACACCAGGAGGAGCTGCGGCAAGATTTGATTCAGGCGACCATCCGTAACGATGACAGCGAGTCCTCGCTGTTCGAAGAGATCGCGAAGGAGCGACACCTGAAGGTTCTCATGGACAAGGTTTCCTCCTTATGTCCGGGGCATTTCGAGAGGAGCGAAAGTCGCGGTCACCTTACGTATCTCGAAGAGGGCTTCGCTCGGGGGTTGGAGCCTGGGAACCTTTCTGCTGGCTTGAAGACGTTCGCCATCATGAAGGTGCTCTTGAAGTCCGGCGCGCTAGATGCCGGAGGGACTATTATCCTCGATGAACCCGAGATTCATCTTCATCCTGCATGGCAGCTGGCCTTCGCCGAGATAATCGTGCTGCTCCAGAAAGAGCTCGGGATGCACGTCTTAATGAGCACCCATAGTCCATATTTCCTGAATGCGATCGAAGTGTATTCTAAGAAGCACGCTGTTGATGGATTGTGCTCATATTATCTTGCGGAGACCTGCACTGATGGACGCTCTCGCTTTGCCGATATAACCGGCTCGACTGAGGTCGCCTACGAGAAGCTGGCGGCTCCTTTTGATACGCTTGAGAGGGAGGAGTACGGCCTTGAGTAGCGACCTGTGCGCCTCCTGCCCTCATCCGAACTCTCCCGCGGTGCCAGATGGCAGCGATGGTTGCTCCCGTTGCAGGACCTGTATCCTAAGGGACTGCACGTCGACCATCTCCAAAACATCCAGAGACGGGAGCGTCTCTCTTGTGGATGACGATTTCCCTGTTGTCAATTTTGACTCTGTTAAAGAATGCTACTGCAAAAAGGTCAATAGGTGGATGCAACTCCCGCGCTCCGCCGATGCGCTGTATTGCGACCGGGAAACGTTATATCTAGTCGAATTTAAGAACGGCAGTCTGAAGGAGACGCTGGGGAAGAGGCTCAATCCCAAGGATGACGAAGAGCTTGGTATCAATCTTGGCCAAAGGGACGCCCTCATCGAGAAGTGCAAGGACAGCGTTTTGATCTGCTCGGACCTGTGGGGAAAGAGGACGAGATGGTTTCACGAGCACTGCGTCTTTGTTTTGGTATACAACGAGGACAAGAACAAGACCGCGTTGAAGCGAGTTGCCAGTTCGATTAGGAGAAAAGCACGCTTTGGGCTTCCTGACAAATTGAAAGGGTTTTGCGTGAAGGATGTCTTGACGCTAACCGAAAAGGAGTTTTCGACATCGCTCCTTTCAACTTGGCGAGACGCAGAAGAAATCGCGGAGGTCGACGCGTAGGAGACCGAAAAGCATCCGGTGGCTATCTGCTCCCGATTTCGATCGTTCGTCTACAGTCGGTTTTCTTTCCGCTGCGACCGCCAGTTTGCGATGAGTCGCGCACCGTGTGAAGCTCAACACGGATGAAATACAAATAAAATCCCCCTTGCACTGTGTTGATAAATATTACTCGTCGAACTCATCTGAGCTGGGCCTTCTTGCATAGAACTGCCTGAACCTGAGCGTTTTCGGGTATCGCATTGCCCGATCGAGCACCATCGCGACCTTCTCAAGCTTGTCCTCGGGCGGACTCATAGCCACAGCCCTGCATGTCGTCCCGGTTGGAGCCGGGGTGAACCCTCAGGAAGCTCTGCATGAAGTAGCGCATCCGGTTCACGGGCCCCAGCGGGTTCTGGCCGTCGGGAACGCACTTGAGCAGCTTCGCGTTGTAGCGCTGGCTCTTCAGTGACAGCTTGTTGACAAGCGTCATGTGCGCGCCCTCCATGTCGTGGATGAGCGTGGAGCCGGGCGTCACACGGCCCTCGAACGTCGCCAAGGTCTTCGCCCTGCTCGTCTTGCCAAGGCCCTCCCGGATGAAGATTGAATGCCTGGTTCGTCGCAGCCGAGTGCGACACGGCCTCTACCCGAGACCATCATCTCTACACATAGCCCATCATTCGACAAGAACGCGCAGTTCGTCCTGCATAGGCGCATGGTGTCCCCCTCCGCCGCAAGAGGGGAGCAAAAGAAAGGTCCCCTTGTCACTACCGGACAAAGGGACCCCCCCCTGGGCAAACACGCTATAAAACCTTCTTGCCGAGCGGCTGAGTCTCAGGACACCGACGGCGCACCCGTAGACCTACCCATAATCCACGCCATTTCGAGCTTCTTGGTCTTCAACGTCACAATCCGATAATCATCCAGGCATCGAAATGACCTCGTCACAGGCGGCAAGCATCTCCTCGTCATGAGTGACAACGATTACAATATGGTCTCTCTTAACTTCGTGAAGCAATTTGATCAGCGCGCCTCGACTCTTCGCATCAAGTGCTGAGGTCGGTTCATCAAAAAGCATAACGTCCGGCGATTTCAACAGCTGTCTCACAATTGCAATCTTTTGCTTCTCCCCGCCGGACACCCCTCCTTTCCCGCCGTCAAGCATCGCCGCTGCCCCGTTCTCCACAGAGGCAATCATTTCGTCTAGCCCCAATATGGCAAGCATCCGATTCAGCTTATCCATCTCGTAATCATCAGAAAGCAGCGTAAGATTATCGAGAATCGTCCCCTCAACGATAGGGGGTTCTTGCTCCGTAATGCTGACTCGACACCGCCGCAATGCATATCGATCGATGCAACGCTGTGACACCCCGTTGTAGCGAACGGCCCCTTCTGTGTCATCTGGATATAGCCCCAATATCACTGACAGCAGCGAGCTCTTCCCCGAACCATTCGGCCCCGAGATTCCATATAGCCGACCCCTGGAAAACGCGAGCCCCTCAATGCTTAACGCGACCCTTTCCGCCCCTGGATAACGTAGCTTGATGTTCTCTAGACGGATTTCCTCAATCGGACCAAGCGCCAATTTGCCATTCGCTTCCACCGGGACATCCCAAATTCTTTTCAGCCGCTCATAGCATACGCGATTAGTCTGGTAATCCCTTCCCCAGCCCAACAAATACTGTACCGCTGAGCTTAAGTTCGAATAATATCCAACAGCAGTCACGAGAAAACCAGGCAACAGTCTCCCGCCCATCACTTCAACCGCGCCCACAGCAAGAAGACATCCTTGAGCGGCGGAAGCGACCAACGCGTTGCCAAAGGTAAATCTAGACCCTACTTCCTGATTTGCTCTCATCGTTGGATAGAGCCCATTAAAAGCTTCGACCAGCACAGCGCGGGACCTATCGAACAAAGCATGTTTGCGGATGAAATCAACTTTCTCCAACTGATCTTGTAGACAGGAAAAAAACCTCGCGCTCTGCTCTTGTACGTCAAAACTTCTCTCAAACAGCCTTGCGCGTGAAACCGCATAAAAAGCGGCACTCGCTGCCGCAAGAACAAGGCAGACCACACTCAACTTGATATTCAGGCTACCGAAAACAAACAGGGCGGACAAAAGGGTGATAACGTTGCTTGAAACCCCCACAACCGAGTTGATTACGAAGATGACAAGGTCATTAGCGTCGTGATTGATTTGCTGGTTATAATACGACGCGTTGAAGCCCTCGAAGAATGCCTGGGGAAGGTGCTTCACGTGCTCAAGCGTATCCGCATTTAAGCCGAACCCCGCATGCGACTGAAGGTTGATGTACAGCATCTCTGAGCAATACACTAGTCCCGCTCGAACCGCTTGGACCGCAACCAAAATAAGGCAACAAACGAGAACGGCGGCAAGATCGGCGCTGGCCGGCATCGCCAATCGGTTTACCACTATGCCGGTAAGAAAGGGACCCGCAAGCGCAAGCAGCCCGACCAAAACTGTTACGACAAGATAGGCGTAGAATCGACCGCCCAGTATATATTTTCTACAGAGATTAAGCATCAGCCTCATTTTGCCCCGCACCCCGTTTTGCCGTATTCATCATCTGGGAGAGCAGCATTTTTTGCTCGGCATCATACCGGAAGGAAACGCAACGTTTCCCCTCACCGTTTAAGGCGTGGTTGGGGCACCCTCCCATGCACATGGGAAAAGCAAAGCACTCTTGGCATTCCGGGTCATCCGGCTCATATGCCATCCAGTTAATCATGTTCTTGCTCAACATTGGCGGCTCGAAAATAGTTCCGACCCTCCGCTCCTTCATTCCAATGTCATCCCAGCACTTATACAAATCTCCGACGGGATCAACCACGTACGAGTTGATTCCAACGGCGCAACATATCCCGAAATTCGTCCCACCAAAAGGTTGAACTTTGAAGCCCCGCGCAATTGCCCTTTTATAAAACTCAGTCTCCTCATACGAGAACTCTTTTACAGTAAAGCAGTGGCTGTCGTTCGCACATACCTGATTGATATCGTCAACAGGGGCTAAATAGAAGTGAACCTTATTCATCAGGCCATTTAGCTCGAGATAATCCAATAGCTCTTGAGCGGCCTCGATGTTGGTCTTGTCGACGTTGCTCCTTATCGAAATATCGATGATGTCGGCACACTCTTTGACGTTCTTGAGAATACGTTCGTATGTAGGGCTTCCGTCGTGAAGAATCCTTCTCGAATCGTGATCCGACTTCGATCCATCTATAGTCACTTGCGCGCTCGTCACACCACATGCCACGAGCCTCCTTGCAACATCAGGCGTCAGCAGATAGCCATTTGTCACTATCGATGCGGAATATTCACACGTTGGCCCCACGACATCTTTCAGATCCGACGTAATCCGTTCGATCATCTTCATTCCGAGCAGAGGCTCGCCGCCGTACCATCCAACTGAGAGACTTGCGATACCAGGATAGTAATCTTTCACGAACTTGGAGAGCTGTGTCAAAACCTCCTCGCCCATCGTCGTGTACGCCTGTCCCTTTTCATAGCAGTAGGGACAGCAAAAGTTGCAAGCCATCGTTGGCGCAATGGTAAGGGACAGAGCAGTATTCGCAAAGCGCGCGGCGCGACTTTGCAACCTGATCTCCCCAAGCTCGTCCCTCTCCTCATTGACTAGGATGCCTCCCCTTATCAGCTCCGCGACAAGATCATCGGCATCCCGAACGTCCCCTTCTTGAATCCTTTTGAATTTCTGCGCGTATTCCGGATTTAACGACAGGATGCCGCCGGTTCGCGCATTCATGATAAGAAGACTTCCGTTATGTTCATGCACCACATTAAATTGCGACAGTTTCACTTCGCACCATCTCCATTTCCAATCAAATCCATATCGACCCTCAGACGCTGCGCATACGCCAGCGCACTACCTTCTTCGATAAAAACTGCACGAAAGCAGCAATAGACATGCGAGCGACACGATGACCGCATGGCCGCATGCAGCCATCAGGACCGTCCCGCCGGCAGCCCCGCACGCCCTCATCCAATAAGCCATGTGAACCGGGGGTAAAACGGTTGGGAAACTCATCGCGATAACAAGGCCCGCGAACGTTGCGACCAGCAAGGCTCCCGACACAAGAGATCTGATCCTGAACACCTCATATGCAACCGCAACCATCAGCGTATAAGCGGCGTCTATAACGATATTCGACAGGAGTGCCGAGGTCACATTACCAACCGTAAGGCTGTCTAGACCGCTTCCGGAGCACACGGCAAAGACCGCAGCGACACCGAGAGTAAACACGATGTAGGGGCACAGCGTATACACTTCGCAAGCCAATGTCTTTGCCGCAAACAGCTGCCAGCTGCGGAAGCCCCGAGCAATCGAAACTCCCCTTGCCGACACGCTCGTCGCATCACCGAATAGCGTCCCCGCCACAACAACAGAGACGATTGGGAAGAACACCGTATGCGCCATGGAGACGACACTTAGCCAGGAAGAGATACCCGTTGGCCCAACCCCTATCGAGAAAAGATAGCCCGGATCGGCGGAAAAGCCAAAGAACTGGCCCTCTCCCCCTGCGGAGACCCATGCGCCGGACCCGGCAAACACATAAATCCCCGCGATGCCCAAATACATCAGCGCTATTATCACGGCGAGTTTCATTCTCCTTGCGCGGAACAGTTCCGCCCTGACCGACATCCCAAGATTCATCGAACCGCCGTCCTTACAAATAGCGAGACGAGCGCAACTCCAACCGACACAAGCACAGTGCCGCCCGCATACAGCAAAACCTGAATTACACCAACATTCTGCATACTCAGGGAACACAGGTTCATCAGGTAATACACGGGCGAGAGCATGAGCAGCAAGCTGGGCTGACCGCTTCCGTATGTACTTGGGAACCACACCATCACAAATATCGAAACCGCTATTGCAACGACGCTGCTCGCCACCACACTCCTCGTGAGCAAATACAGGGCGAAGGTAGCGGCGTACATCGAAATGAGCAGCAGCGCGATCATCAGCGCAATCGATACAAATTGGGCAAACCCTGAGCACGAGGCCCCAACGTCCCATTGGGCCATCTTGGTTAAATACAGCGCAGTCGTAGAAAGAAGATACACGGCACCGACCAGAGTGCAGTTCACCAACAGCTTCGTGATCACAATCGCCGCCTGCGACACCCCTCGCGATCTCGATACGGCGTAAGCCACGGATTCAAAGTCTCTCGACGTAGCGTAAACCGCGTAGAGAATCGTCACCGGAATCCAGACCACTGTAGACGCAAAAGACGTCCGGGCAACAGAGCCCAAAACGTCCCCTGCATCCACTAGGTTTCCAATAAAACCTATAGCCCCTCCAAGCGTATACGGGTCATCACCGGCGACCATGATCAGCACCTCAGACGAAGTCGCAGCCGCAACCACATACAGCACAGCCGCAAGCGCAATCATCAGAGCGGTCGCCGGGTGCCTGGCGAGCAACCATACCTCGCTCCGAAAAGCTGAGATGAACTCGCGTTTCATCACAGCTCGCTCTCTCGACCGATGAGCTCCGAATAAAACTCCTCAAGGCTCTTCCTATGAGAATACGCCTCCGCAACCCTCACACCTGCGGTCGAGAGCGCTTCGATTGCAATGCCCCGCCCTTCCTTTTTCTCCTCATAGCGCATAAGGACGCTGCCGTCCGGCAGAAAAGAATGTGAGGTCTCATCTCCGAGAACCGATCTCGTTCGCTCCAGATCGTCCACATGCAATACGAAACCACCGCGGCATGACTTTTCCAGCTGAGGTGCGGTCATCCTTCGAATGAGGCGACCATGACTTATGAAGAGGTAATCAGTTGCCAGCTTGTGCATCTCCTCAAGATTGTGGCTGGATACGAGAATCGTTTTACCTTGATCTTTGTTAAGATGCGTAAGGATTTTTCTTACTTCGACTATCCCCATCGGATCCAGGCCGTTTGTCGGCTCGTCCAGGATCAACAGCTCCGGATCGCCCAGCAACGCTATGGCCAGATCGAGACGCCTCCTCATTCCCATTGAGAAGTTCTTCACTTTCTTCCCGCCGGCCTCCCCCAAACCGACGGTTGATAACACACCGTCGATGGAACGATCGGTGGGAAGCCCCCACTCAATACAGCGAACGACCAAGTTGTCTCGCGCGGTCAGATTAGGATACGAAGCATTGAGGTCGGGCATATAACCCAGCCTTTCCCTGCAGCTCCGTATTTCACGTCTCCCGGTTTGCCCAAACATCGAGATCGTTCCTGACGATGGCTCCGAAAGCCCCGTGATCAATCGAATTAACGTGCTCTTGCCGGCACCATTCTCCCCAATGAGTGCACACAGCTCGCCTTCCATTAAAGAGAACGAGACTGATTTAACCGCTTCAAACCCGCCATATCTCTTGGATATGGCACGCAATTCAACTGGGACTTCCCGCATGGACGACATCCTCCCCGTCAATAAAAAGGGACGACATGGCAATTGTGCGGGGTTATAGGTAACGTCGGTTCGCCCCCCCATATTGCAATGCCACATCGCCCCTCAGGCGCTGCTGGCCAAAATATCTTTGAACAGTCTGTGCACGCCGTACGGCGTGCACTATCCGCTTTTAGCGGATAGTGCACTCCTGTGAAGAACACTTGGTGCTGCAGCTGCCGTGCGCGTAAAAGAAGCAATTGTTGCACATGGGCTCAGCCCCGGCTGACGGCTCGGTAATCCATTCCATTTCATTCCCCTCCTTTCGCGGTAGAAAGCCAGTTCATCTCTGCCCCCTAGAAACGGAACGTGCAGGACTGATTGGGGCACCTCTTCGTGCATCCCCCGTGCGCGTAGAAGAAGCAGTTGCCGCACGCGGGTGCAACGCCTTCCTCCGGCTCGTTAATCCAATCCATCTCTCCCTCCTTTCCTTGCATACCGAATTGATAATGTTATTCTAATTCGATATGTATCATATTTCAATATAAGCTTATTTATATATTACACAAGGTAAGCACCCCCCTGCATCCAGCACAGGAAATGACTCTCTCGTTCCCCAGTGACGCGGCGAGAAATACAGGCCACTGCAGGACGTTGAATGAACAGCCCGTGAAAACCGTTGTTTTCACGGGCTGCACCTGCTCAATACTTTTTTATTCTCCAGCCTCAGTCGTCTCTAAGATCGACCACGTAAACATGATCTGACTCCAGGACCGGGTCATCACCCGTCGCGGTCGCCCTGCTCAGCGCGTTGCGGGCGCGCCGCGTCGCCAGTTCCTCAAGTTCTCTTTCGTTGACGCGCTTAATAAGATCGCCAGGCTGGCAATCAAGCTCTACGCAAATATCCAGCAATGTCTTTAACCTAATTGCCTTCACCTTGCCATTTCGTATTTTTGAGATACTTGCCGGTGTGTGCCCGGTCGCCCGAATGATATCCGTACTCGTCTTTCCGCGTCGAAGCAATAAGCTTTCAAGCTCAATAATCAGATAGTCCATGCCGCCCCTCACACCAAATCCTCGGTCTGGTCTTGAAGCAGAGCTCCGTAGCGCCATATCGCAGAAATCGAGAAGCAGCAAACGGCCCCCAGCACAGCACCAATATCTATGGGCAGGGCCAGGTTTTCAAACATCGAATAGGCGTTCCCCAGCAAGTCGAAGGGGCCAATCACTATCGAAAGAAACCCCGGAGAAAACAAGAGGTCACCTATTGCTGCTGCAACAAACAGCCACCCGATAATCGAGATTCTTCGAGCATGCGAAAGGGTAAAGGGCGATTCGCCATGAGCCATGTCCATGCTGATTCCCCGCAGGGTCCATGTGGCCCCTCCGGAAATCAGAAGATACATCAAAGGAACCACTACGGAAACCGTCTTTGATGGATCATATAGGTTTCCTTGAGCAGCCATAAGCCCAATGGAAATAACCACCACCACCGAACAGCAACACACCGCTATAAACAGCGCCGTAAACAGAATCCCAAGCCTTCTTCCGAGAGTCATCATCTTCTGGATGGACTTATCGATCTTCTGGGCGCTATTCACCACAGCTCCTCCTAAAGCAATCAGAGGTCTTCTTACTTACTGTTTTTCCTACATTGTAACGAACTCGATAAAAGGAGGGTCGCTTCACGCCGCGCAATCCCGAACTCCAAGCGTTTCTCATCAGCATTGCCCATCTTTCGAGTCGAAATTCAAATCCAGTTTCTTATCGCATGCCGAAATCAACCCGAACTGGATGTGACTGGAAAACAGCGCGCTGCGTCGGTCGCGCTTTCCCGAGCGACTCTGGCACAACAGACGATATGAGTTGAACATTGGGGCCTCTCCCCTTGCAGCTCTCTCGTGGGTCGGGCGACAATGGTCGTACCATCAACCGCGGCCGCGCGCTGCGGGCCCTCGGCCTCGGCTGCGTCGTCGGGGCGGTCCCGAAGATGCACCGGCCCGCGGCCGACCGCGGCCGCAAGAACGACCGCCGCGACGCCGAGTGGCTGGCACGCATGCTGGCGCGCCGCAACGTCGTCGAGGTGTGGGTCCCCGACGAGCGCCCTCGAGGACGCGCGCGACGACCTGCAACACGCCAAGCAGCGGATGTCGAAGTTCCTGCTGCGCCACGGCCTCGTCTTCGACGAGACGACGCCGGCCGGCAGGCGCAGGGGCGCCTGGACGGGGGCCTACTGGGACTGGACGGAGTCCCTCTCCTTCGACGAGCCCGACGACGCCGCGGCCTACGAGCACTACATGGACGGAAATGACCTGGTAGAGAACCCTCGCACCGTCTACGTCGCAGGGGACGTAGACGAACTCGTCGAGCACGAGCAGCCTCGCGGGCGACACGTCGTTCAACAGTTTCGACAGCGTTCCCTTGCGCTTCGCGTTGCCGAGCTCGAGAACCAGCTGCGCGGTCTGCCAGAACCTGACCGACATGTCCGCGGCGACCGCGCGCATCGTGAGGGCGACTGCCATGCGCGTCTTGCCGCGCCTGGACTTACCGAAGAAGACGAGGTCTTCGCGCGATTGTTTGTGTCAACGGCCAACTGAATGTGAACCCTTCTTGCATTGTTGCAACCTGGCTGGCAGCCGGTCTTTAATGACGACGACCATTGTCGCCCGACCCACAAAAGAGCCGCAAGGGGAGGAGCTCCCAATGTTCAACTCATATCGTCTATGGCGCACTACCATTCACCGAAAGTCGGCAACTTTTTCATTCTCTCTATACATGTTTAAACAACATGTTCTACAATAGGGACAATAGAAATGGAAACTCGGGACGAGCCGTCTATCCATCTACGGCGCAGCCCCTTATTCAAAAGGACGGTGAGCACATCCATGGAGCGTGCAAGCGGTGTTCTCATGCCCATCTCGTCTCTGCCCGGACCGTACGGTATCGGCGGCTTTGGCTGGAATGCCTACGACTTTGTCGATTTCCTCGCCTCGTGCAAACAACATTACTGGCAGATTCTGCCCCTTACGACGACGAGCTATGGCGACTCGCCCTATCAGTCGTTCTCGGCCCGTGCGGGCAACCCCAATTTCATCGACTTTGCCGAGCTTATCGAGGCCGGCTATCTGGAGCAGCGCGATATCGACGGTGTGTATCTGGGCTCCGATCCCAACAACGTTGACTATGGCGCCATCTTTGGTGGCCGTCGTCAGATTCTCGACCGCGCCGCCGAGCGCTTTGCCGCCGACAAGCCAGCCGACTTCGACGACTTTGTCCAAGCAAGCGAAGACTGGCTCATTCCCTACTGCGAGTTCATGACCGTCAAAGAGGAGTGCGGTCTCAAGGCGTTTTGGGAGTGGCCCGCGGAGCTCCGCACCCGCGGCGAGGCTTCCGCCAAGGTCTGCGCCGACCATCCCGCGCGCATGCTCTACCACCAGATGACGCAGTACTTCTTCGATCGCCAGTGGAGCCGCCTCAAGGCCTATGCCAACGAGCACGACATTCTCATCATCGGCGACCTGCCCATCTATGTCTCGCGTGACTCCGTCGAGATGTGGGCGACACCTGAGCTCTTTAAGATCGACGCCGCCGGCAATCCCGTGAGCGTCGCCGGCACGCCGCCCGACCAGTTCTCGGCCACCGGCCAGTACTGGGGCAACCCCATCTACGACTGGGACGCCATGGAGTCCGACGGCTTCTCCTGGTGGGAGGACCGCATTCGCGCCGCCCTCGACATGTACGACGTCATCCGCCTGGATCACTTCCGCGGATTCGAGGCCTATTGGGAGGTGCCGTTCTCCTCACCCGATTCGTCCTACGGTTCGTGGACGCAGGGCCCCGGCCTCAAGCTCTTCAAGACGCTCGAGGAAAAACTCGGCACACTGCCCATCATCGCCGAAGATCTTGGCTTCCTTACCCCCGGCGTTATCGACATGCGCGATACCACGGGCTTCCCTGGCATGAAGATTCTGCAGTTCGCCTTTGAAGGCAGCAACTCGTACTATCTGCCCCACAACTACATTGCCAACACCGTCGCCTATGTGGGCACGCACGACAACGAGACGGCACGCGGCTGGTATGAGGGGACGGCCACCCCGCGTCAGCGCGAGCAGGCGGCCCTGTACACCCACCAGCAGGCAGGCGAGCCCATGGCTGACGCGCTCAACCGCACCATCGCCGCCAGCGTGAGCGACACCTGTATCTACACCATGCAGGACCTGCTCAATCTGGGCAACGAGGCGCGTATCAACACCCCCGCCACCCTGGGCGGCAACTGGACGTGGCGCATGCTTGATGGCGCCATCACGCGCGAGCTCGAGCGCAAACTCACCGACTGGACCGAAACCTACTTCCGTATCCCGTCGGAAGCTAAAATCGAGCTTCCCCAATAAAAGCAACCGCGTCCGGGTACGCCCCCAACGCATCGGACGCATTCGCTTCTCCCGCGCGAGGTCAGCCTAATTCCCTCGCGCGGGCTTCTTTTGAATTTCTGACATGCAATCAACCCATCACAGGAGGAAACATGCCCCATATCAATCTTGCGGATCTTGCCGAGCAGTCCTTTGGAACTTCGCTCGAGCAACTCGATGACCGTCGTATTTATAAGCTGCTGGTCAAGCTCGTGCAGGAGCGCTCTGCCGCCTGCCCGCTCAACAACGGCAAGAAAAAGCTCTATTACATCTCTGCCGAGTTTTTGATCGGCAAGCTGCTCATCAACAACATGATCGACCTTGGCATCTATGACGAGGTTAAGGACCAGCTCACCGCCGCGGGCCACGACCTCAACAAGATTGAGGAGTTTGAGGTCGAGCCGTCGCTGGGCAATGGCGGCCTGGGCCGTTTGGCCGCGTGCTTCCTGGACTCCATCGCCACGCTGGGTCTTACCGGCGATGGCGTTGGTCTCAACTACCACTACGGCCTGTTCCGCCAGCGCTTTGTCGCCAACCAGCAGAAGGCCGTCCCCGACGAGTGGCTCGACGAGCAGGACATTCTGATCGATGATGACCGCTCCTACACCGTCGAGTTCGGCGATTTTGCCGTCACCTCCAAGCTCGTCAACATCGATGTGCCCGGTTACGGCCGGTCCACCAAGAACCGCCTGCGCCTGTTTGACCTGGCAAGTGTCGACGACAGCATGGTCCCCGGCAGCTCCATCGACTTCGACAAGACCCAGATCGCCAAGAACCTCACGTTGTTCCTCTATCCGGATGACTCCGACGAGCAGGGCCGCCTGCTTCGCATCTACCAGGAGTACTTCATGGTGAGCAACGCCGCCCAGCTCCTGATTGACGAGGCCATCGAGCGCGGCAGCAACCTGCACGACCTGGCCGATTACGCCGTGGTCCAGATCAACGATACGCACCCCACCATGGTCATCCCCGAGCTCATTCGCCTGCTCACCACCGAGCACGGCATTGAGTTTGACGAGGCCGTTTCCATCGTACGTTCCATGGTCGCCTACACCAACCACACGATTCTTGCCGAAGCGCTCGAGAAGTGGCCGCTCGCAAGCCTACAAAAGGTCTCCCCCGCCATCGCCGACATCATCGTCAAGCTTGACGAGGTCGCCAAAGGCGAGCACGACGATCCGCGCGTCGCCATCATCGACGAGCACGACACCGTCCACATGGCCCACATGGACATCCACTTTGGCTTCTCCATCAACGGCGTCGCCGCACTCCACACCAAGATTCTGGAGGACACCGAACTTCATCCGTTCTACGAGATCTATCCCGAGAAGTTCTCCAACAAGACCAACGGCATCACCTTCCGCCGTTGGATCCATGGCGCCAACCCCGCGCTCGCCAGCCTGCTCGACGATGTGATCGGCACCGATTGGCGCAATACCGGAGATCTGAGCAAACTCGCCGAGTTCGTCGACGATAAGAACGTTCTTGAGCGCCTGGCTGCCACCAAGGCCGAGGCTAAGGCAATCATGCGCCAGTTCATGGCGCTCGAGCAGGGCGTGACGATTCCCTCCAACGCCATCATCGACGTCCAGGTCAAGCGTATCCACGAGTACAAGCGCCAGCAGATGCTCGCACTCTACATCATCTGGAAGTATCTCGACATCAAGAACGGCAACAAGCCCAATCACCCCGTCACCATCATCTTTGGCGGCAAGGCGGCACCTGCCTACACCATCGCCCAGGACATCATCCACCTGATCCTGACGCTGTCGCAGTGGATTGCAAACGATCCCGACGTGGCCCCTTACCTGCAGGTTGTCATGATCGAGAACTACAACGTCACCGCCGCCGAGCGCGTGATCCCCGCCGCTGACATCTCCGAGCAGATCAGCCTGGCCTCCAAGGAGGCGAGCGGCACCTCCAACATGAAGTTCATGCTCAACGGTGCCCTAACCCTGTGCACGCTCGACGGTGCCAACGTGGAGATTGCCGAGCTCGTGGGCGACGAGAACATCTACACCTTTGGCGCCTCGTCCAAGCAGGTTGAACAGCTCTACGCCGACGGCGCCTACAACGCCGGCGCGCTCTATCGCAAGCCCGGCATCAAGCTGCTGGTGGACTTTGTTACCAGCCCCGCCTTTATGGCGACCGGCAACGCCGAGCGCCTACAGCGACTACACGACGACATCAAGGGCAAGGACTGGTTTATGGCCCTGCTCGACATCGAGGAGTACATCCAGACCAAGGAGCGCGTGCTGGCCGACTACGAGGATCAGGACGCCTGGATGCGCAAGGCGCTGATCAACATCGCCAATGCCGGCACCTTCTCATCCGACCGCACCATCTCCCAGTACAACGACGAGATCTGGCACCTGAACTAATTTCACTTCCCTTACCCATCCTCTTGAGAAACGGAGTCGTGGCGACACGGCTCCGTTTTTTGTGCCCGCACGTTACCCTGCAACCCGACTCGACCGAAGAATCTCGATCTGTAACAGCTACTCGGTAAAAACGGCCCCAGCTGTTACAGATTGAGACATACCGGCCCCTCCCCTTGGGTTTATCTCAATCTGTAACATCTAGCAGCTGAAATTCACCTTTGGTGTTACAGATTTAGATGAAATGGCTAGCTCAGGGAACCGTCTCGATCTGTAACATCTAACGTCCGAAATCGGCCCTACCCGTTACAGATCGAGACAAACGACCGGTCAGACAATCCCGACACAAAGAAAGGCTCCCCTCTCGCCCAGTGGACGGGAGGGGAGCCTTATATGTGACCGCGGCAAAAGGATGGCAATACCGCAGTCGCCCAAAGGGAGGGTCCGGATGCACCGGGCCTAGATAAGGTTCTTGCCAGACACCTTATCGAAGAGATGGGTCGCGTTCTTCTCGAACTTGAACCAGATGGTGTCGCCAGCCTTGAGCGCGCCCTTGGCCTCGAGGTCGACGACGGGGATAATCAGGACAAACTGGCCGTCGGGAGCGGTCACATGGACATGCTCGGTCGAACCCATGAGCTCGGTCACCTCGACGGTACCCTGGAGCGCACCCTCCTCGTCCTTGTCGGCAAGCAGAATCTGCTCGGGGCGCACGCCGGCCGTGATCTCCTTCACGTCGCCGCCGTCCCAGTTGAGAGCAAGCTGAGCGCAGGTCTCGGGGGCGAGCGCCACGTTCATATCCTCGGTCTTGACGGTGAAGCCGTTGCCCGAGCGCACCAGCTGGGCATCGAAGAAGTTCATCTGCGGCACACCGATAAAGCCGGCAACGAAGATGTTCGCGGGATGGTTGAAGACCTCCTGCGGGGTGGCAATCTGCTGGACGACGCCGTCCTTCATGACCACGATGCGATCGCCGAGGGTCATGGCCTCGGTCTGGTCGTGAGTGACGTAGATGAACGTGCCCTTGATCTCGTGGCGCAGCTTGATGAGCTCGGCACGCATCTGGTTACGAAGCTTGGCGTCCAGGTTGGACAGCGGCTCGTCCATCAGGAAGACCTTGGGGTCACGCACGATGGCGCGGCCGATAGCGACACGCTGACGCTGGCCGCCCGAAAGCGCCTTGGGCTTACGGTCGAGGTACTCGGTAATACCCAGGATCTCGGCAGCGGAGCGAACCTTACGGTCAATCTCGTCCTTGGGGACCTTCTTGAGCTCAAGCGTAAACGCCATGTTCTCGTACACCGTCATGTTGGGGTACAGAGCGTAGCTCTGGAACACCATGGCGATGTCGCGGTCCTTGGGCGCCACGTCGTTGACCCGCTTGCCGTCGATGAGCACGTCGCCCGAGGTAATGTCCTCCAGGCCGGCGACCATGCGCATCGTCGTGGACTTACCGCAGCCAGACGGGCCAACGAGGACGACGAACTCCTGGTCGTGAACGGTGAGGTTAAAGTCCTCAACAGCGAGCACGCCATCCTCGGTAACCTTGAGGTTGTGCTTCTTCTCCTCGGTCTTCTTCTTTTTGCCAAAGAAGCCCTTCTTTTTGGACTCGGTGTTGGGATACACCTTCTGAACATGTTTGAGAACGATCTCGGCCATGTCTCTACCTTTCGATACGCGGCGCCACGCTGAGGGGCGCCGCTGAAACTTGCAAAACAGTTACGGCATCAGCCCTTGACGGCACCTGCCACCACGCCGTCGATGATGTACTTCTGGCAAAGGATGTACATGACGACGATGGGGACAACGACCATCATGATGCAGGCCATCATGGGGCCGAGCTCGACGTGGCCGTAGCCGCCGCGGAAGTACTGGATCAAAATAGGAATGGTCTTGTACTTGGTGGAGTCGAGCGTAAGGTAGGGCAGCAGGTAGTCGTTCCAGACCCACATGGTCTCAAGGATGCCGACCGAAAGATAGGTGGGCTTCATGATGGGGAGGACAATCTTAAAGAACACCTGGACCGGGTTGCAGCCGTCGATCATGGCTGCCTCTTCGATCTCGAGCGGAATGTTCTTTACAAAGCCGGCGAACATAAAGACCGCCAGGCCCGCGCCAAAGCCAAGGTAGATAAAGCAGATGTTGAACGGCGTGTTGAAGCCGATGCGGTCCGCCAAATTGGACAGTGTGAACATGAGCATCTGGAAGGGCACGACCATCGAGAAGACGAACAGGTAATAGAAGAAGTTCGAAATCTTGCTGTTGACGCGCACTACGTACCAAGCGCACATGGAGCAGCACACCAAAATCAGAACGACCGACGTGACCGTGATGATGAGCGAGTACATAAACGCCGAGGCAAAGCCCTGCTCGTTAAGAGCGTGCACGTAGTTTGCAAGGCCGTTGAACGTCTCAGGCGTAAGCAAATCGAACGCCGTGGTGGTGCTGATTGCAGTTCCCTTTTTAAAGGAATTGAGCGCAATCATGAACACGGGGTAGATCCACGCGAGCGACAGAATCGTAAAGAAAATCGAGAGCGCGCGGTTAATAGCCTTATCGCGTTTCATTACTGCTGCACCTCCTTGGACCTCGTGGCCTTAAGCTGGATCATGGAGATTGCTACGACCAGGATGCAGAAGATAACCGCCTTGGCCTGACCGATGCCCTGCCATGCGATACCGGCACGCGAATAGAACGTGTTGTAGATGTTCAGGGCGAGCATCTCGGTGGAGTGTGCGGGAGCGCCGCCGGTAAGGGCGAGGTTCTGGTCGAACAGCTTAAAGCCGTTGGTGATGGACAGGAACAGGCAGATGGTGATCGTCGGCATCAGATTGGGGATCTTAACCTTCCAGAACGTCTGCCATGCCGTGGCACCGTCAACCTTGGCGGCCTCGATGTAGTCGGACGGAATGGACTGCAGACCGGCGATGTAGATGATCATCATGTAGCCGACCTGCTGCCACAGGGTCAGGATGATAAGGCCCCAGAAGCCAGCAGCAGAGTTAAGGGCGATAAGGTCGGCGCCGATGTTGGAAAGCAGGCAGTTGATCAGAATCTGCCAAATGTAGCCCAGCACGATGCCGCCGATCAGGTTCGGCATAAAGAAGATCGTACGGAAGATGTTAGTGCCCTTGAGCGCCTTGCGGGTGAGCGCCTGCGCAATGGCGAGGGCGATCACGTTGATGAGCACCGTCGACAGGAAGGCAAACGCCACCGTAAAGAAGAACGACGTGGCAAACTGCGGATCGGACAGCGCGCGCACGTAGTTCTCGATACCGACAAAGTGCGTGTTGTTAATGGTAATAAACTGGCAGAACGAGAGATAGAAGCCCTGGATAAAGGGGATCACGAACCCGATCATAAACGCCAGGCACGTGGGCAGCATAAAGAGCGGCCACCAGCGCTTGAGTGCTTTGCCCATAGAAGGGTCCTTTCAATATGCAGGGGGCGGGCAAACCTACGTCTGCCCGCCCCCTGTCGCTAATCAGATAGCTTGGGCAGCAACTGCTTACTCGGAAGCAGCCTTCTCGGTCTTCCAGCCATCGACGAAGGCGTTCTTGACGCCGTCCCACTTGGTGTTGTCGGCAGCATAAGCAATGAGAGCCTGCTTGAGGTTCTTCTTCCACTCCTCAGAGGGGATGTAGACGAAGTCCCAAGCAACGGTCTTCTTGCCGTCCTTGGCCATGGCAACGGCCTGCTGCGAGAAGACGTTGGTGGTTTCCTTGGCGCTCTTGAACGGGGCAGTCAGACCCATCTTGTCAGCGATGATGCTGGTGGCGGTGTCAGAAGTGACGCACCAATACATGAAGTCCTCGGTGGCCTTCTGAGCATCCTCGGAAGCCTGGGAGCTCACGCACCAGTAGTTCTCGCCGCCGGAGCACAGGCCCTGGTTCTCCTCGCCGTCGACGCCGATGTAGATCGGCAGCATGCCGAGCTGGTCGTCGGTCATACCGGCCTTGGTGAGGTCAGCGTAGGCCCAAGAGCCGTTCTGATAGAAGACGGCCTTGCCGGTTGCGAACTCGTTGGTGGCGTCGTCGCCGGTCTTGGAAGCAAGCTGCGAAGGATCGCAGGTGGAGTCGGTGATGTACAGGTCGAAGATCTGCTTGTAGTTGTCGAGGAACTCGCCCTTGATCTCGTCGTCGTCCTGGTTGTGCTCCTTCTCGAACTCGTAGTAGAGCGGGAGGTTGGCGAGGTGGGTGGTGTAGCGCCAGCTGGAGGAGTCATCCATGCCGGCAGAAGTGAAGGCACCCTCAACACCAAGCTCGTCCTTGCGGGCCTGGATGTCGTCGGCACAAGCCTTCAGCTTATCGAAGGAGTTGATGTCCTCGGCCTTGTAGCCAGCCTTCTCGAGCAGCTGCTTGTTGTAGATGATGCCGTAGCTCTCCTGGACCCAGTCGATACCCAGATCCTTACCATCGGACTGCAGAGCCAGGGAGTCGTCAATGAGCTCACCGCGGAGCTTGGTATCGGACAGGTCGGCGCAGTAATCCTTCCAGTTCTTAAGACCGGTGGGGCCGTTGACCTGGAACAGGGTCGGAGCGGAGCTCTTGGACATCTCGGACTTAAGCTTCTCCTCGTAGGTGTTGGAGGCAGCGGTCACGATCTTGACCTCGACGCCCTTCTCCTTCTTATAGGCCTTGGCGATCTCCTTCCACTCCTTGTCGACCTCGGGCTTGAATTGGAGGAAGTAGACCTCAGCAGCGTCACCAGAAGCAGAGGAGCCGGAGCCGGCAGAACCACCGCAGCCCACGAGACCCAGACCAAGAACCGCAGCCGCGGAACCAGCAAAGCCCAAGAACTGCCTTCTGCTCATTTCGTTCTTCATTACAATCCACCCTTTCACACCGTGGCGGCACCCTTTGCCGCCGCCTTCGGAGATTGGCTCGGGGACTTTGCCCCTTTCGCTGATTTGTACAATACGCTATTTGGATAGTTGTTTGAACAAGTATTACTAGAGCGGTAGAAAAACTTCGGTAAACGGTAATTTCAACTTGATACTTGACAAGTTTTGTATAAACAATTATTTGTTATCGAATGCAGAGAAAGCGCCCGGTCAAGCCGATATATCGTCGGCTTGACCGGGCGCTTTCTCTTTGAGGGCATGAGTCTCGTCAGGCTGCGAGCTAGCCGGCTATCGCTTGGAATTGACGCGGTAATGGAAGATCTCGGGGTGCGTACGGGTGTGCGTCACCTCAAACAAGATGCCATCCGAGGTGTACGACTGGCTCTCCATGACGGCAACGCAGTTGTATTTGCCAAGGTCAAGATAGCTGCAGTCCTCATCGTTGGCGAGCTCGACACTCACCGTACGACGGCTCGCCATCACCTTGACGCCGCACTTGTGCTCCAGATAGCCGTAGATAGAATCCGACGCGACCTCGGGGGTCAGGCCTTTGGCGATCGACTCCAGAAAATAGCCGTGGTCCACCTGGCGAGCGCTACCGTTAAGGCTACGGACGCGCACCACGCGAATCAACTCCTCGCCCACCTTAAAGCCCAGGCGACGAGAGAGCTGCTCGGTGCAGACCAGATGTTCAAAGGACTTAACGTCCGTCGATGCAACGGCATTGTTGCGCTTTGCAAATTCGCCAAACGACTCGACTTCCTCGAGCGCGCCCAGCATGTCGGTTTCGCCCTTGAGCCAAATAACGCGTACGCCCTTGCCGTGTACGGGCTGCACAAACATCTCGTCGGCCAGCATGCTCAAGGCGCGGCGGACGGTATTGCGCGTGCAGTCGAACTCTGCGGTCAGCTCGGCTTCGGTTGGCAGCATCTCCTGAAACGCATAGGTCCCGTTAATGATGCGCGAACGGATCTCGCGGTAGATTCCTTCGTAAATCGCTTTTGGCATGACTTCACCTCTAATGAATATGTATGGCTAGGCACGATAGCATTTCTTGGGGTTGTTTAAACCGTCTATCGGCAAAGCACGGATTATTTACCGTCGACGGTTCCCCCGACACCCAAATCGGACCGAATCAAAACCGTCAATGCGGCAAGCAGCCAGTCCTCTACAATGAGTTCATTGTTTAAACGTTCTTGCTCGCACAGCATGTTGCATCCGGAAGGCATATTATGCTGCAGAAAATCCAACGTTTTGGCGGAGCCATGTTCGCGCCCGCCATGCTCTTTTCCATATCGGGCCTTATGGTCGGCATCTCATCCCTCGCCACGACCGTAGACATTGTCGGCGATATGGCCACATATGGAACCCCCTGGTACATTTTCTGGAGTATCGTCCAGCGTGGATCGTGGACAGTCTTTAAACGTCTTCCGCTCCTGTTTGCCATCGCGCTGCCCATCGGCCTTGCCCAAAAGCAGCCGGCGCGTTGCTGCCTCGAGGCACTCGTCGCCTATTTTGCCTACTGCTTCTTTCTGAGCGAAATCATTAAGCTGAGTGGCGACAATCTTGGACTTAAGTACCCATCATCTTTAACCCCCGCTAGCGGCATCACCGTCATCGACGGCATCAAGACGCTCGACACCGGCATTATCGGCCCGCTTGTTGTGTCGGCAACCGTCGTCGCCATCCATGACCACTTCTACGATGCCAAGGTTCCCGATTGGCTCGGCACCTTCTCGGGCTCCTCGCTGGTCTACCTCATCAGCTTCTTTGCCGTGCTCGCCCTTGCTATCGTCTCGGCCGCCATCGTGCCTTCAGTATACGCAGTGACTGAGACGCTGCGCCATGCACTTGTGGGCGTCGGCCCCTTCGGCGTAGGCGTCTTTGTCTTTTTAGAACGAGCACTCGAGCCCATGGGGCTGCACCACCTGCTCTACATGCCGATATACTACGACAACCTGGTCATTAACAACGGCATCTACGCCACGTGGACCAATTTGCTCCCCATCCTCTCCCATAGCACGCGCCCCCTCAATGAGCTTGCGCCGTGGGCCGGTTTTACCGCCACCGGCTGGGTCAAGCTCTTTGGCCTTCCTGCCATCGCGGCCGCGTTCTACTCCACCGCAAAGCCCGAGCGCCGCGCTGGCCTCAAGGTCATCCTGGTTCCCGCCATTGTTGCCTCAGTGGTCTGCGGCGTCACCGAACCGCTCGAGTTTCTCTTTATGTTCACCCACCCCGGGCTCTTTTTGCTCTACGCCGTCCTCTCGTCTTGCCTCGCCATGGCTATGAACTTCTTTGGCGTCGTCGGCATCTTCTCGGGTGGCTTTATGGAAATGGCCGCTTTCAACTTTATCCCGCTCATGCGGACGCATGCCGGCTCCTATCTTTTGGCGCTCGGAATCGGACTCATCTTTAGCGTCATCTTCTTTCTGAGTTTTCGAGGTCTTATTCTGACCTTTGACCTTAAAACCCCAGGACGCGAGGACCACATCGCCAGCAACACGGCGCTCTCGCGCTTGACGGGAGACGACGTTGACGAAAAGTGCTCATCCGAAAACAGCGCTTCCGGCGGCCAGGCATCACAAGACCATCTGCTCGCCGAGCAGGTTGTGATGCTTCTGGGCGGCGTCTCCAACATTGTGGGCGCAACCAACTGCGCTACGCGGCTGCGCGTCGAAGTCGTGGACCCTTCCATCGTCGCGGACAACGCGACCTTCGTCGCAGCGGGTGCCAAAGGCCTCATCGTCACCGGCAAGACTGCCCAGGTAATCATCGGCATCTCGGTTCCCCGCGTCAAAGAGCATTTTGACCAGATCATGGGCCTCGAGCCGGGATTTGTGCCCACCACCTCGGCCTCCCCTGCCGCCAGCCCAACCCACAAGCACAGCGATATCTGCTTCTTCGACATTGACGGCACGCTCGCGTGGCAAGACCCCAGGCTCGCCCAAGACCTTCCCGAAGACGAGCGGGACCTCTCCCCCTATCCCAACGAGGCGGTTTCGCAGGCAATCCGCGAGTTTGTCGCCAACGGCAACATGGCCTTTATCTGCACGGGACGCACGCTGAGCTGCATCCACCCCAAGCTTCTTGAGCTGCCCTGGACCGGCATCGTCTGTCTTGCGGGCGGTTACGCCGAGATCAACGGACACGCAATTCGCGATCTGTCGATGACGCCCAGTATGCTGCAGCGTCTTGCCCCCTACCTTGAGCAATCGGGCGAGGTCATCCGCTTTGAGGGCCTCAACGGCGTCGTGCGCATGAGTGCCGATGCCCCCGATGCTCCCGGATACGCGCGCACCCTGGGCGACGCAGTCACGCAGCTGCAACATTACAGTGCCTACAAGATCTTGATGTCTACATCGCTCGCCAACCACATCGCTCAAGATAAGGCACTTGAGCCGCTGCTATGCTTTAACGAGCTCGAGCTCGAGGTCACAGAAATCTCGCCCCGCGAATGCACGAAGCGCGGGGGCATCCAGTCTGTACTCGACGTCCTCGATCCCCACCACGGAACCGTATACGGCATCGGCGACGCCAGCAATGACGTCTCGCTGATGAACGCCGTCGATGTCGGTATCGCCATGGGCAATGCGCCGGACTATCTCAAAAAGCGCGCCGACTACATCACCGACTCGGTCGACGAAGATGGCGTCGTCAAGGCGCTCGAGCACTTTAGGCTTATATAAGCAGCCGGCACGCGCACGCGTCCCGTTTCCCCAAATCGCCAAAACAGACGCGCCGGCAACTCCAATGTGGCAATATGGTATCTGCACACCGCAACGATGCAACCTAAGAAAGAATGCGAGAACCCGTGTCCAGTCCGTTTACCAGCTTTTTAGCCCAGCACTTTGACCAGATCAACGACTATCTGGCCACGTTCTTTGACGGACAGGCGACCTCTGCCGATATCGAGCGCTACCTGTACGCGCCGCTCTCGGCTTTTACGGCCAACGCCGGCAAGCGCCACCGCCCGCTTATCTGCATGCTCGCCGCAACCGCAGTGGGCGGTAGCTTTGAGAGCGCCCGCAGCGCCGCGGCAGCTATCGAGCATTTCCAGTCGGGCGCGCTCATCCACGACGATATCGCCGACAACGGACAGCTGCGCCGCGGCAAGCCCTGCATGCACCTCACCGAGGGCACGGGCCTTGCCATCAATTGTGGCGACCTGGCGCTCACCATGGTCACCAAGACGGTTCTCGACGACCCCACGCTGGAGTCCGACGTGAAGCTGCGCGTGCTCCACGAGCTTACCGAGATGATCGTCCGCACCATCGAGGGCCAGGCGCTCGACTTGGGCTGGGTACGCGACGGGCGCTTTGACATCTCGGTCGACGATTACCTGGACATGGCAACGCACAAGACCGCGTATTACAGCGGAGCCACGCCGCTTGCCACCGGAGCCATCATTGGCGGGGGCAGCGAGGAGCAAATTGAGGCGCTGCGCGCCTTTGGCCTGCACACCGGCCTTGCCTTCCAGATCCAAGATGATCTACTCAACTTAATCGGTACCAAGGAGGCCGCCAACAAGGACTTCCGCACCGACATCACCGAGGGCAAGCGCACACTCGTTGCCGTGCATGCCCTGTCTGATGAGCGCTATCACGACGAGATTGAAGCGATCCTCTCCTCGGGCACCGAGGACCCCGCGCAGCTCGCGCGTGCCGTGGACATCTTCCAAGAGACCGGCTCTATCGATTACGCCCACGCCTACGCGCTGGACCTGACCGCCAAAGCCAAGGCCGCCATCGAGGACGTTTCGCTCGACCCACATGCACGCGAACTGTTCCTCTCCATGGCAGATTTCTTTGTGGAGCGCCTTAACTAGCGGGGGTTATAAAACCTGTCAGCAGCGTATTTGGGTACAACTTGCTACACTGTTGAGTGCATGTTTATGCATCCCTTTGCGTTGTCTATCCGACACACGCTCAAATAGTACGAATGGTACGCCGAAAGGGGTTCGTTCATGGAACCTATTACAACGGGCATGCAGGGAGCAGCCGTCGAGGACGTCCAGTCCCGCCTTCTGCAGCTCGGCTATACAATCGATGACACCGAGGTTGCCGACAAGCGCTTTGGCACCACCACCGAACAGGCTGTTGGCACCTTTAGGCTCGATAGCGGCCTTGCCGCTGGCTGTGCCGTCGATATCCCCTGCTGGAGCGCCCTGGTCGACGCCTCGTATAAACTGGGCGACCGCACCCTCTACCTGCGCATGCCCAATTTCCATGGCGCCGACGTGCAGGCCCTGCAGAAGGCGCTTAACGTTTTGGGCTTTGCCTGCGGCGAGGACGATGGCTACTTTGGCCCTCACACCGAGGCGGCCCTTCAGCAGTTCCAGGAAAATGTTGGCCTGTTTGCCGATGGCATGGCGTTCCAGGATACCTACGCCTATATCAACCGCCTGCACCACGTGTGGGAGGGCAAGCCCTCGGTTACCGAGGCCGAGTCGCGCATCGGTTTTGCCCGCGCCGCCAACGTGCTCGAGCGCTTCCAGATTGCCGTCATCGGTGAGGACCCCATCGCACGCAGCGTTGCATCGCGCATGTGGAACATCGCCACGGCGACGACCGACAGCAGCGGCATGATGCTTTGCGATTCCGAGGTCCCGACCGACGTGGATCTGGTGCTCGAGATCGCAAGCGACGAGCTGCCCGCCGACGCCGCTCCGCGCGCCACGATTGCCCTCGCCGAGTGCCACAACCTGGCCCAGCGCATCCGCACGGCCAATGTCGCCGCGCAGCAAAAGCCGGCACGCATCCGCATTGAGCTCACCGGCATGACACGCTACAACGGCACCTTCACTGCTAGCGACGCCCAGACGCTCGCGGTACGCCTACTCGATGGCGTTTGCGATGCCCTCGCAGATTAGGTAAACTAGACGAGTTGCTTTTGGCAACACCCATACTGGGACGTAGTTCAACGGTAGAACTCCGGTTTTTGGTGCCGGCTGTTGGGGGTTCGAATCCCTCCGTCCCAGCCAAGGTAACTGAGCGCCCTGGGCTTTCATCAGCCCGGGGCGTTTTCTTGTGGGCAAGCGGAGGGATTCGAACCCGCCAGGGTGCGGAGCTGAGGAAACGCGAAGCGTTTTCCAGCGCAGCACGCAAGGAGCGAAGCGACGCAGCGGAGCGCGGCCGCCGACCAGGCGGACGCGGAATCCCTCCGTCCCATACCAGCAACGGGCTCCCCACATCTCGACTTACCAGCCAAACCGGCACTTAGGGACGTTCCTAAAGTGCCGGTCATCAACATGGTGCCGTGCGGCCCCGGCGGGCCGGCGTAGCATTACAGACCAAGCGACCATTTCCATGCGGGAATAACCTCGATGACGCCATGCTCCGTTTTGATCTGGGTCGCCTCGCGCAGCGTGATGATATTGGCATCCTTGATACCGGTTTTTACCATAGCAACCTCAAGGGAACCAACTTCACGCCTGCGCGTTTTCTCTGCCGTCATATCGACTGTCACCTGGTAAAGCGCGTATGGTTCCGATGCCAAAGCGTCGCCGACCAAGAAATCAACTTTTTCTCGTGCTTGCGTTGGAGCCGTAAATGAAGTCACCGTTTCCAACCGGCCGTTTGCTGTACGGCGCATGAGTTCAGCATAAATCGCAGTCTCCAAACGCTTTCCTATATCCTGCTGATTAGCACGCGATGTTGCATATGCCATCCCCTGGTCGACGGCATAGACCTTGTCTGTTGTCGTTGTCTTAGGAGCCAAAGAAGTTGAATACTCCGGAAGTAATCCAATGAGATGAGCCTGCTGGAATAAACGAACGAGTTCGTTTATTTTTTCCCATGACGCTCGATATCCGACAGACTTTAAGGCTTCCAACAAACTGTTAACCGAAAGGTCGCAACCCGTGTTTCGAAGGCAGAAGAGCCCTACTTGGTTGGCAAGAGCGATATCCGTGCGCCCGCTCCGCTCGAGAATGTCTCGTGCAACAACATCTCGCAAATAGGCTTGAAGCATCTGAATACGCGAACCGGCATCAAGCTCCTGAACCCCAGGAAAGCCACCCTCTATGAGATAACGGTCATATGCCGATTCCAGATCAGTTCGCCGCTGCGGAGAAACAGCTGGAGCCCCAGCACTAGTAGACATATCCGGCGTTTCAATGTGATGAAACGCACAATACTCGCGGAATGAAAGCGGATGCATAGCGTGCTCTTGCGAGCGACCGCGAAACTGCGTCGCTATTTCATCGGCAGATAGTTTTGAGGACGATCCGGTGATAACAAGCGTTACGCTCTCGTGCTCCGCCAAACGCTGACAAACGCCTTGCCAGCCATCGGTCTCCTGCACCTCATCCAGAAAGAGATAACAGCCTTTCGTTCGCGCTGAGGGAACCTGCCGCCAATACTCTTCCAAAATGTCGCTCATGAGCGTGTCCGGCGCCGGTCGAAGACGGTCATCAGCAAAATTGAAATAGAAGATACGCTCGGCATCGACACCGCGATCGATAAGGCGACGAATCCATTGAAACGCATAGAACGTTTTGCCGCAGCGCCTGATACCCGTGATGATATGGACAAGATTGAACGGCTTTGGCTCAGGAAGATCACTGATGGCATCGTCTCGATGCACGACGTGAGGAATCTCAAAGGAACGGGCCTCGGCAACAATCTCTGCAATACCCAACGCTGTAGGCGCCATAATGCTCTCCTTTCAACATCTTGAGTATATAACTTCTTGTCCTACAAGAGAAGTTTCAGCTACAACTTCTCGTCCTACACTAGAAGTTTGAGGTAGATTTTCAGGCATGTCCCAAAAATCTACCTCCAAAAGATAGGCGCCCCAGGCCCGTTAGGACCAAGAGCGCCTTACATCTAGAAATCATCAGCCCAGTTCCGAAAAGCGAGCCGCTTGCGACAACCAAGTAGCCACAGGCCCCGGGAGAGCGGGGGCACCGGCTTAGGTTTATCGCGAGTTCCGCACGAACAGGAGGCCACTAGCCCCGATGTTTTGGACGTGACAGCGAGAGGGGCCCTGGCATGGCAAGGTGACGTGAAACAAGGCGGCGCCGACCTTCTGGTCGCGCCGCCGAAGTTGAACGTCAGATTGCCGTGCCAGGGCCCCTCGCAGCGTCGAGAGGACCGCCGTTCGGTAGAACGGCGGAACTAATTGTTCAGCATGCGGTCGAAGCTTCCCGAGTCGCCATCCCGATAGTCGGCGGTCATCAGAATCTCCTGTGGAATGCGTCCGCCCTCGCGCAGCACGTTGCGGAACTGCACGCGCGTGACCATGGGCAGATCCTTGATCGTCGCCGCCAGGTTCTGCGGCACACCCTGGTTGGCAGCTGCGGGTTCGCACTCTCCGCCGGCCTTCACGCGACGCTTGTGCTCGGCAAGCATGGCGCGATACATACCGGCATGCAGGCGAATCTCTACCACATTGGCGTTACGGGTCTGCTCGACAATGCGCGCACCCTCTCGGTCGATGTCGCCCACGTAGTAGACATAGTTAAAGCGATAGCCGATCTCGGCCAGATAATCATCCAGTGCGTGCGAAACGCTCGCCTTGCAGCCACCGCCAAAGATCACGCCGCCCACCTTGGTGCCAAAAAGCTTGGCGTGCTTGCGGCCGCGCAGGAGCTTGACGATTTCGTCATAGGTGTCTAGGTTCTCGACCATAATGAACGGCTTGTCGGCGCCCAGCGTAAAGAAACCCGTAAAGTGCACGGGGCGGTTGGGGGCGACCTTAATCGCCTGCATGCTGATACCTTTTTCGGTCATACGCCGAATCAGGCGCTCGCCGTGCTTGCCGTCAAAGGCCTTCTCATCGTTAAAAATCTGGTAGGCGCGCTGGCGACGCGAAGCGACCGGCGTGTCGGCACCGCGATTCTGCTCAATCCAAGCCTGGATGATCGCAATTTCCTCGGCAATCTTGCGGTTGGACATCTCGTTGTGCTGAGTGCGCTGCGGAGCCTTTTTGCCGTCCTTGCCCTCGACCTTAACAATTTGAGTCTGCTGCTCCTTAATCTTGGAGAGCGCCATTGGCGTAGGAACGACCTTGAGCAGCTGCCTGCCCAGGACACGTGCCAGAGCAAACGCCGAAACCTCGCCATGAGCGGGCGGCTCAGGCTGCTGGGCGGCCGCAACGTTTGCAGTCGGTTTGGGCTGAGCCTGGGATTTGCGCTTGGAATCTGCCTGAGCTTTGCGCTCTTGCTTTGGCGCGGACGAGCTCTTTTGCGAACGTTCGGGCTTGTCCCCCTTCGCCGGCTGGCGCTTGGGCTGCTCCGCCGGGGCCTCAGCCTTCGCATCCTTGCTTTGCGTCGCTGCCTTCTCGGCCGCAGCCTCGGCATTTGAGCCACGACCGCCGCGGTGACGACGGCGGCGGGGCTTGCTCGAGGCGCTCTCCCCCGCCTGCTTATCGGCGGACTGTTGAGCTTTGACCTCGGTGCCAGCCGCAGACTGCGACTCGGAAGGCTGCTGCTCGCGAGCCGCCGGCTCAACGGTTTTCTCGGTTTGCTCGGTCTTCTCGGTCTGAGTGGTCGAAGCCGGCTCGCTCTTCTCCTGACGCCTTACGGGATACGCGCGACCTGCAAAGCCGCGACCGGGACGACACGAGTCTGAGGCCTTCTTGGCCGGCTTCTCAGAATCGTCCGCAACTTCGGCAGTCTCTTCGGCCTCGCGCACAACATCCTGCTGCTCGGCCCTAAAATGCGCACCGCGGCGACGCTTGGGTTCCTGAGGCTCAGCGGACTTTTGCTCTTTCACAGACTCCTGCGGCTCGGAGACGGGCTCGTTCTCGACAACCTCGGTAACGGCCCCATCCTTTTGAGCGACGGCGCGACGGAAGCGCTCCTGCTGGGCGCGGCGCTGCGCATCGCGCTTGCCACCCCCGCCAAAACCGCCGCGTCCTGCCTTGGCCGTAAAGGCACGCACGACGTTCTCATCGAGCAACTCATCGGTATCGACATGCTCACGCGGAGCAACTTCTTCCACAGCAGGCACGTCAGCGGAATCCTCGACGACAAAATCCTCGACGGACTCGGCAGGCTGCTCCTGGGCATCGCGGATCTCGGCATTGATGGTATAGAACGCCGGGCGCCCGTTAATGCCGCTACCCTCGATCTTGGTCACAATATTGGCCGCGATAAGCTCATCGCGCATCGCCTTGGTGTCACATTCCTTATCGACGGAGCGGAAAATCTGCGCCAGCGCACTCGACTTAATCTTGAGCGCCTTGCGGCAAAGCAGGTCGTAGGCAACCAGCTTGGCACACTCGGCAGAAAGCGACGTCTGGCTGCTCAGACGTTCAGCCAGGGCATCGACATTATTTTGGTTATCGGAATATACCGTCTTTGCCACGGGGCTCCTTTCATATGCACACATATACGTCCATATGGTACAACGCGCGCCCTTATCCATGCAAAACATCTGCGAGAACACTCGAGCGTCACCCGCTTTTGCATGAAAAAAAGACCGAGCCCGCGAAGTCGCGGACCCGGTCTTTCCGAGTCATATAGATGTGACGTTCAACTCGTCAGGTCGGCTAAGCCTTGGCGGCCTCGGCGTCGACGGGAGCCTCGGCAGCAGCAGTGCGGCCATACTCGGCCTTGCCCATCTCGGACCACTCGGGATCCTCGTCAGGCATGGAACCGGCCTCCTTGCCGAAGAACTCCTTGAGGCAGTTAACGGCAACGATGAGGCCCAGGACCATCAGCAGAACGGCAAAGACAAGCTGCAGGCCCTTGGTGGCGGCGACGGAGACGGCGGCCGTGGTGGCGGTAGCCGGGATGGTGCCGAAGAAGCCGTAAGCCTGGACAGCGACCATGCAGCCCATGGCGCTCTGGACCAGCGAGGTGAAGGTGCAGCAGAGCAGGAAGACGACGGGCACGTAGAGCATCCAGCCCTTGCGGCCGGTGCACTTACAGAACACGGCGAGGGTGATCATGGTCATGCCGCCGAGCAGCTGGTTGGAAGCACCAAAGAGCGGCCAGATGTTGGCATAGCCACCAAAAGCGAGGGCAAGACCGGGAAGCAGGGTAACGACCGTGGCGAACCAGGGGTTGCCGAGGACCTTCATATAGCCGGCCTTGGACTCGATGGCCAGGGCATCGTTGGTCTGGGCAAAGAACTCGGAGAACGAAGTGCGGGCGATGCGGGCGACGGCGTCGAGCGAGGTCAGGGCCAGAGCAGAGACGTTCATGGTCATAAAGACGGTAGCGAGCGTGCCGTCAACACCGAAGGCCTGCATACCGCGGGAGATGCCAGCGGCGAAGATCTGGAACGGGGTGGAAGCGACGCCGGCGTTGAGGGCGCCGGTACCGGCGGTGTTCATGTCGGAGAACATGATGCCGGCGACGATGATGGCAAGGATGCCGACGAAGGACTCGACGATCATGGCGCCATAACCGACCTTGACGGCGTCCTGCTCCTTCTCGACCTGCTTAGAAGAGGTGCCGGAAGAAACGAGGCTGTGGAAACCGGAGAGAGCACCGCAAGCGACGGAGACGAACAGGACCGGGAACATCATGCCGGAGGCAGTGGAGAAGCCGGTGAAGACCGGAGCGGTGATAGTGGCCTGACCGTTGACGCCCAGGACGACGATGCCGAGGACAGCGCAGACGATCATGACGATCATCATGATGGAAGTGAGGTAGTCACGCGGGGTCTTGAGCATCTGGATGGGCATAGCGCCAGCGAAGACAAGGTAGACCATGACGACGGCGAACCACTGGAACTTATCCAGGTAGACCGGGAACTGCATACCGACGGCGAACATGAGAACCATGAGGACAACGCCGGTGACGAACTCGGCAGCGCCGGTGAGGTTGAACTTCTTCTGGGCCCAACCAAAGGCGATAGCGACGAAGGTGAACAGGATGGAGATGGTACCAGCGCAGCCGGCGGCATAGGACTTGGTGAAGTCGATGGCACCGGTAGCAGCACCAGAAGCGTCAACGGCCGGGGTGAACATGAACGTCTTGCAGACCATGTCGGTGAAGGCGGCGATGACGATGATGCAGAACAGCCAACAGAACAGCAGGAACAGGCGACGGCCGGTCTTGCCGATGTACTTCTCGATGAGCTGAGCGAGCGACTTGCCGTTGTTCTTCATCGAAGCGTACAGAGCACCAAAGTCGTGGACGGCACCAAAGAAGATACCGCCGACGAGGACCCAGAGCACGACGGGCAGCCAGCCAAAGGCCATGGCGACGATCGTACCCGTGACAGGGCCAGCACCGCAGATCGAGCTGAACTGGTGCGAGAACGCGGTGAAGGCAGAGACGGGCGAGAAGCTCTTGCCGTCCTTCATGCGCTTGGCCGGCGTGAGGGCCTCTTTGTCAACGCCCCACTTGTTGGCCAGCCAGCGGCCGTAGCCCAGATAGCCGCAGGCGAGCACCGCCGCAGCCACAACCATGAGCAAAACTCCGTTCATTACATTTCCTCCTCTAAAAAGAACTACTCAGACATAAAAAAATGAGGGCCGTCGGTTGCGCTCGACGGCCCTCATTATCATCAGCCGCCCGTTATCGTACGGGCTAGCTGTATGTGCTAACCCGCATCAGATAATTACTACGCTGATAATGTTTAGCTGATGCGTGAACATGTCTAAGAAATCCTCTTCAATCATGATGCGAACGATCCGTGCGTGTTCACATCCCCCAGTGGTTGAAAAGGAGTATGAAACTTTAGTTACCTAAAGTCAACGCAAATTTGTAATGAATTTTCAACTTTTTTGGATTTCTCGGTATAAAACGCCACTGACCTCAGACTTTACCCCACGACAGTTTTTGCATGAGAGATGCCCCTGAGAGCCGCGGGAGCCGGGCGGCGCATATGAACTTTATCGCGAGTTCCGCACGCAAAGAAGGCCACTTAATGTGGCCTTCGTCTTGCGCAGGACTGTAGAGCAGGAAACCTTATATCCGGTCCCTCCGGTCGGGGACCGCGCCGTACCAGCTACAGCGTCATGTTTGGATCGGCGTCGACATCGAACGGCGAGATTTCACCTCGGTCGAATTTACGGCGAGCGACCTCCGCAATCATGGCTGCGTTATCGGTACAGGCAGACAAGGGCGGCACCGTTACGCGAATCCCCTGACGTCCAAGCTTCTTGATCATCATCTCGCGCAGATGCGGGTTGGCCGAGACGCCGCCACCGATGCAGTATTCCTTGCATCCGGTAGCGTGCAATGCGTTTTTGGCCTTCTTGTACTGCACGTCAAAGACAGCTGCCTCAAACGAAGCTGCCAGATCGGGCAGGTGAATCGTGCGCCCGGCCTTGGTCTCCTGTTCAATGTAGAGCGTCACAGCGGTTTTAAGGCCCGAAAGCGAGAAGCGATAGTCTCCTCTGCTGTTAAGCGCACGGGGGAAATCGATCGCCTTGGGGTTGCCCGTCTCGGCCAGCTTGGAAATGATGGGGCCACCGGGATAGCCCAGACCCAATGCCTTGGCTACCTTGTCGAAGGCCTCGCCCACAGCGTCGTCGAGCGTCTCACCGAGCACCTCGTAGTCGCCCCACGCCTTCACGTGCACGAGCATGGTGTGCCCACCCGAGACAAGCGTGAAGATAAACGGCGGTTTGAGGTCGGGTTGCGCCAGCAGGTTGGCAAACAGGTGCCCCTCCAGATGGTTGACGCACACGAGCGGCTTGCCGGCAGCGTAGGCAAAGCCCTTGGCGAAGGCGACGCCAACCACGAGCGCGCCCACCAAGCCCGGACCCTGTGTCACGCCCACGGCGGCAAGCTCGCTGGGGGCAATGGCTCCATCCTCAAGACCAAGCGATGCTGCGGCATCCTCGAGCGCCGCATCCACGACACTCACAATCACCTCGACGTGTTTGCGCGAGGCGATCTCGGGCACCACGCCGCCAAAGCGGGCATGGAAATCAATCTGCGTCGACACCTGGTTGGCCAGCATATTGCCATCCGCATCGATAATCGCCACGGCCGTCTCGTCGCAGGAACTCTCGATAGCGAGCACTAGGCGGCGGCGCTCAATTTCGGCACGCTCCCCCTCGGAGCGCCCAGGAGCAGGCAGCGGCCATACGCGCTGCTCTGCCGCCGTCGGCTCGGGCGAAGCATTGTCGACCGGAAGCACCAGGGGCAGCGGAGCCGTCATGACGATGGCATCCTTGCCGGCACCATAGTAGCCGCGGCGCCGTCCTGCCTCGGTAAAGCCCAGAGCGTTATAAAGCGCGATCGCTCCCTCGTTGCCGTCCTCGACCTCGAGCGAAGCCGTGGTGCAGCCGAGCATCTGGGCATCATAGCTCACATGCGACAGCAGCTTGCGGGCAATGCCCTCACGGCGATGTGCCGGGTCGACGGCGACATCCAGAATCTGCACATCATCGTCCACGACCATACCGCCGGCAAGGCCCAGTAGCTTGCCGTCGTCGTGTGCCACCCACCAACTACGCGGCGCAGCGACGTCCTCGCCCAGTTCGGACAGGAACATGCCCGGCGTCCACGCCTCGTGTCCGGCACCTTCAAAGCAGGCAGCCTCCAGCGCGCTCGCGCCCTCGGCATCCGCCGCGCCCATGGGACGGAACTGCAGATGACGACCGGCGAGCTCATCGGCAACGCCCGTAATTTCGCTCTGCGCACTCTCGGCAAGACCAAGACGCTTGCGCTCGTTTTCCTCGGCATCCGAAAGGCGCGTGTAAATCGGCAGGACGCGAGCCGGATCGCCGTCACCCGCAGCGTGCGCGAGCAGCAAGCCCTCGCCCGAAGGCCACCACAGGTCGCGCTCCACGCAGCGGGCAGTCTCGTCCTCACCCAGCAGCTTGCCATAGCGCACGAGACCGTCACCGGTCAGCTGAACCTGGTCCCAGTCCGCTGCTTGGCGCCACTCATCGAGCGCCACGGCGGCCTTGACCACGTGTTCGCGCTCAAATTGACGCTCGGGACCCTCATCGACCAGCATATACAGCGCCGGATATACCTCACCGCGCATAGCGTCGGCCAAGATACCAAGCTTGCCGCGCACGCCAGCCTTCCACGCCGTCCAAGCGCAAGCGTCGAGCGTCGACACGCCCAGCAGCGGAACATTGGCACCACGCGCGAGGCCCTTGGCAGTGGAGATGCCGATGCGCACACCCGTAAAGGACCCCGGGCCGCGGCCGACCACATAGCAACCAACATCGCTGCGATCCAGACCGGCTTGAGCCAGCACGCCATCAACGGTATTCACGAGCTCAACGTTGGCGTGACGGCGACACATGTGGTCGCCACTCACGAGCTTCGTCTCGCCCGTCTGCCCATCAATCCAGCTTGCCGCGCAGGCAAGCATGTCGGTCGAGGTATCGAGCGCCACCACCAGCGCGTTGTCGTTATGCAAGCTCATCTTGTACAGCCTTATCAATCAAATGGGAAAGCTCCATTGCGCGGTCACCGTGCGCCTCAAGCGTTATCGTTCGCACATCGCTGTCGCCCTCATCACGCTTGAGCGTCACCGAAAGGTACTCATCCGTCAGCTCGTCCTGAAATTGTTCGCCCCATTCCAGCAGGCAAGCACCCTCATAGCCCAGCACATCGAAAATGCCCGTATCCTCGAGCTCGTAGGCATGCTCCAGGCGGTATAGATCAAAGTGAAACAGCGGAATACGACCTTGATCGTGAACGGCCATGAGCGCAAACGTAGGACTCGTAACCATATGCCCATCGCCCAGCCCGCGCGAGACGCCCTTGGTAAAGTGAGTTTTGCCCACTCCCAGGCCACCGGTCAGGATGAGCACATCGCCGTCCTCAAGGCACGGTGCAATTAGCTCGCCAAAGTACTCCGTATCGGCAGCGCAAGTCGTTTTGTAAGTACCTACCCCCAGGCGCTCCAGGGACATATATGCTCCTTATTATTCCGAGGCGTCCTCTGGTGCGGGATGTCGCTCCAGATAATCGCCCAGCATCTTAAAGTCTTCCTCCAGCAGCTCCTGCCACGCCGGATTGCGCAGCGCTGCTGCCGGATGAAAAGTGGGCATTACTACAAAATGCCCCATCTGGTGGAACCTGCCGCGCAGCTTAGTAATGCCAATCTCGGTCTTAAGCACAAAGTGCGTCGCGGGGTTGCCGAGCGTCACGATAATATCAGGCCAGATGCTTCGAATCTGCTCACGCAAAAACGGCGAGCAAGCCAGCACTTCCTCGGGACGCGGATTGCGGTTTCCCGGCGGGCGGCACTTAAGCACGTTGGCAATGTAGACATCTTCGCGTTTGAGCCCCGCCAGCGACAAAATGCCGTTGAGGTCCTCGCCTGCCGCCCCCACAAAGGGCTCGCCCTGCAAATCCTCATTGCGGCCCGGCGCCTCACCAATAAACATCACGCGAGCGCGGGGGTTTCCCACGCCAAACACGATATTGTGACGCGACTGGTAGAGCTGGCAGAGGTGACAATCGCCCAGAACGGCCTCAATTTCCTCGAGTGCGACCTCACGTGGTGCCTGATGGGTATGGCCGGGGATGTGCATGACGCCCATAGCGGCTCCTACACGTAGATCTTGTCGAGACGCATGCCAAAGCCGCAGGCGACCTCGTAGTTAATCGTTCCGCGCAGTCGGGCCATCTCGTCCATAGTGATCTCGGCATCGCCATCGCGGCCGACAATGATCATCTCGTCACCATACTCGGCCTCGGGAATCTCGTGTGCCGGGTTGGACTGAATGGCGACCATAAACTGGTCCATGCAGATATTGCCAACCTGATGCACGCGCTCGCCGCGATACAGCACATCCATACGATTGGAAAGCGTACGCGATAGGCCATCGGCATAACCGATCGGCAGCGTGCAGATCTGAACGCGCGTACGCGGTACGCGGTAGGTAAAACCGTAGCCCACACCCTCACCCATCGCAGGGTGTGCCACGCGCGTCACACGCGCATGGACGCTCATAACGGGATCAAGCTGCATCACGCGGCCACTCAGCTCGCACGGCTGCATGCCATACAAGCCAACGCCGGCGCGGATCATATCAAAATGCATCGAGGGGTCGAGCATCGAGGACGGCGTGTTGGCGCAGTGCACGATACCGCACTCAAAACCCGCATCCTTAATGGCCTGAACGGCCTCGGTAAAGCGCTGACACTGCAGCTTGTAGTCCCAGCCCGAAGGTTCATCGGCCGTGGCGAAGTGCGTAAATACGCCGTCGCACTGAATACCGCGATGGAAATTTATACCGCGGACAAAGTCGAGCACCTGCGTGTAGTGAACGCCGATACGATTCATGCCCGTCTCGATGGCGAGATGATACTTGCCCACTTTGCCCGCCGCGACGGCACATTCGCCATACGCAAGAGCAAAGTCAGACGTATAGACCGAGGGCATGATATCAAACTCGAGCAACGTCGGAATGGCCTCGATAGGCGGCTCGCTTAGGATGAGGATGGGTTTCGTAATCCCGCCCTGTCGGAGCTCAACGCCCTCGTTAACCGTCGCCACGGCAAACATGTCGGCACCGGCCGAATACATGATCTTGGCGCACTCAACAGCTCCATGACCATAAGCATCGGCCTTGACCACGCAGCACAGGCGCTGACGTGGATTCAGCAAGTTCTTATAGGCCCTCGTGTTGCGACGGAGCGCCCCGCGGTCGATCTCGACCCAGGACCAGCGCGTCAAATCGGCTTTATTCATGATTAGTCATCCGACCCTTCGTCCATGATTCCCAGATCTTCGAGCGCATCCTTTGCCGCCAGTTCCATGGCAGGACCGATCAAGTCGATAAGATCGGTCGCGATGACGCTCTTCTCACCATACTCCGTCGCCGCGGCAAAACCGGCGTAGCTGTGAAGTGCGACGGCGTACGAATACAGCAACTCCCAACGATCCATCTCGTCGCGCATGGTGGCAAGCGTGCCGGCCAAAATACCCGCGAGAACATCACCCGAACCGGCAGTTGCCAGAGAAGCCGGACCCGAGAGCGGCAGCAGCACACGCTCAACGCCACAGATAGCCGTCGTCGGCCCCTTGGCAATGACCACCAGATTGTCGGAGCCTGCAGCCCAGACAACCTTCTGCGCGGCCGCAATCGCGGTACCAAGGTCGTTCACCTCGTCACCGGCAACCAGACGCGAAAGCTCACGATAGTGCGGCGTCATAACCAACGGCTGCTCGCGACGATACATCTCGGGATTACTATCAATACCGTCAATGGCAATCTTAGCAAGGCAGTTGAGTGCATCGGCGTCCAAAATAAGCGGCACATCAAGCTCGAGCAAGCCCGAAACCACCTGCATAGCGCCGGCAGATGTCGTCATACCGGGACCGCACAGTACACAGCTGTACTTCTTTGCAATCTCGCACACAGTCATGCGCGCAGCGGCGCCAAAGGAGCCGCGGGAATCAGACGGAATAGCAAAGACGGGAATCGAAGGAAGTGCCATGCGAATAAGATTGGCGCAGGCGTCAGGAGCCGCGACTGCCACGTAACCAGCACCCGCGCGAGCTGCAGACTTGGCCGCCATAATGGCAGCACCAGGATATTGCGCAGATCCGGCGACAATAAGCACAGAGCCACGGGAATACTTATCGATATTCGTAGGTAGTGGAGCAAAGTAATCAACTAAGTCACCGGGCTCGACGATCTCGGCGGCGTGGTCGACATCATCGATGACCTCGTCAAGACGGTCGTAAAGATTGCCGCAGATCAAATCGCCAGCATACTCAGGGCCATCAGCGCTATACAGACCAATCTTGGGCGCAATCATCGTCACCGTATGTTCGGCACGAATGCAGTCGTCATCAACAACGCCCGTCTCGGCATTCAGGCCCGAGGGGACATCAATGGATACAACACAATCGGCGCATTCATTGACCGTAGGAATCCAGATGGAGAACGGCGCACGCAGATTCCCGTGGAAACCGGTACCAAAAATGGCATCAACAACAACATCGGCCTTATCGATCAAAACCTCGAGTTCGTCACGCGAGGGGCCGACACAAACGTGCACATCGCGGCCGGCAGTACGACGAGCAACATGACGTGCCAGAGCAGCAGGAATCTCATCCGGCTCAACCGGAGAAACGATATCGACGTCCACACCCTTATGGCTCAGAATATCGGCGGCAACCCAACCGTCGCCGCCATTATTACCAAAACCGACCAGAACGAGAACCCGATCGGGATTGAGCTTCAAGACCTCGTTGGCGGCAAACTCACCCGCTAGCTCCATAAGCTCGGCCTTCGAAGTCCCTTCGCGTTCGATGATGTCCTCGAGACGAACGACTTCTTCGGTACTCAAAACCGGTTTCATCTATGCTCCTAGCGTATCTTGCGAAGCATCGCCCAGGTGCTCCGTCAATGCTGAATTCTGCAGCTGCTCAAGCTCATCTAAAACAGAGCGAGCCTCTTTAAATGTCTGCGCTACGCGTTTCTTGGTACTCACCTTTTCCTCTTTTGGCTTAGGCCGAGCATCTTCGGTAATCGCGATTGCATTCGCAACGGCTAAGTCTCCTGTAAGCGTAATGGAAAGAGCGACCTCAACAACACCCAGCTCTTGAGCGATCTCGAGAGCACGGCCCGAAAGCAGCGCCTTCGGTTTGCCGAGTTTATCACGCGTAACCGAAACATCCTTGCGACCAACGCCTTGACTAAAACCCGTGCCGAGAGCTTTAAGTACCGCCTCGCGCGAAGCAAAGCGGCTGGCATAGTGAGCAGCGGGACGCGATGATGCATCACAATACGCACGCTCTTCTTCGGTAAACACACGCCGAGCAAACGACGGCGTCTTTTCAAGAATTGATTTCATGCGGGAAATCTCGACGATATCAACGCCGATACCAGCTTCAGCCATGTTCACCTCCATATCGCACAGACTAAGTTATTGTAGCCCGTTCACAGAAGATGCGACAAACGAGGGTTATAAAACACAGCTACTATGTGAGACACAATCCCGCAAACGCAAAAAAAGGGGAGGCCGCGAGGCCTCCCCCTTCTCAGTTCGATGACGGCTCGGTGCCGTCCACCGGTCAGCGGCGCCCTGGCCTCCCACGGGCTGACCC
>UQMV01000014.1 GCA_900542315.1 uncultured Collinsella sp.
CGTAGCGGGTGGTTTAAAGCTGGCCGCTGCGCGGCCAGCAGACTAAAGTCTTGAATAAAAAACGCCTCGCGGCGTTGCCATCCCCTTGCGCGCCTATAAGATGTTTATACTATTCGGTACTTTTCGATAACAAACAGCAAGCTGACAAATAAGCTCAGCAATGCAACGAGGCGGGGGCATGGAAACAAACGAGGTGCAGGGTGCCGAGCCGCAACAGCACAACGAGATCGACCAGTTCAACACCTGTCTCGCCGAGTTATCGAAGCTCTACGGCGCACAGCAGCCCGAGGCCGAGCGCCTGCTCGCAGAAGCAACCAATGCCGCCGCCCACCTAAACGACCGCATCGTGCAACTCAAAGCCGATGCCTACATCGATTCGCTCACGGGCCTGCCCAACCGCACCGCCTACAACCATGACATTACATGTGTTTGGGATCGACAGCTCGAACACACGATTGCCTATATCGATATCGACGGTCTTAAAGTCTGCAACGACCATTTTGGACACCCAGCAGGCAACCGCTACATCATCAAGGTCGCCGACTGCCTTAAGCTGCACTGCCGTCCCGATGAGCGCATCTACCGCATAGGCGGCGACGAGTTCGTGCTCATCTCTATAACCGATTCGGTTGAGATACTCAACCAGCGGCTCGAGGCCTGCCGGGCTTCTCTTGCCAGCTCGACGTTCGATGATGGCCAGACTCCCATGAGCTACAGCTACGGTTGCGCCCACGCCAATCCCAAGGCAGGCGATGTGTTCCACAAGATGACGGCCGAGGCAGACCGGCACATGTACGACTACAAATTCGCCAACGCCACACGCAATCGCATGAACAAAGCGTTCAACGAGCAGTATCGCGCACTCGACACCTTTGACGATTTTCTTGACGTGCGGGACCGCATCTTCCAGGCGCTATCGCTCACGGATACCGGACGCTACCTGTTTATCTGCAACGTCGACACCGATCAGTCTCATTGGTCTCAAAACGCTGTACAGGATTTTGGCCTACCAGCCGGAAACGTCCATCAGATGGACAAGGTATGGTCGCAACACATCCATCCCGACGACATCGATGCCTGGCGCCAGGATATCGAAGAGGTGATGTCCGGCAAAAAACACCGTCACAGAATGCGCTATCGCGCCAAGGATGCAAGCGGCCGATACATTACTGTCACGTGCTCCGGCATACGTCTTGACGGCAACGAAAGTGAGCCCACGCTGTTTGCCGGCTCCATCACAAACGCGAGCATTGTCGAAAGCACCGATCCCGCTACCGGTGTGGGCGATGTGCGCGCACTGATGGCGGCTATCGAGAAGCGTAGGGAACTCGCCAAACCCACCGATTTGGTGGCGTTTAAGTTCGAGAACATCGACCGTATCAATGCCGTCTATGGCTACCAAACGGGCAACGATGTTCTCATGGAGCTCACTGGGCGCATCCTGTCTCAGCTCCCCGAATCGCCCGAGTTCTTCCGCTCATATGGCCTGCAGTTTGTTCTTATGTTTGACAGCCAGCCCGACATCGATCTTTCCGATGCCGCCCAAAGGCTGTGGCAAACGCTCATGGCCCCCATCACGGTGCATGACATCGATATCGTCCCTGTCGCCCACACGACCTTTGCGCGTTATTCGTCTATCACCTCGCAGCCGCTCACGGTGCTGTCCAGCCTCAATCGCCGCCTTGACGCCGAGATACGCAGCACGGCTCCGACACATCACAGTCCAAGCGCTTTGACCCAAGTCGGTAGTTTTGCCGCGTACGACCGACGGGACAAGCTGACCGGTCTCATGCGCGGCAATGATTTTCTACACGTCGCCGACACGCATCGGTCCGCGCACCCCAACGAAGACCGCGCCATTGTCGCCATCGACCTGGGACGCATGCGCGTCTTTAACGAGTGGTACGGACGCCAGGCAGGCGATACCCTCATTGCCGAGGTAGGAAGCGCGCTGCAGACGTTACAAGCCGATTGCGGCGGGATCGCCGGGTACTGGGGCCAGGACGACTTTGTCGCCTATCTTCCCGGCGACCGCAGAACCATCGACACGCTCTACGAACGCATCCGGGGCATCGTCGCCACGCGCGACGACTCGGTCGGCTTTTTGCCTGCCTTCGGCGTTTGCCCCGTAGGCTCAGAAGAACACATCAACATTTTGCTCTACGACCACGCAAAGGCCGCGCTCACCCGCGCGCGCCACGATTTTAGAGACCGCATCAAGTTCTTTGAACCCGAGACCTACGCGCAACGCGAGCGCGAGGACCATCTGCTCTCGGCATTCCAGCACGCTCTGAACCAGGGACGGATAACCTTCCACATCCAGCCGCAATATGACATGGAAACCAAAAAGATCATAGGCGGCGAAGCGCTTGCCCGCTGGAAAGACGAGGACGGCAGCTTTGTCTCACCCGGTACGTTCGTACCGCTGCTCGAGCGCAACGGCTTCGCGGTGACGCTCGATCGCCATATTTGGAGCCTCGTTTTTGCATGGCTCTCCGAGCGTTTGGCTCAGGGATTGCCCTGCGTACCCATCTCCGTCAACATAAGCCAAACCGATTTGATCTCGGTTGACGTCGCCAAGCAGCTCGAACGCCTGGCAATGCGCTATGCCGTTCCCACGCATTACGTTAAGGCCGAAATCACCGAAAGCGCGTACGCCAATAATCCCGAGGATGTTACAACGCTCGCCAGCAAACTCCGTTCTCTGGGCTTCTCCGTGCTCATCGACGATTTTGGCAGCGGATCGTCGTCGCTCAGCATGTTGCAGAATATTGACGCCGATGTGATCAAACTCGACAGCCGTTTCATGCCCGTCGAAACCAGTCAGGCAGACAAGGGAGAAAGCATCGTCAAGTCTGTCATCAACATGTCTTGGCAAATCGGCATGCCCGTCATAGTCGAGGGCGTCGAGACCGACAAGCAAATCGCTTTTCTGCATGAACTCGGTGTGCGCTATGTCCAAGGTTTTTACTACTACCGCCCCATGCCGATCAATGCGTTCGAGGAGCTCCTTGCCGACAGCGCATCCATTGACCCGCGCGGCATCCTTTTGCAGAACAGCGGCCATACGCTGCCGCCGCAACATGGCGCCGCTTGTTAACGACAAACGCCTTTAGCCCCCACCGCGCAGCGCAACCAGTGCGCCGCAGCGCCTCGACCCAAGAAAGCAGCGTAGCTATGGATAGCGCCAACAACTATACCGAGAAGCTCGAAAAGACCGTCCGCGACCTTCTCGAACGTCAGGATGATCTGATTAGGACCGCCTTTACCGACCAGCTTACCGGACTTGGCAACCGCGGCGGCTTTGCCCGTTCCCTCGAGGAGCTCTGGGAGCAGGACACCCCCGTTACCATGGCGTACATCGATATCGACAATCTCAAGCACTGCAACGACGCCTTTGGCCACGACGAGGGCAACCGCTATATTTTGCAGGTAAGCCTCTATCTCAAGCTGTATATGAAAGTGGACGAAGCGGCGTTTCGCATAGGCGGCGACGAGTTTGCCATCCTATCTACGATTGCGACCGAGGACGACCTCGCCGAACGTCTGGAACACTGCCGAACGGTCCTGCTCAAAAACAACGATTCCGAGATGCCCCGCTCGTTTAGCTATGGAGTGTCGCATGCCGACCCCGCCCTGGGCGAAGCCCCCAATCGCATGACGCTCGATGCCGACCATCGCATGTACGACTACAAGCTACGTCATGCCATGCACCTTGATCGACGCAATATCACGCAAGTCCACGCCGACGACTTCGAAATAAGCGACCGTATTTTCGACGCCTTTTCGATGCTCAACGAGGGCCGCTATTTCTTTATCGAGAACTTGGACAAACATCGCACCCTTTGGTCACAAGGCGCCTTGCGCGATCTTGGCCTTCCCTCGGAGCACATAGACAACTGTCGCGATTACTGGAAAACGCGCGTGCATCCCGATGACCTTGAGGCCTACATCAACGACATCGACCAGGTCTATAACGGCACCAAGCACCGTCGCGTCATGCAGTATCGTGTGCGCAATGCCGTCGGCGACTACGTCCTCTGCCGTGCTCGCGGGTTTCGCATCGACGGCGACGAAAATGTCCCCTCGCTCTATGTCGGCGAGCTCGTCAACCACTCACTTGCCGAAACCGTCGACGCCGCGACAGGCCTCGGAACCAAGCGCATGTTGGTCAATGCCATCGACGCCTGTCGTTGCGACCGTTGCGAGACGGGCCTTATAGCGGTGCGCGTTCGTGGCACGACAAAGCTCAACGAGCTCTACGGAGCCGAGGCTGTCGACAACATGCTCGCCGAATACGCAGGCCGCATGCTGTCGATCACCCGCGGCAGGAGCAGGGTCTACCGTTCACGTAGCGTCCAGTTCGTCGTGCTCAGCAACGACCTGGACCACGAGGCATTCGAGCAACTGACCCGCCACCTTAAAGAGGCCGTTTTCGCTCCTGTGCAAATCGCAGGCGACACCATTGCTCCCGTCTGTCTTGTCGTCCCGACCTTTTACGAACGCCTGGACTCCCAAGCATCGACTGTTTTGGGCGAACTCGATCGTCGCCTTCGTACGGCCGGCGGACTTGTTCCCAACGACAGTCTGCCCATACCCGAGATGGAACGCAAAGGCGCCGTCGCCGAGCACCTCGACATGCTCACCGGTCTCTACCGACCCAGCGAGTTTATGCGCCGTGCCAATGCCTTCATCAAGGCAAGGCGCAACGGCACCTGGTGCATCGCCACGGTCGACATGGGCCACATGCGCCTGTTTAATGAATGGCACGGCCAGGCCGAGGGCGACCGCGTACTCGCCGATGTAGGCACGGTCCTCAAGGACATCGAGAATGCCGATATGGGCGTCGCAGGGTACTGGGGCCAAGATGACTTTTGTGTACTCATCCCCTTTAAGCACATCACCGTCCATCAAATCTACAACCGCGTTCGTGAGGCAGTAGTCAGGCATGATGACGGCGTAGGTTTCTGGCCGTCCATGGGCGTTTACCCCATCGACTCCAATGAGGAAATCACCATCGATGCGCAGGCAAAGGCCATGTTTACCAATCGACGCGCAAAAAACGACTTTAAGGAGCGCATTGCCATTTTCCGCCCCGCGGAGTACGAGCGCGAAGTCGCGTTCCACCGCACGCTGACCGAATTCCAGTACGCGCTGTCAAATGGTCGCATCACATACTATCTTCAGCCCCAGGTCGATATGGAAACCGGCGAGATTATTGGCGCCGAAGCACTCACCCGCTGGATTGACAAGGACAGCTCTCTCATTTCGCCCGCAACGTTTATCCCCGCACTCGAGGAAAGCGGCTTTGTAGTGACGCTCGACAAGTACATTTGGCAAGGTGTCGCCATATGGCTTCGCGAGCGTCTCGATCGCCGTCTTCGCGTGGTTCCGGTCTCGCTTAATGTGTCGCGCGTGGATATCCTTGCCTGCGATGTTGCCGAACATATGGGGGCGCTCGCCGCCCAATACAACCTACCGCCCGAGCTCATGCGTATCGAGATCACCGAGACGGCTTATACGGGAGAATCCGAGGCCGTGGATAAGCTAACCGCAGATCTGCACACCCGCGGCTTCTCGACCTATATGGACGATTTTGGCACCGGTCAGTCCACGCTCGCGATGCTCAAGAACGTCAACGTCGACGTCATCAAGCTCGACCGCACCTTTGTGCCCACCGACCGCGATCAAGGCCGCAGCACGCAAATCATTTCATCGATGCTCGAAATGGCGCAGTCGCTCCATCTGCCCGTCGTGGTCGAAGGCGTCGAGACAAATGAGCAGGCGAACATGCTACGACAAATGGGCGCCCGCTACGCTCAGGGCTTCCTCTACTACCGCCCCATGCCGGCGAAGGATTTTGAGGCATTGCTCGATGGTGGCAATAACAACTGATACGCTCGCGCGCAAAACGCCACCGTCGAAGGGGGTATTTGTCTCCATTAGCTAACTTATATCCCCAATTCAAACCGAATTGGGGATATGATACAAACCGTTGTTCCGCCCAAGGAGGTTATCCATCATGAACGAGTCATATCGCCTGGGCGAGCAATCGATTATTGCCTATCTTCAGCGACTTGCGAACGGCGTCTCGACCGCTGAACTCGATGTTGCCGCGCTGCCTGCTGAGCTACGCGCCGTTGGTGAGCAACTGCAAAAGACGCATGCCATCCTGCAACAAGAGCGCCATCTGCTTGAGCGCAACGCCTATATCGATCCGCTCACCAACTTGGGCAACCGCAACGGATTCGACCGTCACGTCGAACAACTCTGGCGCAAAGGCGACCCCTTCACCTGCGCCTATATTGACATCGACCATCTCGAGCATTGCAACGATAGGTTTGGCCACGCCGAAGGCAATCGCTATATTCTGAGCATCTGCCGCACGCTCTCCGAAACCATGGAGCACGATGAGATGCTGTTCCGTATCGGTGGAGACGAGTTTGTGCTCATCTCGCCCTCCGCAAACGAGATTGAACTCGAGCAGCGCTTGGAGCAGGTGCGTACCAGGCTGATCGAGGCGAGCTCAGGTGGCAAGGCACCCATGATCGGCAGCTTTAGCTTTGGCTGCTCGCGCGTCGATCCACTTGCTGGCGACACGCGTCGCCAGATGACGATGGATGCCGATCGCAAGATGTATCGCTATAAGCTTATGCATCGTGTGCAGCAACCGAAAGACGATGACGCGCCGCAACGCCCAATCGTCGACCAGCTTCCCTGCAACGACCGGGTGTTCCAAGCGATCTCCATGAGCTCCGAGACGCGCTATCCGTTTATCCTCAATCTCGATACGGGAGAATCGCAATGGCCGGTTAACGCCGTACGCGATTTTGACCTGCCCTCCCAGCACCCTTTTAACTCACTCGACATGTGGCTCGCCCGCGTTCATCCCGAGGACCGCGACAACGTACGTGCCGAGCTCGACATGGTGATAAACGGCACGTGGCACTTCCACTACATGCAGTATCGCGTAATGGATGCCACCGGAAAATACGTGCTTTGCGACTGCACGGGCTACCGCTTGGACGGCACCGATACCGAGCCCGGCATGTATGTGGGCATTATCATCAACCGAAGCTTGGCAGATACGACCGATTCCGTGACCGGCTTGGGCGATATTCACGCCCTGGTCAACGCCATTGGCGAAATGCGTCGCGTGGCGCGCAAGGCTGGTTTGATCGCCATCAAAATCGACGATATCGCTCAGGTCAATGCCCGCTTTGGCTTTGATGCGGGCGACCGCGTTTTGGCAGAAAGCGCCGCCTGCCTCATGGAATGCTCGCGCGGCAAGGGTCGCCTGTTCCGCTCGACGGGGCCGACGTTCGCGGCGCTTTTCGACGACTTTGATCCCGAAGAGACCGACGCGATCGCAGAAGAAATCGAGCGGTTCCTGGGTTCTCCCGTGCTCATCGGCTCGCTTGAATATCAGCCACCCATTCGTGTGGCGACACTTCATCTGGACGCTGTCGATCGACAGCCCGTTTCCATTTTGAACGAGCTCAAAGCGCGGCTTATAGAGGCACCGCAAGTACCGGGCACCAAGCTGGACTAGCGTTGTGGGGCGCGACGTGAAACACAAGCCGTTTCACATCGCGCCCCACGCCATCTGCCCTCTCGTGCGATAATCCTCCGCAGAAGTCACCGACAGCAGAGGGAGTTTGTGATGAAGGTTCTTTTGGTCAATGGCAGTCCCAAGGCAAACGGCAACACCGCCCGCGCACTCGCCGAGGTCGCCGAGCAGCTCAATGCCGAAGGCATTGATACCGAGGTGTTTCAACTGGGCGCCAAGCCCATTCGCGACTGCATCGGCTGTGGTCAGTGCGGCAAGCTTGGCGGACGCTGCACCTTTGATGACGACGTGGTCAACGAGCTGATCGCTGCCGCCGAACAGGCCGACGGCTTTGTCTTTGGCTCGCCCGTCTACTATGCGCACCCCAGCGGCCGCATACTCTCGGCACTCGATCGCGCCTTCTATGCCGGAGGCAAAGCCTTTGCACACAAGCCGGGCGCTGCCGTCGCCGTCGCCCGTCGCGGCGGTACATCGACCACCTTCGATGTGCTCAACAAGTACTTCACCATCAACCAGATGCCCGTGGTCGCCTCCACGTACTGGAACAACGTGTTTGGCCGCGTGCCCGGCGACGCCGATGGGGATGCCGAGGGCCTTGCCACCATGCGAAACATCGGCAAAAACATGGCCTGGCTCCTGCGCTGCATCGAGGCAGGCCAGGCCGCCGGCATCAACGCGCCCGAAGCCGATCGCGCAACGACCAACTTCATTCGTTAGAACGGCGGAACATACTATGAACGTGCAAATCTTCGGCACCAAGAAGTCCTTCGATACCAAGAAGGCCCAGCGCTTCTTCAAAGAGCGCCGCATTAAGGTGCAGTTTATTGACCTTAAGGAAAAGGAGATGAGCAAGGGCGAGCTCACGAGCGTGATGCAGGCGGTCGGCGGCATCGACAAGCTGCTCAACCCCAAGGCCAAGGACGAGGAGACGCTCACGCTTATCCAGCACCTCACCCCTAGTCAGCGCTTCGACAAGTTGCTCGAAAACCAGCAGGTTCTAGCCGAGCCCATCGTGCGCAACGGCAAAAAGGCCACCGTCGGTTATTGCCCCGATGTATGGGGAGCCTGGGAGTAGCCTGTGTTATTTGCCGGCGCGTGGGTATAAGAGCGAGCGTTTGGCATAAGATTTAACTGTAAGCCATGTCTAACAAAGGAGGGCACATGCCCAACAAACCCGTGAAGATCATCATGCTTACCGGATACCTCGGTGCCGGCAAGACCACGCTGCTCAACCACATCCTCGCTAACGACGGCGGCATCCGCGCCGCCGTGATCGTCAACGATATCGGCGAGATCAACGTCGACGCCAGCCTCATCGCCGACGGCGGCCTTTCCGAGACCGACGACCTCATCCCGCTCACTAACGGCTGCATCTGCTGCACGCTTTCGGATGACCTGGCCAACCAGCTGCAGGGCATCGCCGATTCGGGCGACTTCGATTACATCATCATCGAGGCATCGGGTATTTGCGAGCCTATCCCCATCGCCTACACCATCTCGAGCTTCTGCGACGAGGCCAAGGTGGGCGGCGAGCCTAAGCTTGCGCTCGACAACATCGTGGCCGTGGTCGACTGCGCCCGCATGTACGACGAGTTCAACGGCGGCCGCGACCTGCTGGCCGAGGATATCGACGAGGACGACATCGAGAGCCTGCTCATCCAGCAGATCGAGTTCTGCTCCACGCTGATCCTCAACAAGACCGATACCGTGAGCCCTGAGCAGATCGCCGAGCTCAAGGCCATCGTGCGCAGCCTGCAGAAAGATGCCGTGATCGTCGAGGCCCAAAACGGCGAGGTCCCCATGGAGGAGCTGCTCGACACCGACCGCTTCGACTTTATGCGCGCCTACAACTCCGCCGCCTGGATCGATGCCATGGAGCATCCCGAGGAGCACGATGACCCCGAGGTGCTCGAGTACGACATCGAGACCTTTGTTTACTCGCGCCGCAAGCCGTTTGACCTGCAGAAGTTCACCGATTTTGTTGAGCAGGAGTGGCCCGACGAGGTCATTCGCGTCAAGGGTCCGCTGTGGCAGACCGGCAATCCGGACATGTGCTACATGTTTGAGCAGGCCGGCCACCAGATGCGCCTGATGGAGAACGGTCTGTTCGTTGACTCCGCGCCCGAGGGCGAGAAGCAGAAGATCATCGACGAGAACCCCGAGATCATGCAAATTTGGGACGACGAGACGGGCGACCGCATGACGAGCCTGTGCATCATCGGCCGTCACATGGACAAGGACGCGCTCATCGCCTCCCTCGATGCCTGCCTGACCGACTGGCACCGCGCCTAGGTTTATCGAAGCGGGCATTTTTCCGCCTACGCAACTGCCAAACCACCACGAAGGTGCCCTTCGTGGTGGTTTTTCGTTCTGAGCCAAGGAGATTCATGTTCAATATCGTGCTGTATGCACCCGAGATTCCGGCCAATACGGGCAATATCGGCCGTACCTGCGTGGTCACCGGTACCCGCCTGCATCTGGTGGAGCCACTGGGCTTTTCGCTCGATGACAAGACGGTGCGTCGCGCCGGTCTGGGCTACTGGCAAAACTTGGACGTGACGACCTATGCCGGCTGGGAAGATTTCCTCGCGCGCAACGGTCTCTCCCCCGCCGATGGTCGTCTGCATCTGCTGACCAAAAAGGCACGCCGCACCTATGCGCAGAGTACCTACCGCGATGGCGACTACTTGGTCTTTGGCAGCGAAAGCTCAGGCATTCCCGAGCCACTGCTTGCCGCGGCGCCCGAGCGCTGCGAGCGCATCCCGATGCTGCGCGATTGTGACTCACTCGATAACGCCGAGGTATGGGAAGCCCACGAGGAATCGCTGGGGCATACCGAGGACGGCCACGAAGCCATCCTTCAGCAGGATATCTGCGGCAACTTCGTCAATCCGGACGACTACCGTATCAGCGCCCTCAACCTCTCCAACAGCGCCGCCATCGTCCTCTACGAGGCCTTGCGCCAGGCAGGCTTTCCGGGAATGTGACAAAGGGACAGTCCCTTTGTCACGCAATTAGGTCCGCACCCCTACCTATACCGATTTGCACCAAACGCCGCCAAAGTTCTCCGTCATCGAAGAACACGGTCGGTTATCCTTCTGCATCGCAAGCCTCAACCTCACCGTTCACAGAGGCCGTCTCCATACCGACAAGTATTGCAATACGCTCCTGTTTTTCAATGATGAACCGCTTATGGTAGAAGATGTTGGCATATTGCAAAACACGATTCATCTGCGAGACATCAAACAAGGCGCCGACAACGCCGCCAAACACGGGAATGGCCTTGCCGAGGGATTTTTGAGTGATATTCCTGCCAATTTGTTCGAGTACGTTTTTGAAAACACTATTCTCGAGCGACTTCTTGCCAGCATTCTCGAGTGCCTTACGTGCAGCGGCATTAGCAAGGGCGCGAATCTGCGTGACAAGCATAGCCGCGCCGCCCCGTGCCGCCATTGCCGTCCAGCCTTTCTTGACCGTCTGCTTCACACCCTCCATCTCGGCTACAAGCATCACTTTACCGATTGTGACAGCCATGCCATCAGCAGAGCCTGCCGACGGAGCCATCGCGTTTGAAAACACATCGCCCGCAATGACCATTTCAGCCGGATCCTCTTTAACGTTAAATCCGTACATCATGGCAACCGACTGCACCGCGCGATAATAGAGAAACATGCTGAATACGATATTGAAGGGCAAACCGGCAAACCCAGGAGCACCCGTCACCGCACCCTCGGTCGCCGCAAGCAGCAAGTGTCTACCGTTCTCACCTGCCGCAATCCTCGCGACGTCAAAACTGCGAAGCATGAATAACTCGTCAATCGAACGGATAGTAACGCCTTCAAGCGTAGTATTTGCGGCCTCAACAATCTGCGCCTCAGTAACGCTGTACTTGGCAGCTTGCTCCTCGATAGCTTTGAAACCATCGACGACCTGCTTCATAACCTGTGCATATAGCTCTTGTTGCTGAATCTCACTTGTAAGCTCATCGACCGCATCTCCAACGGCAGTGCGAAGATTCTCCGGTATCTTTAGCCCAGCCATATCGGTCAGCTGCTTGAGCTTTGAAGGCGCTACCATCTTTTCGTATTGCTCGGTCAATACCTCAAGCTCGGCAAGCTCTTGATTGGTCAGCAACGGATCGGGCAACACCCAATCACCGTTATCGTCAACGAGCGTCGATGGCAGGCCGAGTTGCTCTTGTCGCTTTGCGCTGTAGCGTTCATTCGCCGCGGCTGCAGTTGCAGAAGCAATCCCATTTGCAAAGTCAGTAATACCTTTAAGCGCATTATCCGCCAACGGGCTAGCGGCGTCCGCCAATTCACTCGATTTCTTTTGGGTCTCCTTGACCACACCCATAATGGCGTTTTGCGCGCCATTTAATGCTCCAAACATTATGTTCTCCAGCGAAGAAGAACCGACACCGGGCTTCCGCTGCTTTTCGGGCTCCGCCTCACCAAACTGTTGTCGTTTATCGGACACACCATTCACCCTTACTTAAACGTAACGTTAATATCGACATCGTCGCCGCATAGGGCTTTGACCTGTTTTTTGATCAATCCGCTGGCTCTATCATCAGATTCTTTGAGCATATCGCTCTCTTCGACCTTCTTGGTCTGCTCCTTCTTCGCCTGTTTCAACAAACCGTTCAGATCGTCCGTACTTACTTGATTCCAGTTCAGAAAACCATTGTCCTCAACATATTTCTTCAGTGTATTGGGGTCTGTTGAGAAAGAGGTAATTTCCGAGTGAGGCAATGTAACCTTTACGCTCTTGACCTCTGAGTTCTCGTCGTTCATATCAACCCGCTTGATTTCAATCTTCATTTTATCGGCATCGATCCCGATATCAGCCTTGCCGTCAATCGTTGCGACATATCGCTTAGACGTAAAGGGGTTTTCCCACCCAAGCGGATTCCCCGCTTCATCAATTGAGAGCAGCTGCGTAAAGTTATATTCGTACGTCACAAGCTTTACGACCGGCGCGATCTCCTCGCGAATCGAATCATCGGTGATCGTTGTAGGATTACGTGTCAAATACAACCAGATACACCCGGCAGTCGCCACGGCCGTAACAGCCAGCAAACCGCCAAAGATTAGCTTTTGCGTTATTGTTGTAAACAAGTTTGTTCTTGTCATCCTGCTTCGCCTTTCTTTTATGGGCCCGACTTCTCCATCATCTTCCATCGTGTACATGACGGCACGAATCATTCTGTCAACGGCTTAATGCAAAACGCGACCGTTCGGAGAAAACGGTCGCGCATTCTTTCCAATTCCCGCGAATTATTCCTTGATGCTGTAATTCGATACTGTCGGCGCGACCCTCGAAGCGTCTACCTCACTCATTACCTCAAACTTCACCTTCTCGCCAGGCGCCCAGGCGGATGTATCTGCGTAGCATTCTTCCGCCCTTACACCATCGGCATCGTAAAGAGCAACATTTAGAAAAACGTTTTCGAACGATATGTCAGAGGTGTTTTCGACGATTGCGGTGTACGTATAGAGGCCGTAGCCGTCGTCACTTTTCTCAAAGGTCGCCGATGAGAGCAGGCCGTTGATAACCTCATCATTATGCGTCTTCTCCTCCACGGTCCTACCGTTCTTGATCAGCTCGTCAAACGCATCTCGATACTCATCATCGACCGTCAAGTCATACCGATCAACCAGTTTCTTAAGCTGTGCAGATCGTGTGTCATAGGCCTTTTCCCATTCGTCGTAATACTTGGGATCCGATTCCGCATACTTCTTGACAACATCAAGCTGATTATCAAGCAGATTGAGATAGGCAATGACGTCTTCTTGCATCTTAGTGTCTTTAAATGACGCCTTTTTGAGTTCTTTGTCGTTATCGATCTCGGTTTTAATTGCCTCTTTTCGAACTTTATTAGAGCTCAGATCAGCATCCTCTCCCAGTGATTCAAGGTAATCCGACCGCTTTTGATAGCCTTGAGCAATCACGGCCATTGCACGTTCATCGGCATAATCAGGCCCATCGTTTTTCTTCTCAACCTGTGAACAGCCGCTCAGCAGAAGTGCCCCACAGAGCACCGTCGCAAATAGCGAGATCGCCGCAGCCATCCCATAATGCCTTTTCATCTTGTCCTCCTTTAAATACAAAACACGATATCTAGCCCCCTCGTCAAAAAGCAGACGAATTGGCAACGCGGTGGCACTATTTGGTTCCAGGGCGTGAACTGGATAAACATCGAGGGAAGGAGTGGACTCCGTGCAATAAACTCCCCTCGTCAAAATGTCTAGTTAAAGAGGACGGACAGACGGCGAACGGTCATATCAGTTCGTATCCGCCCGTCTCCAACGATCGAACGTCGATGCGCTGACGTTAAGGAGCATTGCGGCCTCTCGCCTCGTAACTTCACCTCCTTCGAATGATTTGATGACATCGCGGTAGCTATCCGGACGTTCGAGCGTCGGTCTCCCAAATCTCACACCCCGCAGACGCGCCGACGCGATACCCTCCGCCTGGCGCTGCTTTATGTTTTCGCGCTCCACCTGAGCCACATAGCTCAAAACCTGAAGCACTAGGTCGGCAATAAAAGTCCCCGTAATCCCATTGGGCTGTTCGCGTGTATCAAGCAATGGCATATCGAGTACCACGATGGCAACGCGTTTGTCCATCGTTATGCGACGCCATTCATCGAGAACCTCCCGGTAGTCGCGGCCTAATCGGTCGATACTCTTAATCACCAGAACGTCCCCTTCGCGCAGACGACGAAGAAGACGCTGGTACTGAGGACGCCTGAAGTCCTTTCCGCTCGCTTTGTCAGCGTAGATCAAATTCGTTTGGACCGGAAACCGCTCCAGCGCATCCAGTTGGCGATCCAGGTTCTGATCTGCTGACGAAACTCGAGCATACCCATAGATTCTGTTTTTCATGATTGCCCCCATCAGCCGCACGATGGCGGCATCAGCTCATTTGAGAGCCCACTCACAATAGGGCGTGCAAATTTCGCGAATGGGTTGAACCCATTTTCGGGCTCCAACGTAAGTTATTCAAGCACCACTTCGATAACGCGCGACGCCAACCTGATACTTTGAAATAAAATTAATCGTTTTTAACTGAAATTAACTAAAATAAAATGAAGTTAAACGACGGTGTGAAAGGAGAGCCTTGTGGAATATCTCGAGAACCCGTTTACCCCCAGTTTTGGCGAGGTTCCTGCCCATCTCGCTGGCAGACAACAGATTATTCGGGATTTGGACCGTGCCTTCTTGAGCCAGCGCAGGCGCCCAGAATTGACCTCGATCTTCTCGGGCGCGCGTGGAACCGGTAAAACCGCTCTCATGTCGTCGCTCGCGACGAGGGCGGAATCCCACGGCTGGATAGCCGTAAAGGCAACCGCGCTCCCGGGAATGCTTGAGGAAATCGAGCTCGGGACGAAACGTGCCGCAGCCCATCTCATCGACTCGTCCACCCACTTCGAAGTCACCGGCCTCGGAATTGCACCGCTCGGCAGCGTCGAGGTCAGTCGCGTTCACAATGCCTCAACCTGGCGTTATCGCATGAGCGACATCATCGACCAGCTCAACGAGGCGGGCACCGGTCTGCTCGTCACGGTTGACGAGGTGGACCCGACACTCGACGAGATGATTCAGCTCGCAGCGACGTATCAGCACTTTGTGACCGATGGGAAACGTGTCGCGCTGCTCATGGCGGGACTTCCCAACAACGTCTCGACGTTGCTGAACCACAAGACGGTCTCGTTCCTTCGCCGCGCCCAGCAATATCATCTGGGTCGCATTGCCGACTATGACGTACGCGAAGCCTTGATTCGCACAATCCAGGAAAACGATCGCCTGGCAGATGCTGAGGGAATCGATAGAGCCGTTCGCTCGATCTCTGGTTTTCCCTTCCTATTGCAACTCGTAGGCTACCGTGCCTGGGATCTCACAAGCGATTCGAAGGAAATCTCGTCACGCGACTTTGACCTGGGAATCAAAATCGCGCGCGACGAGATGGACGACCGAATCCTTGCGGCAACCTATCGGGAACTCACTGCAGAGGACAAGCGATTCCTCATCGCCATGCTCGATGACGAAGAAGAGTCCACCACCGCTGACCTTGTCGAACGCCTTAAGCGTTCGCCGCAGCAGGTCTCCCGCTACCGACGCCGCATGATAGATGCCGGCATCATTGGAGAACGCGGGCGCGGAATCGTCGCTTTTGAATTGCCATTCTTCCGCGACTATCTCGCAGCTCAATGCGTGAAATAGAAGTCAATGTGACAAAGAGGCAGTCCCTTTGTCACATCGCCTATAGATAACGTCCGGTAACACTCTTGGAGCAGGCCGCGATGTCGCCCGGCGTGCCGGCGCAGACGATTTGCCCGCCGGCGTCACCACCGCCCGGGCCCATGTCGATCACGTAATCGGCGTTACGGATAAGGTCGAGATCGTGTTCGATCACGATAACCGTGGCGCCCTTGGCAACGAGGCCGTCAAACACACTCAGCAACACCTGAACATCGAGCGGATGGAGTCCGATCGTGGGCTCGTCGAACACGAATACGGCATCATCCTGAACACGGCCCATCTCGCTCGCGAGCTTAAGGCGCTGTGCCTCACCGCCCGAAAGCGCCGGTGTCGGCTCGCCAAGTGTGAGATAACCCAAACCCAGGTCGTGCAAGGTCTGCAAGCGCGCCTGAACCTTCTTGAGTCCCACCGTGGCGTCGATAGCCTCGTCCACACTCATGTCCATGAGCTGCGGCAACGTAAGCAGGCTCCCATCCTTGCCCTCGCGATGGATATGCGAGGCGGCCTCGGCGTAGCGCGAACCACGGCATGCCGGGCAGACGATTTCGACATCGGGCAAAAACTGCACGTCGAGCGAAATCGAGCCCGTTCCATCGCACGTAGGGCAGCGCAAGGCGCCGGTATTGTAGCTAAAGGCACCCGCCTTGTAGCCGGCTGCCTTGGCCTCGGGCGTACGGGCGAAGGCGCGACGCAGCTCGTCATGGATGTCGGCATAGGTCGCTACCGTCGAGCGAACATTGGCACCGATGGGCGTGGCGTCAATCAGGTTGGCACGTGCAATGCCCTCGGCATCGATCCAGCGCACGTGGCGCGGCAGGCGCTCGCCGGCTGCCTGCGCCTTAAGCGCCGGGATGAGCGTCTCGAGTACCAACGTCGTCTTGCCCGAACCCGAAACACCCGTAACCGCGACGAGACGGCCGCGCGGGATATCGACTTCGAGCGGCTTGACGGTATGGATGGCATCAGTTGCCATGCGGATATGTCCCTGGTCGAACATCTCGTCGTCAGTCACCTGCGGACGCAAACGCTTGGGGTCCGAGCGCAAAAACGGGACGATGCGGCTGCCCTGCGATTGTTCGACCTCGTCTACCGTACCAGCGGCGATTACGTTGCCGCCGCCTGCTCCAGCAACGGGGCCCATCTCGACCAGATAATCAGCCTCCGCCAGCACGCGCGTGTCGTGGTCGACAACGACCACGGTGTTGCCGTCATCCACCAGATCGCGCATCACACCTACCAGGCCGTCGACATTGGCAGGATGCAAGCCGATCGAGGGCTCGTCCAGCACATAGAGCACACCCGTCGATCGGTTACGCACCACGCGGGCGAGCTGCACGCGCTGGCGCTCACCCGTGGAGAGCGTGGCACCGGCGCGGTCGAGTGAAAGGTAATCGAGGCCCAGATCGACCAGACGACGGGCCGCGCTCAAAAACGAATCGCAGATATCCGTCGCCATGGGCCGCATCTCGGGTGGCAAGGATGCGGGCACCCCGCGCACCCACTCAACCGCATCACCAAGCGTCATGGCCGCGGCCTGCGCCAGATTGATACCGCGCACCTGGGGCTGGCGTGCAGCCTCGCAGAGACGCGTGCCGCCACAGTCACGGCATGGCCCCTCGCGCAAAAAGCGTGCAATGCGCTTGAGGCCCTTGTCGTCCTTAACCTTGGCGAGCGCATTCTCAACGGTATAGACAGCGTTGTAATAGGTAAAGTCGAGCGGCGTGGCGCCCTCGCCGTTTTTGGGAACGTAGAGAATATGCTTTTTAACCGCCGGACCATGGAACACGACGTCGCGCTCTTGAGGCGTGAGCTGGTTAAACGGCACGTCGGTACGCACGCCCATCTCGCCGGCCACCTGCTTCATCAGATCCCACATGAGCGTGCCCCAAGGAAGCACCGCGCCCTCGTTGATAGTCTTTGACTCGTCGGGCACCAGGCTCGCCTCGTCCACCTCGCGCATAACGCCGGTGCCGCCGCAGGTGGGACACGCGCCACCGCTATTGAAAGCCAAATCCTCGGCACTCGGCGCGTAGAACTCGCGGCCGCACGCAGGGCACGTGAGCGACAGGCCCGCAGCCACGTTAAGGCTCGGCTCCACGCGTGCCCCGCAGTGCGGACACACGTGATGGGCGCAACGGCTAAAGAGCAGACGCAGGCTGTTGTTGAGCTCGGTCATGGTGCCAAAGGTCGAGCGCACGCCCGGCACGCTGGGGCGCTGATGCAATGCGAGCGCCGCCGGCACATGCAGCACCTCGTCCACCTGGGCGTGCTCGGCCTGCGTCAGACGACGGCGGGTATAGGTGCTGAGCGCCTCCAGGTAACGGCGCGAGCCCTCGGCATAAAGAACTCCCAGCGCCAGCGAACTCTTGCCCGAGCCCGACACGCCGGCAATACCCACGAGCTTTCCCAGCGGGATATCGATATCGATGTTTTTGAGGTTGTGGACACGTGCACCACGCACCTCGATAGCACTTGGTTGTTGCGACACCGCCATCGCTCCCCTTCCAGTTGATCGAATATGACAAGAGGGCTGTCCCTTTGTCACATTACTCGTACCGTGCCTGCCTGCGCCAGTCTTCGCAGGTCAAATACGTAAAGCACTCGGTACGTACATCGCCCATAAGCTCGCAGGGCACGTCGCGCTCAACGTGATGTGGCGCGAACCCACATTTTTGCTGGACGCGTAACGACTTGTTATTGCCCTTATAGTATCCACACCAAAGCGCCTTGCAGCCAAGCGTTTCGAACGCATAGCGCTGCATGGCTCGTACTGCTTCGGGAGCAAAGCCTCGGCCCCAGAATGGCTTGGCGATCCAATAGCCCACTTCGAGTTCGAGACCGTCATCTCGACGGTTTGACTCGCAGCGAGACGGCATGAGTCCGATACTACCCATGGGCTCATCTGTCGCAGCCAGGCATACGGCAAAGGTATGGGGTGTCGCAAAGACCGTCCGAATGATCTCTCTGCTTTCCCCAATGCTTCGATGGGGCGGCCAGCCCGCAGCCGGCCCCACGTCCGGATCGCTTGCATATGTAAACAGGCTCGCCGCATCCGTCTCGCGCCACGAACGAAGCGTCAATCGCTCAGTTTGAATCACCATGTTTTGACCTCACATCTATCGATGTGACAAAGGGACCGTCCCTTTTCACATTACTCATGCCATAAAACGCGGTCGCGGATGTACTCGCCCAGCATGGGCACGGTAAACCGGACGAGACCGTATCCGGCAGCCTCGATGACGCGCTCGCGAATCAGGCTTGCGCGATATTTACTCGCCCAGCTCTGAGTGCGATCGCAGCGCTCAATGATGTCCGCCATTCGCGTCGGTTTACCCTCGTCAACCGCCATGGCCTCGATAAAAAGGCGCTGTGGACTGCGCAGCCCGTAATACAGGGGCGCGTCAACCGCTTCGTAGAACTCGGAGACGGCATCCGCATGGCCATCCTCGACATCGCGCCTTTCGATAACCTGCGAGCCACGCCGGACAGCAGACCTCCACATGTAATATCCCACCAGCTGAACCATATAGGGATGCCCCATGCTCTTGCGCGCCGCAAGGTCCGCCGTCTCCGCATCAACGCAAAGACCAGCGCCTTTGACCGTCTGGATATATGAATCGCGCACTTTGGGCAAAGAAATCGCCCCCAGCGTACGCTGCTGGGCACGCCGCAAAAACGTCACGCTCGGCTCTTCGAGCAGATCGTCAACCATACTGGGTAAGCCGGCGAACACCAGCGCAAGACCGCGCTGGTCGCTATCGGACAAGCCCGTGGCATCCTGGTCTCCGAGCACCTGCTGATAGAGAACGGCAAGAGCCGCCAGCTCCTCGATAGACGCAGATTGAGCCTCGTCAATCGCAAACAGTATGCCCTTGCCTGGACCGAGCTTCTTGAGGCGCTCGTTGACCAGCCCTCGCAACGTCTCGCCCTTTGCTCGCGCCGCCTCGACCGACATCCGCCCAAACGACGGACCGAACTCCATTGACGTCACAACGGGTTTATTCGAGCGAAGCGCGTCGGCCAAGCGGTCGCATAAGCCAAGCGAAGCGGAATCGGAGACAACCGCCCATCCGCGCTCACTGGCCAGACGTTGCAGCTCCCGCAGGAGAACCGTCTTGCCGCAGCCGCGGTTTCCCGTAATGAGCATGAGCCTGCCCGGCGCTCCGGCGCCGTTATCGAGCCCTTCCTCGAAATCTTCGATGACCGACTCGCGACCGATGAGTATCGGAGGCCGCTTGCCAGCCGTGGGCTTAAAGGGATTTGGATTCATGTCGGCCTCCTCGGATTGGCAAACCCTGGTAATAGTTATACTAACTTATACCGAGTTATACCAACAGGATGCGACAAAGAGACTGACCCTCTATCACCTATGGCCGAAAAACTCGGCGTCCGCCGCTCGCCAGGGGCGGAAGGTGGCGGGATCGACCTTTACGTGGGCTGCCTCGGGGACGTTGTACCACTTGACGGTGTAGCCAGCGCCGTGAGAGCAAAAGACCGAGTCGGGCGTGTTGGGCAGATCGGCCTCGGGCTCATAGGCGGCCGTCTCGATGACGCGCTCGGCATCATGGCAAGCTGCATAGCCGGCAAACTCTAGGTACAGATGTCCGCGACCGCTCGTGTAGGCAGCCACCTCCAGCGCGTAATCCTGCACTTCGGATGCCGGCACGCGGCCCCCAAGCTTCGCCCGGTCGCCCGCCATCGTCGGCGGCTCGTACTCGGCACCCATACGCGTGGCATCCGACAACGAACGACCCACGCACTCCCCCGGCACCTCGAGCTCAAAGTGGTACCACGGCTCCAACAGCACCGCCGCGCCGGCCTCACGTGCCTGCATGAGCCCCTGGCGAATCGCGCGGTACGTGGCCTGGCGAAAGTCGCCGCCCTCGGTGTGTTTGGCATGCGCACGGCCGCCCGTGAGCGTAATGCGCACATCGGTGATGGGCGAGCCGGTCAGCACACCCAGGTGATCGCGCTCCATGGCGTTGGTGAGTGCCAAACGCTGCCAGTTAAGATCGAGCTCGTCGGTCGAGGTCACGGTGCCAAACTGCACGCCCGAACCCGCTGGCAACGGCTCCAGGCGTAGATGCACCTCGGCATAGTGGCGCAGTGGCTCAAAGTGGCCCACGCCCTCGACCGGCTGCGAAATAGTCTCCTTATAGAGAATGCCGCCAGACTCAAACGCAACCACGAGGCCAAAGCGATCGGCTAGCACGCGCTGCACGACCTCGAGCTGCACCGCACCCATCAACTGCAGATGAATCTGCTCAAGATGCGTGTTCCAGCTTACGCCGAGCATGGGGTCCTCATCGGCAAGCTCGGTCAGCGCTTGGAACACCGTATGGACATCGTGCTCGCCCGGCAGCACCGTATAGGTGAGAACCGGCGCTATGACAGGCGCATCGCCCGCGGGCTCCGCGCCCAAGGCATCACCCGGGTGAACGTGCGCAAGGCCCGTCACAGCGCAGATGCCGCCAGCAGCAACTTCTTGGACAAGCTCGTACTTCTCGCCGTTATAGATACGGACCTGATCGATCTTTTGCTCCCATGCCTCGACACCGGAGCGCCCCTCAATCACCTGTTTTGCACGCAGCACACCGCCCGTCACCTTAACCCAGGCAAGGCGCTCACCACGGTCTCCACGACTCACGCGATAGACGCGCGCGGCGAACTCCTGGGACCATACCCGCTCGCGCATCAAAGCACACATACCGTCGAGTAACTCCGCCACGCCTTGGTCTTTGAGCGCCGAGCCGGCAAAGCAGGGGAACAGCTTGCGCTCCGCGACGAGCCGCGACAACGTTTCGGCAGACAACTCGCCTACTTCAAGAAACTCATCGAGCGCCACCTCGTCCAACGCCGCAGCATCCTCTTGCACAGCGCCGCCCGCCAGCAAATCTTCGGCATCCAGACAGCCCTCGGAAAGACGCTGGCCGAGCTGCGTCAGCAGCGCATCGCGACCAGGGTTCTCAAGATCGATCTTATTGATAAAGATGAATGTCGGGATGTCATAGCGCGCAAGCAGGCGCCACAGGGTTTCGGTATGCCCCTGCACGCCGTCGTTGGCGCCCACAACCAAAATCGCGTAGTCGAGTGCGCGCAGCGTGCGCTCCGCCTCGGCAGAAAAATCGACATGTCCCGGCGCATCCACGAACATGACGTGAGTATCGCCATGGTCGAGCACAGCCTGCGACGAGAAGATCGTAATACCGCGCTCGCGCTCAATCTCGTTCGTATCCAGATGCGAATCGCCATTGTCCACGCGGCCGCGCTTGCGAATGCGGCCCGCGTTGAATAGCATGGCCTCGGCCAACGTGGTCTTGCCGGCATCGACATGCGCCAAGATTCCAACGACCGCTTGCTTCGACATGGCTCTCCTCTTATTGCAAGCCCATCGCACGCGGCAACGGGCGTCCTCGTTCTACACTGGATGATACAATTTACGGGCCGGCGGGCGAAGCGGGCCCTATCCCCCGACCGAGCTCATCGCCCTGCGTTGCCGCGCGGCGATTTTCGTAGGTTCGCGCCTTGCGAAAGCCGGCTTGCAAAACAGCCAGCGAACGAAAATGGCCCCACCCGGGGCCATTTTCGTTCGTGCAAATTGTTGACACGCGCCCCTGCTCTTACGCCTCGCGCAGCCAGTCAAACGCCACGCGCGGGGTACCGTCGGACACATACACGATGCCGGCGCGCTCAAACCCCGCCTTGAGGCTCGCGCCCTGCATGGGCAGGTTGTCCTGATGCGTGTCGATGCGCAGGTGATCGGCACGCTCCTTGGCAAAGGCAAACATCGCAGCCGCGATACCGTGCACGGTGCCGCCGGATGCCACACGGTGCAGCACGGCGTACGGAGTGTCGCTACGCCATTGACCGTCCTCAATTACGTCATAGCACTCGTCCGGGCCCGGTAAAAAGGCAAACGTCGCCACCACGCGGCCGTCGACTTCACACACATAGCTGCCACCGGCAGCGATATCGGCAGCCAGCTGCTCGGCAGAAGGCGTGCCCTCGGGCCACTGCGTGGCGTTGCCATGCGCGCGCATAAAGGCGCGGGCCGCGTCATAGATAGCCATGACGGCGGGAATGTCGGTATCGAGGGTTTTTCTGATCATCACGCGGCGACCTCACGTTTATTGGTATCACTTTGATTGGGCAATGATACCAGCGTTTGGAGAGGGGCACGAAGCAGATGGGAAGCAAAAAGCGAGCCGCCTGGTCAAAAGCTAAAAGCGAGTTTTTGAGCACTGCCACCGGCGGCGATATGAGCGACCTGTTTGCACGCGAGGACGAGCGCCGCGACGCCCTGGACGCCGAGCGCGATGAGGCCTGGCGCTACAAATCGTGCGAGCGCAAAAACCGTTACGACACGCGCGCCGAGGCCGAGGCAGTTATGGCCGACTGCGAAAGCCGCGGGCGGCGCGGTTTGGCCTGCTACAAATGCGAATACTGCGGCGGCTGGCACCTGACATCGCACCCTTGGAAATAGGCACCGCATCGGCACGGCACCGACGGAGCGCCAACCATCGCACGCAAGCTACGGGCGCGGCGGCACCAAGACATCGTAACGAACGGCCTTGCCCGCAAGTTGATAGCTCGGCTTAACACCGGCAAGCAGTGGCCCCTTCACCGGCCGCTTGATAACCAACTTGCGCGGGTGCACCGCAAGCGCAGCCTCAACCAGCGTCTCCTCATCGGCGCACGGCTGCTCCAAATGATGCAAGAGTTGGAACTTCTTTTTGACCGCTGCACTCTTGGTGCGCTCGGGAAACATGGGGTCCAGGTACACCACGTCGGGTGCTGCGAGCTCGCCCTGCTCGAGCAGCTCGACGGTTTGACGAAGGCCTGCAATGCTGTCCTCGCCCGCATGCAGGCGCATGCGCGCCACGGAAGTCGCAAGCGCCGGATCATCCGCTGCGCGCTCCAAAGCATCCTGAAGAAGCGCCGCAATCACGCAGTCCTGCTCATACAGATCGACCGTAAAGCCCGCGGCCGCCAACAGCAGCGAATCCTCGCCAAAGCCTGCCGTTGCATCAATCGCCCATGGGCGCTCGATGCCTTTTGCGCGCGCAGCCTTTACCAGCAGTTCTTGCTGCAGACGGCCCTGCTTGAGCCGTGGAAGCATGCGGCCAAAATCGGCACGCAGCTCCATCGTGCCGTCGGTGAGCGTGAGGCCCTCGGACTTCCCGATCAGCTCAAGCCCCGCGGACCGAGCAACAGAAAAGGGATCGACGACGCCCATGGGTACTCCTTAACAAGCAAAACGAATACGTGAGCGCCGTTTATGTCGGCACCCAACCGTCCGCTATTGTCCCACATGCGACATGGCCCACAGCATCCCAATGCAAAGCACCGCCATCAATCCCGTGCACACAGCAGCGATCACGGAATCACTCATGCGCCTTCCCAACGACCGCGCCTCACGTACCTGCTCTGCTCCGTACATCATGGCTCCTCCTTCGGTCCAACTCTTACCATGGCCCCATCATCGCAGCGCCACGCTTACGCTGCCATCGATTTGACTTACGCCCAGCTTTCCTTTTTGAAAGGTTGGACCGTGCAGGCAAGAGACGCTTTCAAGCGCATGCACGCCGCCGTTGAACTACAATGTGCTTCACGATATGTGCCGTAACCTGGGTGCGATAGATCCACCGCGCCCGCATCGAAAGGACCAGTCATGAGCGCCGCTCGCAAGACACTCAAAATCCTTGCCCTGATTTATTTTGTTCTGGGCATCGCCAGCCTCGTCATTGGAATCGCCGGCATTGTTACCGGTAATTTTGGATCCGCTTACGGGTCGAACGCCACGCTCGCAGCGGTCGTGCTTATCGCCAAGGGTCTCGTCGACCTTGCCGCAGGCGTCGCCGGTATCAAGGGCGCCAACAAGCCTTCGCAGGTGGACGGCGCGTTTAAGCTCGGTATTGTTGCCGCGGTCGCCACGCTTGCCCAAGCGGTACTCACGCTTCCCGCGTTTGGCGGCGACGCCATCAACTTTGGCGCCTTTGTCATCGTGGTGTACGACCTGTTCTTTGTTCAGCAGGCACACGCCGTTAAGGCCGAGAACAAGGACCGCCTATAAGCGCTCGCTTCTCATAACCTCTGCAGCCAAGCAACTAAAAAGGGCCGATCGCGCATCTCCGCGGTCGGCCCTTTACGTTTGCCCAGATAAAACCTGCCAAAATAAACCTGTCCCTTTTTGGCAGGCTGTTAGCTGTGGCGGTACTCGGCGATGATGAAGTCGATGTCGGTTTGAAGGGTGTCCAGGTTTGCCAGGCGCTCTTTGTCGGCAGGGCGCGTGCGGTAGTAGTACGGCGTCATCTGGAACACCGCCTCGATGTCGGCCTGGGTCTGGAGCGTAATATTCGCAGATACCCGCTGCGTTCCGACCAGTTTAAGCTCGGTGACCTGCGGCAGCTTCTCATCATTAAGGTACGGCGTGTCGTAGAGCACCTCTTTGAGCCCAAAGAGATGACGAGCACCCGGTACCACGGTATAGAGTGAGCCCTCTGGCGCCAGTACGCGGGCAAACTCGCGCTCGTTGAAGGGAGCGAAGAGCTCGGTCACCATATCGAAGGCGCCATCAGCCACGGGGATGTCCTTCATGTTGGCCACGAAGTAGGTCGCATCGCCGCGCTTAGCCGCAAGGCGCACCATCTCTTTGCCCAGGTCGAAACCGTAAGCGTCCACGCCCGGCACCGCGCCCATGGCACTCGTGTAATAGCCCTCGCCACAGCAAATATCGAGCAACGTCATGGGGCCGTTCGTAGGCGCAGCGCGCCCAGACACCTGCTTGCGCACCAGCTCGACCATCGCATCGCGCAACGGCGCGTAGTATCCACGGTTCAAAAAGTCACGACGGCTGCGCGCCTGCGACTTGGGATCGCCCATGGAGTCGCCGCTCTTGGACGAGCGCAATAGATATAGATAACCCTCGCGCGCACGGTCAAACCGGTGTCCGCCCGCGCATGCGGCCCCACGCTCATCGTCCACCAACGGTTCATGGCAAACGGGACACAACAACATGGCTACTCCTTAGCGCGAACAACACAACGCCCACTATTGTCGCACGCCTTCCCCACCTAGTCATTGGGGACGTTCTTGAATGACTAGTCGTTTAAGAACGTCCCCAATGACTAGTCGATTAGGAGTATCATCGTCTGCGCAAATAAGCACGAAAGAGCATGTTAGAGATTGAGAGCGTATGGCCGATACCGCATCTAAGCACATTGACATGACCACCGGATCTCTGTGGCGCAATATTCCCCTGTTCGCCTTCCCCGTGGCCGCTACGAGCATCTTGGAGCAGCTGTCAAACCTCATCGCCACGGTCATCATCGGTAACTTCTCGGGCGACCAGGGAACCCTCGCCATGGCGGCGGTCGGCTCCAATGTTCCGCTTACCAGTCTTATGCTCAACCTGTTTATCGGCATGTCGCTTGGCTCCAACGTGGTCATCGCCAACGCTATCGGCCGCAACGATCAGAACATGGTCAAACGCGCCGTCCATACCTCGATTTTAATGGCACTCGTAGGCTTTGTCGTCATCGCTCTGGGCGAGATCTTTGCCGAGCCCATGCTCGCCGCGCTCAACGTTCCCGCCGAAACCATGCCGCTCGCTTCGCTCTACCTGCGCGTCTTTTTGCTCAGCCTGCCCTCGATCTTGCTCTACAACTTTGAGGCCGCGATCTTCCGCTCCGTCGGCATCACCCGCATGCCGCTGCAGGCGCTTGCCGTGTCCACCGTCCTCAACATTGGCCTGGATCTCATCTTTGTCCCCGTACTCCACTGGGGCGTCGCGGGCGTCGCCATCGCCACCGCCATCGCCTACACCGTCAGCGCCGCTACGCTCTTTATCCGCCTACTCAAGACCAACTCCGTCGTCCGCGTCACCCTACGCGACCTGGCTATCGACCCCGTCGCCCTCAAGCGCATCGTCAAGATCGGCCTGCCCGCCGGCATCCAAAGCGCCGTCTTTGCCGTCGCCAACATCATCATCCAGTCCGCCATCAACAGCCTGGGCACCGAGGTCATGGCGGCATCGAGCGCCGCCATGAGCCTAGAGTACGTGTGCTACAACCTGCTCAACAGCTTTAGCCAGGCTTGCACCACCTTTGTGGGACAAAATCACGGCGCCCGCCAGATCGACCGCTGCACCAAAACGCTCAAGGTCTGCCTGGTCGAAGGCGGCATCGTTGCACTCACCACGATTATCGTTATTGTCGGCCTGGGGCGCGAGATCTTGTCGCTCTTTAACAGCGATCCCAACATCGTCTCGATCGGCTATATCCGCGTGTGCTCGATCTTCCCGGCGTACGCCTTTAGCATGTTCTACGAAAACATGTCCGGCTACCTGCGCGGCTTTGGCATCTCGCTCACGCCCGCCCTCATCACCATGATCTGCGTCTGCGGCATCCGCTTCTATTGGGTGTTCTGCGTGTTCCCGCACTTCCGCACCTTTGCGAACATCATGATGGTCTACCCCATCAGCCTGGGTACCACGGCGTTCTTTATGGTCGTGGCGGTACTACTTTGCCACCCGGCACGCACCTATCGCACCACCCAAGCCAAAGCGACAGCCCGCTAAACACCGCACTCAACGCCACACCAGTCATTAATTGACAATATGCAAGCTCATATAGTCGATAAAGCGCCTCGTGGCGATAGGCATGGTGTCCCAGCTGCGCCAGGCTGCCACTACGTCGCGCGAGGGGGCGTGCACGATGGGACGTACGCGAATATCGGCCCGCACGCCCTCGACGGTACGGCGATACAGCATGCTCACGCCTAGGCCCTCCTCCACCATCGCCATGATGGTGTAGTCGTCGGTCACCTCACTCGTCACATGTGGCGACAGCCCATGCGCCGCGAATGCATCGAGCACCAGGCTCTGTTCGCCCTCATCCAGCAGCACAAACGGCTCGGACGCCAAGTCGGCGAGCGTTACCTTTTCCTTTGCCGTCAGCGGATGCGCGGCCGGCAGCAATGCTACCAACTCGTCGTGATAGACCACGCGCTTCTGGAGCCCGGCGGTAAATCCGCGCGCCGTAAAACAAAAATCAACCACGCCATCGTGTACCCATTGAGCGTTGCGCGTGTAATCGCCCTGCTTGAGGGTAAAGCGTACACCCGGGTGCAGGGCCCCAAAATCGCGGATCACACGCGGCAGCACGGTACGACTCACATTGGTAAACGTCGCGATTCGAATATCAGTCGAGGAGAGCCCCAGCAGCTCCTGGCGCTTACCCTCGAGCTCGGCCTCAGCGGTCACAATCTGGCGCAGGAACGGCAGATATTGTTTACCGTCGCGCGTAAGCGACACACCCTGCTTACCGCGCTCGATAAGCGTGGTACCCAGCTCGCGCTCGAGCGCCTTGACGGCCTGGCTCACCGCACTTTGCGTATAGCCCAGCTCGTCCGCCGCGCGTTTCAGGCTGCCGAAATCGACCACCATACACACAATCTGATACCGCGATGCCATCGTGCCTCTCCATCGATGTAGCCGTAAAACGTTTTGCCAGGGCTTTTTCTTCCAACATTAGTATTTCTTAATCATACTGAAGATACATTCGCTTTACTACATCTAAATCTGGGAGCAGAATCCTTTTTACGAAACCGTTCTGTAACAAAAGGAGTCCCATGGATCGCAAAAAAGCAATCGCGCTCTCATTTTCCGTTCCCGTCGCATGGGGCTTTTCGTATCCCCTCATGAAGATCGGCATGGACAGCATGAACGCCACGAGTATCGTCGCGCTGCGCTGCATCATCGCCTTTGCGGCTTGCCTGCTGCTCTTCCACAAGCACACGTTGCGCATCAACCGCGACCTCATGGTCCGAGCCGCCATCATCGGCGCCATTATGGCAACCGAGCTCACCTGCATGTGCTTGGGCTCTAGCCTCACCTCTGCCTCCACTGCCGGCTTTTTGCAGAGCCTGACGGTCGTGATCGTGCCGTTTGCCAACGCCGCCCTGCTGCGTCGCGCCCCCGAGCGCAAGGTGCTCGTCGGCACCGCCATCGTCACCTGCGGCATGCTGCTGCTCTCGGGCGCCGACTTCACCAGTCTGAACCCGGGCGCGCTCATCATGCTGCTCTCCGCCTTTGTCTATGCCGGCCATATCATTGTGGCGAAGCGCTTTGTCGAAGATGTCGACCCGCTGGCTCTGGGTGTTTGGCAGCTGGGCTTTGGCGGCCTGTTCTCGGGCATTGCCGCATGCGCCTTTGGCGGCTTCACGCTTCCCAGTACGCCCAGCGAGATCGTCGTTGTCGTCGCGCTCGCACTCATCTGCTCTGCCTATGGCTTTATCACCCAAACGCTCGTGCAGCCCCACGTGCCCGCCGAGACCACCGGCTTCGCCTTCTCGCTCGAGCCGGTCTGCTCCGCCGTCTTCTCGTTCTTCCTGGTCGGCGAGGTCCTGAGCCCCATCGCCTTCCTGGGTGCAGCTCTCATCCTCACCGGCGTCATGGCGGCAACCGTCGAGTTTCCGCGACTTCATGCGCATGCTCACGACCACGCCCACATGGCAGGAGCGCCCGAGCGCGTCTCGTAGTCCCCACTCCTTATGCAGCCGTGGCATAAAGGTCTCCGAACGCCTTTACAATAGATGCCAACAGAGCATCTGCCATAAAGGAGCCCCATGGACACCGCAACTCGCGACCGCAACATAGCAACTTGGTTGGGCGATGCGCCGCAGCCGGTACGTGACACTACGAACCAGCTGCTCGAGCGCATCGCCCTTTTGCGTGCCGAGCAGACTATCTACCCGGCACAAGACGACATCCTCAATGCCCTCGCCTACACGCCGGCCGACCAGGTCAAGGTTGTCATCTTGGGTCAAGACCCCTATCACGGGCCCGACCAGGCCATGGGACTGTCGTTCTCGGTCCCCGCGACACAAACCAAGTTGCCGCCGAGCCTGCGCAACATCTATAAGGAACTCAAAGCCGATCTGGGTTGCCCCATTCCCGCCACGGGAGACCTAACACCATGGGCACAGCAGGGCGTCCTACTCCTCAATACTACGCTCACCGTGCGCGAGCATGCCGCCAACTCGCACGCCAAACTGGGCTGGAGCACCCTGACCGACTACGTTATCGAACGCTGCTGTCAGCTGCCCCAGCCGGTAGTCTTTTTGGCATGGGGCCGCTTTGCCCAGCAGATGGTTGAGGGCAAGCTCGCCGCAATCGGCGCGGGCAAGGCAACGGACAAGTTCTGCCTTGCCTCCACACACCCCTCGCCGCTTTCGGCCAACCGTGCCACGGCAGAACTCCCCGCCTTTATGGGGTCGCGCCCCTTCTCGGCGGCCAATCGGCTACTCGAACAGCACGGCTCGGCCCCCGTCAACTGGACTTGCCTCGGCTAAAAATCGATACATCAAAAACGCGCCCGACGGCTTTCCATCGGGCGCGTTTCCTATTCGGGCCAAATAAATTGTGTGCGGCCGGCCTCGCCACCGTCAATGAGCAGACTCTGCCCGGTCATAAACCGGTTAGTCACGCCCACAAAGTAGACCCACTCGGCAATCTCTTGGGCGGTGGCCCAGCGCTTAAGCGGCGTGAGCTCCATAATCTGGTTCCACAGGTGTTCGTCCTCCATCACGCAACGGTTGAGCGGCGTGATAACGCCGCCCGGGTCCACACTGTTGGCGATGGCCTGCGGTGCCAGGCGGTTTGCAAGGTTCTTGGTGTAGGCGATAACACCGCCCTTGCTGGCAGCATAGGCGGGAAACTCCGATCCCGTATGCCCGCTCGCCGACCCCACATTGACCACGGATTTGATAGACGGCGCCGGCTTGGCGGCAAGCCCCTCTCCCAAAAAGGCGTAACGCTCGGTCACGTTGATGGTGCCACACAGGTTGGCGGCGATGTCGTCGGCCGAATCCTGCGTACCGGCAACGTTCACGATTACCTGAGGTTCAAGATCGTCTGGAAACGAGTCAGGCTCACGTACATCAACGATCAGATGGCGGTAGCGCTCGTGTTCGATCGCCGCCGGCAGCAAATCAAAGCCCACGACCTCGTGGCCCTCGTCCAAAAAAAGCTGCACGCACGCGGTTCCGATACCGCCCGAAGCGCCCGTGATCAAAACCCGCATACTTGCTCCTTAGGCGGTTGCGTGGCGCTCGAGGTACTCGGAGCCCACATTCTCGCGCTCCCAGCCGCGCACGACCTTGTAGCCCACGGGGCTCAGGAAGACCTCGCACAGCAGCTCGGCGACAGCGCCGGTCAGCGAGCACATGAGGACCTGCACCCAGGTCCAACCAAAGAACGTGTGGCTCACCACAATGGCAAAGACCAGGTTGTCGATAAACTGGCCAACACCCGTAGACACATAGGAGCGGAAGGCAAAGCTCGCAAAGTTATTCTTTTTGAGCATACGGCCGAGCGACTGGTTGAGCGTGGAGTTAACCACGGCAGAAACGAGCATGGCAAGCGACGAGCCAAGCACCACGTACCAGGTGCCGCCGATGGTGGCGTTAAGGGCAGTGTTGACCTCGATCATGCCGGTGTCGTAGTAGGCGCCCCACATGCCGGGCGTTAGCGAGCATGCCCAAAAGCACAAGCTCACGGCCAGGTTAACCAGCAGCGCGAGGATAGAGATTTTGATGGATGCCTTGGCGCCAAAGCGCTTGCAGATCATGTCCTGGCACAAAAACGAGACCCAGCTCACCACAAAGCCGCAATCGAGCGCCAGATACGGCAGACTGATGAGCTCTTTGTTGGCCAGCAGGTTCATCATGATGACGCTCACGAAAAACAGCGAAACCGTTGCCGCGGGAATGCTCCGCAACAGGACCTTGTAGTCCTCCATGACCTTCTTGATCATTATGTACTCCTTTGGTTTTAGGTTTAACGAGCAGGATATCGGACCCGAACTGCTCGGACGCCCCGGTCTTGAGACGACGGTGGGTATGATAGCCGCTCACACGGCATCAGGCAAGCAAACGGCGCGGCAGCCCCGCAGGGCCACCACGCCGATGCGCTAAAACGCTACGTTGCCAAACTCCGACAGAATAAGGTCGGGATTGTGGTCGGTTGCCCAATCCACGTTCCACGGGCTCGTGAACAGCAACAACTTGCCGCCGCGCATGTCCTCGACGCGCAGCGTGTCGCGCGTGAGCGAAAGGCCCGGGATATCGATGGTATCGGGGTCGTTCTGAATCCAGCGGATGTCCGTATAGGGCAGCGGCTGGCGACGAACCTCAACACGGTACTCGGCCTTGAGGCGACGCTCGAGCACCTCAAACTGCAGCACGCCGACCACGCCCACGATGACGCTCTCCATACCGGCGCCCAGCTCGCGGAAGATCTGGATGGCGCCCTCCTGGGCAAGCTCCTCCATGCCTTTGACAAACTGCTTGCGCTTGAGCGTGTCGACCTGCGTAATGCGAGCGAACATCTCGGGGGCAAATGTCGGGATCTGCGGATACTGCACATGGCGCTTGCCAGAGCACACGGTGTCACCGATGCTAAAGATACCCGGATCGAACAGGCCCACGATATCGCCCGCGTACGCCTCGTCCACGATGGCGCGATCATCGGCCATCATCGAGGTACCCGTAGCGAGCTTAAGCTTGCGGTTGCCCTGCACGTGGAAGGCATCCATGCCGCGCTCGAACTTGCCCGAGCAAATGCGCACAAAGGCGATGCGGTCGCGGTGGTTCTTGTCCATGTTGGCCTGGATCTTAAACACAAAGCCGCTAAAGTCGTCGCGGCAGGGATCGACCGGTTCGCTGGTGAGCGTATCGGTATAGGCGCGCGGCGTCGGGGCCAGACGCAGGAACTCCTTCAGGAAAGGCTCCACGCCAAAGTTGGTAAGCGCCGAGCCAAAGAACGCCGGGCTCAGCTTGCCGCAGGCCACGGCATCCAAATCGAGCTCGTCGCCGGCACCATCGAGCAGCTCGATATCGTCCATCAGGTTCTTATGGTTTTCTTCGCCGATGAGCTCGTCCATGGAAGGATCGCCCAGTTCGGCCTCGACCTCAGCGACCTTCTTGGTGGCGTTGGCGTGGCCGTCGCCCTCAAAGGCAATGACGTGACGAGTCTGACGATCGAACACGCCGCGGAAGTTGCGGCCGCTGCCGATCGGCCAGTTCATGGGATACGTATTGATGCCCAGGACATTCTCGATCTCTTCCATGAGCTCAAACGGATCGCGAGCCTCGTGGTCGAGCTTGTTCACAAAGGTGAAGATGGGGATGTGACGCAGTGTGCAGACCTTAAAGAGCTTTTTGGTCTGGGCCTCGACGCCCTTGGCGCCGTCGATGACCATGACCGCAGCGTCGGCGGCCATAAGGGTACGGTAGGTATCCTCCGAGAAGTCCTGGTGGCCGGGGGTATCGAGAATGTTGACACAGGCGCCGTTATAGGTGAACTGCAGCACCGAGGAGGTGACGGAGATGCCGCGCTCCTTCTCGATGTCCATCCAGTCCGAGACAGCATGCTTGGCCGAGCTCTTGCCCTTGACCGAGCCGGCAGTCTGGATGCTGCCGGTATAGAGCAGCAGCTTCTCGGTAAGCGTGGTCTTACCGGCGTCCGGGTGGCTGATGATCGCGAATGTGCGGCGCGACGAGATTTCATCCGACAGGCTTGCCATGCGGATCCTTTCTTGCGTTCTATATGCATTGCGTCGATGTAACTGCCCTATTGTAGCCGTGAAACCTCGCCATAGGGCACCTATCAGGACAAATTCATCAGTCTTGCCTTGGCCGCAGTGGCAGCTTGTCTCGATCTGTAACATCTAGACGGGTTTTGGGCTTCTAACTGTTACAGATTGAGACGAACGAACAGGCGGCTCGGAAAGATCTCAATCTGTAACAGTTAGACCCGATTTAACCCGCTTGCTGTTACAGATTGAGACAAACGGTTGAGTCCCTCGGCAGAATCTCAATCTGTAACACCTAGCCGCCAAAATCGACCCTTGCTGTTACAGATTGAGATATTACTGAAGAGCATAGAGCATAGAGCCTCAGTGTTTTGCCTACCGACAAACAATCCCACATCTCCTCTTGCGCAACTGTGCATAGTGTATATATACTGTGCTTACCGGTTATATACACGTGTAGCCCAACAGCTAAGGAGCCGCTGTGGACATTATCCTATCCAATTCGAGCGACAAACCCATCTACGAGCAGATATCCTCGCAGGTCAAGTCCCAGATCCTTTCGGGCGCACTCGCCGCGGGAGCCAAGCTTCCCAGCATTCGCGCGCTCGCGAGCGGCCTGGGCGTAAGCGTCATTACCACCAAGCGCGCCTACACCGATCTGGAGCAGCTCGGGTTTATCTGTACCGTGCAGGGCAAAGGTTGCTTTGTCGCCAAGGGCAACCAGGAGCTCTTGCGCGAAAGCCAGCTCTGCCATATCGAAGAACTACTTGCGCAGGCGGCAACCCAGGCCGAAACCCTGGGCGTCACACGCAACAAGCTGCACGAGATGCTCGATCTTGTAGCGCCCGAAACCATGCAGTAGCCATCTGCAAGAAAGGCTATACCATGCAAAACCTGCTAGAACTCAAGGGCGCGTCGCGCCGTGTTAGCGACCGCTTTTCGCTGCGCGATGTCAGCCTTAGCGTAGAGCCCGGCCAGATCGTTGGCTTTGTGGGCGCGAATGGCGCCGGCAAAACTACGACCATTCGCGCCGCGCTTGGACTTATAAAGCTCGATGCGGGCGAGGTGCGCCTGCTGGGACAGAAGTGTAGCGCGGGGGCATCGAACGAACTGCAGCGCAACGCCCGTTCTCGCATCGGCCTCGTGCTAGACGCCTGCCCCTTCCCTTCCACGCTCAAGGTTGCCGAGATCGAACGCGCCGTGGGGTCCGCCTACCCCACCTGGAGTCACGAAACGTTCCGCGGCCTTATTGATCGATTCGGCTTGGAGCCCAAGGCAAAGGTCAAGGCCCTCTCCCGCGGCATGGGCATGAAACTGCAGCTCGCCTGCGCGCTCAGCCATAAAGCCGAACTGCTCATTTTGGACGAAGCCACGGCCGGTCTCGACCCCATGGCACGTGAAGAGCTACTCGACGAGCTGCTCTCCTTTGTCGCCGACGGGCAGCACGGCGTTTTGTTCTCGAGCCATATCACATCCGACCTTGAGCGCGCTGCCGATCGCGTTGTCTGCATCGATAACGGGGCGATCGTCTTTGACCTGCCGCGCGAGGACATTACCGATCTCGCCGGCATTGCCCACTGCACCCAGGCTCAGGCCGCTGAGCTTTTGGCCTGCGTCGACGGCGCCCGTGCTGCCCGCCACACCTATAGCGTGGATGTGCTCGTGCCCAACCGACACGAAGCGCTCGAGGCCTTCCCCGAGATTCCATGCGACCGCGCAACCATTGATGACTATCTGCGCCTTACGCTGAAAGGAGCCTCCAAATGAAACGTGCCTTTATGTCCGAATTCGCCATCATGCGCTCATTCATCCCGAGCATTGCGGGGGTCGGATTGTTCATCTTCGCCATTCTGACCATTGCAAACATGTCGGATGGCGATTCCGGCATGAGCGCCGGGGCCTGCGCCGTAAGCGCTATGTCGCCCATCATGGTGATGAACTCGTTGGCCGGCTACGACAATCAAAACGGTTGGGAGCGCTACCGGGCAACACTGCCCTTCACGCGCAAAGACATCGTCTGCGCGCGCTATCTGTGCATCATTGTTTTCTCGGCCAGTATGGCATGCGCTGCTGCGCTTTTGAATATCATTGCCCTTCCGCTCTTCAACGGCATGGGCATCTCCTCAACCGGACAGACCATCTTTGAGATCGTGAGCGCCTCGTTCGCATCGATGCTCATCTCACTTGTGCTGGTGTTCCTAACACAGCCGCTGTTCTTTCGATTTGGGCATATGGAGGCATTGCGCTTGTCCGTCGCTCTGTTCGCGCTGCTCGGTTGCTTCACCATGGCAATGTTGAGCTCCTCCAACTCCATCACCAACTGGCTCATGTCATTTGCCGGGGCGAATCCCGATCATGCCGTTATCGGCTGCCTATGCGCCGGCATCGCCGTCTTGGACTTCGCGCTTTTCACCCTCAGTGCCACCATCAGCACCAAGGTCTACCAAGCGCGCGACCTGTAGCCGCGCGCGGTATCATCGGACGTGCGTCATAGATCTGGCGCAGTCGTTCTTGGGGAGGCACCACACCCATGTCATGGGTCGCTGCGGCACTAGCCTCGGCATTCTTTGCCGGCATCACATCCATTTTGTCTAAATGCGGCATCAAGCACACCGATTCCGATGTCGCTACCGCTATCCGGACCTGCGTGGTGCTCGCTTTCGCTTGGGCAATGGCGGGGATTTCCGGTTCTATTGAAACCATTGACAGCATTCCCGCCAAAGCTTGGCTCTTTCTCGCCCTCTCGGGACTTGCCACCGGCGCATCGTGGATCTGTTACTTTAAGGCCCTCAGCGTCGGCGACGTTAACAAGGTCGTACCCGTCGATAAGATGAGCACCGTGCTCGCCGCGCTTATCGCCATTGTGCTTTTTGGCGAAACAAGCAACCTGGCAGTTAGGCTCGCGGGGACCGCCGTCATCACGCTCGGCACGTTTTTGATGATTGAGAAGAAACAGCCGGCCGGAACAAAGCAAAAACAAGACCGGGCCTGGCTCGTCTATGCGATCGGCGCCGCCGTGTTTGCGGCCTTGACCTCAGTCCTCGCCAAAAATGGCATCGAGGCAGTGGAGTCCAACCTGGCGACGGCCATCCGCACCTGTGTGGTACTCGTTATGTCGTGGGCGATCGTCGCCGCCAAGGGCAAACTGGGACAGCTCACACATATCGACCGCAGCGAACTTGCATTCCTTGCGGCATCGGGTATTGCGACCGGTGCGTCATGGCTGCTCTACTACTACGCCATTGCTGCTGGTCAAGTAAGTGTTGTGGTCCAAATCGACAAGCTCTCGATTTTCGTATCGGTGCTGTTTGCACGCCTGGCCTTTAACGAAAAGCTCTCGCGCCGCGGTATCGTCGGCCTCGTCCTCATCATTCTGGGCACCGCCACGCTGTCTATCTGGAAATAGCGCCGATGCCGAGTAAGGCCCAGGCCGCCCACAAACTTGTTACAAATGACATACCCCAGCGCGGGCACATCGTTCTACAATGAAGGCGTCACGGGTCTCGGCCCAATTTCGATCATCCAAGGGGATGTCTTTTTGGTCATTGTTCTTTAGGGAACGGTTAATCGCATACCAATAGGAAAACGGCCATCTTGCGGCCGTGATTTGTTGCGCCGTTCCCGCTCCATCATCTGCCAACATTGCACCTGATAGGAAAGAACAATGCAGTCTTTGGAATCTCATTCCTTCCCAAAAGCCAACAGCTTCGACACGACGCTCGTGCGCTCTAAGATCATGGGGCCCAACCCCCTCAAGCTCTGTGAAGAGTTGCTTCGCGATGCAGATATCCCCCGCGGAGCCAGCGTCTGCGACCTTGGATCGGGCACCGGCATTACCAGTGCCCTGCTCGCCCGCGAGTACGGGTTTAACACCTACGCCGTCGATCTGTGGAGTGACCCCGTCGAGAACCGAGCGTTCTTCGATTCGCTTGGCATCTCGCCTGAAACAATTCATCCCGTACAAGCCGATGCTTCGCAGGGTCTACTATTTGAGCATGCCTTTTTCGATGCGGTCGTGAGCGTCGACTCATACAACTACTTTGGCCGCGACCCTCGGTATCTGGGCGAGCGGCTGCTCCCCTACGTTAAGCAGGGTGGCATGCTTTATCTGAGCATCCCAGGCATGGTCCACGATTGCCACGATAACCTCCCCGATTGTCTGCTCAAATCATGGACGCCCGAGCAGCTCGACTACATGCACGACATAGCCTGGTGGCATGCCATGATCGAGCCCACCCCTGGCGTCGAGATCGTTTCGATGCGCCCCATGCTCTGCACGGCAGAAGCCTGGTCTGATTGGCTTGTCTGCGACAACGAGTACGCAGCAGGCGACCGCGCCGCAGTTGACGCAGGCGCGCTCGATTACCTCAACACCATCGCAATCGAGCTGAGAAAGCTCTAAACAGCAGCCGCCCGAGGTCGTTTAAATACGATCTCGGGCGGTTTGTTAATCGAATGGTAAGCGAGTCGAAATAGACTATTACTTCCGCAGCGGTTTGGGCAGCGGAATGCCCGCAGCGATAACGGCGGCGATGATCATGCAGACGATGCCCTTGAGCGGGAAGCACATGAGCAGCAGGCCCACGACCATAACGGGCTGGCGCATAACGGCACCCATCGTCGAAGCCGTGCACACGGCGACGCAAAAGACCGGATCGGCGCCGGTGAGGATGGCAAGGCCGTAGCCCAGGCTCACACCCGAGAAGATAACAGGGAAGAAGTGGCCGCCGCGCCAGCCCAGGTTGATGAGGGCAGGCGTCAGCATGGCTTTAACGAGGCCCGTCGTGATGAGCACGCCGGCGGGGATCGTCAGATAGGTTTCCATGAGCACGTCGGCCTGCGTCTCGCCGGCAAACATGGTGTAGGGCAGGACCGTGCCGCAGATGGCGAGTGCCAGACCGGCCAGCATGGCCTTGACGACGGGGCGGTCCCCTATGGCGTGGGCCAGCGCCTCGCTCGTGTGTTCGGAGACAAAGTAGAGCCAGCCGCAGACGGTGCCAATAAGCGCCAGGGGGATGAGCCAGGCAATTTCCAAGTTGCCCACCTCGGCAGCCTCAAACCTCGGCATGCCCATGCCGCCGCCCATAAGCTGGCCGAGCAACAGGTAGGTGCCCAGGCCGCCGGCAATCGCGATGCCATAAACCACGGTCTTTTGCGCTTTGGGCAGCTTGATGGTGATCTCGTCGGCATCGGACTCGCCATCGCCGGCGTCCTGGCCGTCGGCACTGCCGGCAAGCGGCGCCACAAAGCCAAAGACGGGCGCAGTGAAAAGTGCCGTCAAGGCGGCCTGGGTGCCCAGCAGCGTAAGCTCCCTAAACTCGGCACCAAAGCGACGCATGCGGTCGCCGACCCAGCTGCATAGACCCGCGATAACGCCGGTCAGGCCGGCCTCGGGACCAATGCTTCCGCCAAACAGCAGCGGCAGCAGCGCCGCGACCGACAGCTTGCCCAGGTTGTCATACGGATAGCGACCGTCCTGCTTTACCTTGGCCATCACCTGGTTGAGGTCGTCGGTCTTGGTACCCGTTACCTTTTCGTACAGGCCGATCACTAGACCACCAAGCAAGCAGACGAAAAACGGATACGGCAAAAAACCGAACGGGCCACTGGCGAGCTCGGGCGAAGCGACGCCCAGCATATGCGGAATCTCGGTCCACAGATAGTCGATGCCGTGCTCCATCGCAAAAAAGAACAGCCAGACCGCGGCACCTGCAAACGCACCGGTCACGGCGACGCTGACCAAGAACAGCGCACGGTTTGTAGGCTTGGCAAGTTTATCCATCGGGTCCTCCCGTGGTCTTAATTGACATAGATAAGTTTTATTTTAGAACGGTCCCGGCGCAGATGAGCAAGCCATCCACGCCGCAAACGTCACCATTGGGCATGACGCAAGTCCCATCCAAAGCTCAGCCGTTGATGATCGAGGCAATCTCACTCAGCCTATCGGCAAAATAGATGCCTTGCTGGCGACGCGGGCTCGACAAGCCCTTATCGATCATGCGGCAGAGCAGTGCCTTAAGGTCGTTGTAGTAGCCATCCAAGTTGTACAGAATGCACGGTGCGTTGAGGTGCCCCAGCGATACGGCGGACATGATCTCGGAGATCTCCTCGAGCGTGCCCGTGCCGCCCGGAAAAGCGATAAACGCGTCGCCGAGTTCAATCATCTTGGCTTTGCGCTCCGCCATATCGCTCGTCACGATCAGGTCGTCGATACCATCGTGCTGAAACTCGGCCTCGATAAAAAAGCTTGGCTCCACGCCCGTCACGTGCCCACCGGCGGCAAGCACGCTATCGGCGAGCGCACCCATCAGGCCCGACTTGGATCCGCCGTACACCAGCGCATGCCCACTGGCGCCAATCCATGCGCCAAGCTCTTGCACTGCCGGCAGAAACACCGGGTCGTTGCCGGCGCTGGCGCCCAGATATACGGTGATGTTCAATTTCAGTCTCCCTTGCCGCCGAGCGCGGCGTTCGTTTTAGCGCTGACGTCGACGATACTCGCGCACGCGACGCGATAGATCGGCGAGCTCGTCGCGATCGAGTTCTTCCAGATGCTCCAGGTCGTCCATAAAGCGCGCCATAGTGTCCTTTTGACGCATCTTGATGAGCATGTTGCAGTAGTTCACCGCCACGCCCGTGAGCATGGCGATGTAGAAGATGCTGATGACGCTCAGGATGACCGTGATGGCGCGGGCAACCGGCGTTTCTGCCGGAATATCGCCAAAACCGATGGTGGACACGGTCTCGAAGCTAAACCAGAGTCCATCGCCAAAGGTAAGGGTTGTAGGCTCGGACAGCCAGACAGCCGTTGAGCACAGCAGGTAAAAGATAAGAAACAGGCCCGTGATGCGCGCAAAGCCAGCCTGGCGCAACACGTCGGCCAGCGTCCTCAGTCTTTTCATCGCAGCCCCTTTTCCCAGACGTCCAATCACGTTCGCTCGGTATTGTCGCACAAACCGGCAGTTAGGGACGTTCCTCTTGTGCCGGCAGAAAGGTACTGTCCCCAACTGCCGGGTGCCCAATGACTACCTGAACGAGTATCTTGATATAGACATACCGCCCACCGTCATGCCCGCAGCAGGCAAATAGAAAGTGAGTCCACAATGTTTAGACCTCTTCGCAGGAAAAAGCGCGCCATCACCGATGAGCAGGCGCGAGAGCTGCTCGCCGATTGCAAGCGCGGCGTTTTTTCCGTCAACGGCGACGATGGCTACCCCTACGCTATTCCCGTTAACTATTTCTTTGATCCCGAACACGACAAAATTTATTTCCATGGAGCCAAGGCCGGCCACAAGGTCGATTCACTCAGACGTGATGACAAAGTCTGCTTTACCGTTTACGGCAACGAACGGTACATGGAAGATGACTGGGCTCCCTACGTCATGAGCACCGTGGTCTTTGGCCGTTGTCACCTGGTTGATGAGACTCCCGCGTTTGTCGAGGACAAAGTCCGCCAGCTCGCGCTTAAGTACTACCCTTCTGCCGAAGAGGTCGAGGAGGAAATTGCCAAAAGCATCAAGGGTGTCCAACTCTACGAGATTTCAATTGAACACCTTTGCGGCAAGCAGATTCACGAAAAGTAACTAGTCGTTGGGAACGTTCTTGCAACCGGCAGTTAGGGACGTTCCTCTTGTGCCGGCAGAAAGGGGCTGTCCCCAACTGCCGGCAGAAAGAGAACGTCCCCAACTGCCGGGCATTAGGCAGGCTGAGCTGGTATCCTTATGCGGTACTGCCTCGATTCGATAGGATTGCATGTGAAACCTTCCGCCATCCTTCGCTTAGCTCTATATCGCACCCTAGCCGTCGCGCTTGCCGCACTCGCCATACTGAGCACCGTCATCCCCGCCCCGGCCTTTGCCGCCGACTCCGACCAGCAAGTCAAGACGGTCCGCGTCGGCTGGCTCGTAACCAGCCAGGGTTACCAGGAAGGCACACCCGGGGAGCGCCTCTCGGGTTGGGGCTATGACTACCTGCAAACCCTCTCGTATTACACCAAAGGATGGAAATACGAATACGTCAGCGGCACCTTTACCGAGCTCATGGACATGCTCGAGGCCGGCGAGATCGACCTGATGCCCAACATCTCATACTCTGCAGAGCGCGCACAGAAGCTGCTCTGTTCTTCAAACCCCGAAGGCACCGAGCGCTACTACATCTACGCCAAGCCTGATCGCGACGACCTCTCTAAGGGCGACCCCGAGGCACTCGAAGGTCTCACCATTGGTTGCAACCCCGGCGTCATGCAAACCACTGTTGGCAAGCAATGGCTCGCCAACGAAGGCATCACCTGCACGTTTAAAGAAATCGATGGCGGCAGCGCCCTGTTTGACGCACTCGCAAACGACGAAGTCGACGCCATCATCATGAACGACACCATTTCGTCCCCCGACGCCTCGCCCATGTTTTACGTTGGCTCCAGCGACTACTACTTTGCCGTCCCCAAAAGCCGGCCCGATCTGATGAATGACATCAACGCCGCCATGACGGCAATCAACCGCGTCAATCCTCGCTATAACGATGAGGTCAAGTCGAATTACTCCACCCAAAACAGTGGATCATCATCGCTCGCCAGCTCTGAGACCGCTTGGCTCAAGGCACACGGCAACAGCATTACGGTCGGGTATCTTACAGACCTGCTCCCCTACTGCGCCCAAAACGCTGACGGCGAGATGGAGGGCTCGCTTGCCTCACTCCTCACAACACTTCGCGACAAATTTGGAATTAAGGTCAAGACGACCGTCTTTACCGACCATAAAAAAATGTCAGAGGCCCTCTCGAAGGGAAAGATCGATGTCGCTCTGCCAATCTATCGCGACTATTATCTCGCCGAGCAATGCGGTTTCATTCAATCCAACTCGCTCGGAACGGTCCCGCTTGTTGCCCTCCATGTCGGTGGCGATCTAAACGAAAACCTTAAGAAAATCGCCTGCACAACGTCATCGTTCGTTAGCTACCGCGAGCTACAGACCTTGTACCCCTCTTCGACCATAACTAGCTACCCCTCCAAGGAAGCAGTGATCGATGCCCTTAACAAAGGTGAAGCAACGTGCGCCATCGTACCCAGCTCGCGCCTTGAAACCGTTCGCGACCTCTACGATATCGATGAGCTCAAGACGTCGGAACTCCCGTACACCGCCGAGCTCTCGTGTTGGATGCGCCGCGGTAACCCCGAACTATTGGGGATTATCAACAAGGGTATTATCAATGCCGGCGAATCGCTCTCCGTCAGCAGCTACTCCTCGTCATACTCAACCCAAGAGTCCGACATGTTCCGTTTTATCTACCGCAACCGCAGCGCAATCGCCACCGTTATCATCGGCATGCTTCTTACCTTCATTGCCATCCTTATCTGGGCACTGAAGCGCGCGCAAACCGAAGAAAACAAAGCACTCGCCGCCAACGCCGCCAAAACAGCGTTCCTTACGCGCATGAGCCACGATATCCGCACGCCGCTTAATGGCATCTTGGGCCTCATCGAAATCGAGGAATTAAAGGAGGGCGACATGCAGGTCGCGCGCGAAAGCCGCGCCAAGGCACGCGTTGCCGCCAATCACCTGCTTTCGCTCATCAACGATCTTCTCGAGATGGGCAGGATCGAAGAGCAGAAAGTAACGCTCGAACATGAGTCGTTCAATCTAAAAGAGCTGTGTGACGACGCGCTGATCCTGTGCAAGCTCCGCGCAACGGATCGCGGCATCACCATGCTGGACACCAGCGACCCCTACATCGTCAACCAATACTTAATTGGCAGCCCCACCCACATCCGGCGGATTATTATCAATCTGCTGGACAACAGCATCAAATACAACAAGCATGGCGGTGCCGTCACATTCTGGTCCACCGTCAAGCCGATTAACGATGAGCACGCGCTCTTTTGTTTTAGCATCTCGGATACCGGCATTGGCATGACGCCTGAGTTTTTAGCGCACATCTACGAGCCGTTTGCCCAGGAGGGCAACGATGCCCGTAGCAAGTTCCAAGGGACGGGCGTCGGCATGGCAATCGTTAAATCGCTCATCGATATGATGGGTGGCACCATCGAAATCTCGAGCGAACTCGGTGTGGGCAGTACGTTCGATGTTGAAATCCCGCTCGATATCGACAAGAACCCTCAAGCGAGGGAATGCGTAAGCGAACTGGCAGATAGCTGCTCGCTTACCGATATGAATGTCCTTCTGGCCGAAGATAACGAACTCAACGCCGAGATTGCCCAAGCACTGCTCGAAACCGAAGGAGTTATCGTGACACGCGCCGCCGACGGCAGCGAAGCGGTCAAGCTTTATGTTGGGCGACCCGCCGGCAGCTTTGACGCCATTCTGATGGACGTTATGATGCCGGGCATGGACGGCTACGAAGCGACCCGCGCAATCCGCCTGAGCGACAAGTCCGACGCCGCCGACATCCCCATCATCGCACTCACCGCCAATGCCTTTTCCGAGGACGTGCAGGCGGCCCACGATGCCGGCATGAACGCGCACTTGCCCAAGCCGCTCGACTTTGACAAGCTCAAAAGCATGCTCGCCCGCATCAGGCAGCACGGTGCCGCCTCGCTATAGCGTTCCGCAACGCCCGCGCTGAAACTCTTCGCTCATGCCGATGCCGTTGTCGCTATCCGTTTACCGTCGCCTTGCCATACGGGGCCTTCCAGCAAATCCAGCCAGAAGGCCCCGTTCGCGAGGTCGTTAGCTATGCATTGAAAACGTAGCGGTCCAGACGCTCGCACGCCTCCTTTACGCGCGAAAGCGGCAGCGCCAGATTCACGCGAATATGGCAGGGCCCGTGGAACGGACGGCCGTCCTGATAGCCCACGCCCACACGCGCGCCCTCGTCGAGCAGCCATTGGATGTCGCGGCCGTGCACGCGGCACCACTCCGCGCAGTCCAGGAACACCATGTAGGTGCCTTGCGGGCGCGAATAATTCACGCCCTCAAAATGCTCGTCCACATAATTGCAGAAGTAGTCGACGTTGCCCTTGATAACCTGGCTGAGCTCATCGACCCACTCGTAGCCCTGCGGCTGGTAGGCGCCGATAAGCGCGTGCATGGAGAGGACGTTCATCTCGTTGTAGTGGGTTTTATCGGACACGGCGCATACGCGGTCGCGCAGCGTCTCGTTGTAGATAATGTGGTAGCTGCCAACGAGGCCCGCCAGGTTAAACGTCTTGCTCGGCGCGTAGAGGGCAACCGTGCGCATGCGGGCATCCTCGCTCACCGACTGTGTCGGGATGTGCTTGTGCCCCGGCAGAATGATGTCGGACCAAATCTCGTCCGAAATTACCACGCAATCGTGCCGACGATAGATGTCCATGGCGCGCTCGATCTCGTCGTGCTCCCACACGCGGCCGCAGGGATTGTGCGGCGAGCAGAAGACCGCGGCATGGATGCAGTTTTGCTCGAGCTTATGCTCCATGTCCTCAAAGTCCATGCGCCAGATGCCCTGCTCGTCGAGTTTAAGCGGGCTATGGACAATGCGATAGCCAGCGGCTTCGATGGACTTGGTAAAGCCGATATAGGTGGGGCTATGGACGAGCACTGCGTCACCCGGCTGCACGTGGGCGCGCAACGTCGACACGACCCCGCCCAGCACGCCGTTCTCGTAGCCGATATGCTCGGGGAGCAGGCCCTCAACGCCGTTGCGACGGCTCTGCCACTCGATGATGCGGTCGAAGTACTCGGCGCGCGGATGGAAGTAGCCAAACATGGGGTGCTTGGCGCGCTTAATGATGTGCTCCTGAACCGTTGGCACCGTGGCAAAGTTCATGTCGGCCACCCACATGGGGATGCGGTCGAAGCCCTCGTCGGGCACGTTCGGCGCCATACCGGGGATCTCGCCCCAGGAGTCGACGGCGATGGCATCCATGTCGTGGCGGTCAATGATCGAGGTGAAGTCGTATTTCATGCTGCGCTCCCGTGCAAGGTTGATTGTTTTGATAGGCGTTATTGTCCACCAGCGCGGGCGGTTTTGGCACGGGTTTTGCTATTGAATTTGACGGATGCAGACGAATGACCGGCTAGCCCTGCGCGTCGCTGATGGCGGTTACCGTCAGTCTGGTTCCGTCAACCGTAAAGGATATGTCGAGCCCGGCGTAAGCCAGATGGTAAACGCGGTTCGGCTCGTGTTTGCTGCCCGCGCGGCGCGGGTCCTGGCGAAGGACTTCGATCAAGCCGGGGAGTTTTGCGGGCGGGACCATATCCTGCAGCGTTTGCGGGAAGTCAGCGTCGAGCTCTTGCCACGGCGCATCTTCAATCCAGCCGCCGGCCGCATCCTGATGGCAATCCGCAAACGGAATGTAGGGCTTGATATCGTAAATGGGCGTGCCGTCGCGCAGGTCGGCCCCGAGTACGTGGATGATGGGACCGTCGCCGGTAAGTTCAACGCGGCTGAGCTTGACGCAGGTAAGACCGATGGGATTGGGCCGAAACGGGCTGCGCGTGGCAAAGACGCCCACGTGCTCGGCACCGCCCAAGCGCGGCGGACGCACGGTCTTCGACCACTTGGCGTTGGTGCCGGACCTGTCCTGCGTCTTGGCATCGGCGGCGATGTCTTTGGCGGTACCGCCGGGCGTTCCGTTTTCAAAGCGCCACAGCAGCCACAGGTGAGAGAAGGAGTCCAGGCCCTCAACTGCCGCGCTGGAGGCAAATTCCGGCTCAAAGACAATGCGTCCCTGCAGATGGGGCGCCAAAAAGCTGTTGCGCGGAATGCCGAACTTCTGCGGCAGGTCGGTATGTATGTATGCAATAGGTTCCATGTCGGTCATTGTACGGCACAGGCGCGCAGGCAGCAGGCGGCGATTCCCCCTCATCGCCATCTGCATGCAACCAACGGTTGCTTGGAAGGATGCGTGCCGCCGCGTATGCTTAACTCAACAACCAGCAGAAAGGAGCCGCTATGGCCTTTGCAGAAAAGCTCATTGCCATCCGTCGCGCCCATCACCTTACCCAAGAGCAGCTCGCCGCCAAACTCTTCGTCACACGCCAAGCCGTCAGCCGTTGGGAGCGCGGCGAGGTCACCCCGGGCATCGACATGATGAAGCTCATTGCCGCCGTAACCGGCGAGCCACTGTCCCACCTGCTCGAAATGCCCGAGCATTATTGCCAGAGCTGCGGCATGATACTCACGCCCGACGACTGCGGCACCGATGCCACGGGCGCCACGACCGACCATTACTGCAAGTGGTGCTACGACCACGGCAAGTACACCTACGACACCACCATGGAGGCAATGATCGAGGATTGCGCCCCGCGGCTGGCGCAAAACACCGGCATGTCGCTCGACGAAGCCGTCTCGCTCATGGGCGCCGTCCTGCCGCAACTGGAGCGCTGGCGCACCGTGCAGGAAAACGAGGAGCGCTACGGCGCTGAAGCGCGGGCGCGCTATGGCGATGAGGCTATCGATGCAGCAAACGAAGCACTGCTGGATATGGACCCCGAGACATGGAACGACATGAAGGAACTTGAACGCGCTGTTCTGGGCCAACTTTCGATTGCCATGGGCATTGGCGACCCAGAGAGCAACGAGGCCCACAAACTTGTCGCAATGCACCGTCGATGGATTGCCCTTAACTGGGGACACGAGCCCCAAGACGAAGCATACCTGGGCCTCGCCCACGGCTATCTTGCCGATCAGCGCTTTGTTGACTACTACGACAAGCCCTGCGGCACCGGAGCCACGGCGTTTCTGGTCCAGGCCATCGAGTCGTCGTTGACGCGCGCATAGACCGCGGCTGCTTTGGGTATTTCAATCGAAACCTCAACCGATTGGAGACCCATGGCTACTAATCATGAGCTCACGCTGTACGTTATGACCGGCTGCCCGTATTGCATAAAAGTCAAGCGATTCCTTGCCGATAACGGTGTGGCCATCCCCGAGCGCAATATCTCGACCGATACCGAGGCCGAGCAGACGCTCATCGCCGTCGGCGGAAAACGCCAGGTTCCCTGCTTGTTCATCGACGGCAAGCCGCTCTACGAGTCGAGCGACATCATCGCGTGGGTGCAGAAGAACCTGCTCTAACACTCGCGTTGCGACCGGCTCGCCCCAACCTATACGACCCAAACATGTACGCCAGCATCCAAAGTCGACCATTTCCGACATCTTTGGATGCTGGCGTACAGCTTTTGGGTAGCCATGGACGCTCTTAGCCGGCTAATTGTTTGAGGCGACCGGTAGCGCGCAGAGATGTGGTGTAAGAGGCGGGGCATGCCCCGCCTCTTACACC